>NZ_JBVISU010000027.1:0-28383 GCF_055575355.1 Amycolatopsis sp. NPDC034160 | reverse complement strand
GCTCGTGGGCGCCGGTCGGGCTTTTCGTTACCGGCTGCTCTTCGCCCCTTTTGTTCGTGCGTGGCGATTCGGGTTCTAACCCGAATCGCCACTCACGACCACCTGTACCGAGGCGCCCAGCACGAACTCCGGCTCAGGACAGCTCAGGGGCGCCAGCGCTCGCTGTAGTCCGGGTGGTCGGCGTGCGGCAGGGCCAGCAGTCGCAGGGTCAGGCACCAGTTCGTCCCGGCCTCGTCGGCGGGCACGTTGCACGTCTCGCACCAGTACTCGTTGCCGTACAGGGGGAAGCCGGGCACCTTCTCCGAGACCGTGGTGCGGTGCGCCTGCAGGAGCCGCCGGGTCGCCTCGATCTCGTTGATCATCTGATTGACCACGTCGAGTTCGATGTCGTTCATCGAGCGGATCTTCTTTTCGATGACGACCTTGGTCTCACCCCGATTGAGCGATTCGCTGATCTCGGTTTTCTTGACCGCCTGCATGATCAACGCCTGGCGTTGTCCGACACGCGCGGCGAGAAAGGCGATCAGGTCGTCCACGGATACTCCTTCGTCTCCCCCAGCCTAGGTGTTCGGAGGGGACCGTCGCTGGCAGGAAGCCTGCCGTTACGACCGGGTCCCACGCGTCACACAGTCTCGTATCGATCACTCTCCCACTGGGAAGAGGTTTCGAGATCGACACGAGTTCGCAATCACTCCGCGAGGAAATCGAAGAAGAGACGGGCGGCGAATACGAATTTGTCACCGACACCGCACGCGCCGTCACGAAACGTGCAAACCCAGAGTCAAGGCGTGTCGTCGCGCGCCTTGCTCGGCTGGACCCGCTTCGGCTCCCCCGGCATCTTCGGGTAGTCCGGCGGGTACGGCATCTCGCCGAGCCCGTGGTCGCGCTCGTCCCGCGCGTACCACTCCAGCAGCGTCTCGATGCCGAACGCCTGATCGTCCATCGGCGCGTGCAGGTCGCCGCGCTCGGCGTAGATGGCGCCCGCGGTGAGGACGTCGAAGTCGTCCGGGTCGACCTCGGTGAGCAGATCCCAGGTCAGCGGCGTCGACACCGTCGCGCGCGGGGTGCCCCGGACCGACCAGGCCGAAGCCACCGTGCGGTCGCGCGCGGCCTGGTTGTAGTCGATGAAGACCCGGCCGCCGCGTTCTTCCTTCCACCAGGCGATGGTCGCCTTGTCCGGGATGCGGCGCTCGACCTCGCGGCCCAGCGCGATCACGGCGTGGCGGACGTCGATGAAGTCCCAGTCCGGCCGGATCCGCACCAGGACGTGCACGCCGCGGCCACCCGAGGTCTTCGGGTAGCCGACCAGCCCTGCCGAGTCCAGGACCTCGCGCACCACACCGGCGACCTCGACCGCGTCGGAGAACCCGGCCTCGTCCGGCGGGTCGACGTCGATGCGGAGTTCGTCGGGATGATCGACGTCGGGCCGCCGCACCGGCCACGGGTGGAAGTCGAAGGTGCCCAGGTTCGCCGCCCAGGCGAACACCGCCGGCTCGGTCGGGCAGACTTCCTCGGCGGTCCGGCCCGACGGGAAGGTGATCTTCGCGGTCTCCACCCATTCAGGGGCGCCCTTCGGCACGCGCTTGGCGTAGAACCACTCGCCCTCGACGCCGTCGACGTAGCGCTTCAGCGTCGTGGGCCGCTCGCCGATCGCGCGCAACAGCGGCTCGCCGACCGCGACGTAGTGCGCCACGACCTGGCGCTTCGTGATCCCGCGGGCCGGGAAGTACACCTTGTCCGGGCTGGACACCCGGACTTCGCGCTCGCCTACCGCGACCAGGATCGGCTCACCGTTCTTGGGCATGCGCCCACCGTATCGCCGATCAGGGCCGGGGATCCGTCCCCAGAACGGCCATCGTGACGACGTCATGCCATGCGCCGTCCCACCACAGGGCTTCCCGCTGGATCCCCTCGCGGACGAACCCGCATTTCTCGTACACGCGCTGGGCTCGCGGGTTGTACTCGAAAACCTCGAGCGACACCCGATGCAGGCCGACGACGTCGAACGCGTAGTCCAGCAAGAGCTTCGTCGCCTCGGTGCCATAGCCCTTGCCGAAGACGTCGGGGCCGGTCAGCGCGATCCGGAACGCCCCGGAACGGTTGTGTTCGTCGATGTCGGAAAGCACCACTTCGCCGAGGTAGGCACGGTCCTCCCCGCGCAGGATCGCGTAATCCGCCCGGCCTTCGAGCCCTGGCCGGGCAGCCAGGAACCGATGGATCTGTTCCTCGGTGAACTTCGTGTGCGTCCCGGTGAACCGCATGACCTCGGGGTCCTGCAGCGCTTTCCAAGCGGCTTCGAAGTGGGAATCGTCGAGCTGCGACAGTACGACGCGCTCGCCGCTGAGTTCGGGCTGCGTGCGCAGCGCCTCGGTGTCGATCACAGCGGATACCGTACGGTTGACGCGGTGTCCGGCCGTACCAAATTGATTCTCGCGCTCACCGTGCTCGCCCTCTTCGTGACGGCCGCGGTACTGCTCCCGATCCCGAGCCCGGCCGGGCTGCGGGCCTGGGCGGCCGCGACCGGTCCGGCCACTCCGCTGGTCTTCTTCCTCGTCTACGCGGTGCTCACCGTGGCCCCGATCCCGCGGACCGTGTTCAACCTGGCCGGCGGCCTGCTGCTCGGCACCACGACGGGCATCGTGGTCGGGATCCTGGCGACCACGGTCGCCTCCGGGCTCTCGTTCGGCCTCGCGAGGGCGCTCGGGCGCGACCTCGTCACCCGGCATCTGCACCGGGCCAGGGTCCGCGCGGTCAACGACCGGCTTTCCGACGGCGGTGTCCTGGCGATCACCTCCTTACGGCTGATCCCCATGGTGCCGTTCGCTCCGCTCAGTTACCTGTGCGGAGTGTCATCGGTCCGTTTCGCCCCGTATCTGCTCGGGACCGCGCTCGGCAGCCTTCCCGGCACGGTCGCGGTCGTCGTCCTCGGCGACGCCCTCACCGGGGAAACGCCGCCCGCCCTGCTGATCTGTTACGCCGTGTTCGCCGCGGCGGGGGCCATCGGACTGGCGAAGGTCTTCCGGCGGAAAGCCCGCCCGGTGCCCGAACCGGACGGGCGGGAAGAATCCCGTGCCTCCGCACCGGCGAGCTGACGGGGAGCCGAAACCGCCGCCCGCTACACTCGATCGGGTGCGCGGGACCTGTCAGGCCGCGTAGCGCCACCATCACCCGGGATGTGTTCGTCAAAGAATGTGTCAGGAGCAGTCGCCATCGACACCGGTCAGCTGATCGCTGGGCACTACCGCCTGGTCGAGCAAATTGGTAGCGGTGCCATGGGGGTGGTCTGGCGCGCCATCGACGTCCGCCTCGAGCGCTCGGTGGCGGTCAAGCAGATCCTCCCGCAGCCGGGTGTCTCCGAAGCCGAACGCGACAACATGCGCCAGCGCGCCATGCGCGAGGCGAAGAACGCGGCCCGCTTCCAGCATCCGAACGCGATCGTGGTGTTCGACATCGCCGAGCACGGCGGCGATCCCTGCCTGGTGATGGAGTACCTGAACGGTCCGAGCCTCTCGGCGATCATCTCCGAGGAGGGCACGCTGCCGCTGGGCCGCGTCGCGAAGATCGGCGAGCAGGTGGCGTCGGCGCTGGTCGCCGCGCATCGCGCCGGGATCGTGCACCGCGACGTCAAACCGGGGAACATCCTGATCGACGAGTCGGGCACCGCGAAGATCACCGACTTCGGCATCTCCCGCGCGGCGGGCGACATGACGCTGACCCAGACCGGCCTCATCGGCGGCACCCCGGCCTACCTCGCGCCCGAATTGGCGCGCGGTTCCGATCCGGTGCCCAGCTCCGACGTCTTCGCGCTCGGCGCGACGCTCTATCAGGCGATCGAAGGTCAGACGCCGTACGGGAACAGCTCCAACCAGCTCGCGCTGCTGTACGCGGCCGCGAACGGCCAGATCAACCCGCCGCAGCAGGCCGGCGCCGCGACGGCGCTGCTGATGAGCCTCCTGCGCACCGAACCGACCGAGCGGCCGACCATGGCCGAGGCCAGGGAGCGGCTCGCCGCGCTGGCGGCGAGCGAATCCGCCGGGGGAACGGCGTCGTCGCCGCGGCTTTTCGGAGCCGGTGGCGGTAGACAGCCCGCCGCGCCCGAGACCCCGGCACGCGGCCTCCCCGGCGGGGACCGCCCGCCGTGGCAGCGGGTCGATCCCCCGGCCCAGTCCGCCACGACGCCGGCCCCACCGCCGCCTGCCAAACAGCACACGCCGACCGCCGCGTTCATCCCGATGCGGTCACCGGCGGCTCCGCCCAACACGCCGCCGCGCCCGGTCGCCGCGGTGTCCCCATCGCCGTCCGCGGCCGCCCCGATGCGGCCGTCCCCGGCGAAACCCGCCGACGGCAAGCGGAAGGCCGCCCTGTTCGCGGGCGCCGGTGCCGCGGTCGTGGTGATCGCCGTGATCGTGTTCCTGGTGCTCAATTCGAGCAACGGCGGGACCAACCAGGGCCCGGACAACACGGGCGCGAATCCTCAGCCCGGCACCTCGGTCTCCAAACCGGCTCCCCAGTCTTCGTCACGCGCGGCCCCGGCCGGGCTGGGGAAGACCGAGAGCGAGAAGATCACGAACTTCTCCGGCGTCGGTCAGTTCGTCCTGGGCTTCTTCGACACCAACACGATCGGGACGCCGGCGAGCTGGAACATGCTGACCGACGCCGCGAAGGCCGTGTACGGCTCGGAGCAGGCTTTCGCCGACTACTGGGCCGCTCACAAGGTCACCGGCGCCAAGCAGGCGCACGCGGACAGCGGCGGCGCGAACTCCGACGGTTCGATCGACATGAACGTGACGGTCAACAACGGTCCTCGCCCGGCGCTGCGCGTGATCCAGTCCGGCGGGCAATACCTCATCGACGCGGACACGCGCGTACTCGGTCCGTGACCCGCCTCGCTGGTGGTAGGACAAACGCCGCTCGTGGCTTACTGTTGCTTTCATGGCCGATAGCGGACCTTTCGGACCTGGCCAGAATCCTCGTTTCCGCGAGGACCTGGTAGGTCTCGACCCGTACGATCCCGAAGCCCGCGCTTTCGCCGAGCATCTGGACCGCATCGAACGCTGCGGCCCGAACTTCACCGTGGAGGCCTGCCTCGACGGTGTCTCCGATTTCGCCGATTCCAGCAACCGCCTCGGTGGTCTGCGCTGGTGGATTTCGGCGCTCGTCGTGATCCTCATCGTGCTCGGCGTGATGGTCACCGCATGGGACATCATCGGCCGGGCCATCGCCTGGCTCGCGGGGTAACGTGGAACCGGTGAAAGGCATGAAACCCGTTGTCGGAGCCACGCCTCGCGTGGTCAAGTCCGAGCAGGAATGGCGGGAACAGCTCAGCCCCGAAGAGTACGCGGTGCTCCGCCAGGCGGGCACCGAGCGCCCCTTCACCGGTGAGTACACCGACGAGAAGACCACCGGTGTCTACCAGTGCCGCGCCTGTGGTGCCGAACTGTTCCGCAGCGACACGAAGTTCGAGAGCCATTGCGGCTGGCCGTCGTTCTACGACCCGGCCGATTCCGACGCCGTCCTCCTCCGCGAGGACACCGCTATGGGGATGCGCCGCATCGAGGTGCTGTGCAAGTCGTGCCACAGCCACCTCGGGCACGTCTTCGAAGGCGAGGGATACGCCACGCCGACGGATCAGCGGTACTGCATCAACTCGATCTCGCTGAAGCTCGTTCCCGAGTCGTAACCAACCGAAGCGAACCACCGCCCTCCCTGACGCGTTCCCGAGGAACAGGAACAGCGTCGGGGAGGGCTTTTGGGTGGGGCGGCTTGGTGTCTTCATGGATGACCCCTGGGGAATCTCCGGACCGGGATTCGCTTGGCTGTACGGCTGCTTGGTCGTCCTGCCGTGCCTCTGCGCGGCACTGTGGGCACAGTCGCTCCGGCACCGTGCCGCCGACAAGTGGACGCCGCAGGGCCCGTACCACCTCGCCGCGCTGGCCGGTGGCACCGAGCGGGTCGCCGATGTCGGGGTGACCACCATGATCGCCCGTGAGCAGGTCCGGCTGGACAGCCGGGGACGGCTGACCGTCCTCGGCGGCGAACCGGGAGATCCGCTCACGCGCGCCGCCGTCGACCTCGTCCCGCAAGCGGGGGACGGCGGTTTGTACCGGTTGAAGAAGCTGCTGAGCCGGAGCGCCGCCGTCCACGAAGTGCGCGACGACCTTCAGCTGAGCGGCCTGCAGGTGGACGAACGCCGCCGCCGCGCCGGATGGCTGGCGGCCATGATCGCCTGTTTCCCCGTGCTCGCCCTCGGGCTGGCGAGGCGCGCCAACGCCATACCGCTGGAGCGCCCGGTCGGGGTACTGGTGGGTCTCCTCGTCGCGGTGGTCGCGGCCATCGCCGGAACGGCCCTGCTCCCGTGGCCGAGCCGGAACGTCCTGCCGACCACGGCCGGACTCCGCGTCGTCGGCACGGCCCGGCGGCACCCCGGTCTGGTACCCGGCGTGGCGGGGGCGGTGGCACTCGGCGGCTTGACGGCCTATCCCGACCCGCTGATGGCGGATTTGCTGGTCAGGACCGGTAGCGGAGGTGGTTGTGGTGGCTGAAACCTGGGGCATCCCGGGGCCGGACTTCTGGTGGCTCTACACGCTGGCCATCGCACTCCCCTTCACCATCGCGGGGCTGCACGCGTTGTGGCTCCGGCGCGGCTTTCACGATGGCGAAAACCTGCCGACCGTGCACCATGTGGCGGCCTTGGCGGGCGGCACCGCACGGGTCACCGACACGGTGGTCGCCGCGATGCTCGAACGCGAACAGGCCCGGCTCGGTGGTTCGGGCAGGCTCTACCGCACCCCGCTGGTCCCGGTCGACCCGCTGGGAGAGGAACTCGCCGGTGCGCTCTCCGCGACACCCGACCACTGGCTGCGGGAGTGGATGAGCCGCGGGCCGGCGATGCGGGCGTTGTGGGCCGACTTGGGCCGCCGCGGTCTGGTCGTCCGGGAAGGGCGACGGCGGCTCTGGTGGAGGATCGCCGCCGTCACCTACGCCGTGCTTCTGGCGATCGGAGCGGTCAGGTGGTTCGTCGGTGACGGCGCCGCGATCCTGACCGCGCTTCTCGTCGTCACCCTGGTTTTGCTGATCGTCACCCTCCGATTCGGCCGGACCGACTACCAGGGCAGGACGACCACCGCGGGCCGCGAAGTGCTGGCCGAGGCGGAGACGAATCAGAGCCTCGTCGCGGGTGCGGCGGGCACGGTGGCTCTCCGCGGCATCGCCGCGTATCCCGATCGTGAAGTCGCCCGCATCCTGAGCCGCTACGCCGGGCCACGGGGCAAGGACACTCGCACCTTCTCCTGGGGCGACGGGATCGGGACGGACACCGGCGGGACCGGCAGCTATTGACGGTCCAAGTGCCGTCGTGAAGGCCCACACCGGATGTTCGAATCACGGAACCACGACCGGACGGAAAAACGTCCGACTACGGTAAGCGCACCTGCTCGCGAAAGGCCCGTGCGATGAACGACACCTGGGGCATCCCCGGACCTACTTTCCTGGCGATCTATGGCGCCCTGCTGGTGTTCCCACTGCTCGTCGGTCTCCTGTGGACGATCGCGGTGAAGCTGGGCCGCAAGGCACCACGCGCCGCCGTGCGCGGACCGCAGCCGACGGTGTACGAACTCGCCTTTCTGGCGGGTGGCCCGGACCGTGTGGTCGACACGGCCATCGCGGCGCTGGTCGACCGCGGGACGCTGCGGGTCAGCAGCTCGAAGCAGCTGCAGCTGACCGGCCCCGAGCCCGCGGACCCGATCGAGAAGGCCGTCGCCAAGGGCGCGAAGCCCGGCTACAACTCCACGACCCGCGGCATACGCGACCGCCTGCGGATGTCCGGGCCGATGCAGGCGCTCGCCAAGGACCTGGAGGCGCGGGGGCTCGTGGTCGCGGACCGGGCGCCTCGGATCCGCCAGGTCGTGTTCTTCCTGTACCTCGCGGTGCTCGTCCTCGGTGTGGCGCGCCTGATCGCCGGGATCTCCGGTGACCACCCCGTCGGTTTCCTCATCCCGCTGCTGATCGCGGCCGGATTCGCGACGCTGGTCGCCCGGGCGGTCAAGAACAAGCGGTCAGGCCCACGCCCGACCGGCGAGGGCGACCGGGTCCTCCACCGGGCCAGGTCCGCCCACGGCCGGGAGCGCAAGCGCGGAGTCCCCGACACGACCGCGGTGGGCGGCACGAGTGGTGGCGCGATGATGGGCGGCGCCCTGCTCGGCGGGGCCGCCGCGGCGGTCGCGTTCGGCGGTCTCGCCTATTACCCCGACGAGGAACTGAGCGCGGCGCTGATCCCGCCTCCGGTCTCCGGTGGCTTCGGCGGTGGTTCGTCCGGCGGCGGCTCCACGTGCAGCACTGGCGGCGGGAGCTCGTGCAGCAGCGGCGGTGGTGGCGGGAGTTCCTGCGGAGGCGGCGGCTGTGGCGGCTGACGGGCCTGGCCGCCTCGGGATCGGCATCGGCTGGCGGCACGAGCTGGACCTGTCGATCGCGCGGCTGCCCGGTGTCGACTGGGTCGAGGTCGTCGCCGAGAACCTGCACGCCGGGCACCTTCCCGAAACCCTGATCGCTTTGCGCGACAAGGGAATCCCGGTCCTGCCGCACGCCGTCTCCCTGTCGCTGGGCGGGGCCGAACCGCTGGACACCGCACGCGTCGAGCAGCTCGCGGAGATCACCCGCGAGCTCGGCGCTCCGATGGCCAGCGACCATGTGTGCTTCGTGCGCGCGGGCGGCCTCGACTCGGGGCATCTGATGCCGCTCCCCCGCACGCGGGAGGCGCTTGAGGTCCTGGTGGACAACGTCAAACTGACTCAGTCCATTGTGGACGTCCCATTCGCGCTGGAGAACATCGCGGCGGTGCTGGAGTGGCCGGAGGCGGAGTTCACCGAGTCGGAGTTCCTGCGGGAGCTGACGGAGCGGACCGGCTGCCTGCTGATCGTCGACGTCGCCAACCTGTACGCCAACGCCCGCAACCTCGGCACCGATCCCGAACGGTTCCTCGACGAGATCCCGTGGGAGCGGCTGGCGTACACGCATATGGCGGGCGGCGTGGAACGCGACGGTGTCTACCACGACACGCACGCCCATCCGGTGGTCCCGGAGGTGCTGGAGTTGCTGCGCGAACTGCGGCGGCGCACCGATCCGCCCGGTGTCCTGCTGGAACGCGACGACGACTACCCGCCCGACAGCGAACTGGCGGCCGAACTGGCCGCGCTGCGGGAAGCGGTCTGGCCGTGACTTCGCCCCGGGATCGGCTCGCCGCGCGGCAGGCCGAACTGCTCAAGGCTCTCCTCGCCGGGGGTGAGGCCCCGGCGGGCTTCGCCGCGGACAGGCTCCGTATCGAAGCGAACGTCTTGCGGAACAAGCAAAGCAGGCTGGTCGCCTACCTGCGGCCCGACCTCTCGGAAGCCCTCGGTGACCGGTTCGGGACGCTGTTCCGCGAGTACGCGGCGAGCCACCCGAAGACCGACACCCTCCGCGCGAGGGCCTACGCGGACGCTTTCGGTACGTGGCTCGTGGAGCGCGGCGAGGTGCCGAAGCCCCCTGGGCGCTTGGCGAAATGGCTACGGCGCGGTTCGTGACGGGTGCGGCGGAAGAGGCCGGGGTAGTGAAGGCCTCCTTCCCTACGCTCAAGGTAGGGAAGGAGGCCTTCACGACCTTTCCTGGCTTGAGACTTCCAGTGAGCGCGCCGGCAGGTCAGTCAGACACCGGTGTTGTTCCACGACGCCGGGTCGCTGCCCGGCACGTGCGTCGCTTCTGTCCACTGTGGATTCGCCCCGGGCAGCACACCGGGCATCCTGACCCGGGTCAGCCGTCCGAGCTGGCTGTCGACGTCCTGCAGCCACTCTGTCCCGTCGAAGCCTGAGGGGCCGGGTTCCTTGCGCCCCAACGAGTGCAGCCACTGCCCGGTGCCGGCCAGCGAGGTACGGACGTGCCAGCTGCCGCCCTCGGTCATCGCCCGGCGCAGGGCGGTCATGATCGCCGCCGCGGTGAGCCAGCCGGTGGCGTGGTCGAGCGCCTGCACCGGCAGCGGTCCCGGGCCGTCGAGCCCGGCGGCCTTCCCGCCTTCGTCGGCGATCCCCGTCGCCATCTGCACCAGGCTGTCGAACCCGCGCCTGCGCGCCCACGGCCCTTCCCACCCGTAGGCCGACAGGTCCGCGACCACGATCCCCGGGTGGAGTTCGGCGAGGGTCTCCGGCGAGAAACCCTTGGCCACCAGCGATCCCGGCCGGAAACCCTGCAGGACGACGTCGGCGCGGGCGATCAGCTTCCGCAGCCGCGCGCGGCCTGCCTCGGACTCCAGATCGACGTACGCCGACCGCTTGCCCATCCCCGTGTCGACCGCCAGCGGCGGTACGGTCGGCAAGTTCGCGGAACCGACGTGCAGCACGGTCGCGCCGTGCGCGGCGAGCACCCGGCCCGCGACCGGTCCGGCGATGACGTGCGTCAGTTCCAGGACCCGCACGCCGCCCATCGGCCGGTCGGACTCGAAGAGCCGCCGGGGTTCCGACGGGCCGAGTGGCCGGATCTCGGCGACCGGCAGCGCGAACGACGCCTGCCCTTGCTTGTGCGCCAGCCACTCCTCGCGGGAGCGCAGCACGGCCGCGGCACCGCCGGCGCCGATCACCGCGGACTCGACCTCGTACTTCGACTTGGCCGCGACGACCTTCTCGAACGCCGCGCGGGTCGCGGGCACGCCGAGGCCCCAGCACACGGCGGAGACGTGACGCGGGTAGTTGCAGTGCAGCCGCACCCAGCCGTCGTTCGCGCGGTAGTCGCCGGACAGCGGCGCGCTGAACGGCACCGGCTCCCCGTCGACGCGGATGTACTGCTCGCTGTGGAACGAGGCCGCGGCGTGCCGGGTGTCGACCGAGACCCGGCCGGGCTCGATTCCCCGCACCCGCAACAGTTCCCCGGCCGCCAGCGTCGCCGCGGCGATACTCGACGTCGCCGCCTCCTCGACCCGGAAGGTCCCCGGCAGCACGGACTCGGGACCGGTGACCTCGACGGCGTCTTCGGCGAGCGTCTCGCCGGTGAGCGTGGTCCAGACGCTGGCGTCCACTAGCGCGTTCACTAGGGCAGGAGGGCGATCAGTTCGGCGGGGGCCACCTTCGTCCCGGTGTAGAACGGGATCTCCTCGCGCACGTGGAGGCGGGCCTCGGTGCCGCGCAGGTGGCGCATCAGGTCGACGATGCGGTGCAGTTCGTCGGCCTCGAAGGCCAGGATCCACTCGTAGTCGCCCAGCGCGAACGACGCGACCGTGTTGGCGCGGACGTCCGGGTAGTCGCGGGCCTCCTTGCCGTGGTCGGCGAGCATCTTGCGGCGCTCGTCGTCGGGCAGCAGGTACCACTCGTAGGACCGCACGAACGGGTAGACGCAGATGAACTTGCGGGCCTCTTCACCGGCGAGGAACGCCGGGATGTGGCTCTTGTTGAACTCCGCCGGGCGGTGCAGCGCGACCTGGCTCCACACCGGCACCGAGGCGCGGCCGAGCGGCGTGTGCCGGAAACCGCTGTAAGCAGCCTGGACCTGCTCGATCTCCTCGGCGTGCCACCAGACCATGTAGTCGGCGTCGGCCCGCAGCCCCGAGAGGTCGTAGACACCGCGGACGACGACGCCCTTGGCCTCCAGCGCGTCGAGGTACTCGGTGGTCTCCGCGGTCGCCCGCGCGCGGTCGTCACCGAGCTTGCCCTGCTCGGCCCGGAACACCGACCAGGCGGTGTAGCGGATGGTGTCATTGAGCTCGTTGTAGTTCAGCCGCGCCATACCGCCATCTTGGCACTGCCGGTGCTCAGGAGCCTTCGTGGGTCGGTGTGATCCCGGCGATGCGGCGGGCGGCCGCGTCGGCGGTGGCGATACACGCCGGGAGGCCGACGCCGTGCAGCGTCGCTCCCGCCACGGCGAGCCCCGGCACGGCCGCGACAGCGCGTTCGATCCGCTCGACGCGTACGAGATGCCCCGTGCCGTACTGCGGGAGCCCACCGCCCCAGCGGGTCACCAGGGTGTCGATCGGTTCGGCGGTGACCCCGGCCAGCCGCGCCAGATCGTCGCGGACCACGCGGACGAGTTCGTCGTCGTCGGCGTGCAGTGCTCCCGGTTCGCCGAAGCGGCCGACCGAGCCACGCACCAGCACCGGGCCTTCGCCGTACTGCGCCCACTTGCGGGAGGAGAAGGTGAAGGCCTTGGCGGCGAACGGCTTCCCGGCCGCGTCCCGCTCCCCCGCGCCGATCAGCACTCCGGACGACTCCGGCAACGCGGTCCCGGGCGGAAGCGCGAGCGCGACCACCGCCATCGACGCGAGCTCGACCTTGGCGAACACCGACGAGGCCACTCCTGCGACCCCGTCGAGCAGCCGTCGGGCCGAAGGCGCCGGGACGGCGAGAAGAACGGAGTCGGCGTCGAGGTCGTCGACCTTCCAGCCGGTGGCGGAGCGTTCGAGCGCCGTCACGGTGGTCCCGGTCCGGATCTCGGCGCGGGACAGCTCCGCGAGCCGGGCGATCAGCGTGCCGAGCCCGCCCAGCAGGGTGCCGAAGACCGGCGCCGTGCTCGGCGAGGCGGGCATGAGCGACGCGGCGCCTTCGGTGAGCGAGCGGGCGCCGCGATCGATCGCGGACGCGAGACCGGGCATGGTCGCGCGCAGCCCGAGCCCGTCCGCTCCCCCGGCGTAGACGCCGCCGAGCAGCGGATCGACGAGCCTGTCGACCAGTTCGTCGCCGAAGCGCTCGCGCAGCAGCGGGCCGAGCGGCACGTCACCGGCGGGCAGTTCCAGCGGAGACAACGAAGCCTCGGCCTCGACCAGGGCGCGCCCCTTCTCCGACAGCACCCCCGCGACCGCGTCGGCCGAGGCCGGCACACCCATGACCGTGCCCGGCGGCAGGCCGAGCACGGAACCACCGGCGTGGATCTTGGCGCGGGCCTGGGTGGGGTGGACGAGGTTTTCGCCCAGCCCGACCTCGCGGACCAGGGCGAGCGCCTCGGGACGGCGGGCGAGGAAGGCCTCCGCGCCGACGTCGTAGCGTTCACCGGCGAGCTCGACCGTGCGGAGCTTCCCGCCGAGTGACCCCGTCGCCTCGAAGACGACGATCCTGGCGTCTTCGCCGAGCAGCGTCCGCAGCCGGTACGCCGCGGTCAGTCCCGAGATACCGCCACCGACGACGGCGACCGTGCTCACGGCTGAAGCTCGTGCACCAGCCCGACCACGCGCGTCAGTACGTCGGGGTCGACCCCGGGCAGCACGCCGTGGCCGAGGTTGAAGATGTGACCGTCGGCCGCGCGGCCCTCGGCGTGAATGCGCCGGACCTCGGCCTCGAGCACCGGCCAGGACGCGTGCAGCAGCGCCGGGTCGAGGTTGCCCTGCACGACCCCGCCACCGAGCCGCCGGACGGCTTCGTCGAGCGGGATGCGCCAGTCGACGCCGACCACGTCGGCGCCCGCGTCGCGCATGGCCACCAGCAGCTCGCCGGTGCCGACACCGAAGTGGATCCGCGGCACGCCGTACGCGGCGACCGCGGACAGCACCTTCGCCGAATGCGGCAGGACGAACTCGCGGTAGTCCCGCTCCGAGAGCGCGCCCGCCCACGAGTCGAATAGCTGGATCGCGTCGGCCCCGGCGTCCAGTTGCGCGGACAGGAAGGTGATCGCCATGTCCGCCAGGCGACCGGCCAGCTCATGCCACAGCTCCGGTTCGGAGTGCATGAGCGCCTTGGTGTGCTCGTGGTTGCGGCTCGGCCCGCCCTCGATGAGATAGGAGGCCAGGGTGAACGGCGCGCCCGCGAACCCGATCAGCGGCGTCTCGCCGAGCGACCCGACCAGCAGCCGGATCCCCTCGGCGACCTGTTCCACCTGCTCCGGGTCGAGGACCGGCAGCGCCCGCACGCCCGCGGCGTCACGGATCGGCGACGCCACGACCGGGCCGGTGCCCGCGACGATGTCGATGTCGAGACCCGCCGCCTTGAGCGGGACGACGATGTCACTGAAGAGAATGGCGGCGTCGACGCCGTGACGGCGGATCGGCTGAAGGGTGATCTCCGCGAGCATCTCGGGGTCGAAGCAGGCTTCGAACATCGAGGTGCCCTCGCGCAGTGCCCGGTACTCGGGCAGCGACCGGCCCGCCTGGCGCATGAACCACACGGGGGTATGGGCCGGGCGTTCGCCGCGCGCGGCGGCCAGGAACGGCGCGCCGGGCAGGGCGCGACGGGCCGCCGGGACGATTTGCGCGGGAGAAGCAGCTGAAGGAGACATCACGGTTCATGGTGCCATGGGCGCTCAGCGGCCCTGCTCTCGGCGCGTCTGCGCCCCGAACCGGACTATCGCGTCCTACAGTCGGTTGGTGACCGCGATGACGTCAGTACCCGATCTCTTCCGTGAAGCCGTCGCGGCGTTGCAATCGGTCCGGCCCCGTCCCGAAGTGCAGCTGGAGACGATGCGCCCGCCGCAGCGCCTCGCGCCGTGGTCGTACGCGGTGAGCTGCGAGGTGGAAGGGCCCGCGGACGTGCTGGCGTCGGGACGGCTGGTGCTGCTGCACGATCCGGATGGCCAGGAAGGCTGGGACGGCGTCCTGCGGCTGGTCATGTACGTCCGCGCGGAACTCGACCGGGAACTGGCGACCGATCCGTTCTTGCCCGCCGTGGGCTGGTCGTGGCTGACCGACGCGCTGGAAAGCTCCGGCGCGGAGTGGACGGCTCTGGGCGGCACGGTCACCGAGACGTCGTCGGCCCGCTTCGGCGACATCTCCGGCCCCGCGCGCACCGACGATCTGGAACTGCGGGCGTCCTGGACGCCGACCGACGCCGCGCTGCGGCCGCACGGGCAGGCCTTCTGTCAGGTGATGGCGAGCGTCGTCGGGCTGCCTCCGGTGGGCGTGACCCTCTTCGGGCAGCGCCAGTCCTCCTGACCCTTCCTTCGTCTCCGTTCGGGCGCGTGGTGCTCATGTGGCTGGCGTGACTGGTGTGGGTCCGCGTGGTCGTGAGAGGCGATTCGGGTTCTGGCGAGTCGGGCCGCGAAGGACTCCCTAGTCCTCAAAGTTCCCCTCACCCGTCCCGGAATGCCACCACAAGCCTCAGCAGCACCACCAGCCACAACGACGGCGCGTGAAGGACCCCTTCACGCGGCTCAGCCGAGGAAACTCGACCTTCACACCTTCCCCAGTACATGAAGGCCCCCTTCACTGCGCCTAGCGCAAGGAAGGAGGCCATCCTGTACTTCGTGCGAGCGTGTGTGGTCGGGAGCGGCCACTCACCGACTCCGACACGCCGGAATCCCACTAATCGAGACATAGCATTCGGGTTATTTTGCGATCCGGGGTCAGTTAGCGCCGCTAGGAAAGCTGGCGATACTAAAGGTCCCTTGCTCCCGCCGCGCCACCCACCGTCCAGGTACGTGAAGGACCCCTTCATTGCGTCTAGCGCAAGCAAGGGGGCCTTCATGTACTCGCGAGCCCCCGCGAAGCGCCCGCAGACGCCTTCGCTTACGCCGTACGCGGGACCCCGAGAGCGTCTGTACGCCGTCGAGACCGCCTACAGGGCCATCTGGACTAGACCAGCCCCGACCAGCGAAGAGCGGGCCGAGCAGAGGTCTGGACCACCTCGTTCGTGCTACCCACAGTGTCACTGACCGCAACAAGATCAAGCGGGCGGGAAACGACCCTCGGAACACCCCGAGTCGCCTCCGGAGCGTTACCATCACGGTCACCGAGCGAAGCGATCATGACGCTCCGCGAAGTTGATCAAGCCGCATGCCGGAGGGACATTTCGCGCTCCGCCGCACCGCCGTCCGGCGGTACCGGGAAGAGGCACCGGCAGGTGCACGCCCCATCTGCACAGTCGGTTGAGCCCCGGTAACTGAAGTCCATCGCGTTCATTTGGCGATGTGTTAGCCACCGGCTGTGTACTAGCCCGATCGTGTTACTACGAACTCCCTGAGTAACTGCTGGTTTGGGATAGATACCCGTTCGATCCCCCCGCGAAGGCCTCAGGGCGGCTACAGTGCCATCGACGACACCACTTTCGGTCTAAAGCTGGCGCGGCTGAACGGCCGAAAGTCCCGGTGCCGGTCGGGGGGCACGACCGACTCCAGGGAGGTAGTGACGTGGCTACCGTCGGCATTTCTCAGGCCGTCCGATCCACGCCAGCCGGTTCATTGCCGGCGAGCATGGTTCCGCACCCGCGGGAAGAGCTTTTTTCCGTGTTGGTGGTCGATGACCACCCGCTGTTGAGGGAGGCAATCTCAGCAAGACTCGCACAGATGGGTGCGGGCACCGTCCACGAGGCCGCCACGGTGGCCGAGGCGAGGGCGCGAGCACAGGCCACTGGGCCTTGTGATCTGGCGATCCTCGATCTCGGACTGCCGGATGGCAGCGGCATCGAACTGGTTACGGAACTCCGTAGCCAGGGCTGGCCTCGAGTAGTGGTGCTCGCTTCATCAGACGACCCGTACGCGGTCAGGTCGGCGTTCCAGGCCGGCGCCCAGGCATACCTGCTCAAGTCGGCATCGCCGGTCGTAGTGACCGACGGCGTCCGCAGGGTGCTCGAGGGCGGCGTCTACGCGGACCCGAGCGTCGCACCGGTCCTGGCCACCGGCACCCGAGTCGCCGGCACCGACAACACCCCGCGCGAGCTTTCGGCGCGCGAGGTCGAGGTGCTGCAGCTCGTCGCCGACGGCCAGTCCAACAAGGAGATCGGCGAGGAACTCAGCCTCTCCGCTCTCACCGTGAAGTCTCACCTCTCCCGCATCGGGCGCAAGCTCGGCACGGGCGACCGGGCTCAGATGGTGGCGCTGGCCATGCGTGCCGGCGTGATCCGCTGACAAAGGCGAACTGCCCTGCGGGGCGGGCGGACCAGGCGCGGTCCGCTCGTCCCGTAGGGTCTTCACCTATGGAAGGCGACCGACCAGGAGCACCAGAGGCGGACTCGACGACCGGCACCGAAGCACCCGGTGCACCGGTTCTGCTACGCGAGCCCTCCGAGGGCACTCCACCGGTGATCGCCGACGCGACCGCCCTCGCCGAAGCCTGCGCGAAGATCGCGGGCGGCAGCGGGGCCATCGCGGTGGACACCGAACGCGCGTCCGGCTACCGGTACTGGCCCAAGGCCTATCTGGTGCAGCTGCGCCGCGAAGGTGCCGGCTCTTTCCTCATCGACCCCATTCCGCTCGAAGGGCAGCTCGAACCCCTCGCGGAAGTGCTCAACAACGCCGAATGGGTGCTGCACGCGGCCTCTCAGGACCTGCCGTGCCTCGCCGAACTCGACCTGCGCCCGAAGAGCCTGTTCGACACCGAACTCGCCGGACGTCTCGCCGGGTACGAGCGGGTCGCCCTCGGCACCCTCGTCGAACTCCTCCTCGGCTACCAGCTGGAGAAGGGGCACAGCGCCGCCGACTGGTCGAAGCGCCCGCTCCCGGTCGACTGGCTCAACTACGCCGCCCTCGACGTCGAGCTGCTCATCGAGCTGCGCGAGAAGCTCGAAGCCGACCTCGCCGCCCAGGGCAAGCTCGAATGGGCCCAGCAGGAATTCGAGGCCGTCCGCACCGCGCCGCCGCCCGCCCCCCGGGCCGAGCCGTGGCGCCGGACGTCGGGGGTGCACAAGATCCGCAGCGCCCGCGGCCTCGCCGCGGTGCGCGAGCTGTGGCAGGCCCGGGACGAACTCGCCCGCAAACGCGATCGGGCGCCGAGCCGGATCCTGCCCGACAGCGCGATCATCAACGCCGTCACCGCGGACCCGAAGACCGTCGACCAACTGCAGGCGCTCCCGGTGTTCAGCGGCCGGGTCCAGCGCAAGTACACCGCGAGCTGGCTGCGGCATCTGCAGAACGCCCGCTCGCTCCCGGCCGACGAGCTGCCGACCCCTGCCCAGCAGACCGACGGCCCGCCGCCGGTGAACCGCTGGTCCGACAAGGATCCCGACGCCGCCGCCCGGCTTTCGGCCGCCCGCGCCGCACTGGCCGCGATCGCCGAGGAGCGCAAGCTGCCGGTGGAGAACCTGCTGCTGCCGGAACTCGTGCGCCGCACCTGCTGGCGTCCGCCCGCCGACCTGAGCGAGGACTCGGTCGCCGAGACCCTTCACGACGGCGGCGCCCGGCCGTGGCAGATCGAGCTGACCGCGGCGGCGCTGAGCAAGGCACTGCACGCGACCGCCGCCGCCTGACCCTGCCACCGGCCGAAAGCTCACGGTGGACGGCCGGTCCAGGTGGTCGTGAGTGGCGATTCGGGTTCTAACCCGAATCGCCACTCACAACCCACCGGACCCCTCCCTACTCACCGAAGCCCTCCCCCTCAGTCCCCCAGCAAGCCCCGCGCGGAAGTGCGCAGACCGGCGTCCGGTTCCCCGAGACCGGCGAGCCTCAGGACGCTGTCCGCGCCTTCGACGGCGTGCGCTTCGACGTCCAGGTCCGGGCGGTCGCGCCGGACGATCGCGATGCTCTCGACGAGCCCGAACACCAGGTCGGTCCGGATGCCCGCGAGGTCTCCGGGGACCCCGGCCGCCGTGACGAGGGCGCCGTAGACGCGTTTGAGTTCCGCCCGCTCGGCCCGGAACCGCGCCAGCCTCGGCGAGGAGATCTCCGGGAGCAGGTACAGGGCGCCGAGGTTGTGCCGCGCGCTGCCGAGCAGGTGGATGTCCGCGTAGGCGAGCGCCCACAGCCGGACGCCGATCGGCGCGTGCACGGCCGACAGCTCGCCCGCGACGTCGAGCGACGGCCGGACGGTGTCCTCCAGCAGTGCCGCGAGAATGTCCTCTTTGGACGGAAAGTGGTAGTAGAGCGACGCCTGGCGCAGGCCGGCGCGTTCGGCGATGGCCCGCGTGGTCGTCGCCGCGTATCCGGCGCCGGTGAACAGCTCCCCCGCCGCGTCCAGTACCGCGAGCCGCGCCTCCCGCTTGCTCGCCGCCGCGCCGCTGGCCCTCGGTCTGCCCACCCCGGTCGTTTTCGTCATCTATCCGATCCTGCCATTTCTTCGCGGCGATCTTTGTTACGTCCGGCGGTCGGCTCAGGTTACCGAATCCGGTATCTGTTAACACCGCACTTACCAGGCGGAGATGAAAAGGACCCCGCATGCCCTTAATTTCGGTCAGCCGATCGAAATTCGGCCCTTCAGACAGGAGCCCTCGCAATGCCCTCCGAAGACCTTTCCGCCTTCGGGTATCGCCAAGAACTCCGTCGGACGCTCGGCGGTTTCTCGGCCTTCGCCGCCGGATTTTCCTTCGTTTCCATCCTGACCACGGTGTTCCAGCTGTTCGCCTTCGGCTATTCCTTCGGGGACACGCTGTTCTTCTGGACGTGGCCACTGGTGCTCGCCGGCCAACTGCTCGTCGCGCTCAACTTCGCCGAACTCGCCGCCCGTTTCCCGCTGGCCGGATCCGTTTACCAGTGGGCGAAACACCTGTCGCCGGGATTCGCGGGCTGGCTCGCGGGCTGGATGATGCTGGTGGGCTGTGTCGTCGCACTCGCCGCGGCCGCGATCGCGCTGCAGGTGGTGCTCCCCTCGGTCTGGGGCGGCTTCCAGCTCGTCGGCGGTGACCCGGCGGTCACGTCGCCGACCGGGGCCACCAACGCGGTCCTGCTCGGCGCCCTGCTGATCGTCTTCACCACGGCGGTCAACGCCGGTGGCGTGCGGCTCATGGCACGCATCAACGACGTCGGGGTCGCGGCCGAACTCGTCGGCGTCCTGGTGCTGATCACCGGTCTGGCGTTGTTCGCCGTCCGCGGTCCGCAGGCCGTACTCCAGCCCGCGGGCGAAAACCCGGGCGTAAGCGGAGTCCTCGCTTCCGCGCTCATGGCCGCGTACGTCCTCTACGGTTTCGACACCGCCGCTTCGGTCGCCGAGGAGACCAAGGACGCGCGCCGTACCGCACCGCGCGCCGTGCTCCGCGCGCTTTTGATCTCCGGGCTCGGCGGGCTGGCGGTCGTCCTCACCGCCCTGATGGCGGCGCCGAGCCTGACCGACGGACAGCTGACCGGGAAGGGCCTGCCGTACGTGATCACGGCCGTCTTCGGCGACACCCTCGGCCGGATCTTCCTCGCCGACGTCGCGATCGCGGTCGTCGTCTGCACCCTGACCATCCAGACCGGCACCGTCCGGCTGATCTACGCGATGGCCCGCGACGGCGCGCTTCCCGGCGCCGAGCGGCTTTCCGCGGTCAACTCCCGCACCGGCACGCCGATCGCGCCCGCGCTCCTGTCCGGGGCGCTCGCCATCGGCCTCCTGCTGGTGAACCTGGGGAATCCGACCATTTTCAGCACCATCACCGGGACTTCGGTGGTCGTGGTCTACCTCGCCTACCTCCTGGTGACCGGACCGCTGCTCCTGAGGCGCCGCCAGGGCCGGTTCACCGCCGAACCAGGCCATTTCTCCCTGGGACGATGGGCTATTCCGGTCAACGTCGCGGCAGTAGGGTACGGCGCGATGATGATCGTCAACATCGCCTGGCCACGAGCCGCGATCTACGACCTGGCGGGCACCGGCTCCGTCTGGGTCCTGTTGTTCCCGATCGAGTTCGTCGGCGCCGCGCTGCTCACCGGCTACCTCTGCTGGCGCCGCCGCTCCGCGCTCACCACGGTTCCCGTCCCCGCGACCTGAAGGAAGGTTCCATGAGCACGACATCGACCACGTACGGCGCTCGCGACCACGCCCGCGCCCAGGCGGGCACGGTGACCGAAGCGATGCCTGCCATCCCGGCGTCCACCTGGCCGGATCCGCCGCCCGGGATCGACCCGGCGAAACTGGTCTGGGCCGAGACCGTCGCCGGTGGTGGCTACACGCACAAGGTGCTGGCCCGGGGCACCGAGCTGCGATTGACCGACGTCGAGGGCGACGCCTGCGCGCATCTGCTGCTGTTCAACGCCGACCAGCCGTGGGAGCGGCTGAACGTCGCGGACACGGTGAAGGTCCAGTGGAACGCCTATCTCGGCGAAGCGATGGCGCTGCTGTCCGATCAGGCCCGCGTGCTGGCGACGGTCGTCACCGACGAGAGCGGCAAGCACGATGCCCTGTGCGGGACGTCCACTGTGGACGGCAACGTCGAGCGATACGGCGACGGCAGTCCACCAGGCGGTTCGCCGTCGGGGAACGCGCTGTTCACTCTCGCCGCGGCGAAACACGGGCTCACTTCGCGCGATCTGCCGCCGAGCCTGTCCCTCTTCCAGGGCGTCCACGTGGAAGCCGACGGCGGGCTGACGTTCACCGGCTCGGCCGGACCGGGTAAATCCGTGGTCCTGCGCACCGAACTCCCGGTCGTCGTCCTGATCGCCAACGTGGCGCATCCGCTCGACCCGCGCCCGGACTACACGGTCACCCCGCTGCGCGTCCTCGCGCAGCGCGGCGCTCCCTCCACACCGGACAGTCCTGAGTGGACGGCGACGCCGGAAGCCCAGCGTGCCTTCGAGAACACCGCCGACTACCTCACCGCCAGGGGGATCGCATGACCACGACGATCGTCTCCGACACCGAGGTCGCCGCGCGGGCCCCGTACTCCACCGTGCTCCGGCGCGGTGAGACGCTGGCCATCATCGACCTCGGCGGCAACCAGGCCGTCGACTTCCTCTGCTACGACGCCGCCGACCCGGCCAAGCGGTACAGCGCGGCTGCCACGATCGCCGCGCAGCGCAACATCTTCCTCACCACCGGCAGTGTGCTGCGCACCGGCGAGGGCGCGCCGCTGCTGACCGTCGTCGAGGACACCTGCGGGCGGCACGACACCATCGGCGGCGCGTGCAGCAAGGAGTCGAACAGCCTCCGGTACGGCCAGCACACGCGCTATCAGCACGCCTGCGTGGAGAACTTCCTCACCGAGAGCGCGAAATGGGGCCTGGGCAAACGGGATCTGGTCAGCAACGTCAACTGGTACATGAACGTCCCGGTCGAACAGGACGGCACGCTCGGCATCGTCGACGGCATCTCCGCGCCCGGTCTCGAAGTCAAGCTCCGCGCCGAAACCGACGTCCTGGTCCTGGTGTCGAACTGCCCGCAGATCAACAACCCCTGCAACGGGTTCGACCCGACGCCGGTCCGGATGATCGTCACCGGCGGTGGCGAGTGAAGCTGCTCGTCGCCAACCGGGGGGAAATCGCGGTCCGGATCCTCCGGACCGCCAAGGAGATGGGCATTCCGACGGTCGCCGTCTACTCCGACGCCGACCGTACGGCCACGCACGTACGGCTTGCCGACGAAGCCGTCCGGCTCGGTCCGGCACCGGCGAGGGAGAGTTACCTCCTCGGCGACGCCATCATCGAGGCCGCGCTGAAGACCGGAGCGGACACGATCCACCCCGGCTACGGTTTCCTGTCCGAGGACACCGCTTTCGCCAGGACGGTGGAAGCGGCCGGGATCCGGTTCGCCGGGCCCACCGCCGATCAGCTGGAGGTGTTCGGCAGCAAGCACACCGCCCGCGACAAAGCCGTCGACGCCGGTGTCCCACTGCTGCCGGGTACGGGGCTGCTGGACACGCTCGCCGACGCCGAAGCCGCGGCCGCCGAGATCGGCTACCCGGTGATGCTCAAGGCCACTGGCGGTGGCGGCGGGATCGGCATGCGCGCCTGCGCTTCGGCCGGAGAACTGCGGGAAGCGTGGGACGCCGTCCAGAGCATCGCGGCGAAGAGTTTCTCGACCTCGGGCGTGTTCCTCGAACGGCTGGTGACCCGCGCCCGGCACGTCGAGGTCCAGGTGTTCGGCGACGGTACGGGTGAGGTGCTGGCGCTGGGCACGCGGGACTGCACCCTGCAGCGGCGCAACCAGAAGGTGCTCGAAGAATGTCCCGCCCCGGGGCTTTCCGAAGCGGCACGGGAGAAACTGGTCTCGGCGGCCGTCGATCTCTGCGCGTCGGTGTGCTACCGGTCGGCGGGCACGGTCGAGTTCATCTACGACCCGGACCGGGAAGAGGCCGCCTTCCTCGAAGTGAACACGCGGCTTCAGGTCGAACATCCGGTCACCGAAGCGGTCTACGGGATCGATCTGGTCTCGTGGATGCTTCGGCTCGCCGACGGCGACACCGGGATGTTCGCCACCCCACCGGAACCACGCGGGCACGCGGTCGAAGCCCGGGTCTACGCCGAAGATCCCGCCGCCGGACACCGGCCGAGCGCCGGTCTGCTGACCCGCGCCGACTTCCCCGCCGGGGTCCGCGTCGACACCTGGGTCGAAGCCGGGACGACGGTGACCACCCACTACGACCCCTTGCTGGCCAAGGTGATCACCGTCGGCGCGGACCGGGCCGAGGCGCTGGCCACGTTGGGCACCGCGCTCACGGAAAGCCGGGTCGACGGCGTCCGCACGAACCTCGGGCAACTGCGCGCGGTCACCGCGGACGCCAGGCTGCGGGAAGTCACGCACGACACCGCGACGCTCGACACGATCACCGATCCCGAACCGCGGATCGAGGTACTGCGCGGCGGCACCATGACCACCGTGCAGGAATGGCCGGGGCGGCTGGGGTTCTGGCACGTGGGCGTGCCACCGAGCGGGCCGATGGACGACCTCTCGCTGCGGCTGGGTAATCGCGCGCTGGGCAATCCTGAAGGCACGCCGGGGATCGAGTGCACTGTGGACGGTGTATCGCTGAAGTTCACCGACGCCGCGATCGCTTGCGTCACGGGTTCTCCGTCACCGGTCACCGTGAACGGCGAGACCGTTCCGCAGTGGACACCGGTCGAGGTACCCGCGGGCGGGGTTCTCGACGTCGGCACCGGAGCCGCCGGGCTCCGCGCGTACGTCCTCGTTCGCGGAGGGATCGACGTGCCGGGTTTCCTGGGCAGCGCGGCGACGTTCACCCTGGGCGGTTTCGGCGGGCACGGCGGACGCGCGCTCACGACCGGCGACGTCCTCTCCCCCGGCCCGGAACCGGAAAACGCCGTCACGGGAGCGGTTCCCGAGGCCGAACGTCCGGTGTTCGCGACGCACTGGGAGATCGGCGCGTCCGAAGGGCCGCACGCGGCTCCGGAGTTCTTCACCCCGGACGACGTCGAAACCTTCTACGGCACCGACTGGGAAGTGCATTTCAACTCCGCGCGCACCGGTGTCCGGCTCGTCGGGCCGCGTCCCCGCTGGGCCCGGGAGGACGGCGGCGAGGCCGGACTGCACCCGTCGAACATCCACGACACGCCCTACGCGATCGGCGCCGTCGACTACACCGGCGACCTGCCGATCCTGCTGGGCCCGGACGGACCGAGCCTCGGCGGCTTCGTCTGCCCGGCGACCGTGGTGACCGGGCAGCGCTGGAAACTCGGCCAGCTGCGGCCGGGCGACACCGTGCGGTTCGTGCCAATCACGATCGAGCACGCGGGCGCGCTGCGGGCGGACCCCGCCTCCGCGGTCAAGGCGAGCCGGAAGCCGATCGACGACGGCGGGATCTTCGGTCGTCTGTCCACATCGGACGAGAACCCCGAGGTCACCTATCGGCGCAGCGGCGACGACAACCTGCTGATCGAGTACGGCCCGATGAAGCTCGACCTGGCCTTGCGGATGCGGGTCCACGCACTGGCCGACAGGCTGGCCACCGACGGACTCGACGGCGTCGTCGACCTGACGCCCGGTATCCGGTCGCTGCAGGTGCACGTCGATCCGGACGTCCTGCCGGTCTCGAAGTTGCTCGGCCTCGTCCAGGAGGTGGAGCACGATCTGCCGCGCACCGCCGATCTCGTGGTGCCGAGCCGGACCGTGCGGCTGCCGTTGTCCTGGGACGACCCGGCGACCCGCGAGGCGATCGAGCGGTACATGGCGGGTGTGCGTGACGACGCGCCGTGGTGCCCGTGGAACATCGAGTTCATCCGGCGGGTCAACGGTCTGTCCAGTGTGGACGACGTCTACCGGACGGTGTTCGACGCCGAATACCTGGTGCTGGGCCTCGGTGACGTCTATCTCGGCGCCCCGGTGGCCACTCCCCTGGACCCGCGGCACCGGCTGGTCACCACGAAGTACAATCCCGCGCGCACGTGGACCGCGGAGAACTCAGTCGGCATCGGCGGTTCGTACCTGTGCATCTACGGGATGGAAGGCCCCGGCGGTTATCAGTTCGTCGGGCGGACCGTGCAGGTGTGGAGCGGCTGGCGGCAGCGCGGGTCGTTCGAGCCGGGTTCGCCTTGGTTGCTGCGGTTCTTCGACCGGATCTCGTGGTATCCCGTTTCCGCCGAGGAACTGCTGGACCTGCGGGCGCGAAGCTCGGCGGGGGAACTGGAACTCGACATCCGCGACGGCGAATTCGCCTTGGCCGACCACGAACGGTTCCTCGCCGACAACGCCGCCGACATCGCCACGTTCCGGGCGAAGCAGAGCGCGGCGTTCGAGGCGGAACGGCAGGCGTGGGCGGCCGCGGGCGAATTCGACCCTCGTCCCGAGCCCGTAGGCGCGAAGGTCCCGAGCGCGAAGGTCGAAGCCCCGCCCGGCGGTCACGTCGTCGAAGCGCCGTTCGCCGCGACGGTGTGGCGAGTGGACGTCGAGCCGGGCAAAAAGGTGGACGCGGCGGAGACGCTGGTGATCCTCGAAGCGATGAAGACCGAGGCGCGGATTCCGGCGCCCGCCGTCGGGGAGGTCGTCGAAGTTCTCGTCTCTCCGGGTGATCAAGTGGCCCCCGGCACTCCGCTGGTGGTTCTGGGAAGGAGCGCGGGATGAATGTGCTGGAGCGGGTACGCGCCGCGTACCACCGGATCGCGCGAGTCGACCGGCCCGAGATCTGGATCGATCTGCGCCCCGAGGCCGACGTGCTCGCCGACGCCGAAAAGCTGGACGCCCGTCGCGCGGCGGGGGAACCCTTGCCGCTGTACGGCAAACTCGCCGCCGTCAAGGGGAACATCGACGTCGCCGGGCTGCCGACGACGGCGGGATGCCCCGAGTACGCCTACCGTCCGGACGAGGACGCGCCCGTGGTGGCGCGGCTGCGCGGGGCCGGGGCGCTGATCCTCGGCACGACCAACCTCGACCAGTTCGCGACCGGACTGGTCGGCACCCGCAGTCCGCACGGCGCGGTCCGGAACGCGATCGATCCGGCGTACGTTTCGGGCGGGTCGAGTTCGGGCTCGGCGGTCGCGGTGGCGCTCGGGATCGCGGACCTGGCACTGGGCACGGACACCGCCGGATCCGGCCGCGTTCCGGCGGCGTTCAACGGGATCGTCGGCCTGAAGCCGACGCGGGGACTCCTGCCGACGGCCGGTGTCGTGCCCGCCTGCGCGAGCATCGACTGCGTGACGGTGTTCGCGCGGACGGTCGACGAGGCGACGGCGGCGTTCGCTTGCCTGAGCGAGTCTCGGGACCTTCCCGTGGTCAACCGTCCCGTCCGGATCGGCGTGCCGGACGCCCTCGGCCCGCTGCGGGACGGGTGGGCCGAGGCGTTTTCCGCGGCGGCTCACGAGTTCCGCGACGCGGGCGCCGAACTGATCCCTGTCGACATGTCGGCATTCCTGGCCGCGGCGAGTCTGCTGTACGAAGGCGCCTTCGTGGCCGAGCGGTACTCGGCGGTCGGCGAGTTCATCGACACGCGCTCGGACGTGGTCGATCCGGCCGTGCGGCAGATCATCGGCGCGGCCAAGGACATCCCGGCGCACAGGCTGTTCACCGACTTGGCGACGCTCGACGACCTCAAGCGGGAGGCGGCGGTCGTTCTGTCTACTGTGGACTGCCTGCTGACGCCGACGACGACCGGGCATCCGACGATCGCCGAAGTCGAGGCCGACCCGCTCGGCGTGAACGCGCGGCTCGGCCGGTTCACGAACTCGACCAACCTGCTGGGCCTGTCGTCGCTGGCGATACCCGCCGGAACCGTCGGCCGCCTGCCGTTCGGGGTGATGCTGGTAGGCCCCGCGTACGCCGACCGGATCCTTGCCGACGTCGCCCGGCTGGTGCCGCGCCGGACGCGGATCGCCGTCGTCGGTGCTCATCTGCGCGGGCAGCCGCTGAACCACGAACTGACCTCGCGGGGTGGCCGGTTCGTCGCGGCGGGGCCGACGGCGGCCGAGTACCGGCTCTACGCGCTGGACACCGTGCCGCCCAAACCCGGCCTCGTCCGGGTCACCTCGGGCGGCGAACCGATCGAGGCCGAGGTGTGGGACCTGCCGCTCGCCGGGTTCGGCGAGTTCGTGGCGGGCGTCCCCGCGCCGCTGGCGATCGGGAAGGTGCGGCTGGCCGACGGGAGCGAGGTGTCCGGGTTCGTCTGTGAGCCTTCAGCCATCGACGGTGCCGAGGACATCACGCGGTTCGGCGGCTGGCTCGGTCACTTGGCGCGGTGATCTCCTGGCGCGGCGCGGGCCAACGAAGATGTCGTGAGTGATTTGGGTCGTGAGAACGACCCGAATCCCTCACGAGCCCACCCCTCACCAGCCGTTTTCCGGTTCGGTTGGCCTGTCAGGGCGTTCTGGGAAGAAGGTCACAAACCCTGGCGGCCTGCCGGTCGCGCGGTAACTTCGGAGTGGTGTCCACCACATTCACCGCCAGCCGCAGGACCGTGATCAGCGTGCTCGTGGCGCTGGGACTCGTCGGGATCGCGATGGTGACGCTGGGGGCCACCGGCGGTCTGCCGTTCGCCGTCAAGCCGGTGGCCGGGCAGCCGCTCGCGATCCTCGAAGAAGTCCCGGGCCCCGAGACGGGACCGACGTGCGCCGTCGACAAACGCTATGTCGACGAGGAGACCTTCGGCATGCGCCCGGACGTGATCGACGCGTGGAACGCCCTGCGCGCCAAGGCCAAAGCCCAGAACATCACGCTCTGCGTGAACGACGGCAAACGCAGCCGGGCACAGCAGCAGCGCGAGTTCGACAAGGCCGTCGAGCGGTTCGGTTCGGTGGAGCAGGCCAAGAAGTGGGCGCTGCAACCGGAGACGTCCATGCACGTCAAGGGGATCGCCGTCGACATCCAGCCGCTGAATTCGGCGTCCTGGGTGGACAAGAACGGTGGCGCGCTGGGTTGGTGCCGCCGTTACGACAACGAGAAGTGGCACTTCGAGTACGACCCGGCCTACGTCACCAACGGCTGCCCCGCCCTGCTCCCCAGCGCCACCGGCAACTGAGCACCGGCCTACGGCTGGAAGTGCGGTCCCGCGTGGGCGATTCGGGTTATTGCGGGGTAAGGCAAAGGTGTCGTGTTGCGAGCGACGTCGGCTCGCGCCGCGGCCGGATGTCCCCAATGACGCATTGGGGACACTGACCGTCTCCAACGCCACATTGGGGACATGCCGCCTCCCGATTACCTGCTCACACCGCCAGGGGTGACCAGCCTCCCCAAGCCCTCAAGGAGGTGTCGCGAAAACCGCTTCCGCAACACCAAGCCTGACGCCAGGGCATGCCAACTTTGCCTTGCCTCTCAAGATAAAGAGGGTTAGTGGGCAAAGGTGTCAAGGTCGGCCACCTATGCGGTGCGCGTTCCCGCGAAGGCGACGCCCGCTGCTCGTGTCGCGAAAGCCACTTTCAGGACATGTGATGTCCCGAAAGTGGCTTTCG
>NZ_JBVISU010000026.1:0-112772 GCF_055575355.1 Amycolatopsis sp. NPDC034160 | reverse complement strand
CATCACCCTCAGCCCTACCCACATCGGCACCATCATCAAAGCAGCCCTCGTACTCACCCAACTCGAACACCAAGGCCGCTACTGAGAAAACCTCAATGTGGCAGTGGTGCCGACCAATGGTTTCGCGACAAGACAACCGTGACGTAGCCGTGAAGGCCTCCTTCCCTACCTTGAGAGCAGGGAAGGAGGCCTTCACGGCGGCGGGTCTGGGCTGGTCGCCGAAAGCCGCTCGATGCCCACTTGAGGAGGTAAGGCGAAGTTGTCGTGACCCACACCGCTGCTGCCCATGTCGCGAAAGCCACTTTCGGGACATGTGGTGTCCCGAAAATGGCTTTCGCGATACAGCGAGAACACCGCTGCCCCAGCACCGGGGCCTCATTGCCACTCCCGAGCTGCAAAAAACTCTCTGCGTGCTTCTTGGCCAGTTTCTCGTTTTGAATTCTTTGATTTTCAAGTCGGCCCAGCGGTATAGGTCGTTATACACTTGACTGAAGTCAGCGAGCGGCAGGGAGTTCGGCCGACTTCCGGTCCTCCAGGACGCGCTGCTTCGCGTTCTCGATGCGCCTCGATCCGGACGACGCGATCCCGCCGCTGACCGCGTACTTCGCGATGCGGATCGACCGGCTCCCCCTCCTCCCCTATCACCCGCCGGGAGACCCCGCCGTGGAGATCTCCTGCGAGGCCATACCGACCGTCAGCGCGCTGCCCTCCACTCCCCACCCTCTTGAAGGGACTTCTCATGATCACCGGGCCGGTCGTGACGGCGTTCGACACCGGCGTCGCCGGACTCGCGGGCATCCTCGCGTTTCTTTTGCTTTACACGCGTGAGGGTCGAGCAAATGTGCCGAACACTGACGAATGACCCACTCCCTCCCAACGTATATGCCGTTATACGCCGGGAGGGTCCGGTGGCCACGACGAGCACCGCGACGAGAAGAACGATCGGATACGCGTTGCCGACGACCGCCTCCGCCAAGTTCCAGTCGCGTTCGGCCCCACCACCGCCCGGCACGACGGCGACCGTCCATCCGGTGAACAGGACGGCGACCACCAGCGCTACCTCGCGGCGTCCCCGGGCGGCGAGACACCCGAGGGCGGGTATCACCCACACCCAGTGGTGTGTCCAGGAAATCGGGCTGAGCAGCAGGGAACATCCGGCCGTGACCAGCAGTGCGGCGCGATCGTCGCCCGCATGATGGAGACGACGGACGAGCCACATCGCCAGCGCCGCGCAAACCACCCCGAACACCACGATCGCCACCGTGGCCGCCAGCCCTTCCGGCAACGTCCGCGCAACGAATCCCTGCCACGACTGATTCCCTACCCAGCCCTTCATTTCGGCGAAATGGTCGTTGAAGATCGCGGAGGTCCAGTAGCGCACGGAGTCTTCCGGCAGGACGACCATGGCGAACGCCGTCGCACCCAGGAACGCCGCGAACGCGCGTACCGCGTCACCAGTACGCCTGACCACCAGGAGGTGGACGATGAAAATCAGCGGGATCAGTTTGACGGCCGCGACGATCCCGATCGCGATCCCGCGATAACGCGACTCGCGCGGGAGAAGCATGTCGGTCACCACGACGGCCAGCAGAACGAGATTGATCTGGCCGAGGCCGATGGTCTGCCATACCGGCTGAACCGCGAACGCGCCGACCAGCAGCACTGGCAGGTGCGCCCGGTCCGCGAACGGCCGCAGCGCGCAATAGAGGGAAGGGGCGGCGGCCAGGGCGAGCAGGCCCCAGCACAACTGGGGCGGCAGCACGGTCAGCGTGGTGAAGAGCAGTGCGGCGAACGGTGGGTAGGTGAACGGCAGTTCCGGTGCCCAGTCGGGAAGAGCGCGCAACGGTGAATAGAGGCTCTCCCCGTGGACCACGGCGAACCCGCCTGCCCGGTAGACCGCGGAATCGACGCCGAGCGGCCAATCCGAAATCCACCAGATGAACGCGACCACGGCGAGCACGGTCGTCACGGCGGCGACGATGATCAGCGCCGGTGTCACGCGCGGCCTTCTCGAGCGATGCATGGGGAAACGATCTCCGGATTTCGCCCGGTGGGCATCGCCCGGGGGAACCGTCTTGGCACCGCTACCCCGGTAGCCGACTTCGCCCGAACCCCTACCCCGGTATCAGTGCGTGCTGGTTGGATCTTCACGGACTTCGTAACTGCTGGTCGGCTCCACCGTTAGAGCGGGACAAGGCGAACCTGTCGTGGTGGATCCGGCGAGAGCGGGCTCACGCAAAGGGGCCCACCCGAGTCGTGAGTGGCGATTCGGGTTAGAACCCGAATCGCCACTCACGACCTCCCTCCGCCACCTTCACGAACACGTCACTCCATCAGGGCGTGCTGCCCGGCACGACGAGCCCTGCCTCGTACGCGACCATCACCGCTTGCGCCCGGTCCCGGACCCCGAGTTTGGCGAAAACCCTGCTGACATGGGATTTCGCCGTCTGATCCGCGATCACCAGTGCTTCGGCGATCTCCGTATTGGAAAGTCCGCGCGCGATCAGCCGGAGCACGTCCGTCTCACGTGCGGTCAGCTCCGCCACGAGCGCGTGTGAGGCGTGCGCCGATGCGTGGGTGCGGGTGAACTCGCCGATCAGGCGCCTGGTGATCGTCGGGGCGAAGAGCGCGTTGCCCGCGGAGACCACCCTGACCGCGGTGACCAGATCGTCCAGTGGGGAGTCCTTCAGCAGGAAACCGCTGGCGCCGGCCCGTAGTCCGCCGAACACGTATTCGTCGATGTCGAAGGTGGTGAGGATCAGGACGCGGACTTCGTGCCGTCCTGCCACGATCCGCCGGGTCGCCTCCAGACCATCGAGTTCGGGCATGCGCACGTCCATCAGGACGACGTCCGGCTCGAGTTCGGCGCAGAGGGCGACGGCGGTGGCTCCGTCGGCGGCCTCCCCGACCACCCGCATGTCGGGCTGCGCGTCGAGCACCGCACGGAAACTTTGCCTGACCATGGTCTGGTCGTCGGCGATGACCACCGAGATCACGGTTGCGGTTGCCCCTCACGATCGAGCGGAACGGTCAAGGCGACCAGGAAACCACCGTCTGGCTTCTCCCTCACCTCAAGATCGGCCGCGAGCATAGCGGCCCGCTCCCGCATTCCCACCAAGCCGTGCCCACTGCCTGCCTGCGCTGTCCGCGTCGGCCCGGCTCCAGGACCGTTCTCGATGCGCACGCGAACGGAACTCTCCCCGGTCACGAGTTCGACGGAGATCGACGCGCCGGGAGCGTGCTGGATTGCGTTGCTGAGTGCTTCCTGCACGATCCGGAACACTGACAACGCGACCCCGACCGGAACGGCGTCGAGGTCACCGCGCAGCTTGAGGTCGCAGGGGGTCCCGGCGGCCTTGACCCCTTCGACGAGTTCGATCACCTTGCCCAGCCCGGGCTGCGGGGCGACCAGTGGGGCACGGTCATCGGATCGAAGGACACCGAGCAGCCTGCGCAGTTCGGTCAAGCCTTCCCGAGCGGTTCCCGCGAGGTCCGCGAACTCGCGCCAGATCTGGGCGTCGCGGTCGGCCCCGCCTGGACCGGGGAACCGGAAACGCGCCGAATCCGCCCGCAACGCCAGAACGGACATGTGGTGCGCGACGACGTCGTGGAGTTCCCGTGCGATACCCGCGCGTTCCTCCAAAAGCGCCGCCCGGGTCTCTTCGGCGAGCCGGCGTTCTTGCTGTGCCACGCGGGCTTCTTCGGCGAGCCTGCGCTGACGCACCGTGTTGCCGACGAAGAACACTGTGCCACCCAGCACCACGAGCAGTCCCGCGTCACGCCAGTCGTCGAGGAAGGGTGACACGGCACCCAACGAGATCAGCGCCGCCCAGGTCAGCTCCGCCTGGTCGTTGCTCTCCCCCACGAGGTAGAAGACGATCACCGCCGTCAGCGCGAGTCCCGGTGCCCATGGCCAGCCCCAGGTCCCGGCTATGCCGGGCAGCGTGAACGGGGTGAGCACGATGCCCAGGATCAGCGCGCGCCATCCCCACAGCGGCGAACGCACCGCGAGCAGGCAGGGCAGCACGGTGACGACCACGTTGAAGACTTTCGCGGCCGGCGACGTCGAAACGGTTGAGAACGTGATGAAACCCGCCCACAGACCGAACCCGACGATCGTGAGACCGCGCAACCTGCGTAATCCCGCCGACCGCTTCGGCGGGACATCGGTTCCCGTGAACGCCGTGTAGCGCAGGGCGCCCCACCAAACCAGCAGGCGCTGTCGGTCGATCATCAAGGATGACCTTACCCGCGGACCGACTCACTCTGCGCCCGATCACCCGTGGCGGGTCAGCTCCGCGGGGATCGCCGGTTCGCGGCAATAGTGAACTGCAAGGTCACCTTCGGGCTGATCATGAGCTTGGTGGCGAAGTTCCCGTTCACGCCCCACTCGTTGCGGTCGATCGTGACGCTCCCCTTGAAACCTGCCCGGAAGCCACCCGCCGGGCCAGGCTTGGCGTCGGTCAGTTCGACGGCGACGCCGACCTCCTTCGTGACACCTCGGATGGTCAGGTTCCCGGTGACCTCGAACCGGGGGCCGCCGAGGTGCCGGACCTCGGTGGACGCGAAAGTGATGTCCGGATGGCCTGCCACGTCGAGGAACGCGGTGCGCAGGTGGTTGTCGCGCTGCTGGTGGCCGGTGTGGATGCTCGCGGCCTTGACGGTGAGCCGGAAGCTGGACCTCGACGGGTCCTCGCCGTCGAGGTGAACGTTGCCGTCGAACTCGTCGAAATGCCCGGGCACCCTGCTGGCCATGGTGTGCCGGGCGACGAAGGCGAGCGTCGTCCCGGCGGTGTCGAGTGAGTAGTCACCGGTCAGTTCGCCGAACGTGGTCATCGTCGTCATGCTGGGCTCCTAGCCGGAAGGTGTTGAGTCTCGGCACTACGACGAGAGAGCCCCACTGGATGTGAGGTCACCACGCACCTCACATCCAGCGGGGCTTCCTCGTCGTATCAGGGACAGTTGCAGGTGACCAGGAGGCGAATCCCATGAACGAACCGGCACCCGATCAGCTCGATCCCGGCCTGCGGGCGATCGTGAGTGAGCGGCGCCAGCTGACGGGACTCGCCTATCGGCTGGTCGGCTCGCTGTCCGAGGCCGAGGACGTCGTGCAGGAGACCTACACCCGCTGGTACGCCTTGTCCCCCGCCCAGCGGAACGCGATCGACTCCCCCGGCGCCTGGCTTACCACGGTGGCCAGCCGCATCTGCCTGGACCTGCTCGGCTCGGCGCGCGCGAGACGGGAACGCTACGTCGGCGAATGGATTCCCGAGCCGGTGCCGGGGCACGTCGAATGGACGACCGGACGGCCGCCGTCCGCCGTCGACGACCCGGCCGACCGGGTCACCCTCGACGAGTCGATCACCATGGCGTTCCTCGTCGTGCTCGAGTCCTTGACCCCGGCCGAACGGGTCGCGTTCATCCTGCACGACGTCTTTCGCTACCCCTTCGCCGAAGTGGCGGAGATCGTCGGTCGCACCCCGGTGGCCTGTCGTCAGCTCGCCTCCAGCGCGCGCCGCCGCATCCGCGCGGCACAGGCCTCCCCCACCCCGGTCACCCGGCAGGCCGACCTCGTCAAGGAGTTCAAGAAGGCGTGGGAGGCCAAGGACATCACCGCGCTCATCGGCCTCCTCGACCCCGACGTCAAGGCGGTCGGCGACGGCGGCGGACTCGTCAGCGCGGCACTCCACCCCTTCGAAGGGCCGGAGCGGGTCGCGTCCTATCTCATGGAGGTCGCGCGCAAGACGTCCGACCTCGCGCTCCTGGAGCGGCCGGTCAACGGACGACCCGGCCTGGTGCTCCGGCAAGGCGATCTGACCGTCGCGGTGTTCGCCTTCGACGTCACCGGCGACCGCATCCGGCACATCTGGGGCGTCCGGAACCCCGAGAAGCTCCGGTCGTGGACGGGTGAGTGACCGTGCCGCCGGGCCCGTGTCAGCGACACTGGCCCGGCGAACGGTCGCTAGGCGATCTGCCCCGCCTGGTAGTCCCCGGCGGGGTTCCGCACGAGGACGTTCACCCGGTTGAAGGCGTTGATCAGCGCGATCACCCCCACCAGCGCGGCGAGCTGGTCCTCGTCGTAGTGCCGGGCGGCGTTCGCCCAGGCTTCGTCGGTGACGCCACCGGCGCTGTCGGCCATCCGGCAGGCTTGCTCGGTCAGCTCCAGCGCCGCGCGTTCGGCCTCGGTGAAGACCGTCGCCTCGCGCCAGGTCGCGACCAGGTTGATCCGCACGGCGGACTCCCCGGCGGCGGCGGCCTCCTTGGTGTGGATGTCCAGGCACACGGCGCAACCGTTGATCTGGCTCGCGCGCATCCGCACCAGTTCCTGAATCGTGAGTGACAGCGGTGAGCCGGCCAGCGTTCTCCCCGCCGAGATGATGTTCCGCATGAACTTTCCGCCGACGGGGTTGCGGAAGTAGTCGAGCCGGGCGTCCATCGCGATCTCCTTCGTCGTAGTGGATCTTCTGCCCACTCGACGACGCAGTCCCGCGAAATGTGAGTCTGTGCCGGATCAGATCGCGGTGGCGACGAGAAGGTTCAGATCCACCGGCATCGCGATGACCTGATCGACACGGAAACCTGAGCCGTGCAGAAGTTTTTCGTATTCCGTCCGCTCACGTTCCCGGCCACCGGTGACCGCGAGCATCTGCAGATCCCAGGGTTCGGCGAGACCGGCCGACCGGCTCGGCGAGCCGCCTGAAAGCAGGCGTTCCACCACGAGAAGCCTGGCGCCGGCATCGCAAGCACGGCGACAGTTGTTCAGGATGCGGTCACAATCCTCGTCGTCCCAGTCGTGCAGCACCCGGGACAGCAGATACGTCTGCGCACCCGCGGGTACTTCCTCGAAGAAGTCGCCGGCCACGAAGCGCACCTTGCCGCCGGGCTCGGCGGCAAGGTCGGCCACCGCCGATCCGGTGACGTGCGCGCGATCGAACACCACGCCCGACACGCCGGGATGCTCGTCCACGATCGTGCGCAGCAGTGTGCCATTGCCACCCCCGATGTCGACCACGGTCGTTTCGGCGGGGAAAGGACAGGAGTGACTGAGCTCCTTCGCGACGAGGCGGGTGACGGCCTGCATGGCGCGGTCGAAGGTCCGGGACGATTCCGGGGCGGTGGCGAAATAGTCGAAATGCTCCACCCCATAGCGATGGCTGAAGGCCGTACGACCCGTTCGCAGGGCCGCGGCGAGATCGTTCCAGGCGTCGTAGAACTCGCCACCGTAGAGCCGGGTCAAGTCGCTGAAAGGGTTGTCCGCACGAAGCAGTTTGCCTCGCTCCGTCGTCTCGTAACAACCGTTCGCTCGCTGTTGCACGAGGCCGACCCTCGCGAGAAATCGCAGAAAGCGTGCGGTGGCGCCGGCATCACAACCGATACGACGTGCCACTTCTCCGGGCTCGAGCGCCTCGTCGCCGACCGCGTCCGGGATCCCGAGTTCGACGGCCACGTGGAGCGCACGTGCCGACCAGTGGCCGGCGAGAAGCGACAGCAGAGCGGTGTGCTCGTCGGGCATCGACACCGGTTCCCCCACGTGCGCGGCGAGAACCTCCGTGTGGCGTCCTCGAGCGGTCAGTTCGAACCGGGGGCGATTCCCCTTGTCACCTGCCGGAGCCTTGAAGTACACCACCGTCCGGCCGCCCGTGCCGGGATCCTCATGGGGATTGTGACCACCACCGTCGGGTTTCATCCCGAGAAGGTCTCGGCAGGTCCGCCGGGTTCGCTCGAGTTCCCCCTCCGCCACCAGCCAACCGGTGTGGGACTCCTCCTCTCTCGCGCGCTCACGCTCGATGAGCCCCGGCGCGACCCTCTCGGCCGAGCCGCGTGGAAGGACGAAGATCTCGAGGTCGCCACCGATGCCGGTGATCGGCGACGCGTGGACGATGGTGACGTCCAGATCGTCCTCGGCGACACGATGCCGCTCGGCGAGCCTGGACCGGACCACCCTGCTCGGCACGGAAGGCCCGGGCTCGAAGCCTGCCTCGGCGAGGAAATCGCGGACATCCGTCACGGAGTCGGGAAAAACGAGGGCCGCGACGTGATCGAACTCGACTCGATCGTCGATGTCAGCGGCGGCAGGATTCCCGAGAAGGCGGGCGAGGGTACCTGGGGCGGTCGACCGGGCGGCCAGCGAGGCCGCCCTGTACAACCGGAGTTCGTCTTGGCTGCTTAACACTTTCGGTCCTCTCGACTCGACCAAAGCCGTCTCAGTGGTGGGCGAAGTCGCCCCGGATCACGGTCTTGCTTCGCATGAGGAATTCCGCGAGGTGCCCGTCGTGCGGCAGGCCAGGTCGCATCTCGTGGGTCGGCCGGTCGCCGATGTGCAGGTTGCCGATGGTGGTTTCCTCGATCAACGACGCCAGCAGTTCGTCGTCGCCGGTGATGGCGGTGACGGTCAAGCTGTGGCGAAGTGGCGTGATCCCGTCCGCCGGCGACCATGGGGCGACCCATGCGCACGGGAACGGGAGCTCGATGCCGAGCCGCGACGGATCCGGACGGTCGAGCAGGACGACAGCCGGTCGCAGGACCGCACCGCCGCCGGGCAACGGTTCGAGAAGCTCACCGGCGGACAGCAGCTCGCCACCGTTCAGCTCGCTCCGCAGGTAAGCCTCGAGTTCCCGCGCGCGTTCCAGCGGGAACGCGGGAAGAACAGCGGCGTCGCTCGCCGGTGGCAGCACGGCGATTTCGGCCAGCCGGCGGGCGAGTTCTTTCGCGAAAGCGTCCGCTTCGCCGTCGACCAGGACCGCGGAGGCGTTCACGCAAGCGGTGCCACCGAAGCCGGCCACCGAGGACACCACGGTGTCGACATGCTCGGCCCACTCGCCGTCGGCGATCAAGACCTTGGAGCGGCCCGGTCCCTGCACGAGAACATCTCCCCGGTGCCGGTACCTCGCCACCGCGTCGCTTCCGCCATAGACCAAGGCCAGATCCGCGGTGTCGACGAACTCACGGGCCACAGTGTGATCCGTGGGCAGAAAAGTCACCTGATCAGCGCCGAACCCGCTCTTTCGGAGAGCCTGGACCAGCCGATACGGGGTGAACGGTTCCCGTCGCGACGGGCGAACGGCGACCCGGTATCCCAACGCGAGCGCCTCGAGCCAAGCGGCGTGGGTGGCGGGATGATTTCCCGGTGCCTGCACCGCGAGCACGTCACCTCGGCGCTTCCAGACCGCTCCCGTCGACGAGACCTCGTGCCAATCGTCGCTGGTTCCGAGCGGACGTGCGCACCGCACCGACTCCCCCACCGCCGCGGCGCCCCGCACGATGGCTTGGGATGCTTCTCGGACCACGGACAACGCCACGCCGGACGCCTGCGACACCCGTCGCTCGTGTTCGTCCAGCGAGACCCCGTCGACCGTTCGCAAGAACTGTGCCCCCGCGGCCGCGATCCGGTCGATCCGTACCGACAAGGGCATCGGACGCGCTTTCCGCATCTTCGCGATACTGCGCTTCACGTAGAGACCGGGAGCCAGACTCAGTTCCGCGAGCGCGCTCCCGTCCACACCGGTCACCTCGTCGACACGGTGCGACCGGAAGGTATTCGAAGGGCCGAGCGCGTCCAGGCGCGGAATGACGGCCATCAGTAGACGCCTTCGATGACCTGAGCGTCCTCGAAGACGGCGACGGGTGTGACGTCGGCGACCGAGACACCCAAGGCTCCGGCCGGCGCGGCGACCCTGGTGGCGAGGTCCCGCTCCAGGTTGTTAGGCAGGAACAGGGACTTGCTGACGTGATGCATCACGACCTGCCCACGCTCGCCATCGGCGACCTCCGTCAGTGAGTCGGGGTCGACGACCGAAAACGTCGTGTAAGGCGAGAAAGAATCGAACACGCATTGCCCCGGCTTTCCGGCACCCGCGCGCTCCATGCTCCCGCCCAAGATCATGGTGCTCCCGTACTGACCGCACAGCCGTACCTCCGGGAAGACCTCTCCTTGCAGCACCTCGCGGGTGTCGGCGTCCAGGTGCGCCCCACCCCACATGATCACCGACACCTTCTCGTTGATGAGATCCACCAGGCGGTCGGACTCGGACATCCTGACCAGCAACGGCGGCGTCACCACGAGAACGCCGATGTCCTGTTGTTCGAGGATCGAGTGCGCCTGATCCACCACATGCTCGGCGTACCTGCTCGCCTCTTCGGTGCGTCCCAGAGCCAGGGATTTGCGCACCCAGCGCGGATCGAGGTCGATCGTGAAACAGATGCCGCCTCGCATCCGGGTCACTTCCGCCATCAATCGGCCGAAGATATGCGGTCCGCTCGGCGCGATCGTCAGCCAGTTGGCGTCGAGCGGGAACCCCAGCTCGTCCATGCGCAGCGACTTCCACGTCAACGAATGCCGCATCCAGTCCGACATCAGCAGGACTCGTTTCGGCGGGCCTGTGGTGCCACCGCTGTCGAAGGCACCGATCACATCCGGTCGGTCGCCGTACCCTCGCGGCACCAGGGCCTCGACCGGAACGTTCCTCAGTTCGCCGACCACGTTCGGGAATCGGCGTAGATCGTCATGGGTGCGGACCTCGCGGCGCGGCTCGAACCCGAGAGAGTCCGCCTTCGACAGCCAGAACCGCGACCCCGTCTCCGGACCGAAGTGCCATTCCATCGCCGCCGCATAGAAGTCACGTTCGACAGCCGCCAATTCATGGTCCCACTCGAGAAAAGAAAGACTAACGGACATCGACCTTTACCTGCCGATCCAGAATTGCGTCAGACGAGAAGATCTCCGGCATTCGAGGTCTCCCTCGAATGCCACCGCAAGATCTACCCGGTCACGTACCGTTACGACAACAATACAAGCCTTGATGCACTCCAAAAGACCATCAGGGCGAGTACTTTCGGGCAACTGGTTTGGCCATGGAACCGCGGGCGTGGTGACAACGCTCGGGGCAGTGGCGGGCAAGACCTTGCCCGCTTGTCCCGCGATCATTCCCGAATGGACACGTTCACATCCGGAAGAGGTTTGGAACGCGAAAACGATCGTACAGTCCCGTGCAGGAACACCAGATCACCCGATTCGGCAGCGCTGTCGCCATCTTGAGACCGCGTACTGTCACGACCGAGGGCTTGCCGATGGCGAACACTTCGCACCGATCCCAGTCAGGCACCCCCCGTCGAGCCCCGGTCTACCGATTGCCGGGCACCAGCGGCGAAGTGTCCATGGACCCGCCTGGCGAGGAGATCCGGGCACGTGCGGCGCGAACCGTCGGCCGGCTCGCCCGTGACGAGGAAGAACGTACCGGTCTGCTCTCGATGCTCGGCCTGGACACCGTCGAACGCACGACAGTGGCCGGACGTCTACCAAAAGTGCGATAACGTGCAGTATTTTCCGGAATTATCGCCACTTCGGCGTATTGTCACATCTCGAAATACCGGACTTCCACGGCCATCAGTGCCGGTGGCGACTTCCGCTGACGGCGGAATGGCTCAGGAGGCATTCTCGTGAAAAAGCGTATCACTGTCTTTTGTGGCTCTTCGACGGGCAACGACCCGCGCTATCTGAGTCAGGCGGCGGCCGTGGGCACTCTGCTCGCGGAGCGCGGCTTCGGTCTCGTTTACGGCGGCGCCAGATACGGCACGATGGGCGCGGTGGCCGACGCGGCGCTCGCGGCGGGCGGCGAAGTGATCGGTGTGATCCCCCAGCATTTCGTCGGCGGCGAGGCACCGCATCGCGGTATCACCCAACTCCAGGTGGTCGCCGACATGCACGTCCGCAAGGCCAGGATGACCCAGCTTTCCCAAGGATTCATCGCTCTTCCCGGCGGAGCCGGGACACTGGAGGAGCTTTTCGAGGTCTGGACCTGGGCGCATCTGGGGATGCACACCAAGCCGATCGGCCTGCTGGACGCGAATGGCTACTACCGGCTGCTGTTGCAGTTCGCCGACCACATGGTGACCGAGGGATTCCTGCATCAGCACAGCCGGGACCGGGTTCACGTCGATGCCGATCCCGTCGTCCTGCTGGACAAGCTCCTGATGGAGCTCGAACCGGGGAGCCACTTCCCGATCCCCGCCGCCCGATCGCTGAAATCCCCGGCCGTGTCCGGGGTTCACTGATCCGAGAGCCGGCGCCCGCGGCAGTTCGCCCGACCACGGAAAGCATGGGGTGTCATGCACTGGCTGTATCTGGGGATCGCCATCGTCTTCGAAGTCGCCTTCATCTTCGGCGCCCGCGCGGCCGAAGGTTTCACGAAACCATGGCCATCCGTGTTCTCCATCGCGTGCTCGGCGATCGTGATCTACTTGCTGAGCCTGGTGATGCTCGATATCGATGTCGCCGTCGCGTACACGATCCTCATCGGTGGCGGCACGATCGGCGCGATCGTCTTCGGCAGGCTCTTCCTCCGGGAGCGTGTCACCGCGATCCAGATGACGTGTTTCGCCGTCATCGTTCTGGGAATCGCCGGGCTGCACGCCACGGTCGGCGCATGAACCCGCCGAGTAAGGAAGTCACGACAGTGCCTGTTCAAGATCGCCAACGGGCGGGTTTGCGCGCGTGGTCCGCGTTGCTGGTCGCGGCGGTGTTCGAGATCGTGTTCACGTTGAGCACGGGACAAAGCAAAGGGTTCACGCTGCTCGTGCCCTCGCTGATCACGGTCGTCTCCGCCGCGTGCGCCACCATTTTCCTCAGTGTGGCGTTGAAGAATCTCGATGTCGGCATCGGGTACGTCGTCTGGACGGGTATCGGCTCCGTCGGCACGGTGGTCTTCGGAGCCGTGCTTTTCGGGGAGTCCTTGACCTTCTTCAAAGGCGTTTGTTTCGCAGCGATCATCGGCGGGGTCATCGGATTGAAACTGACCTCCGGTGAGCCGCGGGCCGCCGAGGGAGTACCTGACCCCGCACCCTGATATAGACCCTTCGGACCTGGTTCTGGACTGGCGTGGGGTGATCTGGGTGACGTGACGCCGCACTCGCGTGCTTGGAGGCGAAACTCGCGTGCTGGAAGACGAGTCTCGCGTGCTTGGAGGCGAAACACCCGAGTGCGGGAGTCTGGCACGCAAGTCCCGCGTCCGAGCACGCGAGTTACGTGTCTGAGCACGCGAGTTACGCCTTCGCGATGCCCGCCACCCGACGAACAGGCCGCCCTCAATCACGACACGCTCGGCCTTCTTCTTAACAGAACGACCCGAATCACTTACGACCCCAGCACCGAACTGGGTGTTGCGGTCTTGAGATCTGTCCTTTATGGATAGTGGCGGCTGGGCCAGGTCGTTGGCGAGTTCGATCAAGCGGGCAGCGCCGCCCGATCGGCCATTTCTCGGCGAAAAGCGGGCAGGTTCCCTTCCCTTGGCGTTGACCCCGGTTCCGGCGATGGGAGACGTTCCGAGCCGACAACCACGTGCCATGGCGGCAAGACAGGAAAACGATGACCACCACCGAACGGGCGCTGACGGTCAGCGAGACGGGTTTCCTCCTCGCGGGCTTCGGGCCCGTCGTGGTCCGGACCGCCTTCGCTGGGAAGTTCGAGACAGAGGTGCTCGAACGCGCGTGGCAGCGACTCGGCCACGAGTACCCCCTGTTGCGCTGCGGAATTCTGGGCAGTCCAGGCGGCTTTCACCTGAGCTTGCGGGACGGCATGCCGAAGGTGACCGGCGGCGCCGGCACCTTCGGCGACGACATCACCCGGCGGCTGGAAGACGGGGCGATCAGCCGGTTGTCGCTGCATGAGACGGCTGACGCGACGGTCCTGACGCTCGCCGTCGACCACGCGGTTTCCGACGGTCGCCTGGTGCGGAACCTGCTGCACAACCTGCTGGGTATCTACACCGCCCTGCTGCGTGGCGAAGCCCCTCCGTCGGCGCCGCGTCCGGTGTTCGAGCCGGGACTGGAAGAACTCTTCACCGGACGGTACGAACAAGGGTGGCCCGAGCCGCCCAGTGTGCGGGGAGAGCCTTTGGCGGTCACGGACGGTCCCGGCGCGCCATCGTCCGGCTTCGGCGTGCACCTCCTCGAACTAGAGCCCGGGCCGACCGCCGAGATCGTCGCGTTCGCCCGCGAGAACGGAATTTCGGTCACGGGTCTGTTGTGTGGAGCGGTTTCCGGAGCGGTACGGGCGAAGGCTCCCGCAACCGACGGCCCGCTACCGGTCACCTTGTGCGTCCCGGTGGACTTCCGCGAACGGCTTGTCCCGCCGCTCGATGCGGACGCCCAGCTGTGCGGAGCCCTTCCGTGCACGGTCACCGTCCCGGTCGCCGCCGACGACGAACCGCTCAAGGTCGGACTCCGTGTCACCACGGAACTGCGTTCGGCCCTCGAACGCGACGAACCCCAGCGTGCCTTGCTGGCCCAGTGTCACGCGCCTGCGCCTCCCCCACCCATGACGATCATGGTGTCGAACATCGGAGACGTGCGGGATCCCTTGCTGCCCGACGGCCTGCGTGTCACCGGTAGCCGCTTCGCCGCGACGCTGAACGGCCCGGTCCCCGGGATGTTCGTGTCGACGATGAGCGGACGACTCACCATCGACGTGGTGTACGACCGTGCTTTTCACCACTCCGAGGAGATCGGCGAGTTCGTGGCTTCGGTCGAATCCATCCTGCGCTCGCGGTGACCCGCCGCCCCGGATCTGCCCTGTTTCGCTCGACGACACCGACGGAGGACGTACCCCGATGCGGGACTCGACGGTTCTGATCACGGGCGGCGCCAAAGGACTGGGCCGCGCGTTCACCGAGGCGCTCGGCCAAGCGGGCGCGCGGGTGTTCATCACCGGACGGGACGCCGCGGCACTCGAAGAAACCGTAGAGAAGCTGACCGCGGACGGGATCCTCGTCGAGGCCGTGCGCGCCGACGTCGTCGACGGCGACGCCATGAAGAACGTCGTCGCGCGGATCATGGACGTCAGCGGACGTCTGGACGTCCTCGTCAACAACGCCGTCGATCCCGGCCCGGCCGGCCCGACCGCCGACATCGACTTCGACGCCTGGTGGCGCACCCAGCAGGTCAACGTCGCCGGTCCGCTGCTCAGCGCGCAGGCCGCCTTGGCGGTGATGATCCCCGCGGGCCGCGGCCGGATCATCAACCTGGTCAGCCCGGCCGGGATCAAACGCTGGCCGTACGCCACCGCCTATTCGGTGTCCAAGGCGGCTCTGCTGAAACTGTCCGAGAACCTTGCCGCCGAGTTGCGCTCGACCGGTGTCACCGTGCTCAGCTACAACCCCGGCATCGTCGACGCCGGGCTCACCCGCGCGGGGATCGAGTTCGCCGGGACCACCGACGATCCCTGGCTGGCCCGCCTCGGCCGCTGGGCCATCGAAGCCCGTGACTCTGGCGCCTTCACCCCACTCGACACCGCCGTCGAAGCCTTGGTGCGGTTGGCAAGGGGCGACGCCGACGTCCTTTCCGGACTCGTCATCAACGCCGAGGACGACCTCGACATCCGAATCTCCGAGCGAAAGGCTTCGTCACGATGAGGGAATCACGCCGGCTCGGCGAAAGCGACCTGATCGTTTCTCCCTTCGGCCTGGGAACTTCGACCTGGGGCACGACGACCGACCACGACGCCGCGGCGAGCCAACTGACCGCTTATCTCGAAGCGGGTGGCAACCTGCTGGACACCGCGGATGTCTACGGCGACGGTGAGGCCGAGCGAACGGTCGGACGGCTGCTCGGTGCTGGACTGCCGCGGGAATCACTCGTCCTGGCGACGAAGTCCGCGGGCGTGATCGTCGACGGAAGGCCGACCGCGGACGCCTCGCGCGGCTACCTGCTGAAGGCGCTGGACGCTTCGCTTTCCCGGCTGGGCACCGATCACGTCGACCTCTGGCAGGTGCACGCCTGGGACAAGAAGGTCTCGATCGACGAGACGCTCGAGGCCATCGACACGGCGATCACCTCGGGTAAAGCACGCCATGCCGGCGTGTGCAACTACGCGGGCTGGCAAACCGCCGTCGCCGCCGTCCGGCAGGCCGGCAAGAACAGCAGGCCACTGGCGAGTACCCAGGTCGAGTACTCCTTGCTCGAGCGAGGCATCGAGCGCGAAGTGGTGCCTGCCGCGAAGAATTTGGGCCTCGGCATTCTCCCGTGGGCCCCCTTGGGCAGGGGTGTGCTGAGCGCGAAGTACCGGCACGGCGTACCGGAAGAGCGGGCCGGGAGCCGGTTCTTCAAATGGTATGTCGGCAGGCATCTGAACGACCGCGCGGCCCGGATCGTCGAGGTCGTGGCATCCGTCGCCGACGAACTGGGCGTGACCCCGGTCGTCGCGTCCCTGGCTTGGGTTCGCGATCGCCCGGGGGTGGTCGCACCGCTGGTCGGCGCGCGGACCCTTGCCCAACTCGAGGAATCTCTGGCCGGCGCGGACTTCTGCCTGCCCGACGAACACCGGCTCGAGCTCGACGAGGTCTCCCGGCCTCGGCGCGGCTATCCGGAAGTCAGTATCTGAGCCGCGGGCAGGAGGCTGTCATGACAGAGAACCGGCCGAAGTATCTCGCGACACCCCAGTACACCGCCTGTCCCTACGCGGTGTTCGAGGGCTTACGGGATACGGCACCCGCCGTACCCGTCCAGGTCAACGGTTTCCGGATGTGGGCGGTCACCCAGTACGCCGACGTCCGGGAGATCCTCGCCGATCCCGACGCGTGCAAGGACATCGTCCAGCACCGGAAAAAGGTCGTCCCGCAGTCGATCCTCCGTCCTGAGCACAGCGCGAAACTGGCGCACCGGTCACGCCGCAGCCTGCTCGACCGCGACGGTCCCGATCATCGCAGGCTCCGGACGCAGTTGAGCGGCGAGTTCAGTCCGGCGCGGGTGGCTCGCCTTCGCCCCGCCATCGAACGCACCGCAGCGTCACTACTGGACCGGCTGCCCGTTGGCGAACCTGTCGACCTGGTCGCCGACTACTCGCGGCCGTTGGTCACGACGGTGCTCGCCGACCTGCTCGGACTTCCCGGACACGAGCGCGGAGAGTTCCCCGCCTGGCAGATGTCGATGCTCACCGGCAACAGCGTCGCCGAGGCCGAAGACGGCGCGCGGCGCCTGCACGAACTCGCCCTCCGCATGATCGAAGTGAAGAAGCGGGAACCGGGCGACGACCTCTTCACCCGGCTGCTGCGGATCCACGAAGCGGACGGCGGCTTGGACGCCGACGAGCTGGCGTCCACCTACGTGGTGATGCTCATCGGTGGCTCGGAACCGGTGACCACCATCGGGACCGGACTCGCCCTGCTGCTCGACCGGCCGGACACGGTGAAGAAGCTGATCGCCGCGCCGGAACTGTTCGCCCGGGCCGTCGAAGAGATCGTGCGCTACGAATCACCGTTCAAACTGCTTCCACCGCGGTTCTATGAGAAGCCCGTCGACGTGGGTGGTGTGAAGATCCCGGCCGGCGAGATGATCGCGGTCTCCCCCGGCGCGGCCAATCGCGACCCGGCCCGCTTCCCTGATCCGGACACCTTCGACATCGAGCGCGACACACGCGGCCATCTGGGGTTCGGGCACGGGGCCCATCGCTGCCTCGGAGCCGGTCTCGGCAGGCTGGAAACCGAGATCGCGCTGCGCATGCTGATCACCAGGTTCCCGCGGGCCCGGCTCATGACCGCCCCCGAGGACCTCGTTTGGCGTCCCGGTTCGTTCATGCGCCGCCTCGACGGCCTGCCCGCGATACTCGACTGATCCACGTACTCGCCGTCAGTGACCGCCGGCCTGGTCGAGCGTGGCGCGGGCTTCGAGTACCGCGTCGACGAGCACGTCGACATGTTCCGGGCGCGTGGTGTAGTTGTTGATGGCCACCCGGAGGTAGGTCTCATCGTTCGGATGGCAGAGCGTGAGATGGACGTCGCCGCGCCGGATCAGCTCGCTGTGCAAGGCGGCGTTGTAGGCGTCGATGTCACCATCGTGCGGGGGTATCGCCCGGAAACAGCAAACGGGGAGCGCCGGATCGGCGAAAAGTTCGAGACCTTCTACCTCGCGCACCCGTCCGGCGAGATACCGGGCGACGTCGAGATTGCCCATGAGCAGACGCTCGTAGCCTTCGCGGCCGAGGTGTCGCAGTGCCAGCCACAATCCCAGCGACTTCCACGGGCGGGCGCCTTCCGGCCCCAGGTGCACGAAGTCGGTACGGCTGTCATGGCTCCAGTAATGTGCCTGTTCCGAGAAGCTGTTCGAAAGCCGATTAGGGTCCCGGACCAGCAGGCATCCCAGCCCATAGGGCAGGAACAGCCACTTGTGCGGATCCAGGGTGACCGAATCCGCCAGCGCGAGACCGGTGAACTCCAGGCGGGTCCGGGGAAGGTCGGCGAAGACCGCGGCCGCCGCACCGTCGATGTGGAACCACATGCCGCGCTCGGCGGCGAGCGCGGCCAGTTCCGCCAGCGGATCGATCGCGCCGGTGGCGGTCGCGCCCGCCATGCCGACGATCGCGACCGGACGGTGCCCGGCGCGCCGATCGTCGTCCATCCGCTCGGTCAGGACGTCGAGGCGGATGGCTCCGCTCCGATCGGCCGGGACGAGCCGGAGCGAGCGCCGGCCCATGCCCAGCATGTCCATCGCCCTGGAGAGGGAATAGTGCGACTCGGCCGACGCGTAGACGGTCGCCTGTGCACCGTCTCCCGTCATGCCGTTGTCCCGCACCTCTTCTCCGAGCACGGCGTCTCTGGCCATCTTCAACGCGGAAACGTTGGCCATGGTCCCTCCCGACGTGAAGATCCCCGGTGGAAGGACCGCTCCCGTCGCACTTCGAAACCCGATGAAGTCGGCCACCCAGGCGAGGGTCTGCACCTCCATCGCGGCCGAGGCGGGGCCCATGCGCCACGCCGCCGGACTCTGGTTCAGCAGGGAGGCGATGCTGTCCCCGAGGACGGCGACGGGGAGTGGACGCGGATGGAAGTAGCCGAAATACTGCGGATGCGCACCGTTGAGGTAACCGCGTTCCAGCACGGTCTCGACGATCTCGTCCATCAACTCCGGCAGCGAAGTGCTCGCAGTCGGCACCGCCCCAGGTGTCCTTGAACTTTCGTAGCCGGATTCGTCGTCGGTCAGGACAGGCCGGGTCAAGGGTGTGCGTTGCGTGTCGATCAAGGCCCCGAAGTACGGTCGCACGGCTTCGATGAGATCTTCCCAGTCCGTCCGGGAAGCTCGGAACGGTTCGTTCGTCATCAGGACTGCTGGCGCGGGACGGGGCCCGAGTAGGTCAGCCCTTTGTCCGCTTCGTCGGTGAGCTGGGAACGGATCTGCCAGAGTGCCGGAAAGAACTGTCGCGTGGTCAGCTTCGCCATCACCTCGAACGGTGTCCCGGCCAACCCGTTCGCCCCGGCGCCGATGGTGCGCTCGATGACCTTGAGATGCCTTGTGCGCCACAGCATGCAGTCGGCATCGAGGTCGACTAGGCCCTCCGCGAGCTGATAGAGGTCCTCGAAACGGGTGTGGTGGACGTAGATCTCGCGTAACCCGATCTCTCGCCGAGACAAGAGCTCGGAGAAGGCGGCGCCCAGGCTCCGGGCGACCTCACGTGTCGCCTTCCAGCCGGGCGAAGAAAATCCGGAGCCGTCTTCCAGCTGGGTCCGGATCTGTTGATACGACCAGGGCGGGATGTGATCGAGCACGTCGAGCTGCCGAGTCAAGTGCTCCAGGCAGGAATGCGCCCGGTGGAGGTGACGGATCGCCGAAAGTATCGAATCGACGCGGATCAGTGCCACAGTGGACTCGAGTTCGTGAGCCAAGAGCTTCAGCCACAGTTCCGACGACTGCTGGACGACGAGAAAGATCATCTCGTCGGAGTGGACGAGCTCGCCGGCTCGCTGAAGGCTCAACAGGCGATCGGTTTGCAGATAGCGCTCGTAGGCGCTGGAAGCCTGCTGGTGTCGTACCGGCGTCATACTTACTCCTACGGGAATCCGCACTTCGTGACGATCCCGGCAAGGCCGGGCAGAGGCCTGAAGCCAGGCTCAACAACCACGAACGGGCTGGGGCAAGGCGTGTTCCGCCTGAGGGTTCTTCCGCATCCGGTAAACCGACCGAAATGCGGCAATGTGCGACGCGTGCTGACCGTAACACGCGACCACAAAGGACAGCCAGGGGAGGTTGCGGGATAAGGCAAAGGTGTCGTGTTGCGTGCGACGTCGGCTCGCGCCGCGGTCTGACGTCTCCAATGTGGCATGGGGGACGCTGACTGTCTCCGATGCCACATCGGGGACATGACCGGTTTCCTCAACGCGACATGAGGGCGGTCGTCGGCTTCGACGGGAACGTGCACCGCAGAGGTGCCGACCACGACAACTTTGCCTTATTCCACAATAGAACCGTCCTCGCCACTCACGACCCCTCACCACGCCGCGGGCCATAACGCGGACCGGTCATGGCGGCGTCGGTCTCGGTGAGCTGGATTTCGGCCGGTGAGCGGATGTGCTGGACCAGCAGCGGCGCCTCGGACCCGATCTTGGCCAGGAAGGTGCCCCGCCCGAGTCCCATGATGGTGTCCTCGGTCCCCGCCGGCAGGTCGTACAGATCGACGCAGGCAAGGGCGTCGCTACGCAATGACTGCCCGAAGATGAACACCGTCTCGGCCTCCTGCAGCAACGAGCGGGCGGCCGATTCCGCGGGCAGATCCGATACGTGATGGAATCCGGCCATCGTCGCCAGGCCGAGTCCGCGCGCGAGTTTCGTGTTGCGCTGGAACACCTTCCCGAGCGCACCCTCCGCTACGTGCCAGCCCTCTTCGACGATGTTGACCGTCTGCATCAGTTGCTGCGAACGCTGCGCGAGCATGTTCGTCTGCCAGGTGTTGATCACCGTCATCACGATCCGCAGCGCCGGCCCCTCGACGGGCAGCGCGGAGATGTCGAAGTGGACCAGACCACTGGGGTGATCGAGCTGGACGTCGGGCGAAGTCTCCCCGTCCACCAGCCCGGCCAGATCCTCCTCGATCATGCGCTCCAAGGCGAAGGCCGGGTCGAAACCCCACTCGCGCAGTTCGGCGACGGGGATGCCGATGTTCTTCGCGGCCTCTGCGGCGGGCCTGATCAGGTGATGGACGATGTCGCCGATCACCGGGACCCGGTCGCGTTCCCGCGCGTCCCTCGTCGCGGCGAACAGCGCGATCCGCAGCGCCTTGCCCTCCCGCTCGCTCACCTCGCGGCCCAGTGCTTCGGCGAGGACGGCGCGAAGCAGCATCATCTGCCCGGTGGGACGGCCCGCCTGCTTACCGCCCTCGCCCGCGTCGCCGAGTGAGATGACCGGGTCGAGCAGGTTCAGCCTGCTTCCGGTGCCGTCCACGGCGAAGCGGATCGACGGTGCGCCGACAGCGCGGGCGAGCCGGGTGTACTCACCTTGCCCCGCTTGGGTTTTCTTGTCGAGAACGACCACACGGCGGCCGGAGAGCAACAGCTGGCGTAGCGTTCCCCAGGTTTTGAGCAGGGAACTCTTGCCCTTGCCGACGTCGCCGATCACCGCGACGTTGGGCGCCGAGACCAGCTTGTCCTCGTAGGCGATGAACGGATCGTGACACACCAATTGGCCGGAAAGCCTGTCGGTGCCGAGGATCAGGCCGCGATGCGTCGTCGGCGGTGAGGAGAGGGCCAGGTTCAGCGCCTCCGCCTGCCGGGTCGTCGACCGCGCGCCGGTCTCGCGGGGCTCGTACCAACCCGCCCGGTCCAGCCAGCGGGTCCGGCGCGGTTCGCGGCGCTTCTTCCGCCGCGGCTCCGGCTCGACCGCCAGAGGCGGAGTCTGCGGTGCCCCCGGATCAAGGGCCACGGCCGCTGAAGTCCGTACCGTCATTTGGGCACCGCCATCCCCCGCGCCAGCGGATAAGTGGTGATCGCCGCCGCGTCGTGCCACGTGTCCTGCCATTCCAGCCTGCCGATCGCGCAGTTGGCCGCGGCGTTGCCGACCCGGGTGGACGCCCTGGCCAGCTCACCCTCGTCGGCGGCGGTGACCGAGAGGGACATCGTCCAGTCGACACCGTGGTGACCGCTGCCGGGTGAGAGATCGTCGAGCCGTCGCCGGGACGCGGACAGCAGCAGTTCGTCGGTACCGTCGCCGACCTGGCCCTTTTCCGCGGCGTTGTGCCTGCTCGCACCGTCGACCGTGACGTCGCGAACGGCCCGTGCCCTGGCGATCCGCGCCGGCACGAACTCCATCCGCACACTGAGCGTCCGGATCACCGCCGGGTTGACCTCGACCAACAGCGGCGCGAGCCAATGCGGGCCGAGCGGCACGGCGCCGATGCCGTCCCTGGGCACCGCGGCCACCCGATGCAGCCAGCGATCGTTCACCGTCATGTGCCCACGACCGGCGCGGTAGTCCTGCCAGCAGTTGTGCCAGCGGATCCCTTCATGCTGATCCACCGGGAACGACGGATCCTGCATCGACCGCAGGACCGCGCAGGTGCGTTGTTCGCCCAGCACCCGCGGTCGCACCAGATCCGCCCGGCTCACCAGATCGGCGAGCCTGGCCAGTTCCTCGCGCACCAGTCCGGCCCAGCCCGTCTCGCCCTGCCCGTGCCGCCGGGCCGCGACAGCGAATTCGCCGTTCAGCGGGAACCTCGCCACGAGGTAGTTCCGGTGTTGTTCCGCGGTGTGTGCCGTGAGGTCGATCAGGTCCTCATAGGACTTGACGAGTGCCTCGATACCCGGCCGTTCGGAGACCCTGGCCGCGACGAAGGCCCGGTGACGTGCCGGATCGTGCGGCAGGATCCGGTTGATCTGCTGAAGGCCGCGGAGGAAGGAGCCGTCCCGGGCCAACTGGGACAGCATCACGCCGTACCGCGCCGACGCCGTCTCGAATTCGGCGACGGTCCGTAACCCCTGAGGCTGGCCGTCGACCTCCATCACCACGGAGAGATAAGGGGCTTCCCCGGGGTTGGAATGCAGCAGGATGAACATGTCCTCGTGCGGGGTTCCGCTGAGGTCGAGCGGTGCCACCCGGCCGAGCGGAGGCGGCAAGACCGCCTGTTCGCTGTCCGGATCGGCGGCGAAGTCGGTGATCCCACGGCGGCGTCGGACGAGGAACCGCCACCGGCGGACCCAGCCCGCCGCGACGGACCGCTGTCCGTTCCACGGATACAGGACGATGACACCGACGAGCAGGACGGTGAGGCCCACGATGGTGCCCGCGACGCCACCGATGCCCAGCCACAACCATCCGGCGAGCAGCCCGGTGACGCCGAGTGCGACACCGGTACGGCCGTCCACTTTGCCCAGCAGGCCGCGGCCGGAAACCTCTCCACCCAGAATCGAAGTACGCATCAGGCACGCCCTCGAATCGGGGACGAAATCTTCTCGGTGTGGGTCTCCGCCTCAAGATGGCCCGGTGGCTCCGGAACGTGCTGCCGCCGCTCGGCCTGTCCCCGGTCACGCTGCGAGTTCCGCCGTTCCCGCTGTCTTTGTTCGTACGCCTGCTCGATGGAATGCGACTGCGCCGGATTCCGCTCGAACGAGGAAGTCGAAAGCGCCGTCCCCCGTTCCAGGGAAACGACGACCGATTCGCGCACCCCGACCGGAGCCGGAGGCCGAGCGCTCGAACGGGCCGAGCCCCCGGTTCGCGTCGCCGGAAGCCTTCGCAGGAGCAGGAAAGGTACCGCGCTCGACAGGACGAGAGCGACGGCCAGCAGGCACAGCTGGATCAGTCCGGGTACCCCCGAGAGGTCTCCGTCGGTCGCGCCGAAAGCGCCGAAAGCCGCGGCGAGCAGCAGGAAGAGCAGTGGCTCCGCGAAGCTCAGACCGAGCCAGAGGCCGGGCGCCCACCGCGCCTTCGGCCGCCACACCGGATGCACCAACATGCCCCAGCCGACTCCGGCGACGATCCCGGCGACCGGCAGACCGATCTTCTCCACGGCGAGGATGAGGAAGATGCCGAGCGCGCCGAAGACGATCAGCATCGAAACGAGCAAGCCCACGAACGCCCCGCCCGGCAGCTTGTCCGCGGTGATCCCGGCCAGTTGCTCCACCCGGGCCCCGCTCTGGCCGATGGTGGCCGCACCCCAGCCGGTGATCCCCTCGGTGGCCGCGTTGACGACGTTCGAGATCAGCACCCCGATCGCCGGGGAGAAGACGATCAAGAACACCGCCAGCGGCAGGTATTTGAACAGGGATTCGCGCAGCTCGTCACGTCCCCCGCGGCGCAGGCTGTGCAAGACCGCGAAAATGGCCGCGAAGGCCATGACCACCAGCCCCAGGCCCGCCGCGGCGGCGTACTGGGTGAGGAAGCCCGGCGTCGCCGGACTGATCTTCTCCTGCTCCCCCAAGCCGTTCAATACCTGCTTGACGAGATCGAACGCGGAGGCGTGCACCGAGTTCGCGAGGTCGTCGAGCGGGGTGGACGGATCGGGGACGAACTCCACGAGGTGACCGCGGCCGTCGATTCCAGGCATCTCATGCCTCTCAGAACACGGCCAGAACGGCGCCGAAGATCAGACCCAGGCTCGCCAGTACGGCTAGGCCGATCACGGAGCGTTTGAGCGAAGCGGAATGTCCCGCGACCGACGTGTGGTAGCCGTGCCGCTTCGCCGATTGCAGCTCCAGCGTCGCACGGATCGTGCCGAAGGCGAACACGACGAACGCCAGGCCCCACACGCCACCGAGCAGCTTCTTCCAGGCGGCGTTGAATTCGACGCCGAAGACGCCGAAGTCGGGCGCGACACCGTCGAAGGGATTCGGTGTTTGAGCGAGAAAGTGAAGGATCATTGGTTCGCGGCCTTCCCGTGCCGTCGGCTGTCGAGTTGAACGACCTGGTTCGGTGCCCTCTGCGGCAGCATCACCGGGCGGTTTCGCGAGGGCAGGTGTTTCAGCGCGTTCGAAACCGCGGTCACCAGAGGTTCCCACCGTGCTTCGTCGTCGGGCGGAACGACTCCGCCGGGCAGTTTGACGCGGACCACCGCGGCTGTCCGCTCCGCGAAGGTCTTGATGATCTTGCGGCCGAGTATTCGGTGCGCGCCGGTCTGGATGCCGACGACGATCGCCGTGCTCACCAGATCCGGACGGCCTTCGGCCGCCAGCCGGTCGAGCATCCACCAGGCCGCCCTTGCCGCGTGGAAGTCGTCGGGGACCGGGAGGACCAGCTGGTCGGTGGCCCAGCTCTGCCGTCGCCAGTCGGTGCCGTGCGGGTCGGCGGGCATGTCGGCGACGACGAGGCCGTCGCGCCTGATCGTGCCGACACCATTCCACAGCCGCACGTTCACATGGCGGGGTTCGAGACCGGCGTAGAGCTTCCTGGCGACAGTGCTCTTGAACGTCCGTGGCTGGACGTTGGCGACCGTGACAAGCCCAAAGACGGCTTCGGGAGCGGCCTCTTCCGGCGCTTTCTTCTGCTTTCCCTTACGCCCTTCCGGGCGGCGGGCAGGCGCGGGCGGCTCCGGGGCCGGGGGCGGCTGGTAGGCGACGGGCCTGCTCAGGTCGACGGGTTGTTCGGCTTCGTAACCCGGCGGGTGCTCAGACATGCTGATCAGCCCCTCCTCCTGGACTGGGCCGGACGACTTCCGCCCGGAAGTCCCCGCCGGTGCGCACCGGGGAGATCTTGACGACATCGCCGCTCTGCGGCGCTTCCACCATGTACGGGACGCCGTCGACAACGCCGAGGAACAGCGCCACGTGGTGCACGACGGCGCCGTAGAACACCAGGTCCCCCGGCAGGGCGGAACCCCACGGCACGACGGCCCCGCCGCCGGCGTGCTGCGCGCGTGACGTCCGTGGCAGGGAAACACCGACCTGGGCGTAGGAATAGAGCATCAGTCCGCTGCAGTCGAAACCGACCTTGGCGAAATCCCCGTTCGCGTCGGCGACACCGCCGTCACGGATGCCGCGGGACGGCCCGGCTGCGGTCCCGCCGCCCCAGGCGTACGGCGTGCCCAGCCAGGAGAGCGCGGCCGCGAGTACTCGCGCCGTCTCCGGGGTCGGCGCCTGCACCGTTCCGGCGAGGCCCGCCCCCGGTGGCAGTTCGACGTCGACCCCGTTGGCCCGCACCGCCGTCGGTCCACTTCGGCCAGTCTGGCAGGTCATCGCGGCGGTGCCGTCGTAGAGCACGTTCGCCAGCGACTCGGCCAGCGGCTGCCAGGGTTCGTACTTGCTCGCTCCGGCGCCGCTGGCCTGGACGACCTGGCCGATGTCGGCGTTGGAGCGGGCATCGGTGTCGTAGCCCGGAACCCGGGCGAGCAGCACGGTGAAGAAGCCCTTCGCCGCCATGCCCGCGTTCTTCCGGTCGTAACCGGCGTAGGCGTTGTTCGGTCCCGGCGCGATCTGCTGGAAGGCGCCGGTCGCCCGGCCGACGACCACGCCGGCTTCGAATCGGGATTCCTGCCTCGCGATCTGCAGGGCGATCACGACACCGCGCCGGGTGATCGCCATCCCCTTCGCGGTGGCGACGATGGCCTTGGCGACTTCGAGCTGCGGCAAAGCGAGGTCCGGAGTGGCGGTTCCGCCCGGCGCGGGTGCCGCCGTCTGAGGAGCGGCACCGGTGCAGCTCAACGCCTCCGCCTCTTCCGGGCGCGGCAGCACCAGCAGCAGACCACCCACGGTGAGCACCACGACGGCGAACAAGGCCTTGAGCCGCATCAGCCGGCCTCCACCCTGGTGTCGACCAGCCAGCGTCCGTCGGTCTGCCGGAGCACCCGGCGCACCGAACGGACCTGCTCGGTCTCGAAGGCGACACCTGCCGAAGAATTGACGCGGCGGGCCGAAAGCACCAGATAAGCCACGTCGGCGCTTTGCGGCGCTTCCGGGCTCGGCATCGCGGTCACTTCGTCGCAACCGCTGCTCAGCTGTTGTTCCCGCATGCTCCGGTAGGTGTCGTCGGTGTCGCCCTCGCGGCGGTCGTCCTTGGCCGCGGACGGAGTTTGGTAGCGCGCCGCGCGATCGAGATTCGCGTTGATCGGCTCACGCCAGTCGAGCTCGCACCACTGCCGAAGCCATTCGGTGCTCACGGCCACGGAATCAGCGAAGACGCCGTCGGAATGGGGGTTTTCGACGGTCGACAGGGGAATCACCGCGGTGGGAACGCTCTGCACCGGGGGCCGGGCAGCGACGGAACCGACCGGAACCCGTGTGGTCTCGGCCGACGACCGAGGCGTGGACGGGTGGGCGTCGGAAGGAGCCGCGGTCCCGCAGGCCGTACAGCCCAGTGCGACGAGCAAGGGTACGGACAGCACGGCACGCATCACTTTCACCTCCGAGTCCACTTGAGCGAGTAATCGCATTCTGTGGAGCACCCCTGACCAAAGCCAGCGAAGTCCGTTGTTTATGTCCGAACTGCTCATCGCCGGGGTGCGCTCGGGCAGTGACGGCCGTTTTTCAGCCGTTCCAGACGCTCTTCAGCCGCGACCCGGGGTGCCAGAAGTTCCCTAATTCCCCGGTGATCCGCAATTCCTCCTTGCCACCGAGCTCCGACGGCCAGAGTTGAACCAGCGCTTCCGCCATCGGGATGCGCTCGACTCCGGGCTCCACGGCGTCCCGGGGCGAGGCCCGTACGTGATAGCGAAGGCGGTAGTCACCCGGGCCCGGTAGGTCCAGCGGGCTCGCCAGCGTTCGCGACCAGTCCAGCAGCGCGGCCAGCCCGGTCGCCGACCGGTAACCGAACTCGATGACGTCGTCGTAGGCCTCGATCACGTTTTCCGGCTCGTCGGCGTACAGCTGGGTCACGACCCGTACCCGCTTCACCGTCCACGGCACCTGAAGCCGCAGTTTTCCGCCCGCCGCGGTGACCATCCCGGACCAGGTGGAGATCCTGGGATTGATCAACGCGGTGTTCTCGCTGAGATAGAAGTACGGATGCTGGGCATCGAGTACACGGTCGATCCGAGCGGGATGCGCTGCTGTGACGTCGCCGGCTGACATGGTTTCCTGTGTACTGCGTGCCGTTGTCTCGCACAGCACACTGGAAATGATCCGAGACTTCCGTCAACGAACGCTGCCCGAGTGCGCGACCTTCCGGGCGCTAACGAGCGAAAAGGGCGAATCGGTCGAGATCGATCCCCCGCATGAGCTCGAGCGACGAGCGCAGCGTTCGTTCGGCGGATTCGTGGTCGCAGCGTTCCGAAGCGCGGAGGGCCTCGGCCGCGTTCGAGAGGCCGACCATGAGGTCCACGCGCTCACGCGCCGGCGCGTCGATGTCCTCGATGCCGGCTTCGAGGAGCCTGTCCACGTAGTGATCGAGCCAGCGGGCCAGCTCCAGGGCCGGTACCAGCACACCCGACGGCATGAGCGGAGCCTCCCCGTCGCCGTTGCCACCCTCCAGGCCGGACCACGTGTTCCCCGCGGACCGATGGCCGTACCCCTCTGAACGCACGATGCCCCGTTTCGTCGTCGTGGTTGTGCACAGGCTCGTTCGAGCGACCGTCGTTTCCGACGGACTTCGCATTTTTTCGCGACGACCGCGTGTGGACCACCGCCATTCAGCCGCATTCCAACACCGATCGATGCCCCGGAAACTGGAACACCGGAAAAGCAGCAAATTACCATCCTGGAATTCCTTCCGCGCACGACGAAGACGGGGGCGGGGGAAGAACAGGCAACCATGGTGAACGAACGGACAGCCGGTGCCGCAGAACGTTTGCCTTGCCGGAAGCCATGGTGGACGGTCTGGTGACTCGAGCCGGGTGAGCCGGATTCGACCACCGCGGGCCGGAGAGAGGTGCCCTCATGAAGGCTGCCGTCCTACACGGAAAGCATCGGCTGACCGTGGAAAAGGTTCCCGACGCGGCGCTGCGACAACCCGGTGACGCTGTCGTCCGCGTCGTCGCCGCCGGCATCTGCGGCACCGATCTGCACGGCTACCAAGGACTTCCCGGACCTGTTCAAGGCCCTCGATGCGGGCACGAGTTCGTCGGCGTGGTCGAGGATGTCGGCTTCGACGTCACCACCCTGCGCCCCGGAGTGATGGTCGTCGCGCCGTTCAATTTCGCCGACGGGACCTGCCCCACCTGCCGGATCGGCTTGTTCAGCGCCTGCGCCTCGGGTGGCATGTTCGGCGTGGACGGCGACGGCGGACAGGCCGAAGCGGTCCGGGTCCCGTTCGCCGACGCCAATCTGGTGGCGGTGCCGGTGGACCGGAACGATGAACGACTGCCCTCCCTGCTCGCCCTCACCGACACGATGGCGACCGGACTCCACGCCGTCCGGGCGGGTCGGGTCGAACCGGGTTCGTCGATCGCCGTCCTCGGTGACGGCCCCGTCGGGTTGTGCGCCGTGCTCGCGGCCCGGGAGGCCGGGGCCGGCCGGATCATCCTGGTGGGGAGACACGAAAACCGGCTACGGAGCGGCAAGGAATTCGGTGCGACCGACACCTTCCGGGCCGTCGGAGCCGAGAGCGTGGCCGAATCCGTCGATTTCGTCCGCGCGGCCACTCAGGGGATCGGCGCCGACGTGGTGGTGGAATGCGGCGGCAGCCCGCAGGCGCAGACCACGGCCTTCGCACTGTGCCGGGACGGCGGGACCGTCTGCGTGATGGGCGGACCGCCGATCGCCGACGTCACACCGGTCTTCTTCCGCGGTATCACCCTCACCGGCGGCCTCACGCCGGTCCGCGCGTACCTCCCGGACCTCGTCGAACGAGTGCTGGCGGGAACACTGAACCCGGGTTCGATCTTCGACAGGACGGTGTCCCTGGACGACATCGAGTCCGGTTACGAAGCGATGAACACGCGTACGGCCACCAAGGTACTGGTAAGGCCATAAGAAAACGAGAGCGATGCTTCTGATCGCGCACAGTCACATTTTCGGTATTCGCAGAAAGCGAAGAATCACATGACACGAAAGACCTACCCACGAGTGGTCACGGCGATCATCCTCTCCATCGCGATGATCCCCGCCTTCACCCCGGCTGCGGCTTCCGCACCACGGCAGCATCAGCAGACTTCGCACGGATCGTCCACCGTGATCAAAGAAGCGATGAACAGGACGATCATCCTCGGCTTCTTCGACGCGCTGAACCGCGGGAACCTCGGCCACCTCGACCACGTGGTGCGCCCCGACCTCATCCAGCACTATCCCGCGATAGCCGACGGCAGGGCCGACTTCCGCCGTTACCACGCGGACCTGCGGGAGCGGAACCCGAATCTGCGGTTCTCCGTGAAGAGGACGGTGGCCCAAGGCGATCTCGTCGTGGCACACAGCCACTTCCTGCCGAAAGCCGGCGATATGGGTATCGCCAAGGTCAACGTTTTCCGGCTGAGCGACGGGAAGATCGCCGAACACTGGGAAGTCAACGAAGCCGTCCGACCGCAGGGTATCGGCAACGACATGTTCTCGACACTCAGCTCGCCCCGGATCTCCAGGCCACTGCCGCTGTCCACGGAAGCCACCAGCGAACGTGTCGGACGGGCGGCCTTCGCGGAGATCATCAACCAGCCGAATGACGAAATCCGCCTGGAAGCGCTGGATCGCTATATCGGGGACAACACCTATTACCAGCATTTTCCGAATGTCCCGAATGGTAAAGCCGCGCTGCACCAGTTCGTTCATGACGCGTTCGCGGCGCAGCCGGAATATCGGGCCAACGTCAAGACGGTCGTCGCCGAGGGTGATCTGGTAGCGGTCGTCATCCACCTGGAGAAATTGTTCGACATCGAGAACAGCGTCAGTATCGACCTGCTCCGGGTCCGCGACGGGAAATTGCTGGAGCACTGGGCCAGCGGGGAGGAAATCCCCGCGACCTCGGCCAATCCGCACACGATGTACTGAACCGTGGCCGACGTGACGCGGGCCGGGAAGGCGCCTCTGTGCGAGGCACGATCATGACCCTGCCCGCGTCACCACCGCCACCACGCGTCACCTGGCCCGCCACCCCGCTCATCCTGGTGGCGATCGCACTCGCGGCGGTCGTGGCCTGGGCGATCCGGGACTGGGCGTCCTATCTGGACATCGCACTGAGCCGGCCGTCTTCCCGCCCCGCGAGTACCGGACACCATGCCGTAGTCGGCGGGACACCCACCCCGCCTCCCGCCATCGCCGCGCGAGCGGTCCCCCATTTCCTCGGGAGCACGCTGCTCGTCGCGCACGTGACGGCGGCGAACGTACTGCTCGCGGCCGCGGCCGCCCGACGGTGGGTGTCGGGGCGCATCGCGGCCACACTGGTCTTCGCGACCGCGTCCGCCGTTCTCACCGCTTCGGCCACGATCCCCTTGGCGAAACTCACCGTGGGCGACGCCATTTCCCCCGGCAACACGCTCTCCGCCGCGATCACCGTATTGCAGTACTCCTTCGTACTCGCTCTCGTTCTCGCGGCCACCCTCCACCCGCGGCTACTTCCCCCTCCCCTTGAAGGTGATCGACGTGTTGAGCAGAAGAGACGCGATCAAACTCGGTTCCGCGGCCGGTGCGGCGCTGATCTTTCCGACGAAACAGCTGGCGTCCGCGGTCTCTGACGATCCGCTGGAGCTACCGCCCTTCTCAGTGCCGCTTCCCCTGCCTCCCGTGCTGAAACCCACCCGGCGCACGGGGGACACGGACTTCTACGACATGCGGATCGCGGAGTCTGAGCACGAGATCCTGCCGGGCATACGGACCAGGGCACTCACCTTCAACGGAGGCTTTCCCGGCCCCACTCTCCGTGCCCACCGTGGTCGCGCCGTGGTGATCAGGCAGGTCAACGGCATGGCATCCCCGGCGACGGTGCACTTGCACGGCGCGAACGTGCCGGCGTCGAGTGACGGGCACCCGATGGACCCGATCGCGTCCGGGCAGTCCAGGGTGTACCGGTATCCGAACGACCAGCTGGCCGCCACACTCTGGTACCACGACCACACGCATCACCTTGAAGGAGAACAGGTCTATCGAGGGCTTTCCGGCGCCTACCTCCTGTCCGATCCGGTGGACGCGCTCCTTCCCCTCCCCAGCGGCGAATTCGACGTTCCGTTGATGCTCAGGGACGCGAAACTGAACGGCGACGGCCAGCTCGTCTTCGTGAACGACGACTTCATGAACCGGCCGACGATCCTCGTCAACGGCCGTCCTCAGCCCTACTTCGAAGTCAAGCGGCGGTTGTACCGGCTCAGATTGATCAACGTCTCGAACCTCGAGGTGTTCAAGTTCCAGCTCTCCAACGGAGCACGGTTCCTGCAGATCGCGTCGGACGGCGGTTTCCTGCGCGTGCCGGCGGTACGGCAGGAGATCGACCTGTGGCCGGCGGAGCGCGCCGAGGTGCTGGTGGATTTCCGGTCGGCGCCGACGGGAACCGCCATCGCGCTGCGGAACGTCGTCGCCCTGTCCGACAACAAGCGTGACCTCCTGCAGTTCCGGGTCGGCGGCGGCGCGTCATCGGCCAAGCCGGAACTCGCCATCCCTGGTTGGACAGGTGTACGGACGCCTTTGGCACAGGCCAAGATTCCGGGATGGCCGTCCACGAATCCACCTCGCGAGCGCGTGGCGAACAGGCGGCGTTTCGTCCTGCGCTTCGACCCCGCCACCGGCGGATTCCTGATCAACGACCAGGGTTTCGACCCGAATCGCGTGGACGCGAGAATCGAGCAGGGCTCGACCGAGATCTGGGAGATCGTGAACGGTGACGCCGCCTTCGGTATCCCGCACACCATGCACCTGCACCTCGTGCAGTTCAGGGTGCTGGATCGGAACGGGAAACCGGAGCCCGGCCACGACGCCTATCCGAAGGACACCGTACGGCTGAACCCCGGAGACGTCGTCCGCATCGAGGCGACGTTCGATACCCATACCGGCCGGTATCCGTTCCATTGCCACTTCCTCGACCATGCGACGCACTCGATGATGGGCCAGTTCGAGGTCGTACCGCGCCGGTGAGTCACCCCTGAGAACGTGCCTCCTCAAGGAACTCTGGGCCTCTGTCCGCAAGGAACACCTCCTGGCGACCGAGTGCCCGATTTGCACCTCTTTGTCCTGTTCCACATGGGGTCGTGAGTGGCGATTCGGGTTAGAACCCGAATCGCCACTCACGACCTCCTCGCGAAACCAGGCAAAGCACCCAGGTCGGGTACCTTGGCCCCACACTGTGTCCCTTATGGACAGTCAAGAGCGGGTCGAGCGACTTGAGCGCTATTCGGACTTGGGCGTGTCCGGGCGTGACTCGGGCGCCTTGGGGACGGCCGCCTCCCCCGCGCCGGGCTCCCACATCACCACGCGCAGGCCCGAGGCGTCCTGATTGCTCTTCGCGTAGAGCCCGGCGACCTGCTCGTCGTCCATCTCCAGCGTCTCGCGCATGAACTCACCGGTCAGCCGTACCGCGGCGGGACCCGCCGGGTTGAACAGGACGTCGACCTCGTCGGTGAGCAGTTCGACCAGCTCTCCGAGGTCGATCCGCCGCCAGTCCGGCGACGCGAGCCGACGGCGGTGGGGTTCACCGGTGGCCACGATGACGCAGAGGATGTCGTCCGGGGATTTGGAGATCAAGGGGTTGCCGTCGCCGTTCATCGCGATGTCGAACAGCGTGTCGCGCAGCATCAGCTGGATGTGCTCGGCCTCTGCCCGGCCTTGCAGGACCAGGCGCAGCACGGCGTCCAGCGGATCCGATGGCGAATTCTCGTCGGTCGGCGTGTAATCCGGGTTCGCCCTGAACTTGCCGAGCTTCCCTTCCTCTTCCACCGGCCACAGGCCGACCACCGCCTCGATCGGCGGAGGGTCGTTCTCCGAGGCCGGGCGCCAAGCGGGGTCCATCAGCAGGAACCAGTTCTCCAGCGGACCCTCCGCTCGCGTGCCGTCCGTGGTCTCAGTCATCGTAACCATCATCCTCCTTCGTTGTCGGGTGTGCCTCCCGGCGGAGCGGCAACCAGGCCGGCCGGGTCAGTTCCGCTCGATGGGTGAATTCGCCGGGAGCCGGCGAGGCGGGCGGATCCTCGGAGAGAGCGTGATCCGTGGCTTGGCGCGCACCCGACTCCAGGGCCTCGGCCGCACTCGCGTTCGCCGGGAAGCCGACCCCGTAGTCCCGTCCGTGCGCGTCGACCAATCGCTTCCAGCTCAGGTCTTCCAAGCGCGGGCTGGAGATGCGGTGGAAACCGCCGTACTGCGGTTGCTCCGACGCGGGCAGATCGGCCGCGTACATCTCCCGGTAGGGACCCTTGCCGCGCAGAGCGTCACTGAACTCGCGCAGCGCGCGAGCGGAGGCACCCGGCCGGGCAGGGTCGACGCCGATCACCGTCACCGGCAGATCGGGTTCCGCGGCGAGCGCGTCCCGGTACGCCTGGGTCCCGCTCACGCGCGCGGCCAGCCCGGCCCCATCGACGAACCGCCCGTCGACGTCGAATCCGCCGTCGCGCGCGGTGACGAAAACGTAGAAGGGATTGCGGAGGCCGTTGATCGGCCGTGGCGGCAGCTCGTCGTAAATCTCTCGCCACAGCCACAATGTGGCCGGGTCGGTGGAGAAGAGCGCCGCACCGAGTGCGTGCGGCGCACGGGCGAGGACGCTCACCTGCGGGCGGAGCGCGCGTTTCTTCGACGGAGGACCGGCCTCCGCCGGCGAAAGGTCCCCGGCGGAGTCGTGGGACCGCCGAGGGGCTTCAGGCACCGGGGCCGAGTCGTCGGCAGGCAGCGAACGGGCCGAAGACACCTCGATCGTCGCGCCCAGCGCCCTCGCGCGGTTCTCCACCAGCCACAGGTGGCGGGGCTTCAGCGAGGGCTCGGCGAGGTCGGTCCGGCCGTGCTCACGCATTTCCTTCAGGAAGTTCTTCAGGTGCACGGTGAAGAGGCCGTCGTCGTCGACCATCCGGTTCGACGACGGGCTCCGGAACACCCACGGCGTTCCGTCGGGATCGCGACGGACGTATTCGTCGTAAAGCCCTACGAAGTGACCGAGTTCGTGGGCCACGGTGAATTCGTCGATGTCCACGGGCCAGTGCAGCTGGTCGGCCTTGCCGCCGTCGGGTCCGACGGTGATCGTCGCGTGCGCCGCGCCGGTGGGGTCGTGCACCACGCGGAAGTGGAACGCGTCCCCGCTGGGCAGGCGATACTGATGGTTGTAGAGCCTGTCGAGCCCGGCCTGCGCCCGTTCGACGTAGCTCTTCACGTCGAACCCGGCAGGCGCAGCGAAGTCCAACCGGACGGTGTACTCCTGCACCCACTTGCCCGCCGAGACCTCGTAGCGGCCGTGGTCGTAGGCGATCGGGTGCCGCCACCGGCCGGCGGCCATGATCGTGGGTCCGGCGTCCTCACCGAACACGGTGACCGGGGCGGCTTGCGCACGCGCGGCGTCGAGTTGCACCTCGGTCACCGGTTCGACGTCGGTCATCCAATCCGCGTCTGCCGCCTCGCTGTGCGACCACGTGGGATCGTCGAGGATCGGGTGCTTCACAGGCAAGAGCTCGGTGGTGATGTCGAGCGCTTCGACGCGCCGCTCCGGCGCGGTCTCGCCGAGTGTCTGGTGGCCGGGGCCACGCAGCTCCCAGTCCACCCGCAGTTCCGCCGTGCCGGGCCGCGCGGCAGGCGCCGGTTCGACGCGCGGGATCAGGCCGACGTCGATGGCCGTGGTCGGCACGCCGCGCAGGCGGCTCGCGTGCTCGCCGATCGCACTGATCAGCACCTGTGCCGCCGCGGTGGCGAGGCCGCCGCCCTCGGCCGCGTGCAGGGTGACCACCTGGGGCGCGAAACCCTGGGCGGCACGGGTGAGGGCGTGCTCGGTCAACGAGCGCGCCTGCTCGGTCAACGCTTTCGTTTGATCCGCGGTGAGGCCGGTCCTGCCGGGCACCTGCTCGATGAGCAGTTCCGGCAGGCCAGGACGGGGTCCGGCATCCCGTCCGCCCACTTCGGATTCCGGTGTCGTGTCCCGGCTGTCCGCGGGTTCCTCCGGCAGCCGGACCCGCTTGGTCGAGCTGCCCTCCATCTGCTCGGCCCGCCGTTTCATGAGGGACTGCTGTGTCTCCGTTCGCCGGTTCAGGAAATCCAGGGCGAAGTCGGACATCACTTCACTGGGGATCGCAGTGCGCCAATCCGGGCGGGCGGGCTCGACTCCCCGGCCCACGGGGGCGGACATCGTCACCGGCACCAGGGCGTCCCCGAGGAACTCCACCTGGGCACCGGCACGCCGGTGCAGGAGTGCGGCCACCTCTTCCGGGAGAGGGGTCGCGGTGATCGAGCCGTTCAGGAATCGCTCGACGGTGGCGGTGCGCACTTCCTGCCGGAGAGCGGGCACGCTCGCCAGGAATTCCAGAGCGGCCGTCCACACCACGTCCGGGGTGGTGTGCTGGAATACGAGGTCGGCCACGTCGGTCAGGAACAGGTCACCTTGCCGGTTACGCAGTTGACGGACCAACGACTGCACCACCTTCGCCGTCAGCAGAGCGGTGCCCTCGGCGTCCTCGGCGGCGACGCGTGGACGGGTCGGCTGGGTCGACGAACCCGGTGCCCAGCTCTGGCTGGAGTGCTGGCCGATACCGGACATCAGCGGGAGTTCTTTCAGTCCGAGTCGTTCCCGGAGTTTGAAGAAGGTGTCCGGTCCGGTTCGCTGCAGCACTGAATTCCGCCGGAGCCTGCCTTGCGGGGTCGCGTAGAACTCTTTGCTCGCGATGGTCGCCATTGCCGGGAAGAGCTCGAGCTGGGTCCGGTCATAGTTTTCGCCGAGCTGAAGCAGATAAAGCCACGCCAACGGGTGCCCCTTGGCCATCGCGAGGGGACTGTTGTTGCTCACCACTCTGGAATCGCCGACCCGGATCCCGCCGAAGGCATAGCCCTCGGGTGACTCGTGGACGTTGAGCAGTACGTCCGGGTCATGCAGGATGTCGTCACCGTCCATGTACAAGCCACCGAATCGGGCCTCGATGTGCACCCTGAGCACGTCCGATGCCGCCGCGTATCCACGTCCCGTGCCCTTTGTCAGCTCGGCTCGGTAGAACGGGTCGAGCAGCATCGGTGACTCGGCGTTGAAGACCTCGTCGACGTTGACCAGGTGGATGCCGTTCTCTCGCGCCCACTTCACCATCTCGCGCACGCCGACGAGGGAGGCGTCGGCCTCGTTCCTGACCGCGGCTTCGATCCGTTTCCGCGGCACGTCCGTCCACAGCACCGCCCGGCCGCCGAGCGTCTTCGCCGAACCGGCGAAGCGTTGCTGGAAAAGACCCGTGGTGCCGTCCGCGGCCAGCGGGCCGCCGAGCCAGATCCCGTGGAGGAGCCGGGGCGTCTCCCGTTGGGCGGGCAACTCACTCAAGTCGATGCCCACGGAGTCCCAGTACTGTAACTCCTTGTCGGTCCAGTCCGAGACGAACACCTCCTGATCGGCCGCCGCAAGTGCGCCGTACGTCAGTGTTTCCGCTTCGGGGAAGGGTTTCGTCATGTCCAGGCGCTGTAGCAGAGTCATGCCCTCAGCCCCACTCAGCTCGTCGTAGTCCAGACCACGCAGCGCTTCCGGCGCCTCTGGGGTCCGGCCAAGGCCGAACAGGTCGGGACCGAGCATCTTGTGGTACTTGCGCTGGCCGCCGGTGAAGGCGGCTTCCGCCATCCGCTCGAGCCGGGCCCGGATTTCCGCGACGGCGACAGGATCGCTTCGCCGGCCGGCGACGACACCCGGGAGCGACTGGACAGGCTCATCTGACGGCGCCTCGAGGAGGACATCCTCGTCCAGGGCGGAGCCGTGCGCCTGAACGGTCTGCGCGTCCGGGGCCGTGGCGGGGTTGTTCGCGAGCTGCCCCGGAGCGAGGAGGGCGAAGGCCTCGTTGAGGGCCCTGATGGCCTTGCTGCTCGAATCCGTGGCCGCCTGGGCGATCTCCTTCTCCCCCAGTTCCGCAGGCGGGAGCACGACTTCGAGCGTCGCGCGCCGCAGGGCGTCCGCGGCCAAGCCGGCGCTCTGGGCCGGGTCGGCCGGAACGACGTGGACGACGACGTCGTCGGGGTCGACGGGCAAGCCCAGGCCGGTCATCCGCAGCGCTTCGGACCGCACTTCGGCCGAGAACACGGCGGCGACGGTGTCGGCGCGCTCCTGGCCGTCGAACCCGGTGATCGTCACCTCGGGCAGGGCGACCCCGTTCCGTTGCCGCCACGCCGCCGCCCTGACCACCTTCCGCGCCGCGTCGCGGATTTCCTGGAGCTCGCTTTCGGACAGGATTCCGCCGTCACCGGTGAACCCGGCCGTCACCGGTCCGATCACGCTCGCCGCGAGATCACCCAGCGGCACCGGGGGATCGGGCTGCTCGCCGTGCGGGAGTGCCTCGGAGAAGAGTCCGTCCTTCTCCTTGAACTTGCGGATGCTGGTCGTGTCCGTGACATAGACGTCGTCGGTGGCGCCGTACCCCTTGACCGGCTCCCGCACCAGCTTGCGCCACTCCACGGTGTAGTGCAGGGCGGGTGCGCCGGCGGCTCCGTTGGCCGGAGAGTTCAGTGAGCACTGCCCCAGTACGACCGGGCTCTCGGGGTGCGGGGCCGCTCGTCGATAGATTTCGCTTCCGTGCACGATGCGCGCGGCCGTCCGTCCGGTGAGGGCCACCTCGTCCCCGATGTGGTGTGGCCAATCGGTCTTCAGCGCTACCGGCATCCCCTGCTTCAGGCCGTGGCCGTCGAGGTACCACGGTCGGCGCGGGCTTCCCGCCCACGGTGAGAGGTAGGGCGTCAGTCGCGTGATTGTCGCGCCGCTCGCGTCCTGGCCGGTCGTCCGCTGGAAGAAGTAGGACTGCCGCACCGCGGAATCGTTGAAAGCGGCCAGGAACATGTAGTGGGCGTCTTTCTCGTCGAGAGGGAAGTACTGCCCGTGGACCCCGAGGATGTCGTTGGCCATGGGGTGGCTGAGGACCTCGTCCGCCGTCGGGGCGCACGGGGGATCGACCCGAAAGTCACCGCTGTCCATCGTGATCCGGCCGGTGGCGGACAGTTTGATCCTGGCCGGGGGCAGGTAGATGAAGCGCGAATAACCGCCGCGTTGCATGCCGCTTGCGATCTCCCCGAGTCCGGCCGCCCTGCCGTTCAACGCGACGACCACCAGCGACTTGTCCGACGACACAGCCTTGCCCCGGCCCAGCATCGCCCGCAGAGCGGGCTCGGCGCGGACGATCTTGGCCAGCTCCGCCGGAGTGAGCGACTGGGGCGCCCCGTCCTTACGGATGGCCTGATAGCCCTGCGGATCCGCCCCCGTCAGCAGGAAGACCGGCAGCCCCTGCCACGGGGAGTTCACCGCGTAGGGAGCCTGATGACCGTCGTCAACCAGGAATTTCCGCAGCACGTTCGCGGTGGCCCGGGCCGCCCACTGCTTGGCGCGTGCGAAGTACACCTGGTCACCGGGGAAGCGCACGAACAGCGCGACCGGCTCCCCACCGGCGTTCTTCAGCACCGCGGTTCGCAAATCCCCGGCCCGCAGCTCCGACACCTTCACGAAATCGGACGGATCGCCGGTGGTGATCCGGTCCGATTCCAGCCGAGCGTCACCCGTGGGCGCGTAGACGTCGGAGTACAGACCGTTGTCGTGCAGAACTCCTGCGAAGTCGAAGCCGAAGCCGCCGAAGTTCACGCGCCTGCCGCTGTCGCGCGCCACCAGGACCACCGGTCGTGCCGGGTTCGTCTTCACCGTCATCCGGAACAGCGGATCGCTCAGCAGCAGTTGCCCGAATACGCGACCGTCCAGTTCCAGCACGGCCCCGGCTTTGCCGTCGACCCTGGCGAACGTGCCGTCCGGCGAGTCCACGGCCACGATCAAGGGTTTCCTGGTCCCCCACACCCCGTCCACGAGAGCCGTACCGTTGTCGACGGCGTCGAAGAACCTCTCCAGCACCGCCGTCTTCAGCGAACCGCCCTGGACGGGGAAGCCCCACACGGATTCCGACTGTACGAGCGTCACGTCCTGCCACGTTGGCCCGCCACTTTTGACGAACTTCGCGCCGCGAGGCAATTCCATCATCGCGTTGCGGGCGAATTTGTAGCTGCCGGAGTAGTCGTAGGCCTCCCACGGCCCGGCCAGCTCGCGCAGCCGCGCAAGCAGCCTGGCGTTGGCCCTGCTCGTCGCACCGACCGCCGTGTCGAGGTTCCAGGTGAACACGAGAAGCGGCGGCCGGACCGTTCCTCCGGTCAGGTGCTGGAACATCGACGACCGGTAAAGGAGACGAGCAGCCGCGTTCGGGTCGACGTACCAGGTGCTGCCGTCGGTCAGCGACGCGCCGAACTCGCCTTCCACCTCGTCGAGCAGCAGTTCGACCGGTCGGGTCCGCTCTCCGCCGACGGCCGTCGCCCACGGCCACATCGTGGTTTGCCTTCGCCAGTTGCCGTCACTGTCCTGATAGGTCTCGTATCCGGCACGGAGGATGTGGTCGTTCACCAGGACCGCTCGGCTCGGCAGATCCTGGCTGAGGCGATCCTTCGAAGCGAAACCCATCCCGAACTGACGTCTGTCCGCACCCTTCAACGGAATCCACTCGACGTCGTCCGGGCGGATCTTCGCCACCAAGGCGAGCTGCCCGCCCTGCACGGGCACCGCCCGCCCGGAGGCGTCGATGGCCAACGGCCGGGACGCCGCCAGCACGGTGCGGAACGGTCCGTCGCCCCGCAGTGCCTCGGCGAACTCCTGCGCCGCCCGCTTGGCGGCGTCCGGGTCCGCCGGATCCGCGCCGATCAGTGTCACCGGCACCTTCGGATCCCGTGCGAGTGCCCGGAACCGTGGCGAGTTCCGCACGTGCCGGGCAAGCGTGGCACCGTCCACCACGGTGCCGTCGAGCACGAAGCCGCCGTCACGTCCCTCGGCGAACACCCGGAACGTCTTCCGCCCGTCCTCCTCGGGCATCGCCTGGTGCAGGCTTTCCCAGCGGGCGCCATCCGGGGTGGCGGCCGAGTCGAAGCCGATCGCGCCCACCGACGAGGCAGTGGGGCCGTGCACCGATCCGTTCGGCGCCGTCCGCACCGTCACGTCGACGGTGATCGCACCCTGCAGGGTGGGGACGGCCTGGATGTGCGGCGCGGGCCCGGACCCGCCCAGCTCCGCGCGCAGCAGGGCGGCCACGTGGTCGGCACCGGGCCCCAGCCCGCGGATCTTCACTTGCGGCATCGGCAGTCCGTCGACCTGCTGGAACGCGGCTGACCTCTTCAATGCGCTCGCCAGGTTCCGCAGTTCTTGCCGCGCTCCGGAGCCCTCCAGTCGTAGCGGCGAGCCCTGTACTTGGAAGACGCGTCGGCGACCGAGTTCCGCGTTCACCTCGTCTCGCCGCGCCTGTTCGGAATCCACAAAGGACTCCGGTGAGGAAGCCGGCTCCGGGGAGGCCATGGCCGGGACCGGACCGATACTCGACGTCAGACCCAGCCCGGCGAACTCCTGCACCGGCGCGGCGAAGACCACGGATCCCGGAGCGGGATCGGCACCATCGAGCAACGGCAGGACCGTTCCGTCCCGCCGGACCTCCACCCGGGTGTCGAAACCGTGGACGTCGCCTTGGAAACCGGCATCGTGGAGCAGTTCGGCGAGCGCCACGATCCGGTTCCCGTGCTGCGGGCTGCTCACCCGGCAGCTGAGGAACACCAGGGACGACCGTTGCCGCCAACTCGCGTCTCCCGGCACTTCGACGCTCGAGAGCAGTCGCACCACCGCGTGTTCGTCCAGCGACACGATCCGCCCGCTCCTGGTGCGGACCGAGAAGCCGTTCTCCCCATGGTGCAGCGGAACGCTGAACTCCCCCTCCACCACGGCGCGGTTCTCGAACGCTTCCCGCAGCACACCTCGCTCCTGGTCCGAGAGCGGGAAGCCCACGCCTACCACCACACCCGAGCGCGAACGCAAGGGAACGAAGTCCACTTCGGACAGATCGACATCCGGGGTCAGGGTGCTTTCCGGTCGCGGTGCGTGCCGAGACTCCGACGGCGACGGCGTTTCGGCGTAGGAACTCGCGACGGTGAACATGTTCCGCAGCGCGTGGTGGGCGTCGTCCAGGACAGGACGTCGCCGGGCCACGGCCCCCAATGTGTCGTTGATCCCCGGCTTGTCGAGCAGTGCGAGCATCTGGGCACGTTCCCCCGCGGCGCCGGGTTGATCCCCCTCGATGAACGTGTGATACGCGAGCGCGCTCAACATGAGGTCGTGCAACGGGAACCGACGCGCGAGTTCGTCCGGCGTCAGCCCCTTCGGCGGCAGGACCCGGGGCAGCAGTCGCGTCCGCAGCGCGACGATCTCGTTGCGCGGCAGCTGGGCGAGCAGGTCGGCCATCTGCTCCACCTGGTAAGGCAACATTTCCTGCATGTCGTCGTCGAATCCGGCCAGACTGTCCTCGTAAGCCGGGGGCTCATCGGCGACGGGATGCGCGGTGTAGGCCGGTGCGCCATCGGAGTGCCGCGTTGCCTCGGAACCCGGTTCTACGTAGGTCGGCAGATCCTCTTCCCACAAGTCCTCGCTGTAGAACCCGCGGCCCGGCTCGGGGAACTGCCCGAACGGCGTTTCCGGGGTGCCGTCCCGCAGATGACGACTGCTCAGCCGGACGGCTTCGGCCGCCTGCCGCACGTCACCCAGTTCGGTCCAGGCGTAGATCGGCTGCTCCCCGTGGAGAAGCAGGTCGGTCAGCATCGTCGTGATGCCGTCATGGAACGCCTGCCGGATCCGCTTGGGTGCCCCGCCGGGCACCGTCGGCGGCAACGTACCCAGCAGGGCCTCGGCTTCGTTCCGACGCAACTGCTCCCGCCATAGCAGTTGCTCCTGCCACCGTTCCAGGTCTTCCTGCGAATGTTCGTCCGGAGACGCGTCCAGCGAATGTTCGTCCGGAGGCGCGTCCTGCGGATGTTCGTCCGGAGGCGCGACCTGCCGCCTTTTGGGCGGCGGCGCGTCCTGCCGCCTTTCGTCCAACCGCGCCCTGGCCTGCTCGATCCGATTCCGGAATAGCGCCAGCTCCGTTTCGGCCCACGCGGCGAGGTCGTCGAACGTACGCAGCCGCTCGAACCCGGCCCGTAGTTCCGAGGCCAAGCCTTCCGCGTCCGCATCCCGTGACAGAGCCGAGGCCACCGCGTCGGTCATGGACCGCCACAATCGCTGCTGCTCGGCGGCATCGGGCCCGTAGCCAGTCCTGGGAGCGGGACGTTCGCCGAGCAACGCCGCCGCCTCTTCGCGGAACGATGACGCCTCGCTCACCCCCTGCTGGGGATCGAGGGACAATTGAGCCTCGAACTCGGCCACCGCCCCGGACAGCCGGCCCGGCTCCGGGGCGGGTCCGCCTTCGCGACGGGGCTCGCTCAGCCACCCCGCCGGCGCCCGGGTGGCCGCTTCATAGCGTCCGTCGGCCGTCCGTATCGGCAGGCCATCGCCCCACTCACCCGACTGGACGCTGACCTCGTCTTCGAACGGCTCGTTCGAATCCGGCGAGGACAGGGATTCGCGCGCCAGCTCGGTCGCCGGGGTGGCGAGCCAGTCGGGTCGCTGGAAAACCTGCCCGGAGCCGGACGCCTCGGCGATGACCGGCGCGGGCGCGGATCCCGTGACCGGGGCGGGCAACCGGGTCAGGGCCAACGGCACACCGGTGTAGTGCGTACGGACGCTCGACAAATCCCGCAACGACTCGGCACTCTCCCGCAGCGGCGCGACATCCGGATGGTCCCAGGCCGCGCGAGGCGACGCGCCTGCGGAGATCAGGTCCGTCAGCAGTGTCGCCAGTGCGTCGTGGACGAGCTGCCGGGCAGCGGTGTCCGTACTCGCCGCCGCCCGGGGCAGCGCACCGATCAGGGAGGCGACCGTCTCCCGGGCGGATTCCACCGCCTGCGGCTCGGCCTGCTCACGCTGCCGAACCCGTTCCCCGGCTTCACCGACGCGCTCTTCCCACCGCTCCCACACCCGCCGCGCCTTCGACCGCGCTTCGACCGGCGCCGGCTCGGTCACCGGCCCGGCGTTCGCCTCGTCCCCCCCACCGGACCGGACCTGCCCCAGGATCTCCATCGCGGTCCGGGTGTAGTGCGCGCTTTCCACCGGACCACGCAACGCCTCCAGCTCGCCGCGCAGCCCGACCACGTCCGGCCGGTGCCAGGCGACCCGGGGATTGACTCCCCCGGCGATGTGGTCGGTCAGGATGGACACCAGGCCGTCGTGCAGGGTCCGGCGCGACCATTCGTCCACAGTGGACACCGCGGACGGCAGTCCGCCCGCCAGGCCTTCGGCCGCGGCTCGGGCCTGCTCGGCCGCAGCCGCGGATTCCGGCGAATCTTCCTCCCGCTCCTCCACCCGCGCGGAGGCCCCCAAGATCGCCCTTTCCCACTTGTCCATCGTCTGCTGTTCCAGCACCTCCAGCGCGCTCCTGCCGTAGTGCGCGGGCTCCGCCCCGCCACGCAGCGACTCCAGGTCCGCGCGCAACCGCGAGACGTCGGCGTTCTCCCAGGCTTCCGCGCGACCGGCGCCACCGGCGATCAGATCCGTCAGCATCGAGACGAGACCGTCGTGCAGGGTCTGGCGCGTCTCCTGGTCCACGGTCGCCACCCCGGACGGCAACTCCCCCACCCACTCCTCGGCGGCGGCCCGCGCCTGCTCGGCCGCAGCCGCGGATTCCGGCGAATCCCCCAGGTCCTCGAGCCGCTCCGACGCCTCCATGATCGGCACCAGCCACTTGTCCAACGCCCGCTCGGCCGGATCCTCCGCGAAGCCGGGGTCGTCGACGTCGGGGGCAGCGAGATCGGACCAGGAGTCGGGCCGAGGCCCTGTACCGCGCGCGTTGGCCGACTCGCTGCCGGGCCGGAAACCGGGATTGGGGTGGTACGCGGCCAGTTCTCCGTCCGCGGTGATCTCGTGGGCGCCCCGGATGAAGCGCGGCCGCACGCCACCGGCGAACACGATCTCCTCCTCGTGTTCGTACATCGCGTCGTGTGCCAAGGCGGTGTCATTGACGACGATTCCACCCGGCGCCTCGATCTCGTACCGGAACAGGCCGAGGTAGACCCCGCTGGTCAAGGGGTTGAGGTGCAGCTCGGGGTCGCGGGTGAACGACACGAAGGCGGTGCCCGAGTCGGCGCCCGTCCTGAGCATCAGGTCGTAGGTGTAGGGGTCGCGAGGTGTGAAGCCCTCACCGAACAGGGTCGCCGGCGCCCGGCCGTCGTAGCGGTAAAGTGGTTCGTCCGACGTCCGCCACACCGGGTCCCACTGATCCAGCTCGTCGACGGGGACGTTGAAGACCGCGACAGCGGTCAGCTCGTGGGGATTCACTCCGTAACCGCGCGCCGCCTCACCCGTTCCGAACGGCACGCCTTGCCCGGCGACATCGCCGACGGACCCGGCATCGGAACGGTCCACATCGGACACACTCGGCGGTACCTCCGTGGCCTCGGGCCGGACCGGCCCGAGGACCTGCACCGCGGTCAGCGTGTAATGCGCCTCCCCCACCGGCCCGCGCAGCGCCTCCAGCTCACCACGCAACACCACCACCTCCGGGCGGTGCCAAGCCGATCGCCGATCGGTGCCGCCCACGATCGCGTCGGTCAGCATCGACACCAGACCGTCGTGCAGAAGCCGGCGCGCCTCCTCCTCCGCCCCCTCGACCGCGGACGGCAGCTCCCGCGCCAGCTGCTCGGCCTCGGCCCGCGCCTGCTCGACCGCAGCCGCGGATTCCGGCGAATCCTCCAGGTCCTCGAGCCGCTCCGACGCCTCCATGATCGGCACCAGCCACTTGTCCAACGCCCGCTCGGCGTCCGCGACCAAGTCGGGAGAAACTTCGGGTTCCGGTGACCGGCCCCGGATCTCGGCCGCGCTCTGTGTGTAGTGCGCCTCCCTCACCGGGCCTCGCAACGCTTCGAGATCGTCCCGCAAGCGCGCGACCTCCACTTCCGCCCAGGCCTGCTCGGGAGCCACCCCGTCGGCGATCAAGTCGGTCACCATCGCCGTCAGGCCGTCATGCAGGAACTGAAGTGTGTCCTCGTCCACGACGGAAAGCACGGACGGCAGGTCACGTACCAGCCTCTCGGCTTCGACCCGCGCCTGCTCGACCGGCACCGCGGAAGGACGTGCGCCTTCCACTCGCTCGTCGACCCGACCGGACACCTCCAAAAGCGGCTCCGACCAGACCGTCAGGGCCGTATCGGCCAGTTCGGCATTGTCGTGTGTCCCCGCCTCCGGAACCACACTGTGCACTTCGGACAGTTCGACGTCGGGAACCGCCCTTCCCGGGTAAGCCGAGAAGCCCTCGAACGTCGCGGCGGACCCGAGCGGCGAGGACGTCTCCTGGTCGGCCGCGGCGTCGCTCACCACCTGCGGGAGGTTGTCGGCGTCCTCCGGCAGTTCCTGGATCGTCTCGGGCAGGTGTGGGTGCGGGTCGTCGAAACGGGACCGCCAGTGCGCGGAGGTCTCGAGCGGGGACTCGTGCGTCGGGAAGTAGGTGCCGGCGTATCCACCGGCCGATCGGTGTACCGGCACCTGAAGGAGACCGTCGTTGCCACCGAACCGCCTCCCGGGCGAGGGGCGCCGCCCGCCGTACCGGTGAATTTCGGGGCTGTGACTGCGTGGCGTGTCACGTCCGCGCGACGAAGTGAGACTGGAGGTCCGGTGCCGGTTCAGCTCGCCCTCACTCGCCGTACGACGCAGGTCGAAGGGTGAGATCTCCCCGACGGTCGAGGCGATACTCGACTGTCTCCGGAGCAGACCGGAGCCGGAAGGGACGTCCGAGTGTTCCGTGTCGGCCCGGCGCTCTGAAGGCTCGGCGGAGTCGAGGACGGCGGGTTCCTCTGCCGGTGCTTCGCGCTCCGTCGCGGCCACACTCGCGTCGTCGGAGATGAGGTCCGGGAAGAACTTCGCGTTCGTATAGGCCTGCCCGGAGGTCGCCCACTTGGCGAACTGGTCCGAGGTGAGCAAAGCCGGGTGTACGTCCTTCGGATCGTTGAGGACGAACACCCGCCGGCCGTCCACCGTGGTGGCCTGGAGATGAACCGCGTGGTCCGGAAGGGACAGCATGGCGCCACCGGTCTCCGCCACCCGCTCCCAGAACGACGTCCGCCCGTCCGCCGTTCGCAGCGCCTCGGACAAGGAGATGTCGGGCCGCGTGCCGTCGGCCAGGGTGCCGGAACCGACCGGCGTGACTTCCGGGTCCGACGCGAGCTGACGGCGCATCCTGTCCGCATAGGACTCGTGGTCGACCCGGCCGAGGCGGCGGCTTCCCCGGTCCACGATCAGCGGTGACACCAGCATCCTGCTCATCCGGCTGTCCCGCAGGAGTTTCCGGGTCAGCACCGGCGCCTCGTCGACGTTCAGCTCGGCGGCGGCGAGCTTCTGCATGGACCGGGCCCAGCGCGCGGTCAGCTCACGCCATTCCCGCCGTACGGCGCTGTCGGCCTGGTCGGCGCCCACCAGACGCAAGGCGCGCTGTTCAAGACCGGAGAACTCGGCTCGGGCGTCGGCGACCCGCTTCCACACCATCTCCTCCTGGGTGCGGCCGAACGGCCGGTCGGACCTGGACCGGCTCTCCGCGCTCGCCCCGGCGAGGCCGTGTTCGGTCGCGTCCGCCACGGCACGGCCCAACCGCAGCAGTCCCGCCAGTGTGGGCACCCTGCCGCGGACACTCGTGTCGATGGCGGCCGAAGCAGCCGTGTTGAGGAAGTACTGCTCCTCATTGCCGGTGGCGGCGAACAAGGCTTCCGTCAGCGCCGCGGAATTCTTCGACAGCGCGGTGAACAACGGATCGGTGGCGAGGGCGATCCGGGCGCTGGCGCTGAGGTTCACCAGGCCCAGGTGCGCGAGGCGCACCGGCAGGTCGGCGTCGGCGGGGATGGCCAGACCGACCAACATCGAGGTGGCCGACGTGATCGGGTCCGCACCGCTCGCGATGCCGAAGTTCAGCTCTTCGAGCATCTGCGTGAGCCGGGCGGGCGTCACCGGTTGCACAGCCCTTCTGTCCACCTCGACACCACCGTGGGAACGTTTCGGAGGACGCGGCTGTTGTCGAGTGGGCACTAGGGAAGCGGCCAGCAGCGCTTCGTTGACGAGAGTGCGGACGCGGGCCCTGCCGGTTTCGGGGAGCGCGGCGAGCGAACGGTCGAGTGCGATCAGCCGCTTCCTGGTGCCTTCGGGCAGGGCATGGTGCTCCAAGATGCCCTCACCGGCCATCGCGGTGTACTCGGCGATCCCGGCCCGCAGTGCCGACCGGGACAGCTCCAGCCCTGGCAGCCCGTGAACGGCCCGGTCGTATCCGGCGGCGGCCTGCTGCTCCGGGGTGTTCGGAGCGTCGTCAAAAGCGACCTCGACGGTGGCCCGATTCCGGTCCGCCGAGGCCACATCCGACGGCAAGCGGCCGGTTTCGACGCGAAGTTCGACATCCCGCACGCCGACGGTCCGGTTGTCCCCTTGAAGCACGGCGAACTCTTCGGCGAGTGCCTCGTGGAAGTGATCGCGCACCTGGCCGGCGCGCCGCTGGGCGGTCGTGTCACGCGGTCCGGGCAAGAAGCCGTTCCCGCCGCCGTATCCGGTGATCGTCACCTTGACCGGGCCCAGCCCCAGGTCCCCTCGGAGCACCGCCACGCGGGCCACGTCACGCGCGACCGCGCGGACACCGGCGAGAGCGTCCCTGTCCGCGGTCGACCGGCCCGGGGCGAACGGCACCTTCGCCGGTGAAATCCCGGCGAGTCCGCCGAGGGCCGTCGTCACCAGCGGGTTGACTCCCGGAGCGTCGCCATCCGGAGCCTCGGGAACGCGTTCGGACTCCGCGAGCGAACTCGTCTCCGATTCGGGGCGGTTCTCCGGAGCCTGCCTGCCGTTGATCGCGGCGAGCGTGTCTTCGGTGAACCTCCACGCGTCCTGATCGATTTCCGGCAGGAGGCCGAGTCTCACCGAATCTTGCGAGGGAGAAGCACTGACGGGGACGCGGACGGTGCCATCCCGGAGAATCTCCACCGGCGTCGCGGGACCCTTCACGTCGCCGTGGTAGTCCTTCTCCCGCAACAACTTCCGCAAACCACCCAGCAGATCACCCACCGCCGGATCAGCCACCCGACAACTCAACACCACCAACTCGGGGCTGCCCCGCCACCCCTGCCCACCCGGCAACTCACGACTACTGAGCAACCGATACAACCCAGCCTCATCCAACCGGACCCGCGCACCATCCGACCGCCGCCGAACCGAAAAACCACCACCACCATGACCCACCACCGAATACGCACCCGCAACCCCCGCACCCCGCGCGAAAGCCGACCCCACAACCTCAACCTCACCCGCTGCCAAGGGAAAGAACACACCCTGCACACGGCCAGTGCTGTCCCGCAACGGCACAAAATCCACATCAGACAGATCGACCTGATCGCCACCCACTACCTCCACCAACGACACCGGATCCCCGACAGACCCAGCCGGTCGTTCCAACGTCACGCTGTCCAGCGGATCACCGAGGTCAGGGAAGTCGGCGGGATCGAATCCCATCGACGCGAACGTCTCCGGGTCGATGTCCCCGAACCATCCTTCACCCGATCCCTCACCGTTCTCCGGCCAAAGCAACGGTGACGGAGATCGGAAGGCCGACTGCGCGGGAAAGTGGGGCGGCTCTTCCCAGGCGGTGCTTACGTTCTCCCACACCGAACCCGGCCAGTCGTGCTCTGCCAGCGGCCCGCCCGCGTCCGACATGATCACATCGCCCGACTCGTCCACCGGGCTCCGGGGCGTGTTCTCCGGCGAATCCACCTCCACCGGTTCTTCCGACACGTTCGATGCCGGTTCCGGTCGCGCCGCTGCCGGTGCCGTCGCATCCGGCAGGACGTCCTCCACCGGCACACCGGCCTCGCCCGGGATCGTCTCCCGAAGTGAGAAGGTGTTGTTGTGCGGGAGTTTCAGCGTCGGATGCCACTCCATCCGTACGTGGTCACGCATGATCTGCTCGACCGGAGGCACACCGAACCGCCGTCCACGTGCGTTCCAGAGGTCCGTCAGCACCTTCAAAGTCAGCTGTTCGAACGCCTTCAGCCGAGCTGGTGCGGCTGCTGGGGAACCGGTGAGGTTGAAGAACAAGGTCGGCCGTTCGGCCGTGGCGGCCGCGAATCGGCCGAAGAAACCCTCCAGCGCCCAGGTGACCCGCTGCTCCACGGCCACCGGTAGCTGCGGGCGGGCGCTCAGGAAGGAATCCACGAGTGCGCGTGCTTGCCGGTAGTGATCCGGTGTTCGTCTCGGCGTGACGTGGGTCCGCAGGGAGACCAGGCCGTCATAGCCGCCCGCGTCCTGGCCCCACGACCAGGTGAAGGCGAAGTCCTGGGCCGCGGCTTGGGACATCCCTCCCTGCCTCATCCCCTCCTGCAACAAGCCGAGGAGGCAATCCCGCACCAACGTCTGAATGCTCGTGTCGCCCGAACCTCGCTGCAGTCGCACCATGAATCGCACGTCCGGAAGCTGCACGTCCGGTTTCTGGCCGACGATCTTCTCACCCAGCCAGATGCCGAACGTCCTGAACTTCCCTTCGTCATCTGCGAAGAGCTGGGCACCTTCCTCGTTCACCGTGTGGAAGAGACCGCTGATGCCTGATCTGGTGGTGTCCACCACTGGATTCGCCCCGGACCAGTACAGCAGCGGTTCCGGGTCGGCAGGCGTCCGGTCCAGGGGATGGTCCGGCCCCTCGATGTCCAGCCGCAGGGTCGGGTACGCCGAGTCAACGACGGTGAGCTGGAACGCGAGATGGTTCTCGATGAACTGCTTGATCTGGTCGTCCAACGCCTCAGGAAGCGCGGCCCGCACCGCCTCGTTGACCGCCTTGGTCACCCGCCGCTCAAGGCCCACGGCACCGGGCTTCGCCGAACGCAGCTCGAGGACGAGCCGAACCCGTTGCGCGGCATCGGTATTCTCCCGCACGCGCTGGACAAGCCCTGCCACCATCCAGTCCAGCCGACGACGAGAAGCACGAGAAATCCCCTCGCCGACGACCGGGAGTGCCAGATCGAGACGTTTCGCTGCCTGATAGCTCAGCTGAGACCGGTTCGGTGACCGGTACACCATGATCACGGCACTCGGCCGTTCGCCCTCACGTACCTCGACTTCGAGGGAGCCGAAGGGGAGCCGGAAGGCCTCGGACTCGGCGCCCTGGTCCCCCCAGGCCGCCCGCAACCGGCTTTCCAGCAGCTCGACCAACGCCGGCCCGTGCTCCCGCCACCGCGCCGCGGTGTCCGTCACGATCACCCTGACGTCCAAGGGTTCCAGGTTGTGCCGGTCCAGTTCCACGCTGTTCCGTGCGATCTGAGCCGCCAAGTCGTCCAACGACGCCTCATCCCAGGGTGCCAACCGCGAGGGATGAGTCATCGTCAGCCCGGCTTGCCACACCGCGTCCAGGCGGGGAGCCGTCCCGGCGCGGTCGTCGGTCATCGGGGGCCGCGACGGTGCGTCCAGGGTAGGCAGCGGGATCGGAGAGCCGGCCAGCCTGGATTCGACCGATATTCCGTCCACCGGGTCGATCTCCACAAGCAGGACCGGTTCTTGCTCCGTCTGGCTCTGGCGGTACCCGATGTGGTCTTCGAGGAACTGGCTGATCTGTTCTTCCGACGCCGAAGGAAGCGCGGCCCGCACCGCCGCCTTCACCTCGGCCGTGACCGCCTCCGCCCACCGCGTGCCCATCATCGGCGGCGTACGCAGTTCGAAAACCAGTCGAGGCCGCCTGTCCGGGTCGGTGTTGTCCCGCACCCGTTCGGCCAGCCCCTCCACCGCCCTCCCCAGCCGCAGACGGGAAGGCTTCGCAAGTTCCGGCTTCCGGGTGCGGAAGGACAGTACGAGTTTCTTCTCGGTTTGGTCGCTCCGCACGGGTGGGTCCAGTCCGACCTGGGACGGAAGCCGGTCCAGTGCATGCTCGGGGCCCTGCAGGTCGAGGTACAGCACCGCGTTTTGGTCCGACGGCTCCGCACGAAACTCGATGTGGCCCCTGATGAACTGCTTGATCTGGTCGTCCAACGCCTCAGGAAGCGCGGCCCGCACCGCCGCGTTCACCTCGGCCGTGACCGCGTCGGACCGCGGTCCGGTCATCCGCTGCGAACTACTCAGAATCAGAACCAGCCGAACACGCCTGTCCGGGTCGGTGTTGTCCCGCGCCCGCTCGACCAGTCCCTCGACCATCCACCTCAGCCGGCGGCGCGAAGCGTGCGAAAACTCGGCCCGGCGCGGCAGGAAGGTCAGCTGGAGGTCCCTAGCCGCTTGATAACTCCGCACAGTCCGGTCCGACGACCGGTACAACGCGACTTCGACACTGGGCGGCGCGTCAGCCTTCACGGTGTCCTCCAGCCGGTCGAAGGCGAAACGCACCGCGTCCGCATCGATTCCCTGCGCGCGCAGCACCGCTCGCAGCGCGTCCTCCAGCTTGGCGAACAGCGCCGGCCCGAACTGCTCTCGCCGCTCGGGTGTGTCGGTCAGCTTCATCCTGACGTCCACCGGCTCACGGCCGGACCGCTCCAGCTCCGCGATGCGACTCGCCAGCTCACCCAGCGCGGTCTCCTCTTCCGGGGACAACCGCAGAGCCCCGGTCACGGGAAGTTCGGCCCGCCAGCGGACCAGCAAGACCGGATCCTGCGGACGAACGATCGCCGAGGGGCGGATCGCGTCCGTGGCGGCGGGCAAGGGAATCGGTTCAACGGCCCGCGTCACACCGACCGGAGGGACCAGGACGGGCGCGGTCACATCGACGAACAGCACCGCGTTGTACTTCTTCGACGCGGCCTCCTGCCTGAGCTCGATGCGATCGGCGATGAACGCCTTGACCCGCTCCTCGGAGGCCCCCGGAAGCGCCGCACGCACCAGCGCGTTCACCTCGGCAGTCACCGTCCGCACCCGATCCTCGATCATCGCGGGCCAGCTGCGGAGATCGAAAAACAGCCGGTCCTGGCCGACGTTCTGCTCTGCCTGCCGCACCAGGCCCTCCACCAGCCAACCCAGCCGACGCCGAGACGCCCGCGACAGCGCCGCATTGCGCGGCAGGAAGAGCAGGTCGAGACTTCGAGCATTTCGATAGGCCTCCTCGGACAGGCCCGGAGACCGATGCACGGTGATCCCGACGCCTTCGGGACCGTCCCCGGCGACCCGGTGCGGGACGTGCTCCAAGTCGGGCCCGAGCACCTCCGGATCGACGCCCCGGTCCTGCAGCGCGGAACGCAGCGCTTTTTTCGTCATGTAGAACAGGGCGCGGCCGTACTGATGGCTTCGACCGTTCTTCGTGGTCACATGCACCCTGGCATCCAACGGCTCGTGCCCTGGCGCCGGAACCTTGCCGTCCTGGACGAGACGATCCACCAGGTCGCCCAGCGCCAGTCGGCCCACATCGGACAGCCTCGATGGATCGCTCACCGAAAGTACCGCGGACCAGTTGTACTCCACCGGAGCGTCCAGTCCGACTTGCTTCGCGATGAACTTCGTCCGCAGCGCGGGGCCCTGCGCGGCAGGCAACGGGAACAGCGGCTCGGCTGGCTCGGTCGGTGGGGCCGGTTCGGGAGTCGGTACGGACGGCTCGGGAATTTCGGGTGTCGAATCGGTCCACGACAACGTCAAGGAGTGATCGGCAGGGGTCAGGTCCAGGGGATGTACCGGTCCCTCGACCTCGATCACCAGCACCGGGTCCCCGGACGACGGCTCGTGCCGGAACTCGATGTGCTCTTGGACGAATTGACCGATCCGCTCGTCCGAAGCCCACGGCAACGCGGCCCGCACCGCCGCCTCCACCTGCATCGTGACCGCGGTCGTCCGCATCGAAACCACTTCGGGCTCGGAGCCGAGCCGAAGGACCAGGCGAGGCCTCCGACCCGGATCGTCGCTGTCGCCCGTCCGCTGGGCGAACCCCTCCATCAACCACCCCAGCCGCCGCCAGGAAGCCTGGGAGAACGCCACACTGTTCGGCAGAAACGGCAACCGCAGGTCCCGCTCGGCCCGGTACGCGCGCACGGAACGATTCGGGGAGCGGCGCACCGAAACCTCCGCACTGGGCGACTCACCGTCACGAGGACCGGTATCCAGGCGGTCGAAGGCGAACCACACCGCGTCCGCATCCACCCCGCGAGCGCGCAACGCGGCCCGCAGACGCTCCTCCAGCATCTCGAACGTCGCCGCCCGGCGTTCCACCGTGTCGGTCACCCGCAGCCTGATGTCCAACGGCTCCCGCCCGTACCACTCCAGCTCCACGGTGTTCCGCGCGATGCGGTCGGCCAGCCGGTTCAGCGATGCCTCGTCCCCCGGCGACAGCCGCACCGGGCCGGTCATCGGCAACTCGGCTCGCCAGAACACCTCGGCGCCGGGATCCGGCATGCCGACGACCGGAGGGGACTGAAGAGCAGCCTGCGTGACGGGTAACGAAATCGCGGCTTCGACCGGCGGATCCACCGTCTCCACCCGATCCGCTGTGGACGTCCGGTCGCCCTTCCCCAGCCAGGACAACGTCAGCTCGCGCGCACCTGAGACCCGGTCCAGGGGGTGTTCCGGCCCGCCGATGTCGAGGAACAGTCCAGCGGTCTTGGTCGTACGAGCTCGTCGGAACTCGATGTGGTCCCCGATGAAACTCTCGATCTCCACCGCGGATGCTCCCGGCAGGATCGCCCGAACCGCGGCGTTCACCTCGTTCGTCACCGCTTCCGACTGCAGAAGAATCGCCCGCGTCGAAGCGCGCAAATCGAGGAGGAGCCAGGGGCGCCGTTCCGGATCGTGGTTCTCCTTCACCCGCGAGGCGAGCCCCTCCAGCATCCAGCGTAGCCGTCGCCGTACGGCCTCCGGGAATACCCGACTTCGCGACGGCAGCGCCAGGTCGAGACTTCTCGCGGCTTGGTAACCCCAGACCGGCCGATTCGGCGACCTGTGCACGACGATTCCGACGCCACGCTTCTTGTGGTCGTCGCCAGGGTCGTGCTCCAAGTGATCGAAGCCGAACGTCATCGCCCGCGGGGTGACACCCCGCCGCGCGAGTCCGGTCCGCAGGTCGTTTTCCAGCGTCGCGAAGAACCCGGCCGCGTACAAGGCTCGTTCAGCCGCCGGAAGGTTCACTTCCAGCCGGATGTCCAGCGGCTCCCGCCCAGTCAAGTCGAGCAGCTTGATGTTGCGGGCCAGGACATCCAGGAAGCCGCCCAGCCCGTTCCGGCCGGTCTCGGCCATCTTCGGCGGTACGGAATGTGACACCACGGCGAACCACATGGCCACCGGATTGGCATCCGGTACACGACCGCTCTCTTCGGACCATATCGGGGCACCCGTGGCAAGGGGAAGGGGAAGGGGAAGGGGAAGCGGAACCAGGCCGTCGGCCGGATCGGCGACAGAAGGGTTCGCCTCCGGCTCCATGGCCTGTGCTTTGTTATCCCAGGACAACTTCAACGGGGCATCATGAGGCGTCCTGTCCAAGGAGGGATGGTGGGGTCCGGCGATATCGAGCGCGAGTACCGGCGTACGGTCGGACCGTACGATTACGTCCAACTCGATGTGCTTGTCGATGAACTCCCTGATCTCCTCCTCGGAGGCGCCCGGCAACACCGCCCGCACCGCGTCGTTCACCTTGGCCGTGACACTGTTCTTCCTCACCTCCTCCAGCGACAGCGTCGTCACGAGCCTCAAAGTGAGCACCGGAGGCGTTCTCGGGTCCCGGTTGTCCTCGACTCGCCGGGCCAGGCCCTCCATCATCCACCGCAATCGGCGGACCGCGGCACTCGGGAGCACCTCGGCATGGTTGGCCTGCTCGACGAGGTTGGCTTGGTTGAAGAACAAGTTCAGCGCGCGCTCGGCCCGATAGGACTGCCGCGACCGGTTCGGCGACTCGACGATGGAAATAGCGAGTTCCTTGCCCCGGGTAGGGCCTTGCAGACGACGGTCGAAGGTGATTCCCAGCGCCTGCGCGTTCATTCCCTCCTTTCGGAGCGCGGCGCGCAATCTCTCCTCGAGCAACCAATGCAGGGCTGGCCCGTAAACCTCGTGCCGCTTCGCGTTGTCGTGCACGAACAGCTGCACATCCGGCATCTCCCGACCATGCGCGACGAGCACTTTGACATTGGCCGCGAAGCGAGCCGCGAACGCCGACAGCTCCGCCTCCTGCGCCTCGGACAAGTGCAACGGATTAACCGTCGATATCCAGCCACGCCAGGAGCTCACCACTTCTGGCGTGGCCGGCTTGCTGATCCCGCGGTTCGGTCCCGGGCCGGTCGCTTCAGGCAGGGGGATCAGGGCGGCTTCCGCCTGCGGTCCTCGCGGTTCCGGCGTCGCCAGATCGACGAACCGGACCGGCCCACCACTGACCACAGTGGACTCGATATCGAGATGCTCGACCCGCCCGTCCTCGAACACCCGCGCCTGACCGGAAGGACCCTTCACGTCGCCGTGGTAGTCCTTCTCCCGTAACAACTTCCGCAAACCACCCAGCAGATCACCCACCGCCGGATCAGCCACCCGACAACTCAACACCACCAACTCGGGGCTGCCCCGCCACCCCTGCCCACCCGGCAACTCACGACTACTGAGCAACCGATACAACCCAGCCTCATCCAACCGGACCCGCGCACCATCCGACCGCCGCCGAACCGAAAAACCACCACCACCATGACCCACCACCGAATACGCACCCGCAACCCCCGCACCCCGCGCGAAAGCCGACCCCACAACCTCAACCTCACCGGAAGCCAACGGGAAGAACACACCCACCTCACGCCCAGCACCATCCCTCAACGGCACAAAATCCACATCAGACAACCCAACCCGCCCACCACCCACCACCTCCACCAACGACACCGGATCCCCGACAGACCCAGCCGGTCCGGCTGCCGCTCGCGCGGTCACCACCTCCGGCGTGACAGCCGGGCGCGTGGGAAGCTGCGGAGCATTGTTGTCCGAAGTGGACAATCGAGCGGGCCCGTTCGAAGAGACGGAACCGGGTGCCGCGACCCGAGGACCGGAGACCGTCCCGGGCGTGGTCGCCTCCGGCGCCGAACGCACACCCTCGCGCGACGACAGCGGCGCGGCGGGCTTCACAACACTCGGCTGCCGAGTGGTCGAAACCTCACCGCCCGCGTTAGAGCGGTTCTGCGGCGCCTCTGGCCCATTCGGCCGGGACGTGGACGTCGTCGGTGTCGCGGCCGCGGGCCGGGACGGATCGCCGACCGGGCGAAATTGTCCGGCGCCGTCCGGGCTGTCCGCGGTCGTCGCGGGGCGAGCGGATGGTGCCGTGGCACCGGACGGCTTCGCGGCAACGCGATCGGGCGCGGCGCTCGGGGACGACGACGGAGTCTGCTGATCCGACGCCCGCGCCGTGGACGACGCCTCGCCGACCTGACGGGACTGGGTCTGCGGCTGACTTCCCGGCGTCACGTCCGTGCGGGCCGTCTGCGACTGCCCGGCGGACGCCGTCGACTCCGTCCGCGCTCCCGCGCCGGACTGCCCCGGGCTCTGGGACGGCGCCTGACTCTGAGGCTGAGGCTGGGACTGACTGAGAGCCTGGGCGTGGGCTTGTCCCGAGGCCTGCGCCTGTCCCGACGCCTGCGCCTGACCCGAGGGTTGCGCCTGACTCTGAGGCCGCGACTGGCTGTGGGTTGACGGCTCGCCCTGGGACTGGCTGTGGGGCTGCGTGTTGACGACCCCATTCGGCAGGTCGGCGGATTCCGTCGATGGCTGTGAAGGACCAGCCGTCTGCTGCCGCCTCGTCGCCAGGTCGGCTTCACCACGGGAACCGCCGTCGGCTTGTCCTTCACCGGCCTCACCCGTGATCTGTCGTGCTCCAGAGTCCACCTGCCGATTACCCGAGGCCGTTGCGGACTCCCCTCCAACGGCTTGCTCGGTCACGGCGGCGGCCGGGTGCTCGCCCGGTATCACCGACGCCCGGGAAGCACCCGCCGTCAGTTCCGGCGTGGTGATTTCTCCGCGAGGGCCGTCCGTTCCCGTCTGTTCTCCGCCCACGGTCGCCGCCGGTCCTGGAGCACCATCGGTGTGGCCAACGGCCTGGCTTTGGACAGGCGTCTGCCCGTTCGGCGAACCACCCGAAACGGTCGGCTTCTCATCCCGGTCGAGAAACTCGCGCAGGCTCGGCGTACCTGTGCTCTCGGTCGGGATCGTCTGCCGCGCGGGCGCTTCCGAGCCGAAGACCGTCCCCAAAGGAGCATTCCCGGAGGACGAGATGTCACGCATTTTGTCCGCGGGAACGATCTTCGCGGATTCATCGGCCTCCGGTTCCGCCGTCATCTCGGGAATCACCAGTTTGCCGGGCTTGTCCACAGAAGACGGCCGCTCCCCCACCGCCTCCGCATAAGACGGCGGCTGCTCGGCACCAGGCCTGTCCTCGCCATCGCCACCGTCGTCGGTTTCCGGTTTCCCACCTGCCACCTCAGGATCCGCGGCCGGCTTCAACCACCCCAAACCCAGCCGGTCCAGGTTGTCCAAAAAGGACTGACCCAGCACCATCTCACCAGGACCAGGGACTCCCCCGCCCCTCCCGTTACCGCCCGGCCCCGACAACGCACCCAAAACCCCCTCCCACATGACCCCCTTGTCATCCTTCAAAGCGATGAAGACCACGGGATTACTGAACGCGACCATCGCGACCTGCCCCAGCGCATACGCCGACGGCCCCGCCAGATCGAACGTCTTCTGCCAGCCCCGAGGCAACTGGTGCCGGACGTCTTTCGCGAAGAAATTGCCGAACCCCCGCGCGGCACCATGGAAGACCCCCGCCGCGGCACCACCGATCGCACCACCGATCGCCGAACCCTTCAGCGACTCGATATCCCACCCATCCCGATCGCCCCCCGCGATCTGACCACCCTGGATACCCCCGTCCACCCCCACCATCAACGCCGCACCGCCCGCCGCCCACTTCGCGATCGTCGACGACAGTTTCCACAACTGGCTACCCACTTGCTGAACCGTCAACTGAGCCAGCTTCGCCTTCAGCAGCTGCAAAATCCCCTGAATGGTGAGGCGCGCGGCCAGCTGCACCACCGGGATGAAGATCGCGCCGAACAACGTCGACAGCAGCTGGATGATCGCCGCCAACGTCATCGCCGCGAACACGATCAGCATGATCTTGTTCTTCTGGATATCGGCGGCCGCGTTCTTCGCCTGCTTCTCGAAAGCCGCCGCCTGTTCCCGTAACTGCTCCAACCCGGCGGTCAGGTCACTCCGGACAAAGCCCAGGACCTTCGACGCCGTCACACCATCGAACGAACGATCAAGCTGAGCCGCCACCGTCGGCAGCTCGTCCAGAACAGCATCGACATCGTCGGAGAACTGCGACCAGGCGTGGCTGATCGCCTTCAGCCCGCCCTCGCTACCCTCCGGCCACTCCATCCCCAGAACGACCTTGAAAAAGTGCTGAAGACTCGCCGGTAGATGCGTGGTCTCATCAGCGCCGTTCATCGGCCGCTGACCACCACCGCCCCCGGTGCCTGAGCTCTCCACCACCTCGACTCCCCTGAACGCCTCTCACTCGAGCGGGTCACCATCCACGCAGGGGACGCGACCGGCTGCTCACTCACCAGGCCGGGATCAGCCGTTCTGCCCCGTCGACGCGTCGATCCGCGCGGCGCTTTCCTGATCCAGGCCGCTCAGGACCGAGACGTTCTTGTTGATACCGTCCTTGAGCTGGCCGGTTCCGTCGCCGGCGACGCGGGCGCCCTCACGGGCCTTTTCCGCGGGATCCACGTAGTTCTTGGCGAACGCCTCACCGATGTCGTCTTGACCCCAGCATCCATGGCGATCATCGAGAGTGGTCTCGAGAGCCCGAAGAGATTCCTTCAAACGCTCCCCCAGCGCACCCAGTCGAGCGGCGGCGGCGGACGCCCCTTCGGGGTCCAGCCGGAACGTCTCGGCCATTTCGTCCTCCACTCTGGGCCGCGTTACCTGTCGCGCCCGATCCGGGCCGCGTGCCCGCCCTCTGGCCAGGTAGGCACAAACCACGGTTACACACGTTCGGTCTAGCGCCAACGGAAACCGCGACCAGGGGTCTTTTTCCGGTTTTTGTTGCCCTTACCTCCCCTCGAAGCCGGCCCTGACGCGGGAAAGGCATCCGGTCGTCACCTGATGTGACCGACGCGCCTATTGAGAGGTAAGGTGAACGTGGTGTGTCCTGAAGGCCTCCTTTGAGGCGTTGAAGGTCTCAGCGGGGACCTCCAGGACATCAGGCTCCGACGCTGTGACCGCGGTAGCGTGTCGCGAAAGCCCCTTTCGGGACATGTGGTGTCCCGAAAGGGGCTTTCGCGGCATGAGCAGCACGCGGCTTCGCGGGAACCCGGCTATCTGGCCAGTCCGGCAACAGAAACACTGTCCCCAATGTGGCATGGGAGACGCTCGGTGTCTCCCATGCCACATTGGGGACATGACCACGTGAAGCACTCCCGAAGGTGGATCAGTTCTTACCCAGGACGTGGCTTTGCGCGTCGTCGTTCTCGCCCCAGGCGCCCTGGTCGGCCTGGACCCAGACCTGCGGTTCCCGTTCCTTCTCGTCCTGTCCACCGGCGCCGCCACCCATGCCGCCGCCACCCATCGGTCCCATCGGGCCCATCGGCATACCGCCCTGCTGCGCCGCGGCGAGGCCGCCGGGTACGCCCGCCGGGGAAGGACCGCCTTGCGTGCTCACCGGTGCACCGGCGGAGAGAGGCTGGGTGTCGAACTTGCCCGCGGCCGGCCCACCCGCGGTCGCGGGCGCCGGTCCCGTGCCGCCACCGGATCCACCGGCGCCGCCACCGACGTCCCCGCCCGCCGACGCGGTCGGCTGCAGGAAGTCGTGCATCGCGCTGCCGCCGCCACTCCCGCCGATCGCGTCGATGGCCTTGGTGGCGGCCGCCTTCGCGTCGGCGAGTTCCTGACGTTCGGCGGGTGTGTCGTCGGGCTGGGCGAGGGCGTCGATCGCCTTGGTCGCGTCTTCTCTCGCTTGCGCCAAAGCCTGGTCGTGCTCGGGCCCGGTGAGTTCGGGTGAATCGTTGATTCGGTCGATGGCGTCGTTCGCGGCCGCCTTCGCGGCGTCCAACGCTTCGCGCCGTTGAGGATCGTCGCTCGACGTGCCGAGGCCGTCGATCGCCTTTTCCGCAGCGAGTTTCGCGTCCTGCACCTGCTGGAAATGCTCCGGAGCGGCCATCTTGTCGATCGCGGAACTCATCGCGCCCTTGGCGTCTTCGAGTGCTTCCTTGCGCTCGGGATCGTCGGTCTGGCCGATGAGGTCGTCGATCGCCTTGCCCGCCGCCTCCTTCGCGTCGAGCAACTGCGCACGCTCGGCCTGTGCCTCCGGGTCGGCCCCCTCACCGAGGACGCCGTCCACGGCGTCCGACGCGGCCTTCTTCGCGTCCTCCAGGGCCTGTTGCCGGGCCTCTGAATCCCCCGGCTGCGCCAGATCGCCGATGGCGTCTCCCGCGGCCTGCTTGGCATCGCCCAGATCCGGCGTCAGCTTGTCGATCGCGTCGCTAGCCGCGTCCTTGGCCTCTTGCAGGGCTTCCTTGCGTTCCGGATCGTCGGTCTGGCCGATGAGGTCGTCGATCGCCTTCCCTGCCGCGTCCTGCGCTGCCGATCCGCTGCCCGTCGAGGCACCGTCCCCGCCGAGGACGCCGTCCACCGCGTCCGACGCGGCCTTCTTCGCATCCTCCAGCGCCTGCTGACGAGTTGCGGAATCATTGGGCTTCGCGAGGTCGTCGATCGCGCCGCTGGCTGCTTCCTTCGCCTCGTCGGCGGTGGGCTCTCCCGGACCGCCGGTGAGGTCGCCGGGTGCCGTCGGGCCGGTGAGCCCATCGATGGCGTCTTCCGCGGCCTTCTTCGCGTCGTCCAGCGCCTGCTTGCGCTTCGGGTCGTCGGTTTTCTTGCCCAGTTCGTCGATCGCCTTGCTTGCGGCCTTCTTCGCGTCCGCCAGGCCCGGCATCGACGGCGTGAGCCCACCGCCTATACCCGCCCCCGGACTCGTACCCGCCCCCGGGCTCGCACCCGCGCTCGGATCCAGCGATCCACCGGCACCTCCAGGGCTGCCCGCCGTTTCGCCCGCGGTTTCGCCCGGTGCCCCGCCCGCCGTTTCGCCCGGTGCCCCGCCCGTCAGACCGTCGATAGCGCCCTGAGCCGCTTCCTTGGCGTCCTGCAACGCCTCCTTGCGCGCGGGATCATCCGTCTTCGCGGCCAGACCGTCGATCGCGTCACCGGCGGCCGTCTTCGCGTCTCCCAGAGCCGCTTTCGCCTCGGGCGTCATCCCGCCACCGGCCGGCGGAGTGGTCGCGCCGCCCGTCCCGTCAAGTCCACCGCCCTCGCCGTTTCCGGGAGCCGTAGCCGTGCCGAGCGAACCAGGGTCCGTGGCTTCGACGGGCTTCAGTTCCCCGGCACGCCTCGCTTCGGCGCTTTCCGCCGCGTAGGCCGGCTCCCGCAGACGTTCCTGCCCATTCTGGCCAGGCACCGTCTCACCAGTCGTCATCGAACCCTCCGAGCGCACCTCGGCGTACCCCGGTCCCGGGAGATCGGAACCGCTCGGATTCTGCGGATTGTTCCTGGTCTGTGCCTGGTAGCTGTCTCCGGGCGCCGCGGTGGTCGTGTCGCCATCGGAAATATAGAGCGGGACCAGGTCCGCGCCACGGGCGTTGTACGCGGTCCCCAAAGTGCCCAAGGCGTTCTGCAGATCCTTCAACAACGCTCCGTCCGACGACGTTTTGATCTCGAGCATCGCGCCCGGCAACTGTGTCACGATCGCCGCGGCCGCGGCTTCGGTGGTAGCGGCCTGGATCTTCCTCTGGGCATCGGCCTGCAGGGCGGCCAATCGCTGCTCGTAAACCTGTTGCCCGATTTTCTGGAGTTGCCAGTAAGTGGTCACGAAGGCCTGGGTGGCACGACCGATGTTCCCCATGTTCGTGCTGAACTGCTTGCCCGTTATCGTGTCATAGACTTCGTCACTGGTGTTCAGGACCGCGGTGGCGTATTTCGCGAACGACTCGCTGGTCTCGCCTTCCAAAGCATCCCTGACGGCTTTGATCTGCTTGGCGAACTTCTCGTTGACGGCGGCGAGCGCGAGCTCGGCCATCTTCATGTCCTTCTCCAGGTTGTACCACGCGGTGCTGATCGAACCTTCTGGAGCGTTGACCAGGTCACTGACGGCGGCTTCGAACGATGCCAACGTGGAGAATGAGGAAGGATCGAGCGCGGGCGGGGCTGTCGCGTACTGGCCGACCGTCGGAGGCTTACCTTGAGGAGCGGACATCTGAGAATCCCTATCTGGACAGCCAGCACCGAGGTCGACTGAAGCGGATCAGCGCGGACCGCCCGGTTCCTTTCCCGGCGATTGGTCAGGTGGTGACTACGTCGTTCGAATCGCCGCCGCAGGCGGTGCGGTCGAGGCCGGCGATCACCTTCTGGATTTCTTCGGCGTTCCGGCCGTCGGTGGTCTTGAATCGCTCGGAGATGTCGTTGAGCTTCGTTTCCATCTCATCGAAGGCGATCCTGAGCTGAGCGGCATGCGCCACGACGGCGTTGCGCCGGTCGTCGACGACCCGGTCCAGCCAGCCCGCGAGCTTGAACTTCTCCGCATGGGGCCAAGGCTGCTTCAGCGCTTCGAAGGCGCTCTGGTCGTCCATCAGCCGGCCGATGTTCTGGCCGGCGGTCGCGATTGCTTCGGCATCGAACTTCGTCGACACTTCGACTCCTTGCTCTCGAACGGTTCTGGCCGTTCAGGGAAAAGCGGTGTGCCGGGCGCGAGCACCCCGGCACACCGTGCGAACTAGGCGATGCCTTTCGCCCCACCCTTGTCGGCCGCCTCCATGGCCGCGGCCGCGTCCGACACCTTCTGACGAAGGTTGAGCAGGTTCTGCCGGTGCTCGTCCAGACCGGTCTGGAGGTTGATGGAGCGGGCCTCGTAAGAGTTCGCCGTTTCACCGACCCAGTCCTGCATGATCGTCTTGACATCCCTACCAAGGGTGGTCGCCTGGTTGTCGATCTCGTCGGCTTTCTTCATCATCATCGCGACGCACTGCTCGATGACGGGGTAGTCGTAGGTAATCGTGCCGTCAGCCATCAAAACTCCTCAAGAAAGATCGTGCGTGGTCGGGTCAGGCGCCGAGGAAGGTGCTGGTTCCCATGGGGACGTTCAGGATCGACTGCGTGTTGTCGGCGTCCGTGTCCACCTGGGCACCGGCTTCACGACGCATGTCGCCCGCCATACCGTTCAAGTTGCTGAGCACCGTCTTGCGAACCGCTTCGACCCATTCGCCCGTCACCGAGCTGAGTGCCCTGGTGGCCGCGCTGGTGCTGGCCGCGAGGGTGGCCTCGACCTCCCTCTTCAGGTTGTCGAGCTGATCGTTGACGTTGTTCGCCGTCTCCTCGTGCCTGGCGGCCTGGGCGATGATGTCCTGATCATTGAGCTTAGTGGAATGTGCCACTGTGCTTCCTCCTGCGATGAGTGCTACGACTTTGGCGAGCCCTACGTTTTCGTAGTAGCACGACCACTATTCAAGACTAAATTCCGAAGTTGTCCCGAATCGTCTTTTCGCGGCCATCCGGGCTTCCGGTAGGGATTCCCCTTACGAGCGGGACAGCCGCGATCAGGACCGTACGGTCTGAGCCTGCCGGGCGGCGTTCACGCTGAGCACCGGCCCGGTCGGCAGCAGATCGAGCAATTGCATCGGAACCGGGACCGCCACGGATTCGGTATAGCCAAGCGCGGTAATGGTCTCCGTATCGGCCAAGGGGTATTTCTCCCCGACTTCGGTGACCAGATATGTCACGCCCAAGGGCGCGTTCGGTGCGGGCAGATTCCGGGCGAGGACACCCCTGCCCGCCGGTATCGAAACCCGGTCGGCCGTCATACCCGCCTGATGCGTGCCGAGCGGAACCGAGGCCTGGGTGACCTGGTTGTCAGGGAGCAGTTCGGCGACCGTCGCCTGGCCCGCGCCCGCCGACGGATCCTGGCGGACACAAGGTTGCGAACCCGGTGGCGGGGTGACGACCTCGGGAGGACTCGGAGGCAGCTCGTTCGCGATCCCGGCGGTGGCCGAGACGGCTACGCCGGTCAAGGCGTCCGGTGTGACCTGGACCGCTTCGATCGGCCCGTCCGGATAGGCCTGCCGGGTACTCGGCGCGGTGAGCAGAAGTGCCGCTCCGGTCCGGCTGAGCGCGGCCAACCCTTCCCGGCGAACGAGGTAGTTCTGTTCTGTCCCGATCGCCGGATTGCGAGCTTGGTAAATCTGGCCGACCAGGCTCTGTTTCCCGTCGATCACCGGTCCTGGCTGACCGAGGCCGGGTACCGACTGGGCGACGAAGTCCGGGCCCTGGGCGATCGTGTTCAGCCACAACGAAGGCACCTCGACGGGCCGCTGGGTGCCGTAGCCGAGGGCGACGGCGACCGAACTGCTCGGCAGCTTGAAGCGCTTGCCGCGCGTCACCAGATAGAGCTCGCCACTCGGCGCCGACACGTAGTACGCCTGGCCATCGGTGAGCACGGTGCCCGGCCCATGTCCAAAGAGGACACTCACGACCGCGCTCTGCGTCGTCGCGGAGCCGGGCAGCCGCGCGCAGACCGTCCACGTGCCACCGGTCACCTTGTCGGCCGCCGGGAGCGAATCCGGCGCGCCGGCGATCCCGATCGGCTGGCCGACCGGGGTTCCGGCCAGCGCGTTCGGCGAAACAGAGGTGACCTGACCACCGGACTGGCCGGCGACCAGCCGGGCGGACGAGTAGTTGAGCACCGGCCGAAGCTGGCCGGCCAGGTAGACGTAACGCGCGCCGCTGGTCTCGTCCATCACGATCGCGCCGTCCTGTTTCCAGGAGGAGTTACCGGTCGAGGGCACGAACATGCCGAAGATGCCGAAGACACCCATCGTCACCGCGGCGAGCACGAAACCGAGCACGGTCCCGGTGGTCATCCGCTTGCTGGGCGACTCCAGCGTGTCCGGCTTGCCGTGCGTCACGGCCGCCGCCAGTCGCCCGACGACGAAGAAGTAGGCCTGAACCTGATCTTTGCGTGATTTCATCAGCCGGCCAGGTGTCGCATGAAGCTGTAGACGTGCAGGACCTGCAACAGGATCGGCAGCACCGCGATGGCCGTGATCAGTTCGAAGATCTCGACCGTGCGGCCCCAGTAGGGCCGGAACCGCTTACCGGGCAGGCGTTCGCCGCCGAGGAGGAACAAACCGGCGACGAGGACCAGCGGGACCACGACCACGAAGCGGGTCTCCATCGGCCGCGCCAGCCCGAGATCGGCGGCGACCAGCAGCACGACGACCGCGGCGGGCGCCAGTACCGCCCAGCGCTGGATCATGCCGCTCGGATGGCGGGATCGCAGCACCAGAAGCAGGGCGATGACCAGCGCGAATGTAAGGTGCCAGCCGTCATCGGCGAGATCGAGCACCGGCAGGAGCACTACCTGCGCCGCCCCCACTCCGACGTGCAGTGCCGTCGAGTAGCCGAAGGTCGCGGTACCGCGATCCACGACCACCTTGTGTGACACCGCGTCTATGTCTTCGTGTAGTTCCTCGGCGCCCGTCGGGAGCATCGGCAGGGTCAGCCCGGACAGGCGGAACGCGGTCGTCGGGATGAACAACGCGAGGATCAGGGAGGTCACCAGGCCAATGGCGGTGGCTTGGGCCGGATCCGCGGGGGTCACGGAGCCGATCAGGCCGGTGATCAGCAACACGACGGTGAACAGGATCGCCCCGGCGAACAGCGCCGCGCCGTCCGCGACCACCATGATCCCGACCAAGAGAGCGAGCAGGGCCGCCGCCGCGGCGCCGGTGACGCCCATCATCGCGATCGCCGCCGGATCGAGCAGGAGCACCAGATCCCAGCCCGCCAACGTGGCGAAACCGACACCGGCTCCGGCCAGGATCACCGCGGGTACGGGTTTGGCCGCGCCACGGGCCACCAGGGCCGCGGCAGCCAGGAGCACCACCGAAAGCCCGGTCGAGAGCAGCACTTGCGCCGCCACGGCGGTGCCGACCAGCAGCAACCAGCAGGCGAGCAGCATGAGGGCCACGGCGCCCAGCCGGAACATCCAGCCGACCCGCGCCGGGTTCAGCGCACCGGGATGCTCCCGCACCTGCTCTGCCACCCCGTCGACCAGGTCGTCGTAGTCGATCGCGGCGAACTGCTCGGCGCGGGGAAGCAGATGGAGGCTCTCCCCGTCGACCACGCTCAACTGAAGCAAGGTGCGGTCTTCGTCCAGCGCGGCTTCACCGATCCGCTGAACCACCCAGCCCTCGTGCTCGGCGCCCTGCTCGATCGTCTCGGCGCCGAACTGGGCGAGGATCGCGGGCAGCAGATCAACGAGGGGAACCTCGGCCGGCAGGGCCAGATCCCTTGCCTGTCCGCCGAGGACGAAACGTAGCCTCGCCGAACTCGTCGTGCGATGCTGTGTCTGCTCTTCCATCAGGCACCAGGCCTTTCTTCCAGGTCTAGACCCGTGTCCGGCCAGACGCTAGCGCCGGACCACGCGGCGGGTGGCCTCGCCGGCCGTTCCTTTCGAAAGCGGGGAGGATCACTCACCAAGGAAAGAAGCACGCCATGCCGGAGAAACTGACCGTGGATCCGCACCCGGTCTTCCGTAGTGACAGGGACATCGACAAAGCGGTGCGCAACGCGCAAGCGCAGCTGAAGAAGCTCTACGGGCGGATGGAGGTGGCCCCGGGGAACGACGGCAAGATCCTGAACCCTTGAAGGGCAAGGCGGGTGGGGGTGCTGGCCTTCGCGACGCTGTCGCCCCGGCGGACCGCACTGGATCGGGCCTCGGCGCTGGCGGGGATCGGACTCGCCCACGACCCGAAACAGGTCCCCACCGTCCATAAAGGACATCTTTCGAGACGACAGCGCCCCGATTTGCGTACTTCGCGCAGTGTTGCGAGGGGGTCGCGAGTGCCAATGGGCGTTCTATTGAGGGGTAAGACAAAGGCAGCGTGTCGCGAGCGACGTCGGCTCGTGCCGCGGCCTGATGTCCCCCCAGGGCATGCCACCTTGGCCTCACCTCTCACGATGAGGGTTAGTGAGGGACGAGGCGCAGGTGTCGTGGTCGGCCACCTATGCGGTGCGCGTTCTCGCGAAGGCGGCGCCCGCTGCTCGTGTCGCGAAAGCCACTTTCGGGACATGTGATGTCCCGAAAGTGGCTTTCGCGACACCTTCGGGACACCACCCTCAGTGCCGAAGCCTGATGCCCAACGTCTCACAGACCCTCCCGAACACGACACCTTTGCCTTACGCCTCAATAACCCTCTTTAGCACTCACAACCCCCTCGCAGAACCGGGCAAAGAAACGTTAATCGGGCGCAGCGTGACCTGGAGATGTCCCCTGTGGACACACAGAGCTGGCGACTGACGCTCGTCGCCAGTCCAGAACCACGGCCGAAGGCTCTCCCGCCCTGAAGCTAGCGAACGCAACGGCGATCGACGAGTAGCCCACCCCGGTCGGCGACCGGTCCACCAGCGACGGTCAGTCGCTCTTCTTGCCTTTTTCCTTGTCCTTGTCCAACGAGTCCGGAACGCTCATGCCGAGCCCGTCGAGACCCTCCAGCATCGGTCCCAGCAGCGAGTTCATCATCTCCATGGGGTCGACCTTGCCGCCCGCGACCCCGGCGAAATCGAGCCCGGTCGCCGAACCCGTGCCCATGACCTTCTCGACCTTCGCCAACGCCTCGGTACGGCCTTGCCGCACCGCCTCCACGATCTGATGAGCCAGCTGGGCGGGAGGCAGTGAGCGGTACTTCGATGCCTGGAACGACAGGTCCGTCAACTCGCCGCGTCCGTCGAAGGTCATCAAGAACGAATTGTCCTTCGCCCGGACGGTCGTCGTGCTCTCCTCCCAGATCTTGCTCACCTCCCGCAGCTTCTGCTTCTCCCGCTCCAGATCCGCCAATGCCTGCTCGACACCCAGATCCGCGTTGTTGAATGCCGCTGCCCACTCCGTCATCACACCATTCCTCACTATTCATGACCAGCGCCGACACCCGGGCACCACAGCTCGTCCCCAACGACTACAGGAAAACCGTTCCAAGCTGATCGAGACCCGCGCGCACGGCCTCTTTTGCGGTGATCTCTGCCCTTAAGCCTGTTGCTGTCCCCTTCGGACAGCGCAGCCGCACCTTGCCCGATCGGGCAACCGGGCACCATGGACGGGCAACTCCGATCCGTTCGGTGGACTGATTCACCGTTGTCGATCGACAATAAAACCGGAAATTCTCCGAGGTGAATTAGCAGTGCAATTGGTTTTCGAGGAATGGGAACTCGCCTTGCTCGTGGCGAGGGGAACCGGGGTTCCCAGAGTGGATGGCGGTGATTCGCGTGGTGACGGACCGACCGATGCACTCACGGCGGAGATTTCTCCGGCACGGTGCGGACATGGCGATGCTTCTCGCGTCGGCCGGTGTGCTCTCGGCGTGCGGGAGCCCGGTCCGGACCGGCGGGGACGGCGCCGTCGGAGGCACGATCACGATGATGAACTATCCGGACTGGATGGGCGCGACCGAAGTCCAGGCCTTCCGTGCCGCGTTTCCCGGAGCCGACGTCAAGCAGGTCTCCGGGCTCACTTCCGGGGCGGCCCAGGCCGTCGTCCAGATCCGGCAGAATCTCGAGGCCTACGATCTGACGTTGGCCGGTGGCGCCACCGCCGGACAGATCCAGGCGGCGGGCCTCACCGCCCCGTTCGATCCGGCCCGGGTGCCGCGACTGGCCGAGGTCCCCGAGTTCTTCCGGCGCTCCTTCCCCTTCGGCATTCCGGTCGATCTCGGGAAGGTGGGATTCGGCTACCGGCAGGACCTCATCACCGAGCGGCCCCGGTCCTGGGCGGATCTGTGGCGGCTGTCCGCCGCCCATCCGGGCAAGGTGACCGTGCTCAAATACGCCGAGGACGTGATGTCCGTGGCGCTTCTGCTCACCGGGCATTCGGCCAACGCCGACGACGAGCCGGCGCTCGACGCGGCCGTCGAGGCCTTGCGTGAGCTCAAGAAGACGTTGCGCGCCTTCCTCCCGACGGATTTCTCGAAGGACCTGATCAGCGGCGACGCGATCGCGGCGGTCAGTTACGACTACGACATCGCTTCGGCACAGGCCAAGAACAAGGACATCGTGTGGGTCACGCCCAGCGAAGGCCTGCCAGGCTATGTGGACGGCTGGCTGCCGCTCAAGGGGAGCGACAATCTGGCCACGGTGTACGCGTTCATGAATCATCACCTCGATCCCCTGATCTACGCCGACTTCGTGAACACCACCCGCTCCGCCTACCTGCTCCCCTCGGCCGAGCCGCACATCGATCCGTCCATCAAGGACAATCCCAGCCTTCGGTACGACGCGACCGCGTCGGCCAAGGTGGAGTTCGCGGAATATCGCGGACCGGAAGGCTCGCGTCGGCGCGCCGACGCGTTCGAGCGTGCGATCGCCGCATGATCCGTCCCCGGCCCGGTGGGTGGCCACGACGGCTGCTCATCCTGCCGTCTACCGGCTTCTCGGTCCTGTTCTTCGTCGTCCCCCTGGGACTGCTGGCCGTGATGTCGTTCGGCAGGGTGGATTCGCTGACCTACGAGACGATTTTCGGCTGGAATCCCTCGAACTATCTCCGGGCGCTCGAACCGCGTTACCTCGGCGCGGTCCTCCGCTCGCTGATGATGTCCCTCGCGACCGTGCTCGCCTGCCTGGTCATCGGTTTCCCGGTGGCGCTCACGCTGAGCCGATGCTCCGGCCGTGCCCGACGAGCACTGCTGGCCGCGGTGATCATTCCACTGTGGACAGGATTCGTGGCGCGCACCTATTCCGTGGTGGGCGTGCTCGGGGATCGGGGCCCGGTCGCCGATGTACTCGGCCTGCTGGGGCTGGCCCCCGACGGGATCACCGTGCTGTACACCCCGACCGCCGTCGTGATCGGCATGGTCTATGCCTATCTGCCGCTCATGATCTTGCCCTTGTTCGTCGCCCTGGAGCGGGTCGAAGGTTCACAACTGCTCGCGGCGGCGGACCTCGGGGCGGGTCCGTGGTCCCGGTTGCGGCGCGTCGAGATCCCCCTCGCGGCGCCGGGCATCGCTGCCGGCTGTCTGCTGGTCGGGATCCCGGCGATCGGCGAGTACGTGGTCCCGGCCATCCTCGGTGGGGGAAAAACGTTGATGTACGGCAACATCGTGGCCAACCAGATCCAGGAGGTCGGTGACTACCCGCTCGGATCGGCGCTGGCCGTGCTGTTGACCGCGGTGGTGACCCTGGTTCTCTTTCTCGGCCGCAAGGCCACCGCCCGGAGCGAAGAGCCATGACCAGGCGTCGCAGACCGAAGATCGCTTCGATGGTGACGGCCGTGGTCCTGTTCGCCCTGTACGCCCCGATCGCGCTCGTCGTGGTGAACTCCTTCAACGCCGACGAGCGGCTCGTGTCCTGGGCGGGGGCGACCTTCCGCTGGTGGGGCGAGGCCTTCTCCGACCCTCGGGTCCAGGAGGCTCTGCGAACCAGTCTGCTGGTGGCGGTGGCGACGACCGTCGTCGCCGTCACGCTGGCCCTGGCCGACGCGCTCTGGTGGCGAGGTGCCTCTCCTCGCGCGCGCCGCGTCCTGGAAGCGCTGGTCTTCGCTCGCATCATGCTGCCCGAGGTCGTACTCGCGCTGGGTCTCTTCCTCAGCGCCGAACAGGTCGGTCTCCCCCTCGGTACCGCGACGATCGTGGTCGGGCAGGCCGTGTTCTGCTCGGCTTACGCGACCGTTCTCCTGCAGGCCAGGTTGACCACGATGGGCTCGAGTCTCGAGGACGCGGCGGCCGATCTGGGCGCGCCGCCGGCCCGAGTGCTCTGGCGGGTCACCCTGCCGATGCTGTTTTCGAGCATCGCGGCCGCCGCGTTGATGGTGCTGACGTTCTCCTTGGACGACGTCGTCGTCGCCCAGCTCCTCGGTGGCGCCGAGGCCGAAACACTCCCCGTGCTCCTGCTCGGCAAGATCCGCCTCTCCGTGTCCCCCGAGATCAACGTCATCGGGACGGCGCTGCTGCTGGCCACCGCACTGCCGGTGCTCGCCCTGCTGATCGCGGGCAAACTGCCCATCCCGGGCCGATCAGGACGGAGTTCCCAGCGGTGACCATCGATTGCCCGCCTCCCGCGGTCCGGATCCGCGGCTTGACCCGCCGGTTCGGGGCGGCCACCGCGGTCGACCACGTGGATCTGGACGTGATCCGAGGGGAGTTCTTCTCGTTGCTCGGCCCCAGCGGGTGCGGGAAGACGAGCATTCTGCGGATGATCGCGGGCCTGCTTCCGGAAACCGCGGGCACCGTGTGGCTGGGCGGGACGGACGTGACCCGGCTGCCCGCCCACCGGCGCCCGGTCACCACCGTTTTCCAGGACTACGCCCTGTTCCCCCACCTGAGTGTGGCGGGCAACGTCGCGTTCGGCTTGCGAGAGCGCGGTATCCGTGGGCGGGCCGCCCGCACCGAAGTCGACGCCATGCTGGAGCAGGTCGGCCTTTCGGGCCGCGCGGACGCCCGGCCGCCGGAACTGAGCGGCGGGCAACGGCAGCGGGTCGCCCTGGCCAGGTCCCTGGTGCTGCGCCCGGAGGTGCTGCTGCTGGACGAACCCCTCGGCGCGCTGGATCTTTCCCTGCGCAAGCAACTGCAGCTGTTACTTCGCCGGTTGCAACGCGAAACCGGCACGACCTTCGTGCACGTCACCCACGATCAGGCCGAGGCGTTCACGATGTCCGACCGGGTGGCGATCATGAACGCCGGCCGCGTCGAGCAGGTCGGGACACCCCGTGAGGTCTACCGCGGCCCCGCCACCGAATTCGTCTCCACCTTCGTCGGCGAGGTCAACCGGTTCAGCGCGACCGTACGCGCGGTACGCGGCGGCGGCCGCTACGAGGTGAAACTCGGCGACGGTCAGCACGCGGAAGTTCCGGGTAGGCCAGGCATCGAAGCCGGTGCCGCGGTGCACGTCCTGGTGCGCCCGGAGGACCTGACCATCGGCGAGCCGGACACGGATACGATCGCGATGGAGGCGACGGTCTCGGATGTGGTGTTCCACGGATCGAGCACGGTGGTCTGGGCGGAACCGGCCGAAGGTCCGTCCGTCACGGTTTCCGCCACCGCGCGGTCCGCCGACGGACTCGTGGCGGGCACCGGGCTCCGGGTGGCGTGGCGGCCGGAACAGAGCTGGGTGCTGCCGGCCCCTTCTGCTCAGACTCCCGAAAAGCGCCGGTTGAGTTCGGCCGACTTGCCCAATGCCCAGTAGGTGGCCGACCGCAACGGATACAGCCGGCGCGGCCAAGCGGTGGCGATGCTGTTGTAACGCCGTGACCAGGTTTGGTTGTAGGTGATGTGGGGTCGCGTCCGCTTCTCCCAGCGGGTCAGCGCGGCGGGGACATCGTCCGCATCGGACACTTCCTCCGCCATCGCGATCGCGGCGCCCAGGGCGGAAACCGCGCCCACGCCCAGATTCGAGGCCATCGCGAAAGCCGCGTCACCGACGAGAGCCGTCGACCCCTTCGACCAGGCACCACAGCGGATCTCCACCAGATCGCGCCAGACCGCGTCCGCGGGTGCCCGCTCGATCACCTCGCGGGCCTCGGGAAACGTCGAGATCCAATGGTCCCTCTCGAGTGGATCGGTGCGCGAACGCGCGTCGTCGCGGCGGCAGGACAACCACACGGCATAGGCGTCGCCCAACGGAAGAATGCCCACCCGGCGGCTGTCCCGCAGCCATTCGGGCTGCTCGGTCATCCATTCGTGGCCCAGACGCGGCAGCACGTAGCGGAGCCCGGACACGTTGAGGTCCACCATCCGGACGTCCAGCCCGTCGGCTTCCAGTGCCCGCCGCACGCGCGAACCCACACCGTCCGCACCGACGACGAGGTCACCCCGCAGGATCTCCGGCTCAGCGCCGCCGAGCACCAGGCCGCCCTCGACGATTCCGGTCACGACCGAACCGGTGCGGATGTCCGCACCCGCGGCCCTCGCGCTGCGGACCAGCGCGCGGTGCAGCGAACGCCGATGGCAGCAGTACATGTCCCTGGTGACGTCCGCGGACTGCACCATCCAGCCGCGCTCGTCGTACATCGTCCAGAAGTCGACGCGATGCGCGTCGACGATGGTGTCGTCCAAGGCCTCGAGTTTGGTGAGCGCCTCGATGCCGTCCGGGCCGAGGGTGATGCCGGCACCGATCTCCCGCAACTCCGGCGAACGCTCGTGGACCGTCACCGACCAGCCTCGACGCCCCAGCGCCGTCGCCAGCGCGAGTCCGCCGATTCCGGCACCGGCGATTTGCGCGACCCGTGGCATGGTGGCCCTTTTCTCTTGTCCGGCAAGCATTCCCGCGTTCGCAGAGTCACAAAGCCGAAAACCGGCGGTCAATGGCCCGGAGGACGATTTGCCCGATCTTCCCCCTTCGATCTGTCTGTTCGGGCACGAGATTCACCTGGCCACCGGGCCGGGGGAATTTCGGGCACGATGTCGGACCAGTTCACCTTTCCGAGCCCGACTCCGCCGCCGGTCGCGTCGATGATGGCGAAGTGGAAGACATCCTCGACGCCGTTCTGGAGGCGGAGAAACCACTGGTCCTGCTCACCGGGCTCGCCGGCACCGGTCGTACGAACCTGCTCGCCCGGCTGTCCGAACGCTACGAAGCGGATCGAAGGCACGTTTCGGCGATGCGGTTCACCTCGACCGGCGACGTCACTCCCGCTCGCTTCACCCTTCCACCCGACGACCGGCGGGGTGATACCGCCACCAGGCTGCGGGGTCCGATACCCGGCGAGCCCGCTTGGGCTTCGATCGGCCCGGTCGCCGGTGCGGCCGAAGAACCGGCGGTGGCGCTGCGTGCGGCCCACGCCGCGGCCGCGGCTCTGCGTCGCGCCGGTGACGGCACCGTCCTGCTGCTCGACGATCTGCAGTGGATCGACCGATCCTCCCTCGCGGTACTCGAAGCGCTGATCCCGATGCTCGACGGCCGTCACCTGACCTGTGTCGGCGCGCTGCGTTTTCCCGCGAACGGCGCCGCCGCTCGCTACGGCCCCGAGGCGCTGGCCCGGCTCCGGAAGAAGGACCTGGCCCTCACCTTGCGCCTGCGTCCACTGACCAAGGAGCTGCTCGCGGACGACCTGAGGAACTCGCTGGGGGCCGCGCCCCAATCCGCGCTCGTCGACCACGTACACGCCATGAGCCGCGGCGTGCGCTCCGCGGTGAGCGAGACAATGGAGTCGTTGCGCCGGCGCGGCGCGATCCGGGTGGTGAACCGGTCCGCGTACTTCGTCCCCGCGATGGCCGCGACGGACCCGCTTCCGCCCGGTGATTCCGTCGCGACGGTCAGAGCACTCGGCACAGCGGCCTGGGAAACGGCGAAGGCCATGGCCTTCCTGTGCCCGCTCGGAAGTGCGGCACCTCGGCTGGCGGCCACGGTGATCGGCGTCTCCGAGCAGGACGTGCTCGACCGCCTGGAAACCCTGCGAGCCGCCGGTGTGCTCCATCGTGCGGGCGCGTCGTGGCGCTTCCCCCTCCCCCGCCAAGCCGCCGCGTTGGCCGAGTCCTGCGGACCGTACGAACGGCGGATACTGGCAGCGGCCGCCGTCGAGGCCCTGTGGTCGCACACCGCGGACTGTCCCGACCTGGAGCATCGGACGAACCTGTTGGCCGAAGCCGGCCGGTCCGTGGATCCGGTGCGGGCGTCGAAGGAACTGATCCGCCGCGCCACCGAAGCCGGCCGGGACGGTGCCGCGTCGGCACTCCGCTGGCTCGACGCCGCCGCCGAACTCGCCGGCGACCGGCTACACCGGGCGAAGGTACTGCTGTTGCTCGGCGCCGCCTATCACCGAAATGGCGACTATGAGCGAAGTCTGCGCACGATCCGGCTGGTGCTGAGCGACTTCGCGGATCAGCTGGACCCGGACGCCGTCTTCGAGGCCCACTCGCTGCTGCTCTGCGGCCTCAGTGGCCGGCGCGACACCGAACCGCTGCGCGACATCGCGGACGGTGACCACCGCCTGGCCGGGAATCCCGGCTCGCGGGCGCTGATCCGGGCGACCGCGTGCGCGCTGCTCGACCGCTGGGCGGAAGCGGTGCGATGGGCGGACGCCGCCGTCCCGGCGATCCACGCCGGAGGGCCGCAAGCGGTCGTGTCGCGTCTGCTGAGCGCGCTCGGCGGCCTTTGGCAGGGCAGAGGCGAGTTCTTCGAGCAGAGTCTCCTGGAACGACGGGACTGGCCGCTGCGCGATGTCGCGCCCTACCGCGTCGAGCTGGTCGACGCGCATCTCACGGGTTTGCTCTTGACCGGCGAACTCGACCGCGCCGAGAAGCTGCTGGCCGACGAGGAGGTTTCCTGGGAAGAGGTCGGGCCGGCCAACCGGACGACGGCCGCGGTCCTGCGCGGTGACTTCCGGACCGCGACCGAACTGGCCTGCCGAAGTGTGGCGTACCGATCGGCCCCCGGTTTCGCCGCCGCCACGACCGGGATGTTCACCGCGACGGTCTCCGCCCTCGTCTGCCAGGGACGGCTCACGACCGCACGCGAACTGACGACCGCGGCCGGGGAGAGCACCCCGGTCCTCGCCCATCTGATGGACTTCACCGAAGCGCTGATCGATCGCGCCCTCGGCGACCCGCGGAGGGCGGCCGATCGGCTGACCACCGCGTTGAGCGTCGCCCGGGAACGCGGACTGGTGGTCGGCTGCGACACCGCCGGTGCGGAACTGGCGGATCTGGCCCTCGACCTCGACGACCTGCGGACCGCGGAGCGCTGCCTGGTGGACATCGAGCAACTGGCGTGTTCCTTGCCGACGGGCCGGGCGATCCTGCTCGCCTCGTTCGTGCGCGCGGCGGTCACCAAGAACGCGGACGCGGCGGCGGAGTGCCTGCGGATGGCCCATGAACGCGGTCAGCCGTTCGAGTTGTCGGTCCTCATCGCGCGTCTGGTCAAACATGGGGTGGCGGATCCCGCCCTCCTGAGCGAAGCCTACGAACTGATGGCCGGACTCGGCGCGCTCATGCACCGCGCGAAGACCCGCACGCTGATGCAGAAGCACGGCATCGTCGTCCCCGGCCGCCGGAACACGGTCGAGGAGAACGAGCGACTGCTGGCGACACTGGCCGCCGAAGGCCTCAGCAACAAGCAGATCGCCGCGGCGCTGATCACCAGCGAAAAGAGCGTCGAAGGGCGGCTGAGCCGGTTGTTCACCCGGAGCGGTTACCGCTCCCGCATCGAACTGTCGACCGCGATCGCCAACGGCGAACTCCGGCTCTGACCGAGAAAAGAGCGGTCAGGCGTCTTCGTTCTGGGCAGCGGCGCGGATCGCGTCCGCGAGCACCCGCATCGACGCCGGTGAGCCGGGATTCAGCAGCACGTCCACGCCCCGCGGGGGTAACGCCTCGGCCAACTCCTCGACGGTGACGTCCAGCCAGCGAAGGTCGTCTCCGACGCGCGCACGGTGGCCGTGGGAAGTGGTCACCTGAACCGACGGCACCCCGTCCGGTGCCGGCTTGATCACCGCGACGCCTTCGTCGTCCGTGGCTATACCGAGAACCGTGTCACGGAGCACGACGGAAAACTGGTCCGCGACGTCCTGGCCGTCGGCGAGTGCGCGGAGCACCGCGTCCACGGGATCCAGCGGAGAGCCGGGAGTACTGGGCCGATAGCCGGGATTTGGGTGGAAGCGACTCGGCTCTCCCGCCTCGTCGACGACCCAGGCGCCCAGGACCACCTGCGGCGGCAATTCCCGCTGCTCCTCACTCATCCTGAACTCTGGGTCGAGCAGTAGCAGCAGCCTGCCGCCGGAAGCTTCTCCGGCAGCGGTCTCCTCGGATTGCTCGATCATGGTCTCCCTTTCCGGAAGTGGGGCGCGCCCGGCATTCCTGCCGAACATCCCGCACGGCAGAATACTCATCGCGGCGGTGGAGATCGCCCGGTTCACCAGCACCGAATGCGCGATGGGGCAAGTTCGCTGACCGAAGGAACCGATCGGGCGGAAGCACCGATGGCCGCGGCGGCGTCTCCCGCCATCTCGTCGAGGAGCTGGTCCGCTGATGGGAACGACACCGCGCGACCAGACGACCTGGAGAACTGGGTCCTGCCCGGCTGGGAGCCTGAAACCGAAACCCGCGGCCGCCCACCGAGGCGATCGTCGGCCTCTGGCCGAAGGCCAAGTGAAGTCCGTGAAGGCCTCCTTCCCTACCTTGAGAGTAGCGAAGGAGGCCTTCACGGACATGCCACGTTTGCCTTACCCCTCAATAGTTCCTGGAGGCGGCCTTCACCACCTCAGCCGGAGACGAGACGGTGAAGCTCGAATTCGAAATCGATCCAAAGGTTTTCTTCACCGCGGGGCACCATGGCGTGGCTACAGTCCAGCAGGTGTTTCAGGTCTTCCGCGCTGACCGTGAAGGTGGCCGCACCGTCCGGGGTCTTCAGATCGATCTGCACGCCTTCGGGATCGGAGACCGACGGACCGACCCGGACGTCGCCCTCCCCCGCGGGCTCGAGCAGACCGGCCGCGAGGAGTTCGCGTGAGAACAACCAGTCGATCTCGTTCGGGGTGCCACGCAGAAAGGAGGCCTTGACCGCGAAAGGATCGCTGGTGTCATAGCGGAGTTCGACTTCGACGAGCATGTCATCGACATTCGGGAGCGCGCGCACGAAGACCACATCGTGACTGTGCGCCACGTGCTTGATCGAGACGTTCTCGGACGTTGATGGGATTATCTCGTTGTTCATGGCCACAGTGTTGACGCCGAGACTTCATTTCCCCTAAACACGCCGGTCCGGGCCACGAAACCGCCGATCGGGTACTGACTTCATCACGCCGAGCCACCCATGACGATCAGTCGCTTACCCAGCCGTGCGACAACGCCAACGCGATGAAACCCTGCCGGATCTCGACGATCTGCTGACCGGTCAGCATCGGTGCGCCGAGCAACAGCACTTCGGTGACCTCCTCGCGCAGGTCCTGGGCGGTGAGCACGTCATGGTCACCATGGCGGACGGACGGCCCTCGGTCGGCCCGGGCCGGAATTTCCTGGGTACCGCGATCGAGCAGCGTGACGTCCGACGCCTTCAGCCCGCGAGGACCTTCCTCTGTGGTGAACTGGACCTGTACCCCCGCCGCGAGCAGCCGCTTGTCGAACGTCAGATCGTTCACATGCAGGAAGACATCTTCGTCACCGCTGTCCGGCGCCACGAAGCCGTAACCTCGCAGCTCGTCGTAACGGATCACTTTGCCGGTCATCAGCATGAATTGTCTCCTTGGACTTTCTTCCGCGGTGTCAGGCCGGTGGTTCCCCGCACGCCGGCGCCCCGAGCCGAATACCGCACCGACCCTATCGCCCAGGTCGGCATCCTCGTCGCGGTCACGGTTCCCTGGCCGACGGCAAGGCGTTTCCGACCGAAACTGTGCCCGAAGTTCTCTGGATACGTCAGTCAGGTCCCAGCTTCCGGACATGGTCGATCGGACAATTGTCAGCCGGGACCAGCGCGATGATCGGCGCCGAGAGGCCACTGTCGACATAGGACTGGATTCGTTCACGGCAGTCAGGAGCGCCGTGCACGACCTCGCCAGGATCACCTCCATGGCCTTGCGGCGATCACCACGAGACCAGGCTTCGTGCATCGGCGGGAGGGCCTCGCCGCGGCCGAGCCATTCGTGGAAAGCGGCGTAGACCGGCACTGCCAGGTAGCCGGTGTTGAGTCTGCGGGCGAGCCGGCGGGACAGGGCCCTGTCCCGGGTGGGACAGACGAAGACCCGGGCGGCCAGTTCGATGTTCTGTCCGATCTCTTCGCGAATCTGCGGTACGTCGCCGGGCGCGAGCCAATCGGTGAGCGCCGGCTCTGGTGGTGGATCGACCGGGTACTCCAGGCGGAAGTCGCTGACCGAGAAGGTCTCGTAGGCTTCGCTCACTTTTTCGCCAGCAGGGCAGCCCGCAAGGTGTCCCGGACCCGGCGGAGCGGCGTCGCGTACTCCGTGGCGTTCCAACTTCTGCACGATCACCGGGGACGACGCGCCGATTCCCAGGACGAAACGGCCCGGCGCGAGCCCGGCCAACGTGGCCGCGTTCATCGCCGGCAGGGCGGGGGCCACGGTTGTACACCTGAGCGACGGCGGTATCCAGCCGTAGTCCCGGCGCCCATGGGGATGCCAGCGCCAAGGGCGTGCAGGCGTCGGTACCCGCCTTTGCTGGCGTCGCGAGGTCGGTGTATCGAAGATCCGGGAGTTCTTCGACGATCTCCCGGGGGCGCGCGAGAGGTACGCCGGGCAACGGGATGGTCCCGGGCAGCAGGGCAAGGGACGAGGTCGCGCCGAAGTCTTCGCTCTGCAGGGCCAGACCGCCGCCCGCGAACGTCGGTTCCACGATCACGTGGCCGAAACGTCGACCGTGCATGTGCACTTTGCCCGGGACCTCCTCGACGACCACCAGCTTGTCGTCGTCAGCGGAGACGCAGCTCCCACGACGTGATGAATTTCTGCGAAAGGTGCACATTGGGGCACTTCATCGGCCTTCGCACCGGCTTCGCTTTTCGACCGGCGTCAGAATGACGGTGACCGGCGACCCTTTGGGAGCGATGATGACCCACCCCTTCACCCCTGAGCTTCACGGCATGCTGCTCCGCACCGCCGGCTGGCTGCCCGACGACACACTCACCCATGCACGCGGCATGCTGGCGGAGCACCGATGCGGAGACGTCGCCCGGCTGTTGGTGTTCGCGGGCAGGCGGACGACGCTGCCGCTGACCGAGGACGACCTCGACGTGCTGGGTGAACTGCTGGAGACCGACGGCGGCGACCCCAGTTCGCTGGCCGATGTGGAACTCACCCCCGACGACGTTTCGCCGCCATGGCGATTTTCGGCGGAATGGGACGAGTCCGGCGAAGGCGAGCAAAACGAAGACACGAACAACGCGATGCTGATCTCCGCGCTCGCCGAACAGGACCTGCTCGCCACCGCGACCGGCGAACCCGGACTTCGCGGCCTTTGGAGCGTCGTGCGCAGCCCCGTCGACGACGCGCCTTATCCGCCCCCTCGCGTGGTGTATGTGGCCGAGGTCGACGACGAGCACGAAGAAGCCTCGGCACCGGCCGAACTGGCAGGACGCTTCCAGGAGAGCCTGATCGCCGCCGGCGAACGGGACCCGCAGATCGAGGTGATCCCACTGGGTACCGGCGGCCTGCGCTATCAGCGCGCCGCGCAGCAGAACGGCAGGTTGCTCTGGGCCGCCGACACCGACTCCGAGGTCCGGGTGGCCAGGGTCTTCGACAAGGTCGACCCTGAAGCGGGGCCTATGTTCGATCCCGACCGGCCGAAGATCACAGACGATGGCGAGCGGGAAAGGATCTGCGAGTATCTCGAGTCGGCCACGTTGCTGCTCGTCACTTCGGTGCTGCTGGACGATATCGTCGAACCCGATCGAGGGGCGACGGTGCCGGCGAATTTCTACACCGACGGCTCCTGGGTATGGACCGACTCGGTCACCTACTACCTCCGGGAGCACCATCTGACACCGGATCCCGAATTCGTGGCCTATATCAACGACATCGACGGGCCGCCGCCGATTCCGGACACCGTGGCGCTCGGCCGGGTCATGAAGGCACTGACCCCGTCGGCCGAAAACGAACCCGCGTGGACCGCGTCCTGAAGATACCGGACGTCGCTTCGGCGATCGGTCCCGTACATAGAGAATTCATGAAGTCGCCGGGCACAGAATAGCAGCCGAGCATTCCGAAGGAATGCGGTGACGACGACAGGATCGTGAGCAGAATGGCGGGTTCCATGGGAACTGTTTCTTCCGGGGCGACTGTCAAGGTGATGGAGGGAGTATCACCGAAACTGCTCGCGGCCGCCCAGTTCTACAAGGCCAATTTCGCCTGGGATGTCGAAATCCAGGGAAATTCGCTGCTACTGTGCCTCTCCGGTGGCATGGCGGCGGTTTCCGTGCCGTTCCGGGGCGGTGAACACCTTTTCGCCGCGACCGCCGCCTTGCCTCGTGGTCCGATGTTGCTGGTGCCCGGTGCCCCGTTCCGAGCGTTCGCGCTCGTCGAATCGGACGATTGCGTGGTCTCGGACGAGGAGCTGCCGCAAGGCGTGCTGTTTCACCGTTCCCCCACCAAAGCCTTGCTGCCGCCGACGGTCACCTCACGCGGCGCCGTGCAATGGCTGCGCGAACCGTCGCCGAAGGACCGCTGGCTGCCCGTGGCCTCCGGGGTCATCGCCGCGCTTTCGCGTCCGCAGTGGCGGTCGCACCGATATCCTCTGATTCGGGCGGCGCGCGGCGAACTCAGCTGATCGCTCCGGACCTGAGCGCCAGCATGACCATCCGCGACCGGTCGCCGGTGTGCAGTTTCCTGGAAATCCGAGCGAGATGCCCCTTGACGGTGTTCACGGACAAGACGAGCTCGACGCCGATCTCCCGATTCGACTTCCCGTCCGCCACCAGGGAAAGAATCTCGAGCTCGCGCCCGGACAAGCTCTCCACGAGCTCGTCCCGGATGGTCTTGCCGACAGGCGGCGCGGGTTCGAACCTGTCGACCAGGTAGCCGATCGCGTTCGCGGCGAAAGCGGCGGTCGCCGGTGCCGGATCTTCCCCGGACGCGATCACGATCACGCGTTTCCGGCCCTGGCGGCGCAGACCGCTGACCAGGCCGGCCACTTCGCGCGGACCCTGGCGCGTGTGCAGCAGGACGAGGTCACATCTCTCCGCACCGGGTAGACCGTGTGGCGCGCTGGCTTCGGTGACCGTCTCGGCGCCCATGATCTTGAGCCTGCCCGCCAGATTCCGCCGCCTGACCGGATGCGGATCCACCAGCAGCGCCCGGAACCCGTCCGGGACCGACCGGCCCGGCTGCCCGATGAGTGCATGATGCCCGTTCTCGACGTCGGCACGGGCCGCCGTTTCCGTGTTCTGTTCGCTCATTCTTCTGCTGAACCTTATTGAAGGTTCAGCGACTGTCAAGCGGCCGGCCTGAAACCAGGAGGAAGGTGTCCGATGTTACTTTTCACATTCGCGAGAACGAATACTTCCGAAGGTGGCAGGCCACCCTCGGTACAGGCGGCCTGATGTCCCCAATGTGACATTGGAGACGCGGACCGTCTCCAATGTCACATTGGGGTCATGCCCGGCTCGCTTCGCCGCTCGAACTGTGTTCGGGCGGGATGGTGGCCTGGATGACGTGGCGCCGCACTTGCGTGTTCAGAGCCGGGTCTCACGTGCTTGGAGCCGGGACGTCCGAGTGCGGACTCCAAGCACGCGTGTGCCGTGTTCAAGCACGCCTATTACGCCTTCGCTCTTCCCGCCGCCCACAATCACGACACGCTTGGCTTACCTCTCACTAGAACACTGTTGGTCCTAGTGAGAGGTAAGGCAAAGAAGGCGTGTCGCAGAGGGACCGGCATTACGACTCACGACCCCGCGCCTAGCGAGCTTCGGTGTCGTCCACGTCGTAGATCTCGCAGCCGGTGATCCGGATCAGCACCCGACCGTCCATTGTGGATGCCTCGTCGACGTTTTCGGCGGCCACGTGGTTGAGCACGATGCCGTCGGGATTCGCCCGGGAGACCGGGCCGTCGCCGCCCGCGGTGAAGAAGTCGATCCGCCCGATGGCCCGGGGAACGGCGAGCAGGTGGACGCCGTTCTCGTCCGTCCGCAGCATCCGTGTCCGGGCCAGTGCGTCGAGCAGGACCGACGGGACCGGCGGATTCTCCTGCAGGGTGCGGTCCGACTCGGTCGCCGGGGGCACGTACACCCACCGGGCACTCGAGCCGCGGGGGCCTTCGACCGATTCGGAGGTGGCCTGGAAGACACCGCCGAGGTAGACACCGCTGCCTGTCCGGTAGTACGGGTCCTCCGAGTGTTTCCCGGTGACCCGCTCCGCCGCTCTCGGCGGCGACGCGAGAGGTCCCAGTTCGGCGACGCAGGTGAAATGTGGCCGGTCGCGACGCAGCACTCGACCACGCCGGTCCACGACGTCACTGGTGATCCGAACCTCCACGAGCGCCTTCTCGCCCTCGTGGCCGGTGACCGTCGCCGTCACCCGGTAAGGGCTTCCCGGCCGGGCCTTCGGTGCCACGAACGCGTGGAACCGCAGCTCACGCAGGGCGCTCACCGGACGGTCCGGGAACAGTTCCGTCGCCGCTTCGGCCGCGACCGTGGCGAGGCCGGTGCCGTGCAGGGTGGGTTTGTCGTTCACGAGGTGGTCGGCGAGGAATCCGGCTGTCCGGTCTCCCAGTTCGAGCACCCACTCCGCCGAGCCGGCGTCGAACCGGTACGGCATACCGAGCAACCAAGGCGCCCGCGCCGGACGATTCCGCACGAAACCGGGGAACTGCCGGGAAAAGGTCTCCCGCTCCCTCGGGTTCAGGAAGGCGACCAACGGCTCGGAAGCCGGGAATCGGGTCAGTTCCGCGACAAAGTGCCGCACCCCTTCGGCGGGGTTGAGCGGAGCCATGATCCCGGCTCGCTCGTTGTTGCCCTGCATCAGATCGGAACCACCCATGCCGACCTCGGACCAGATCGGCCACACCAGCGTGCGTTCTTCGAGACCCCGGGCGAAGGTGTTCGCCCTGGCCGCACCGTGGAGGAAGTCGTTCCCCGGTGCGTAGTCGGTTTCGCCCGGCAGGCCGACCAGTCCGGCCACCGAGCCGAAGTTGCACCACGAAAGGGGCTGCGCGTCCCCGAAGGCTTCCTTGAGGTTGTGGTACCCGCGCCGTTTCACGTCGCGGATCCGACGCAAGCCGTCAAGGGTGATCCGCGAGATGTCACCGCCGTTGTGCAGACCCGCACCGTGCACGAGCAGGTCCACTCGCGGGTCCGTCTCCCGGATCCGCTGGATCGCCGCGGTGACCGCCTCGGCCGAGTTGAGATCGCAGGAGAGGTAGTGCACCGCGTCCTCACCGCACAACGCACGGAGTTCACGCAGATTCAGCAACGACTCGCGAGCGTTGAGCAGTTTGGCGAACTGGGCGTTCAGCTCCCGAACCGACAGGTCCGGCCGCTTCGCGCGTTCGGTGGCGATGAACTCGCCACGAAGGCGGTTCAAGTCGGAGTCAGGCGCGTCGAGGAGGTTCTCGGGCACCTCTCGCAGTTGTGACGAGCCGAGGAGCCAGAGCCGGATCCGTTGTGCGGCGGCGAGTTCCTTCATACAAGCCGCCGTGATCCCCCGAGCGCCGCCCGTGGTCACCACGACGGCGCCGGGGCGAAGGACCGGGCCGATCTCGTCGAGCTCCGACGACGAGGCCACGATCGTCGTCCGCAGCCGCTTCCCGTCGCGGTGGATCACGACGGGATTCCCGCCATAGTTCGCCAGTTCCCGGTTGACCACGTCCCAGTCCGAGGTGCCGATGACCACGGCGAGCCGGGCGCCGCGGAGATCCCAAGCGAGGCTGCTCACCAAAGCCGAGAAGAGTCCGGTGTCAGGGTGGGGCACCCCACCTGCGAGAGCATCGTCGATGACGACGCCGAGCGATCCGCCGTCGTCGATGCGGTCACGGCAGGCCTTCGCGGCGAGGAAAAGCGCCTCGTGGGTGAGCACGAGGTCTTCGTTCGCCGAAGTCGGCCAGCCCGTCTTCCGCGTCGAAACGACGATGCGGACGTGGGAGAACCGGTCATCGCCGAGGAACACCTGCTCTTCGACCGGCACAGCACCGTCCAGTTCCCGGACGACGGCGCCCGCTTCGCGCACGGCGGCGGGGACCAGGTCCGCACATCCCGGCTGGGCGAGGACCAGCCAGTCGGGACCGGGCGGAATCGTCCAGTTTCCGGCCACCGGTTCGAGATCCTCGGCCAACGAACAAACGTAGCGATCGTTGCGCCGGATCACCTTGGTGCGGTCAGGCGCGGTGAGGGTCACCGTCGGGGCGGGGAAGGCACCGGTGATCTCGCGTCGAGGGGTCTCGTCCAGTGTGGCGAGTGCGGTGAGCAGGTCGATCGCGCCGTGGGCGCCGAGGTAGTCGCGCTCGCGTGCGCCGGATTCCGTCCCGGACGTCACCGGTGCCTCCGTCGAGACCTCGCACAGCACCGGCCAGCCGGCCGCGACAGCGTCACCGCGGCGCGCCAAGGCCAGGAGGAAGGCGCCCTCCCCCAGCGCTTCCCGCCCCAGCAGCGTCTCCAGTTCCGGGGTGCTGTTGCCGTTGACCGCGAGCACGAGTGCGAGGTCGAGAGTGCCTTCGCGCAGGTACCGGTGCGCGATGTCGACGGCGTGGAGCGTCGCCGCCGGCCCCGCGTCGGCGAGCAACACCGGTCCGTTGAGGTCGTAGTGGTTGGCGATCCGGGCCGGGATCACGTTGCCCATCAGTCCGGGCTGACTGTCCTGTGTGGTCACGGGCGTCGTCTCCCGCACCAGTTTGACGGCGGCCTCGGCCGCCACGGCGAAGTCGTCCTCGGACAGTCCCGGCGGATTCCACGACAGGAGATCGTCGGCGTAGCAACGCAAGGCCGTCTCCAGCCACGACGTCGCCGGACCGTAGTGCGCGCCGATCACCCCGGTGGTCGGCTCGATGCCGCGCCAGAGCAGACCGTTCTCCGTCACGAACCGATCGGCGACCTCCAGTGCCATCAGCTGCGTCCGGTCCACCGCGGTGGACGCGGCGGGCGGCATCTTCGTGACGCGCACCGGCGGCGCGGGATACGGCGACGGGAAGGTCGCGGCTTCGGCCGGTGGTTTCCCCGCCCGGAGCCGGTCGAGCACCGTGGCACCGTCGGGTGCCCCGGGGAGATGTGCGGACCAGCCCACCAGAACGATCGGCTCGTCGTGGGCTGCCTCCGGTTTGCTCCGGACCACGGGCGTGCCCCGTACGGGTTCCTTCCGCAGCAGAAGATGTCCGTTGGTGCCACCGAATCCGAATCCGGAGACACCCACAGTGGTCGACGACGCGGGCAGCGGAGTGTCCCGCATCGGCACGGTCACCCGGTGGGATTCGAGCAGCTCACCTTGCTCGGGGATGGGCCGTTGCGCGGGTACGACGCCCTTGCGCAGGCCCAGCACGGCATGGATCACCGAGACCGCGCCCGCGGCCCAGCCGGTGTGCCCGACCAGCGGCTTGTTGGACGTGCACAGCACCGGAACGGCCGGGGCGGCCTCGTCGAGAGCGGCGAGTTCGACGGCGTCACCCGCGCTGGTGCCGGTGCCGTGCCCGACGATCCAGCCGATTTCTTCCGCGGGCACCCGCGATGCCGTGCCCGCCCTCGCCACCGCCAGCCCCTGGCCGCGGGCGTTCGGCGCCGCGATGGCGCGGCCCCGGCCGTCCGCGGCGGCACCGAAGCCGGCGAGGACGGCGAGCACTTCGTCACCGTCGCGCCGGGCGTCGGAGAGACGGCGCAACGCGATGACGGCGGCACCGTCGGAAAACAGGGTCCCGTCGGCCGACCGCTGGTAGGAGGCGACCTTGCCCGCCTTGCTGAGCCCGGAAAGCTTGCCGAACAGCACGTTGAAGCGCGGGGTGACCATGAAATAGCCCCCGCAGAGAGCCAGGTCGGATCGGCCCTCGAGCACCGCGGACATCCCCTGGTCGAGGGCGTACAGCGAAGACGAACAGGCCGTGTCGACCACGGTGAACGGGGTGTCCCCCGGTAGAAGTCCGTCGATGGCGTGCCGGACGATCCCGTCCGGCAGGTGTCCCGCGGCATGCCCGCTGTCGAGGTCGTAGCGGGTGCGCAAGGCGGCACGGAGTTCGTCGAGCGAGACCGGGTCTTCTCCCGGCCACTGCTCGGCGAGTCGCCGCGCGTAGCCCTCCACCACCATCGCCTGTTCGAAGTGCTGGTCGCCGTCGGAACAGGCCCCGATATGACAGCTGGTCTTCAAGCCGCGGTCCGCCGAGGCGGGCAGGGCCTGACGCAGTGCGCCGCGCAGCCAGGACGCGGACAGGCTCGTCTCCGGGGCGACGTCGTCGGACCGGCCGGCCCGGACGAAACCAGAGACACCGGCGTAGGTGCGGTCCCGCTCTCCCGGTGACGCCGCCCAGAAGGTCTCCTCCGGGTAGCGGTCCCCCGGCGCGGAGAACGCGGGTGTCCCGGTCCGCAGCAGGTTCCAGAACTCTTCCGGTGATTCCGCGCCGGGCACGACCAGGCCCATGCCGACGATCGCGACGCAGCCGTCTTCGGCGTCGTCGGCCACCGGCTCGGTACGTGCCGGGGCAGGTGCGACGACCGGTTCCGGAGTGGTGACCTGGGGATTGGGCGCGGCGGCGGCCAGGATCCGCTCCCGCCCGCCCCAAGTGCCTCCGGCGCGGATCAACGCTCCGCCCAGCCGGAGACCGCCGTCGTTGACGACCTCTTCGCCGGTCATCCACGACGCCTGGTCCGACGCCAGGAAGGCGACGAGTTTGGCGTTCTCTTCGAAGGTGCCCAACCGGTTCAGCGGAGTGCCCGCGACGGTGGCTTCGAGCACCTTTTCGCTGTCCGGGAACAGCTCGACGGTCCGGCTTTCCAGCATTCCGGCGGACGCCATGTTGACCCGGATGCCGTACGGCCCGAATTCGACGGCGAGGTACCGGGTGAGCTGTTCGAGCGCGCCCTTGCAGACGGCCGGACACAGGTAGTTGTCGATGACCACGCTCGTGCCGATCGAGCCCAGGTTCACGATGGCGCCGCCGTGTTCCCGCATCAACGGGAAAGCGGCCCTGGAACAGCGACGCGGACCGTGCACGTTGGTGTTGATCGCGCGTTCCCAGTCGCGTTCGGTCAGCACCTCCGGCGGTTCGAAGACACCGCGGGCGGCGTTGTTGACCAGTACGTCGAGCCGGCCGTGCCGCTGTCCGATCTCCGTGAACATCGCGTCCACGGACTCGGCCTTCGCCACGCTGGCACGCAGGCCCTCCGCCGAGCCACCGGCGGAGACGATGGCCTGGACGGTCTCTTCGGCCGCGGCCTCGTCATGGAACCAGTTGACGATGACGTGTGCACCACGCCCGGCGAGTTCGTGCGAGATCGCCCGGCCCTGCCCCTTCGAGCCACCGGTGATCAGGCAGATCTTGCCGTGGAAGTCCTGGCCGTTCACACCCGCTCTCCCTGGTGCCTCAGTTCGACGATCAGCCCGGCGATGGATTCGAGGGTCGTGTAGTCGGTGATCCGGATGTGATCGGCCTCGGGAACGTCGTAGCGTTTCCTCGCCCGTTGCAAAAGTTCGGTCTGGCGGATGGAGTCGATACCGAGATCGGCCTCGAGTTCCACGCCGGTCTCGAAGACGTCGGCGGGATAACCGACGGCGTCGGCATAGAGGGTCTTGAGTTCGTCGAGCACCTCCGGCTCGGAGAGATCCCCTCCCTCGTCACCGGTCTCGCTCGATACCGAAGTGACCCGCTGAGTGGGCACCGGTTCCACGGGTTCCGCGGGTGCCGCCGGGGCGGACGTGACGGGCGTGGGCGCGACCGGTGTCACGGGCGCCGGCGCGGGTGTCGTCGTCTCCACGCTTTCGGGCCCGGCCCCGAGCCGGCGCACCTCGGCCAGCACACCCGCGTCGTCGGCACGGCGGCGGAACGGCGCGCTGGTGCTGATCCCGGCCACGGTCGCGCTCGCGAGGTCCACCAGCGTCGACCGCGCGCCGCACTCCACGAACCGGGTCTCGCCGTCCCCGCGGACCGCGTGCAGGGCGTCCAGGAAGCGCACCGGCCGGACCAGATGGCTCGACAGCACCTCCAAGACGTCCTCGGGCGTTTCCACGCGACGCCCTAGGACCGGCGAGTGGACGGCGATGCGCGGTACGCGGGGAGCGATCGTGGCCACCGTGCGGGCGAACAGTTCGTTGGCTTCGCCGAGGAGCCGGCGGTTGTGGAACGGGTAAGGCACCCGGAGGACGGTGGCCTTGATGCCCAGTTCGCCGGCGACGGACGCGAGACGGGCGACGGCCGGCTCGGAACCGGAGACCACCACCTGGTCATAGGCGTTGTCCGCGGCCACGGTGAGGCTGCCGTCGGCCATCGCGGCGACGAGGTGCTCCACCCGCCGGAAGCCCGCTTCGATGGCGACCATTCCCCCGGTCGCTCCCGAAGCCCGTAACGCTCGGTCACGCGCCACCACGAGGGTGACCCCTTCTTCCAGCGTCAAGGCGCCGGAGACCACCAACGCGGCGAACTCGCCGAAACTGTGGCCCATGAGCAGCGCCGGTGAAAGGCCGAGCTCCTTCTGGTAAAGCCGTGCGGCCACGATCTGGGAGGCGAAGATCGCCAGGCTCAGTGCCGGGACGTCGCTCTCCAAAAGGTGATCCAAGGTGGGCGAGGCGGGATCGGTGAGCAAGTGCGTCACCGCGGGGCCACCTGCCCGCAACGAATATTCATCCATCCGGCCAAGCTCGGCGGCCATGGCGGGAAACGCCTGCTTACTGCCACTGAAGACACCGGCCAGATAAGCACCCTGGCCCGGGAAAAGAAAGGTCGAAGAAAGAGGATTCTTGTGCACAGGAACTCCGGGCGTCTCGGTTTTACACTGCAATTCACACCAAAAGGAGAATGCAATTCCGCACGGCAAAGAATAACACGTTGGGGTGATAGTTGATGAATTTCGGGCCTTTTGTGCAATGAAAAGCGAAAAACATGCAGCCCGCTCACCCCGAGTAGCGTCCGGGAAATATCGCATTACGGAAAAGGGGGCCTCTGCCTGCACCACAAGCGGAGTAGCCCCGTCGCACCCGCGGGCCACCTCACGTCGCCGGATACGAAGAGTGACCGTGTGATACGGCGTCCGGGCGAGATCCTCCACCCGAGTGGCCGAACCACGACGTGCGCGATCGTGCAGAATATCCGGTGAGGACGTGCAGAATGTCCGGTGAGGACGCAAGGAGGCCGGATGAAGCTCGATCAAATGCCACAGTGGGCGCTTCCGCCGGCGCCGGAATCCGAGTTCATCGGGCCACTGTTGGCGGAACCACATCCGGACTGCCGGGCGACGAAGGCGCTGGCGATGCTTACCCGGGGCACAGATCGGCTGGCGACAGCCGCGCAGGCCGAACTCGTGTTCACCGACGAAACGTGTTCGCGCGATCCGGGCTGCCTCTGGCATGGAGTGACGACTCTCCTGCGGACCGGTGCGCTCGAGAGTGCGGACGCCCATTTGTGGAGGTTGGAGCGGAACCACACCACCTTCGCCGATCACGTTGCCCTGATGCGGGCCGAGCACGCCAAACACTCCGGGGACCTGGTGGGCTCGAGGATCGCCTTGGCGCGGCTGGCCGACACGGCGTCCCCTACATGCCTGCGCGATCTCGCGGTGCCCCTCTACATCGAAGCGCTCGTCGCGGTCAATGAGGCCGATCTGGCCGATCAGGTCCTTCGCAGCCACGACTTCGACCTGCTCGGGCGGAAATGGCCGGCCATGCGCCCGTTGCTGCTGGTGGTGCGCGGCTGGCTTCATCTGATCAACGGCAGGGCCGACGAGGCCTATCGAGACCTGCGCGAGTGTTCCCACCTTCCCGTCTGGGAGGTGGCGGCCACTTTCTCGGTCGCGCGCCGCAGGGGGGTGCTGGCCTTGACCGCCGCGGCCGCCGGAAAGCCCGATATCGCCGTCGCCGCGGCGGCGCAGGAATACGAAATCGCGAAGGCGTGGCGGTCACACGCCCACATGGCCTGGGGGCTGTATGTCCTCGAGACGATCGAGGCCTCCGACCTGCCGTCCGCCCGGTTGAGGGACGCCATCGACCTGCTGGAGTTCGCCCGTTCCCCCGTCGGGATCGCGACCGTCTGCTACGAACAGGGCAGAAGACTCGTCGCGTCCGGCCAGCATCTCGAAGGAAAGGCCCAGCTTCTTCGAGCCGAGAAATCAGCTCGGTTGATCGGTGACGCGACCTTGACCGGCAAGATCGAGGAGTTGCTGCGCGAACTCGCGACTCCGGTACAGCGGACTCCGCTGACCGCGCAGGAGTTGAAGATCGCCGAATTGGCCCAGAACGGCTACAGCAACAAGCAGATCGCGACTCGACTGGTGCTCACCGTGCGCACGATCGAGTTCCACCTTTCCAACGTGTACCGCAAACTCGGGATCCGCGGACGGCGCGCGCTGGCAGGCGAGGTCCTCCCCCATCGCCGCTCTGACGGGTATTGAGTGGTAAGGCAATACGGACTTCATGTACTGGTGGGGCGGGCGTGAAGATCACGAGGTCGGCTCGGGATCGAGTGCGGCTGCGGCTGTCCGGGATCGTGCTGGCCTCGGTGCGGGGCCGGTCCGCGGGTGAGATCGCCGTGATGTCCGCGGCGACCGAAGGGTATGTGCGGGAGGTGATCCACGCGTTCAACGACTCCGGGTTCGCGGCGTTGTCCTCAAAATGGACGATGATCACGCCACCGACGGCCACGCCGACCCTCTGCACTGGGCGGAATCGGCCCGACTACACCCCAGAACGCATCAGAGATCACACCGGTACGACTCATCACCCGATTATCACCCGACCGCCCCCACAGCGGGGAGACCCACCCTAAACCGGAGCGTTGCGCCCAAGAGCTTCGTGCGCGGCAATGAACTCGTTTGCGCATTGAGCGATCGCGCAGCCGACCTCGCCTGCCAGCAACACGGCGGCCATGATCTCGGCTAGTTTCCGTACTTTGCCGGTTCCATTGCAACCCACCATTTCGAGGGTGGCCCGGAAAGCCGGGAGCCCAGTGCCGCCGCCTACCGTGCCGACGATCAGCGTTGGCAGTGTCAAAGAAATCTCCAAATCGCCACTGGTCGTCACGCGGGAGTCGACGATTCCTTGCGAACATTCACCCAGGTAAGCCATATCCTGACCAAAGGCTTGGAACAGACTCGCCATACCGTTGGCGACGTGGATGTTGAGCGAGGAACTGCCATGCGATGCGAGAGCGCTCCGATAAGTCTGGATGTACCGGTCCACTCGTGCCACGTTCGTCCGGCCCTGCAACGCCACGGTGTTCGCGGAGAGCACTGCCCGTGCGATCACCGCTTTACCCTTCAGGCGTGCCGGGATGGGCTTCTTGTCCTCCGGGTACGGCAGAAATTCTTCCAGCTCAAATCCGGCGTGCCGGACGATGTACTCCGATACAGCGGCTATTCCCTTGCTGGCCATGTTGCTGCCCATCGCGTCACCGGTGGTGAACTCGGCCGACACCAGTACGGTGGAGCCGACCTGTTCGTAGCTGAAGCGCCGGACGCGCAGATGGCCACTTGTGCTCTCTGCTGTGGTGAGTAGCACGGGCTCTCGATTCCGGCACCAGGTCACCAGTGCCTGAGCGTCGTGCAGGCTTTTCACTCGGTATTGCACAGCCCGACGGAAGCGGTCGTCCGTCACGAGCACCTCGGCGCCGCTCGACGCCTTGAGCATCTTCGCGCCGCGGCCGTAGGAGGCCACCAGGGTGCCCTCCATCGTGGCCATGGGGACCACGAAGTCGCCAACGGCGTGCTGCCCACGCACGGGAACGGGACCGCAAAGCCCGAGCGGCACGGGGACGGCTCCGACGAAGTTCTCGATATTGCCGTCCACGTCATCTTCGGTGAGCGTTGTGTCCAGCGCGGAGATCAGTTTTTCGTCATCGGAGAGCAACGCGGCCACCAAGTCGGTTCGCTGTCGCTTGCTGGTGCGCGAAATATGAGTCTCGACGCCATTGCGCGAATGCATGCTACGCTGCGTTTCGAGTACCATCACGACCGCCAAGAGTCGGCGCCAGCTGCCACGATGGTCTTCTCTGTCGCTTCGACGATCTCGGTGATGTCGCGCAGTGCGTCATGCTCCGCGTATTCGGTAGCCAGCCGCTGCGCGGCGGCCCGGTAGGAGTCGTCTTCCAGCACCGTCCGCACCGCTCGGCCGATGTCGGCGGCACGCGGCCTGCCGGTTGCGAGGTTTATGGCCGCACCGGTCCACGCGGCATGCGCGGTGGAATCCTTTTTCTCTTCGGTTTCGCCTGCCAGCACGAGTGGCACGCCACGACTGAGTGCCATCTGCATGCCGCCGAAACCACCGTTGCTGACGAACACATCGACGTGTGGAAGCAGCTGGGTATACGGAAGGTACTCCGCGGCGCGAACATTGGCCGGGAGGGCGCCGAGAGTGCTCACCGGCCGTCCTCCGGTGGTGGCGACCACGAGGCAGTCCTGGCCGGCCAGCGCCTCGATCGTCGGCAGTATCAGTTCGGAGTAGTCGGTGTTGCTGACCGTGCCCTGCGACACGAGTACGACTTGCTTCGCGTTCCGCATGTCATCCCACCAAGCGGGCAGCGGCACGCCCTGGGGCTCCTCTTCCCATGGCACGCCCACGAAGGAGACCGAACCGGGAAGATCGCTCCGCGGGTACTCCATGGCCGGGACGGACATTTGCAGACAGCGGTCGGGAACCACGACCTGCGCATCGAAGTAGGAGGGCAGTGTGCCGGTGCCGCCGCAGTCACGGACGAGCTGCTCGGCGAGGCGTTGAGCTGGGGCGAACGCCGCGAGCACCTCCGCGTTAAGCCGCATGTTGCGCTCACGTCCACTCGGCGAAGCGTCGGGGAGCAAGCCCATGCCGAACGGCGCGGTGTCGGAGCTGTACAGCGGGAGTACCGTGACACCGAGGCCGATCACCTGCGCGGGCCGGATGCCCGGTGCGCCCAGCTGGATCGGCCACAGCCCGTTGAAGTAGATCTCATGCATCACGATCGTCGGCGTGTCCGGCTGAAGCGCGAGCACCTCCTGGACGGTCTCGTGCTGCTCCCGCATGGGTTTGGCCAGTACTTCGGTGAGGTAAACGGCGATCTGTTCGACTCCCGGTGTCGCTTCGGCGATTTGCGGAAAGGTCTTGTATACATTCGGGCCGTCATAGTCGGCTTGCCCTTTGAGCGGATGAAAGGCCGCACCCGTGCTGAGTACTGCCTCTCGCAAATTAGTGCCGGTGACGAAGATGACGTCATGCCCTTCGGCGACTAGATGCGAGGCGATGGGGCGCAGCGGGTTCACATGTCCGGGAAACGGGATCGCCGCCATGACGACGCGTGTCACGATGTGGCCTCCGAGTTGCTGTGGTTCTGGGGTGCTGCGGCGCAATTGCGCAGCGGGAAATTCTGGCAGACAACCTGGTTCGACACTGTCCGGTGGAATTCCATGTCGGCGCACCTTGGGTATCCAGTAGTCTGCGTGGTTCCCTGAGGTTTCGGCGTGCAGTAATTCCTTCGACACTGAACGTTACCTGCCGAAAGCTATTTGTTCGTCGCGCGGACGCATAAAACTTTCAGATATGCCCAATCGGGCAATCCGCGCAGAAAATCCGTCAGCCGCGACGCGGTCGAATCGTCAGCTGAGCCGTTCGACCTAGGGCGTGTCTCCGAATTTTTGCCTGGCGGCAGGTGATGACCGGCCGGTGTTTCGTTCTGATGCGCTCCCCGATGAGAGGTGGGGCGGTCGCGTCGCTGATGCCGTCGTGGGAAGGCTTGCGTGGCAGGCAGGCTCGTGATGGCCGTGCCTAACCCGCAGTAGGCCGACCAGGCGCGCGGGTTCGGCGGCGAAAGCGGACTCGGATACGGACGAACAGTGATCGGTCACCAGGCCTGACCCGGTGTCGAAGGAGGCCGCGAATCCCGCACCCGCGCGGAACGTCTTTGTCTACCCTCAACGCGACACGACACGTCCGAACTTCACATCCTCCACGCACACATAGCGGCCGCTCAGGTGATCCGCCGCTCCGGTCGCGACGGCGACCAGCGCGTCGGCCGCGACCTCGGTGGAGGTGAAGCGCCCGGCTTGGCGGGCTTTCAGTGTCCAAGCGAGGATTTCGTCCTCCCAGGGGACCCCCGTCGGGCCGCGGTCCAGATGGGCCCTGGTGATGCCGGCGTCCACCAAACCCGGGTCGAACGCCACCGCGACCCGGCCGGTTTCGCCCAACTCCCCCGCCAGGCTGGCGGTCAACGAGATCAAGGCCGCTTTCGACGCCGCGTAGGCGCTCGCGTTCGGCCAGCCGACGCGGCCCGCCCGGCTCACCACGTTCACCACGCGCCTGGTGAGCACGGGCACCACCGCCCTGGTCACGGTGGCCGAGCCGAACAGGTTGACTTCGACCGCGCGCCGCCACTCCCGCTCGTCGACCGCCCACAAGGGACCGGTCGGGCCCGGGACACCCGCGTTGTTGACCACGACGTCGAGACCACCGGATACACCCATCGCTTGGGCGACGCCGCTGGTCACGGCGGCCTCATCGGTGACATCGAACGCCACGTGTGTCGCGGTTCCGCCTGCCTGCCGGATCTCCAGGACGGTCTCGGCCAGGGCGTCCTCATCGCGGCCCGCGACCACCACGTTCGCGCCCGAGGCGCCCAGTGCTAGGGCGAAGGTCTTCCCCAGCCCTCGTCCGCCACCGGTGATCAGCACGCGCAAAGCCGGTGGCCGCACCCGTTTGCCGGTCGAGGACCGCGGGATGGCGCCCACCCGTTCGATCGCCCGCACGCGTTTGTGCGGCGCGACCCGCTCGGCGACGTACGCGGTGATCTCCGCCAGCGAGACAGTCCCTTCGACGACGACGAACGCCTTCGGGATCTCCCCCGCGACCGGATCGGGCACACCCGCGACGTGGGCTTCGGACACGGCGGGGTGGCTCGTCACCACCTCTTCCAGCTCGACGGGTGAGACCTGATGTCCCTTGTACTTGATCAGGGCTTTCGCCCGCCCGGTGATCCGCAGGAAACCGTCCGCGTCGCGGGTCACCAGGTCACCGGTGCGCAGCCAGCCGTCCGCGTCCGCCGAGGCGGGGGCGATCTGGGGTCCGCGCAACCACAGTTCACCGGATTCGCTTCCGTCCTCCGAGCCGAGGAACTTGACCTCGGTGCCCGGAACCAGCACCCCGGTGGACCCCTCCGGCACCTCCACCCCGTCCGGGCTGAAGCTCACGCATCCCGCTTCGGTCATCCCGAAGCCCTGCACCACCGGCACGCCGAGGGCTTGGGCACACCGGGTGCCGTCCGTCGAAGGAAGCGGCGCGCCACCCGAGACGACCATCCGCAGCGACGGGAGCGGCCGTCCGGTCTTCCCCAGCTCGGCGATGACACTGGGGACCAGGTAGGACAGGGAGACCCCTTCTTCGGTCACGTCGCGGAGGAAGTCTTCGGCCGAAAACGGAGTGGACCCGATCACCAGGGTCGCCCCCGCCCGCAGCGACGGGTTCATCGCCATCTGCATGCCGTAGATGTGCCGCAGCGGCGGTACCGACAACACCACGTCGTCGCCGCGCACCCGGTGCAGGTGATCGATCTGGCCGAGGTTCGAGGTCAGGTTGCGATGGGTCACCTGGACGAGCTTCGGCACGCCTTCCGTGCCGCTGGAACTCATCAGCACCGCCGTCCGGTCGCCCCCGGACGGCCGAACCGGAGCAGGCTCGGCCGCGACCGCTTCTTCCCAGGTCGTACCGCCCGAAGTGAGCGCACCCACGCAGACGACCGGCAGCGCGGAGTCCGGCGGCTTCAAGGCCGTTTCGACGATCAAAGCCTTCGCGCCGCTGGTGTCGATCGTGGCTCGCCAGTGGTCCGCAGTGTCCCGCGGGTCGAGCGCGAGCACCACTCCGCCCGCCGCCAGGATCCCGTGGTAGGCCACCACGAATTCGGCGCTGTTCTCGGTCAGCACCACCACGACGTCGTCGTCGGTGATCCCGGTCCGCCGCAACCAGCCCGCGAGCCCCGCGACGGCCGTGCGCACCCGCGCGTAGGTCCATTCACGGCGGGCTCCTCGCGAAAGATCCACTATCGCGAGGTGCTCCCCCGCCGCCGCGGTGGAGCGCAGGACGTGGTCATGGAGATTCACCTCGGTGGGTACTTCCCACGCCGCGACCGGCTGTGCGTTTCCCACGGCCTGACCTCAATTCTTCTTGCGTGCCAAGGTCAATCCGTCCGCGACGGTGAGCATGACCGACTCGACCCGGTCGTCACGCAGCACGTGTTCGTTAAACGCGCGGATCGCGCGCGCGTTGCCTTCGGCGTCGGGCGAGGCCGCCTCACCCGCGTAGAGCACGTTGTCGGCCGCGATGAGACCGTTCGGCCTGATCCTCGGTACGAGCGCCTCCCAGTAGCCGATATAGCCGACCTTGTCCGCGTCGATGAACGCCAGATCGACGAAAGGATCGTCGGGAAGCCGTCCGAGGGTCTCCGCCGCCGGCCCCACGACGGTTTCCACCCGGTCGGCCACGCCGGCCTTGGTCCAGGCGTCCGCAGCGATTTCCAGCCAGCCGTCGGAGATGTCGCAGGTGATCACCTTGCCGCCCGGGCCGACCCCCTCGGCCAGCGCGAGGGTCGAGTACCCGGTGAACGTGCCAACCTCGACGGCGACGCGCGCTCCGGTCAGCCTCGCCAGGAGGGTGAGGAGGGCGCCCTGCTCCGGCGGTATCTGCATCTCCGCCACCCCGCCCAGCGCGAGCGTGGCGTCGATCAGCTCCTGCTGGACATCGGTGAACGGCGGAAGCTGCCCACGCACGTACTCGAGCACCTCAGGGGTGAGCGAGACCGCTTTCTCCGGCTGTGTCTCGGTGTTCGTCATGCGTTGACTCCTTCCAAAAGCTTCGCCTCGGCGATCGAGACGAGGCGGCCGATGTGCTCCGGCGCTTCCTCCTGGAAACGGTTCACCGCTTCCCGGTCGTAGCATCCTCGCGCCGGGTTCAGGTGCAGGTCCGCGAGAATCGCCGACACCCTGGCACGCAGTGCGGCCACGAAACCGGGCACGCAGTTCGGCTCCCGGTCCATCAGGAAGAAGTCGTCGATGATCGACTGCTCTTCCTCGGTGGGCTCCTGGTGGACGTCGTGGCCGGCGTCCCGTAGGAGGGACCGTCCGGTCGGCACGAGACGATAGGCCACCGTCATGTGCACGAGGCGGTTGAACTTGACCGCCTCTTTCAGCGCCGAACCGCGTGCCGGGACGACTTCGGCGAGTTGTGCGGTGATGTGGCGGTAGTCGCGTGCCCACGTGCCGCTCATCGCCGGGTGCCGCGCCATCATCCGCGGCCGGATCACCGCCGCGTACACCTCCGGCGTGCAACTGCCCGAATAGAGCAGCAACGCCGAGTAGGCGTCGAACAGGGCCGCGGCCTCGTCGAAGTCACGACGATCGAGGGCCGAGGACAGCAGCCGCCAGGTCACGAAGGATCCCTGGTGCCCCAGAACCCAGCGGTACCAGGCGAATTCGGCTTCCGAATCGAACGGGGGCGGTGGCACGGGCTGGACGTTCAGCGCCGCGGCGCAGGTGGCGGCACGCTGACGCGGCAGTGCACCGGCCGGGATTCCCTCTTCCGCCCGGCACGGGCTGAGGTGCTCCAGAGGCAGCGGGATGACGATTCTCGGAATTACCGGGTTGACCACGGATTCGCCTCCTGGACGTAACTGTCGAGCACGTCCGCGGCGATCCTGATGTCCTCGTCGAGCGGCCGGTCGCGGGTGATCGGGTCGATCCGATCGGACAGCGCGGCCACCAGGCCGGTGCAGTGCGAAGCGGTCGAACCACGGTCATCGAGGTGCGCCGCCTGCCGCACCGCGACACCGAGGGCCCCGTGCAGAAGACGCAGCATGCGGGCCTGCTCGTAGGCGGTCAGCGCCGCCTGCGTGCCGAACGGGACCACGTCCTGGTTGTGCAGGTTGGTGGGCACGCTCTGCATCGCCGCCGGCGTGCAGGCTCGGCGCATCGCCACGACGACCGCCGTCGACAACACCTGCAGGCCCTGGATCGCGTGCTGCCTGCCCGGTTCGGCGGCGAGCATCGGCGGCCGTCCGCCGTTGCGGCCGGGGTCCACCAGCAGGTCGATCTGCCGTTCCGCCAGGTTGCCGACCTGGGTCACGGCGGAGGCGAGCAGATCGGAGGCGAAGGCGGAGGGCTGACCGAAGAAATTGCCGCCATGGGCGACGAGATCCTCGTCCGGGAAGAACAGCGGGTTGTCGCTGACCCCTCGCAAGTCCTGAGAGACAGTCTCGGTCGACCACCCGATCGCCGAACGCGCTGCTCCCAGCAGTTGTGGTGTGCACCGGATGCTGTAGGGCTCCTGCAGGGGTCGGTCCGGTGACGGTGTCGCCCCTTCCAGCCACCAGGCCAGTTCCTGCCCGGTGGTGGCGACGTCCGGGTGTCCGAAGGCCTTCAGCAGGGAGGGTGCGGCGAACGTGGGCGCGGCACCGAGCAGGTCGGCGAGGGCCGCGGTCAGCGCGATCGCGACCTGGAGCGAACGCCGCGCGGACAGCGCCGCGAGTCCGGCCGCGGCCGTGGTCACCGACGTGCCGTTGACCAGGGCCAGCGCGTCCCGGCCGTCCAGTTCCAGCGGAGTGAGCCCGGCGAGGCCAAGTGCGTCCCGAGCGGGCATCCGCTCGCCGTCGACGTAGGCGTGCCCGACTCCGCGCAGACTTTGGACCGCGTGGGCGAGCGGCACGAGGTCACCGCTGGCTCCGACCGACCCCCAGGTCGGGATGGCGGGAGTGAAACCCGTGGCGAGCATCCGACACAGAGCGTCCACAGTGGACAGGGAGGCGCCGGACAGACCGTGCGCCAGCGACCGGGCACGCACGAGCATCGACGCGCGTGCGACGGGGATCGGCAGGTCGGATCCCTGCCCGACGGTAAGGTGCTGCAGGACGTTGTCGCACTGCTCGGTGGCACTGTCCCGGCCTTCGAAGACGACGAGCGGGCCGAAGCCGGTGGTCGCCCCGTAAACGGGTCGCCCGTTGCGAGCGAGTACACCCTCGACGAACTCACGGCCGCGGGCGATGCTCGCGATCGCGTTCTCCGACAACTCGACCCTCGTCGGCCGTCCGACGAGATCCAACTGCTTCAGGTCGAAGGGAACCGAAGGGTCAAGGACTGTGGTTGCGGTTTCAATCGGGCTCATCTGATCAGTCGCCCCTAGCACTCTCGAAGTGGCCTCGGGCTAGATCCTCTGCCAGCGCGCCCAGTCCCGGCGCATATCCACGCGCTTCGTCCAACGCGATTGCCCGAACGTCCACAAGGGCCAGATCGGGCCCTCCACCTAGGTCGAGGTGGTCGCGAGCGGTGAATCGGGAGCCGGACATGTCCCCGATGCGGCATTGGAGACGGTCAGCGTCTCCAATGCCGCATTGGGGCTACGGCGTGTGCAGTTTGTCGACCTCGACCGCGAGCAGGACGCGGTTCTGCTCGGCCCCTCCCCCGAAGCCGGGATAAGGGCGGCCCAGGTACTTCCGGGACAACTCGTCGATGTGGTCTCGGGCGTCGTCGGGAGTGATGGCCGTGACTCTGCCGCGCAGCGCCCAGCACCGGGCCGGCGACGCGGGATCGGCGATGCCGATGGCGATGCGCGGGTCACGCCGTCGTCACGAAACAGATGGCCTTCGCGTTGAGTACGGCGAGCAAATTGCCGGGCAGAGCGATCATGAGTTCCTTTTTCAGTCTGGTTGTTCGTTGTAGAGTCGTTCGATGACCGCTTCGTCTGGAGCCTGACCGGACAGGTCGGCATGGCGCATGCCCGCCAGTGCGATCCGGAGCGCGCGGCGCCACAGCTGTGGGGCGAAGGTTCGGGAAGCGTCCATGACGCTGCCCACCATGACGTGCACCGCGACGAAGTCGGCAGGGGTGGCACCGGGAGGCAGTTGACCCGCGCGGACAGCCCTGTCGATCAGGTCGGCCACCAGCGGGGTCATCTGCCGGCGTGCCCGGTGAACCAGTGTGGTGGCCTGGTCACGGCTGCGCAGCAGTTCACCCAGCCCCCGGCTCTGTGCCTCGATCTCGAGTTGCCGCTCGAGGAACCAGGACAGCCCCTCCCAAGGATCATCGCGCCGCGAAGCCTCCTCGGCCAAGCCGAGGACGGTCTCGATGTGCTCACTGAACAAGGCGTCGAGCAGATCCTGTCGCTGCGGAAAGCGGCGGTACATCGTGCCCATTCCGGTTCCGGCGGCTCGAGCGATTTCCTCGTAGGAGACGTCCAATCCCTTCGAGGCCATGAGGTCGAACGCCGTGCGCAGCAGAAGCTGCCGGTTGCGCTCGGCATCGCGGCGCAGGGATGGAGGCGGCTGGTCGGTCACCTACCGGACGATACCTAAGTGGAGGGAAAATTCCAAGTTGAATACGTCTTCCACTTATGCGTTAGGGTGACGTCATCCCTTGCCGAGATTCCAGGAGCGTCCGATGACATTCACCCCCACCGACGCGGTCGTCGAGCCGTTCACGATCGCGGTTCCCGAGGCCGAATTGCTGGACCTTTGGCGCCGTCTGACCGCTACCCGATGGCCGGACCGGGAGACGGTCACGGACGGGAGCCAGGGGCCACGGTTGGCTCGTATCCGGGCCCTTTGCGAACACTGGGCCGACGATTACGACTGGCGACGGGCCGAACGGGACATCAACGCCCTCGGCTCGTACCGATCCGTCGTCGACGGGATCGGCATTCATTTCCTGCACGTTCGCTCGGCCGAACCGGCCGCGCGACCGCTGCTGTTGTGCCATGGCTGGCCCGGTTCGGTCCTGGAGTTCCGACACCTGATCGGCCCGCTGACGAACCCGGTGGCGTACGGCGGCCACGCCGAAGACGCGTTTCACGTCGTGGTCCCCTCCATGCCGGGCTTCGGATTCTCCGACAAACCCGCCACGACGGGCTGGAACATCTCCCGGGTCGCCGACGCGTGGATCACCTTGATGCGGCGTCTGGGGTACGACGACTGGTTCGCGCAAGGCGGTGACTGGGGCGCGTCCGTCGTCGAGCAGCTCACCCGCAAGGCGCCACATCGGTGTCGCGGTGTGCATTTCAACCTGCCGCTGGTCTTCCCCACGGAAGACGAGATGAACGAGGCGACCGAACAAGAGCAGCGGATGATGGCGCACGCGCGGCGCTACCGCGACGAACTGGACGCCTACGCCCGCGAACAAGCCACTCGGCCGCAGACGATCGGCTACTCACTGGCGGACTCACCGGCCGGGCTGGCCGCCTGGATCTACACCCTGTTCGAAGATGTCACCGATAGCGCCGGCAACCCCGAAGACATTCTCTCCAGAGACGAGATCCTCGACGACATCATGCTCTACTGGCTGCCCAACGCCGCGGCGTCCTCAGCTCGGCTGTACTGGGAAGAGCGTCAAAACAGCGCGATGTCCGGAGTTTCGACGGAACCCAATCCCGTCCCCGCCGGCTTCAGCGTCTTTCCCGGCGAGGCGGTGCAAGCCTCGAGGCGCTGGATCGAGCGGCGCTATCGGCACGTACTGCATTACGCCCAGTTGGAACGTGGAGGCCACTTCGCCGCCCTTGAGCAGCCGGACGCTCTCATCGACCAGATCCGGATGACGTTCCGCTCGCTGTGAGGCACTTGATCCGCGGATTCGCGCGGGTCACGAAAGCGGGCGCGGCGCGTCCGCACGCGCTTCGTCCAACGATCCTGCCCGAATGTCCACAGTGACGCTGGGGGGACGGGCTCTACCGGTAGCTTCTCGAGAAACGGGACGTCCCCGCCGCGGCCGGTGTCCGGGATGGACCGATTTTCCAGTTCGCGGAATCGGCATCGTGGGCGATTCCTTTCGGAAATACCCTCGGCTTCTGCCGAGCGAGGCGCTCGTGAACGTATGGAGAGGCAATCCGTGGACATCGCACTCGTGACATCCAGCGCTTTTCCCGGCAAGGACTGGTCCGACCGGGACACCCCGATACTGCAAGCCAGCCTTGAAGAACAGGGCTGCGGCACGCGGATCCTCAACTGGGACGACTGCCCCGGCGTGGACTGGACCGCGTTCGACGTGGTCACCGTCCAGTCCCCGTGGAGCATGTGGTTGAAGCTGGGGCAATTCCGGGAATGGGTGAATTCCCTGCATCAGCAGGGTGTCCGGTTGGCGAACCCGCACCCGATCATCATGGGCGGAATGAGCAAGGAATACCTTCCGCTGGTCGAGGAGTGTGGAGCAAGGACCATCCCGACCACCGTGGTCCGGCCCGGCGACCGTATCGGCACGGTCGCCGGGGAGACGATCGCCCGCGCGGAACGCGACTTCGGTGAACGAGCCGTCGTCGTCAAACCCATCTCGTCCGGCGGGACACTCGGCGCCGCGCGGGTCACCGAGGAGCGCGACCTGGTCGCGAAGCTCGAAGCCTTCGGTCAGGCCGGGGTCACCGCCTGCGTACAGCCCTATATCTCCAGCATCGATTCTGTGGGGGAACACGGGATCATCATGATCGACGGCGAGTTCTCCCACGCGATCACCAAAGACGCCATCCTCGCGGCGGGGCGCGCCGGAACACAGTTCCATCCGAACGCCCGAGCGGGCTACCCCGAGCACGGCGAGGATCTCGCCGACATCGACGCCGCCTACGAGGCCTATCTGAAGACCGTTCCGGTACATCCGAACTCGGTTCGGCTGGACTTCCTCCGTCATCCCACCACCGGCAGGCTGCTGCTCCTGGAGATCGAGTCGGTGGCCCCCGTGAAGTTCTTCCCCCTCTACCCGGCCGCTGCCGCCCGCTATGCCCGATCGCTGATCGCCGTGGCGGCCGAGCAGCACCTCGTCCGGCCCTGACTGGGTCTCGCACCAAGGAAGAAAAGGCAAAGAAAATGCCCGATTCGTCGAAAACCCTCCGCCGGTCGGAAACCGAAGGCGCGCCGAACCCTCTCGCACCGCCCGCGCCGAGGAAGCCCTCCACGACGCAGGTCGCGCCCACGACAGCGAACTCCTCTTGGCATGTCAAGGCCTCGCAACCGGTCAACTACGAGGTCCGGGTGTGTCACCGCGTCTTCGATTTGGACCGTACCGATCTCCTTGACGCCGGCGGCCCGGGCGATGGCCGAGCGCCGCGCCGCTTCGTCGTGGTGGACGAAGCCGTCGAAAGGCTTTACGGAGCCGACCTCCGGCAGTACCTGGATCACCATCACGTCACCCACGAGATCATGGTCGTGAAGTCGGGCGAAGTACGCAAAGAAATCGACGTGGTACTGCGTTTCGTGGAGCGGCTCGACAAGTTCGGGATCGACCGCAGGCGCGAGCCGGTCATCGTCGTGGGCGGCGGTGTCCTCATGGACATCGTCGGGCTCGCCGCCAGTCTCTACCGTCGCGGAACCCCCTTCGTGCGGGTCCCGACGACCCTGGTCGGCCTGGTCGACGCCGGAGTCGGGGTGAAAACCGGAGTGAACTTCAACGGCCACAAGAATCAGCTGGGCACGTATGCGGCCGCCAAACTCACCCTGCTCGATCGCAGTTTCCTCTCGACGCTGAGCCGTCGTCACATCAGCAACGGTCTCGCGGAGATCTTGAAGGTCGGCTTGATCAAGGACGAAGCACTGTTCGGCCTTCTCGAGCGTCACGGCCGGCTCGTGCTGGACGAGAACTTCCAAGGGCTGTCACCCGAGGGGGACAATGCCGCCGCCGCCATCCTCGAAGGCGCGATCACCGGCATGCTGGAAGAACTCGAACCGAATCTGTGGGAAGAGACGCTGGAACGCAGCATGGACTACGGGCACACCTTCAGTCCCTCGGTCGAAATGCTCGGGCTCCCGTCGATGCTTCACGGTGAAGCCGTATGCCTCGACATGGCGCTGAGCACCGCGCTCGCCTACGGGCGCGGACTGATGGACGAGGACGAGTGCGGCCGCGTGTTCGCGGTGATGTCCGATCTCGGACTGCCGACCTGGAGCCCTTTGCACACGCCGGAGGTATTGGGGCAGGCGCTGCACGCGACGGTCCGGCGGCGCGACGGGCAGCAGCGGTTGCCACTGCCCGTCGGCATCGGGAAGAACCTGTTCGTCAACGACGTCCGCGACGAGGAACTGGTCTCGGCCATCGAACTGCAACGGGAGATGGCCTTGCGGGGTTCCCTGGAAGTCGCGTGACGCGCGACGAGAAACCTTCTACCACAAGGTCTGGCCACCCTCGATCGCGAGGTTGTGCCCGGTCATGTAGTCGGAGACCCCACTGGCCAGGTAGACGACAGCGCCCTGCAGGTCGGCGACTTCACCGAGCCGACCGGCCGGTATGGTCGAAATCCATTCGTCCACCAGGGGGGCGAGCGCCTCCGATTCTTCGATCAGGGCGGTCCTGATGATTCCCGGCGATATGCAGTTCACCCGGATACCGCGGTCGGCCCATTCCGCGGCCAGTGTCCGGGTCAGGCTCACCACCGCTCCCTTGGAAACGTTGTACGACACCTGTTTCTGGGGGTGAGGCACGATCAGCGACGCCATCGACGCCGTGTTGATGATCTTTCCGTACCCGTTCGGGAACATCGCCTTCGCTTCGCGCTGACACGTGATGAACACTCCCCTCAGGTTGAGGTTGTGCACCATGTCCCATTCGTCGAGCGTTGTTTCCTCGGCCGCCGAGTTGAGGTTGATCCCCGCGTTGTTCACCGCGATGTCCAGCCTGCCGAACGTATCCACTGTGGTGCGCACGAAGTCCTCGATGGATCGTTCGTCGGCGGCGTCGCCATGGATCGGGATCGCTTCCGCGCCCTTCTCCTTTAACTCGTCGGCGACCTCCGCAGCACGGTCCGCACTGAGGTCGACGACCGCCACCTTGGCACCCGCCTCAGCGAGGGCATGTGCGAAGGCACGGCCGATGCCCTGCCCGGCTCCGGTCACCATGGCGGTCCTGCCGGTCAACCGGAACCGGTCCATGATCGATCGGGTATCGGAAGCCGCCTGCGCACCGCTGGATGATTTGTTCATATCTGCACTCGATTCTCGCCCGAAGGGGAACTCACCGGTCGAAACTATACTGACCCGGCGTGCTTTTCCACAGAAGATTCGTTGAGGAGTGTCATGGACCTGCCTTTCGACCAGAGCCGCATGGACGCGCTTATGGAGAAGTCCGGCGCCGACGCGGTGATCGCCACCACTCGCTTCTCCATCCAGCACCTACTCGGTGGATATCGGTACTTCTTCTTCGCCAATCTCGACGCGATCGGCGTGTCCCGGTACCTGCCGGCACTCGTCTATTTCAAGGGCGCACCCGAGAAGTCTTTTTATGTCGGCTGCGGCAACGAGGAATGGGGGACCTCCGTTTTCCCGCTCTGGGTCCCCGACGTCCGGCATCTGTCCTGGTCCAGCGTGGACACGGCCCACTCGATCGTCGAGGGGCTGCGGGAACGCGGCCTCGAGAACGCGACCATCGCCGTGGAGAAGGCATTCCTTCCTTTCGACGCGGGCGAAGTGCTTCGCACCGAGTTGCCGGGGGCGACCTTAGTGGACGCTCATCCGGTCCTCGAAGGGATACGCGCGATCAAATCCGCTCAAGAGCTCGATCTGGTACGGATCGCTTCGGTCGGGATCATCGAATCCATGGCGGCCACCTTCGCCGCGTCCCGTCCCGGTGAAACGAAAAGTGAGATCGTCGAACGGTTCCGCCGGGAACAGACCGATCGAGGGCTGGTCTTCGACTATTGCCTGGTGTCGTGCGGTCCTGAGTTCAATCGCGCCCCCTCGTCCAGGGTGTGGCAGGAGGGGGAACTGCTGTCGCTGGATTCCGGCGGCATGTACCAGGGGTACATCGGCGATCTGGCCCGGATGGCGGTAGCCGGTGAACCGACCGGTTTGATGCGGGATCTGCTGGCCGAGGTCGAAGCGGTGCAACAGAGTGTGCGCGCGGCGGTGGCACCCGGCAGGCGGGGTGGTGATGTCTTCGCCTTGGCCGACAAGGCGCTCGCCGAGTGCCCCCACGCGAAGGAGATGTTCTTCGTGGGGCACGGGATGGGCCTCATCACTCACGAAGCCCCTCGCCTGACCGGTACCGGGCCGGTCCCCTACCCCGGCGACCACGCAGAAGCCCCGCTCGAAGTGGGCATGGTCCTGTCCCTGGAGACGACGCTGTCCAATCCTGAAGTCGGCATCGTCAAACTGGAGGACACACTGATCGTGACGGAGGACGGCTGGGAAGCCCCCGGTGACGAGGCACGTGGCTGGAACCGTCCGGGGCCGGGCGGCGAACGGTGAGCCTGCGTTCCCGCATCGTCGACGGTGATCCACTGCTCGGCCTGATTCTCAAGATCCCGGCTCATTCAGCCGTGGAACTTGCCGGTCACCTGGGTTTCGACTTCGTGCTGCTCGACACCGAGCACGCGTCCGCCGAGACGGTCGAGGTGGAGCACCACATCCGGGCGGGTGACGCCGCCGACATCCCCGTACTGGTGCGTATCGCCGGAAGCGACCCTTCGTCCGCGCTGCACGCACTGGACGCGGGTGCCACGGGAATCGTCGTCCCCCACGTGTCGGACGCCGCGGACGCCGAGGCCGCGGTCCGCGCCGCGCACTACCCGCCCCGGGGAATACGCAGCCTCGCGGTGAGCACACGAGCAGGCCGCCACGGCACCTTGACCCTGGACGAGCATCTGGCCAAGGCCGCGAACGAGACCGTGGTCGTGGTCCAGGCCGAAGACCGGAACTCCGTCCAAAACTGCGCCGCGATAGCCGCGACCGAGGACGTCGACGCCGTCTGGATCGGACCGACCGACTTGTCACTCTCGCTGGGCATACCAGGGGATTTCGAGCATGTGGACTACCGATCGGCCGTCGACCGGATAGCCGAGGCGGTGAAGTCCGCGCCACAGTGTTCGTTGTGCGCGCTCGTGCATCGCCCCGACCAGATCGAGGAATGGCGGAGCCGCGGTGCCGGCATTCTCCTCTTCAACTACAACACCGTGGTGGTGGACGGGTTGCGTAATATCGTCGACCTCGCCAGGGAATAGCGGGAGCGTGCTCGCCTCTCGTTACCGCGAAGTCGAGTGCAGGACCCGCGCCGCACCGTCCAATGTGGTTGGCCACGCCTTGGTGATGGCCTCCCACGCCCACCGAAGGGGAACCCTTCCGGCCAGCAGCAGAATCGGCGGATCACCCCACCGGGTCGCCACAACGGCACCTACCTGTTCCGGCTCGCCGGAGATCGGTACGTCGTCCGGGAGGAAGTCCAAAGTGTACTTGTGCCCGCTGACGGTCAGATCGTCCCACAATCCCGACGCCGCGCAGGTGAAGCTGCGCATGCCGCCGCGGGCCTCGCCCTGATCCGGCATCCGCGCGTAGGGGTACGCGAGGTTGTATTCGCCGATGGTTTCGTACACCGCGAACGGCGCGCTCTTCTGCCGGTACGCCACGACCATGACCCGAGGATAGGAAGCGACGGATCACGGACGCAGCCCGCCGCACTCGATCTGCCCGAAGTGGACACCCGTCCTGACCCCGAATACCCCGGTTCCCGGACGAGTGCGGGCGGCCTCAGGGTGCAGCCGGGCGGTCAGCGCAGCATCAGCACCAGCGATTCGAGGCCGTGCATGGCCGTGCTGTCGCGCCAGCGCAGATCGTCCACGGCGGACAGCACCTCGATGTCGGCGAACCGGTCCAGCAGGCGCCCGAAAGCGATCTCGCCCTCCATCCGGGCCAGCGGTGCCCCGAGACAGAAGTGCGGCCCGTGGCCGAACGCCAGGTGACCACCCCGCGGCCGGGTGATGTCGAGCCGGTCCGGGTCGGTGAAACGGGCCGGGTCGCGATTGGCGGCCAGCCACGACACCATGACGAAGTCGCCGGCCGGGATCACCACACCGGCGATCTCTACCTCTTCGGCGGTGTAGCGGGGCGAAGACAGGATGTTCGGTGTCTCGTGCCGCAGGAACTCCTCGATCGCGGTCGGCATCAGGCTCCGGTCCGCCCGCAGCAGCGCGAGCTGGCCGGGGTGGCGGGACAGGCTGAGAACACCGCCGCTGATCAGGTTCACCGTGGTCTCGAAGCCACCGATGAGCAGGACGACGGAGACCGCGATCAACTCCGGCGGGGAAAGCCGGTCGCCGTCCTCACCGGCGTGCACGAGCTGGGAAAGCAGGTCGTCGCCGGGGTTCTCGCGTTTGGCCGCGATCAGCCCGTGCAGGTAGCCCGCCATCCGCATGGTCGCCGAGCCCGCCTCCTCGGTCGCTCCGGCATCGACCATCGTTCTCGACCACGTGGTGAACTGCTCGTGGTCCTCGAACGGCACCCCCAGCAACTCGGTGATGACCCGGATCGGCAGTGGGTAGGCGTAGGACTCCAGCAGCTCCACCGAATCGCGGTCCATCATCGCGTCGAGCAACTCGTCCGCGATCTGCTCGATCCGCGGTCGCAGCGACTCGACGGCCCGGCCGGTGAACGTCTTCGCGACCAGCTTGCGCAGCCGGGTGTGCTCCGGCGGGTCCAGGTTGAGGAGGTTCATCGCGAAGTCCTCGGAGAACGGACTCTCCTCGTCTTCGCCCAGCGCCATCCGATGCATCCGGTCGTACACGCGGTGGCTGCTGAAGCGGGGATCCGCCGCGATGGCCCTGGCTTCTTCGTACCCGGTCACCAGCCAGACGGCCATGCCGCTGGGCAGCACGACAGGGCGAATAGGTGCGCCTTCGCGTAACTTCGCTCCGACGCCGTGCGCGTCTTGGACGAAGTCGTCACCGAGCACGAGCGGTCCGGTTGTGGTCATGGGATTCTCCTTGTGCGGCAACGATTCAGCCGAGCCGGAGCTCAGGTCGGTAGAGGTCGAACCAGTGGTAGAGGTCCAGCACCCGTTCGAGGCCGGTGCGCAGCCTGCCGGTGACCGCGGCGGGATCCTGCGCGGTCGCGCGGCGGACCCACTCCGCGTCGAAGATCTCGAACAGCGGATGTCCGGCTTCGGCGAGCACGTCGTCCGCCTGCCATTGCAAAGCTTTGGCGTAACCGGTGTCCTGTGTAGACGGATACGGACTCTTGACGCGCTCGGTGACCGACCGGGGCAGCAGACCGGCGACCGCCCCGCGCAGCAGGCTCTTTTCCCTGCCACCGTCGGCTTTCATCGACCACGGCGTGTTGTAGACGTACTCGATGAGGCGGTGATCGGCGAAGGGCACCCGGACCTCCAGCCCGACGGCCATGGACATCCGGTCCTTGCGGTCGAGCATCGCGCGCACCAGCCTGGTCACGTGCAGATGGCTGCTGCGGCGCATCCGGCGCTCCAGCGCGTCCTCACCGTCGAGATGGTCGATGGCGGCGACGGCGGTGCGGTACTCGTCGGCGACATAAGCGCCGATGTCCAGGTCCCGGCTGAGTTCGGGACGCAGCATTTCGGTCCGGTCACCGGTGTAGGCGTTGCTGAACGCCAGCCACGGGAACGTGTCGGCGTCGCGGGCCGCCGGATGGTGGAACCAGGCGTATCCGCCGAACAGCTCGTCGGCGAACTCGCCCGACAGCGCCACCGTGCACTCTTCGCGGATCGCCCGGAACAGCAGGTACATCGAGGAGTCGATGTCGCCGAGCCCGATCGGCATGTCCCGTGCCGCGACGACGGCGCGCCGCAATCCGGGGTCGGCCAGCGCGTGGGAGTCGAGCACGATGTCGTGGTGCACCGAGCCGACGTGCGCGGCGACCGCACGGACGAACGGCGAGTCCGGCGTCTCCCGCAACTCGTCGGGGCGGAAGTTCTCCTCGTACCCGGCGAAATCCACCGAGAACGTATGGGTCTTCTCCCCTCGCGTGCACAGTTCCGCGGCGGCGACCGCGGTGACGGCGCTGGAGTCCAGGCCACCGGAGAGCAGCACGCACTGCGGCACATCCGACACCGTCTGCCGCCGCACCGCGTCCCCGAACAACTCGCCGACCTTCTCCACGGTGGTCACGAGGTCGTCGGTGTGCGCCGTGGTCTCCAACCGCCAGTAGGTGTGGTGCCGGATGCCCGCACGGGTCACCGTCACGACGGTTCCCGGCTCGACCTCGTACATGTCCTTCCACAGTGACCAGCCGGGAGCCTTGGTGAACCCGACCAGCTCACGCAGGCAGCCGGTGTCCACGACGCGCGGAAATCGCGAATTGGCGAGGATCGCCTTCGGTTCGGAGCCGAACAACACTCCGTCGGAGGTGCGGTGGTAGTAGAGCGGCTTCACACCGACTCTGTCGCGGATCAACACCAGCTTGCCGCAGCGCTCGTCCCACAACCCGAAGGCGTACATGCCGTTGAGCCGCTCGGCGACCGCCTCACCCCACTCCAGATAACCGCGCAGCACCACTTCGGTGTCGCTGTGGGTGGTGAACCGGTGCCCCCGGCCCTCGAGTTCGGCGCGCAGGTCCAGGAAGTTGTAGACCTCACCGGAGAAGGTGAGCGCGACTGTCCCGGACGGAGTCCGGACCTCCATCGGCTGCGTACCTCCTGGCAGGTCGATGACCGCCAGCCGGCGGTGCCCCAGCGCGACATGGGTGCGGATCCAGGTCCCGCCCGCGTCCGGGCCGCGGTTGCCCAGCGTCTCCGTCATCGCCTCGATGAGGGGCACGCTCGTGGTGAGGTCGCTGTCGAAGGCGACCCAGCCGGTGACTCCACACATGGTTCGTCGTCCTCAGAATCGGTTCGGCGCGCGCGTGACGAACACGCGGTGGCCGAGGGGGATCAGCGGATGGCCGTCGCCGGGCAGGCCGAGCACCCGGTCGAGTCCGGCGTTGTCGAGTACTTCGTTCCACTACGGCAGGTGGGATCCATTGAGGGGTAAGGCAAAGGTGTCGTGTTGCGAGCGACGTCGGCTCGCGCCGCGGCCTGATGTCCCCAATGCGGCATTGGGGACGCTGACCGTCTCCAATGCCGCATTGGAGCCATGCCCGCCTCCCCCAGCCCTCAAGGAGGTGTCGCGCAAGCCGCTTTCGCAACACCAAGCCTGACTCCAGGGCATGCCACCTAGGCGGTGCGCGTTCCCCCGAAGGCGGCGCCCGCTGCCCGTGTCGCGAAAGCCACTTTCAGGACACGTAATGTCCCGAAAGTGGCTTTCGCGACACCTTCGGAGCGCCACCGCCCAGTACCGAATCCTGATGCCCAACACGACACCTTCGCCTTACCCCTCAACAGAACTCCTCGACAGCGGATTCGGTAATCACCGGCGTCCGGCATCCGATCGAATATCGTCATGCTATTGGCAACGATAGTCATTTTCGACAAAGTGTGACGACAGGCACCGGCGAAATCGGGGAATCGCACTTCCGCGGTGAATATCGTTGCGCGCCGAAGGAACGCCACGGGGGTCGTGAAGGGCAAGTTTTGATCGCTCGAAAGGTAAGGAAGAAACGCAATGAGCGTTTTTCATCCTGGGGTGGGCGGTCGCTTCTCGCCTTCGGTGCGGGGAAAGCGAAGTCCTGATGGTGGCTTGCGGAAACCCTGCGCAAGTAGTCGTCTGGTTGTGAGTCAAGGCCTGGTCGCGGATGTCCGTGAAGGCCCCGCACCTGCTGTGAGGGTCCGGGTTCAGGTGCCGGATTCTCACGACTCGTCGTTGTGCACCCGCTGGTGCGGCTGTGCCCGGCACGAGCTTGATCCACGGAAGATCGGGGACGTTGAGCCTGGATCCACCGGTGTGTTTGTGGGTTGGTCTTGGTGGTGGTTGTTGGTGTTGTTTCCGGGTTGGTGGGCAGGATGGGGTGCCGGTCGTC
>NZ_JBVISU010000025.1:86148-113459 GCF_055575355.1 Amycolatopsis sp. NPDC034160 | reverse complement strand
AGTCTGTCGGGATGGTTCTTCTTCACCCAGCCGGCACCGAGATGTGGCCGGATGGTCAGCGGGCCGAACTCGTCGAACGCGAACACCCGATCCGGCGACGCCAGCGAGGGCTGGTGGGCCTGCACCGCGGTCCGAGAACGCGGGGGCCACTGGCGGCGCTATTCACGATCAAGTGGGCACACTTCGACACGCTTACAGGTCGCTCGCCCTCTGTCTCGCTCAAGGCGTTCCACTTGTCCCGCTTGCCTTGGCGGGGACCCTCACGTTGCGAGTCGCAGGCCACCGCAGCAGCACAGAAGTGGAACAGGTTATCGCGTAGACGACTGGCGAACGCTGCGCTCTCGAACGACCGATAAGCGGCGTGAGCGGACGTTCGAGCTTTGGAATCCGCAGAAAAAGGCCACGTTTGCCTACCGCTTGCAGCGAAGAGGAGAATCGGCGCATGCAGCCCAGTTCTGCCACATCGGTGGGGTTCGAACAGTTCCTTGCACGTCTGGACGTGGAGCACGACGAAGTTGCCGTAGCGTCCGTCGCAGCCAGCCGCTCGCCAGGCAACACCGGTGCTTGGCAACTTGTCTATGGCAGTTTGTTGTTCGGTGTGCAAGAGATGGCCGCCGCGTCGTGGCTGGGTTGGCGATCGCATACGGACGCCGCAGCAGCCACCACTTTGGCGGCGATGCTCAGCGCTACCGAGCCGGACGAGCCGGATCTGGCACAGTTCATCGTCCAAGACTCAGGATGGCTGATGGGTCGCCTGATCCTGTCTAGTCAGGGGCAGCAGGCAACCGAGGCTGCGGCGGCCCTTCTCGAAGAATTGTGCGGACCGGGTTTCGCACTGACCGACTCCACAGGTGCCACTCACCTTGTCCAAGCGCAGCTGGCGCCAGCCGATGCCCTGGTGCTGGGATGTCGCTATGACGACTCGCGGCTGCAGCTCCTTACCAGTGCGGCCCAGCGCCCGGTCCTAGGTTACCGCTTCCCGCGAGAGAACCCTGTCGACGTCGACCCGCCTGATACGTGGCCGGTGGGCTCCTTCCAGATGCCGGTACCTCTTTTCAATCTCCTCGGGATCTCGTCTCGGTCGGCCGATGACCACGGGCTCGTGGTCGGCCGGGTAGGCCGCACCGCGTGGCTAGCCGATCTGAAGATGGACCTACACCAGGAGTTGCACGTGGGGGTCGGGTTCGACCCCGCACGTGTCGCCTTGGGAGACCTTGAAATCGACCTGGAGGAGTACGCCGAGGGTCGATGTCGGTCTCGCTCTACATCATCGTGCTGGCCCTGATCTCGCTCGGCTCGATCGGCCTGCTGGCCAAACGGGCCAAGCGAGCCGCACAGTCCACTTCGGACTCACACGACCGCGCGCGCGAAGCGGTCGGCGACCAGCCTTAGCTTCTCTTTGACCTCGTCGGGCGCCTCTTCCACGACGAAGTCGACGTCCCAGTGGGCGAGGTAGTAAGGCATCACGGAAAGGTCGTTCGATCCGACCCTGACCCGGCAGGTGTGCTCGTCGATGGCCTCGATCGTCCCGACGGTCGGTGCCACGTATTCGGCGAGCGCGTCCGCCGAGGCGCTCACCCGCAGCACCATTTGGTGCGGGTACGGCGCCGACGTGATCCCGCGGGAGACGTACGCCGCGAGGTCCTCGGCCGGCGGTTCCCTTGGCGTGAAACGGAAACTGGTGTCCGGGACGCCGTCGATGCGGTCGACGCGGAAGGTACGCCAGTCGTCGCGGTCGAGGTCGAACGCGACCAGATACCACCGGCGACCGGTATGCACCAGGCGCAGGGGTTCGATGGAACGCTCGGTGACCTCGCCGTCGTGGCTGCGGTACCCGAACCGGAGGCGCTGATGGTCGCGGCACGCGGACGCGATGACCGTGAGCGCCTCCGCGTCGATGACCGGGACGACGCCGCCGAGCGGGATCATCGCGGTGTTCAGCGCGGTCACCCGATGCCGCAACCGGGCGGGCATCACCTGCTCCAGTTTCGCGAGGGCGCGCACCGAGGTCTCCTCGATCCCCGACACCGTCCCGTTCGCGGCCGTCCGGAGGCCGACTGCGACCGCGACGGCCTCGTCGTCGTCCAGCAGCAGCGGCGGCAACGCGGCTCCCGCGCCGAGCCGGTAGCCGCCCGCGACGCCGGGGGTGGCGTGCACCGGGTAGCCCAGTTCCCGCAGGCGTTCGACGTCGCGCCGGACCGTGCGGACGTCCACCCGCAGCCGCTCCGCCAGGTCGGCGCCGGGCCAGTCGCGCCGCGCCTGCAGCAGGGAAAGCATCCTCAGCAGCCGCGCCGACGTGGCCGTGGTCATCGGTTCGCTCGCTTCATGAGGGGCAGTTTGCCAGCTATCGCGGACAGGGCCAGTCCGCAATCGGCTCGTGAGTGGTAATGACGGTTAGAACCGTCATTACCACTCACGAGACCGTAAAGTGATCGGGGTGATCGATCCCGCGCGTCTGCTGTCCATCGCCCGCGAAGAGGCCGAACTCGGCAAGGCCGAGGGCGGGGTCCCGATCGGCGCCGCGTTGTTCGACACCGACGGTGTCCTGCTCGGCCGCGGGCACAACCGCCGGGTCCAGGACGACGACCCGTCGATGCACGCCGAGACCTCCGCGTTCCGGAACGCGGGCAGGCGGCCGCACTACCGGGACACGATCATGGTCACCACGCTGTCCCCCTGCTGGTACTGCAGCGGGCTGGTACGCCAGTTCGGCATCGGTCGCGTGATCATCGGCGAGGCGGCCACGTTCGAGGGCGGGCACGGCTGGCTGGCGGAGAACGGCGTCGAGATCACCCTTCTCGACGACCCCGCGTGCACCGCGCTGATGACCGAATTCATCCGGGACCATCCGGAACTGTGGTTCGAGGACATCGGCGTCCCGGCCGAGGACTAACCCAGCGGTTCCTCGGTCTCGAAGACCACGGTCCGGTTGCGGCCTGCCGCCTTCGCCGCGCGCAGCGCCTGATCCGCCGCGCCGACGAGCCGAGCGAGCGTTTCGCCGTCGGCGGGATGCGACGAGACGCCGATCGAAACGGTCACCCCGGCGAACAGCGGATCACCCGGCGACCTCCCACCCAGTGAGACGGAGGTCGACGCGATCCGCAGCCTGATCCGCTCGGCGATGGCATGCGCGTCGAACCGGCTGGTGCCGGGAAGCAGGACGACGAATTCCTCGCCGCCGAACCGGCCGACCAGATCGGCGGCGCGAACCTCCGCGCGCAAGGAGTCCGCGACAGCGCGCAGAACGTCGTCGCCGACTTCCCTGCCGTGCTGGTCATTGAGCCGCGCGAAACTGTCCAGGTCGAGCATGAGCAGCGAAAGATCGCTGCCACGGGCGCGAAGCAGCTCGAACTGGGTGCGGGCACCGTCCAACCAGGACGACGCGGTGAGCAGGCCGGTGCCGGCGTCCGTGCCCGCGTGGCCACGCAGAGCGCGCATCGTCCCGGCCCGATGAAGTACCACGAGCGCTCCGGCGAGTACCACGGTGACGAACGGCCAGTCCACCGCCGACCACGCGAGCAGCAGGCCGAACGCGACCATCGCCGCGTCGAAGGCGAATCCCGACGGTTCCGCCCCGAATTCGGCCGCCGGGGCGGCAAGGGCGGCGTCGACGGACAGGAACACCAGACCGGTGGCGAAAGCCAGCGCGAAGCCCTGGAAATCCCTTACCGCGTCGGCGAAAGGGGCCGCGCCGACGAGGATGGACACCAGCGAAGCCGCGATCGCGGACAACATGGTGGCGGCGACCGCGAAGATCTGACGATGCGGGATTCCGCGCCGGATCCGGAACCAGCGGTACCCCGCCGAGACGACGACGAGCACGGCGGCCAGCGCGGGCGGCAGCAGCAACGCGCCCGCGAAGATCCAGGCGGCGTCCAATCCGGCGCCGAGCCGGGTGTCGGCGCGGGACCGCTCGACGGGACGCGCGAACTCCGAACTGAGGATCATTCCCGCCAGCAGAGCGGAAAACGGGAGCAGTGCTGACGTCGCGGGCGGCCGCAGCGCGAAGAGGTAGGTGGTGGCGGCCAAGGCGGCCGCGTCGACGAGGAGCAGGTACCCGATCAGGCTCCGTCTGGGTAGTTCCCACAGGCTCCAGGCCACCAGCAGACGGCACGGCGCGGCGAGCCGGTCTCTTCGGCCGCGGCTTCCGGTCGCCATCAGGGAGTCCCCCACCATTTCGGCAAACTAGCCGGTAATCGCGGTGCTGTCGATCCGCTTTACGGGTCAAGACCCCCTACTAAGGTCGGTCATTTCCGCCGGGACTCCCGGTGAATTCTTGACAGTCCTCAATGGTCTAGTCCACCGTGAGTGAGCACACAGTGACCTCCCGGTTGATACGCCGCGTCAAGACGGAGGTGCTCCACACCTGCGCGCCTCGGCGCGCGTACCAGTTGGAGGACCTATGAAATCCCTACGACGCTGGGCGACACTGGCCACCACCGTCGGCGCCGCTCTCGCCACGGCCGTCGGCCTCGCCCCCGTCGCCTCGGCGGCCCCGGACACGGTGCTCGCCTCGCCCTATCTGTACCAGTGGTCGGGACAGACGGACCCGATCGCCGCGATGAACGCCACCGGGGTCAAGGCCTTCACCCTCGCGTTCATCCTTTCCGACGGCGGCTGCAACCCGAAGTGGGACGGCAGCCGTTCGCTCACCGGCTCCGACGCCACGATGATCGCCAACATCCGGGCCAAGGGCGGCGACGTCATCCCGTCGTTCGGCGGCTGGTCCGGAACGAAGCTCGGCCCGAAGTGCGGCACACCCGCGGCACTCGCCGGCGCGTACCAAAAGGTGATCGACGCCTACCGGCTCAAAGCGATCGACCTCGACATCGAGAACACCGACGAGTTCGAGAATTACACCGTCCAGGACCGGATCCTGAACGCGGTCAAGATCACGAAGCAGAAGAACCCCGGCCTGCGCGTGGTCATCACCATCCCGACCGAGGTCGGCGGCCCCAACGCGCACGGGAAGCGGCTGATCAACCAGTCGAAGACGCTCGGCGCGGGCGTCGACGCGTGGTCGGTCATGCCGTTCGACTTCTCCAGCGGCGGTGACATGGCGGGCAAGACCCGCAGTGCCGTGGACGGGCTGAAGAACGTCGTGAAATCCACCTTCGGCCTGAGCGATGACGCGGCCTACCGGCGCAGCGGGCTCTCGTCGATGAACGGGAAGACCGACGTGGCGGGTGAGACCGTCAGCGTCGCCGACTTCCGCGCGATCCGCGACTACGCGGCGAGCAAACATCTCGCCCGCCTGTCGTTCTGGGCGGTGAACCGCGACTGCAACAACTGCGCGGGAATCGCGCAGGGCAAGTACGACTACACCAAGATCGTGGCGGGTTACACCGGCTGACTCCCGTTCCCCACCGGTGGTCAGCGAAGGGCCGTCCAGGACGCACTTCCTGGACGGCCCTTCAGTCCACCGAGGACCGAGCCATGCGCCTTGGATGTACACAAGGGACATTCCCCGGCAGCCAAGTGCCTGATTGGTCGACCTCTGCCCGGTTCCGCGTGGGTCGTGACCACCTTGAGACTCAAGGGTCCCGGCAAAGCCGAGAGAGTGCATTCCTGGTTCTGAGGCGCCGACCGGGCGTCGGTGCCCACAGAGGACACATCCTGGCGACTTGGTGTCCTGTTGATGCTTCTGTGCCCGGTTCTGCGTGGGGTCGTGAGTGGCGATTCGGGTTAGAACCCGAATCGCCACTCACGACCACCTGGACCGACGGCCCACCGCCACCCTCCCGCCTCAGTACCGGGGGTTCACCGACACGATTCTCCTTTGGTAGCCCTCGGGGCACAGTCCTTCAGCGAACGCAGTCCGGCGCGGTGTTCAGCGGGCGTCCCCGCGACCACACGAGGTCGACCGGATGCACCGAACCGTCCGAGGCGATGGACAGGATCGGCAGCGCCTTGTCGAGCTGGTTCCCCGTCGTCTGGTCGAAGGCGATGAACCCCGTGGCGCCGGGCACCGGCGAGTTGCAGTCGATGCTGCGCAGGACGTCCGGCACCGAAACGGGATCCGCCGACACGTTCTGCACCGCCGCCTCGACCGCCGCGGCGACGGCGTCGTGTTCGATCATCGCGGCGCCGTCCCACAGTTCCCCCTTGGGAAAACCATGGGTTCCGGTGAATTCGGCGATGAAGTTGTCGTAGTTCTTCTTGTACGTCGGATACGCCGGATCAGCGGTGAACATGTCCCACTGGTCGGGATAGGCCAGTGCGGTGTAGCGGAGCCGGACGGCGATGTCCTTGTCCAGCGGCAAGGGATTCCCGGCGAGCGTGCTCGCGTCGTCCCCGGTCATCACGGTCACCGAGTCGAGCCCTTCACAAGCGCCGTCCCCCGCCAGTGCCGCCACGAGGGCACCCAGATCGAGTCCCCGCCCGGCGAAGTAGATCAGGTCGGGTTTGGCACCGCAGATGTCGTTGTGCCATCTGCTGAACAGCCCCCGCAGGTTGGCCTCGCGCGACTTGTCGGTGAGCGGTTTGACTTCGTACGTCTTCGTGAAGACGACCGGAACCTTCGACGTGCTTTTGAAGGCCTCGGCGAGCGTGGTCGCGTAGGTGTCCTCTTTGCCGACTCCCTGGATCATCATCACCCGGCGGAATCCGTGCGCCGCGATGTATCCGGCGGCGGCGCGTGCCTCGTCGGTGTTGGTCGGGCCCACCCGGAAGAAGTTGTCGATCCGCGCGCCCTTGGGGTCGATGTTCATGTTGTCCGCGGTGACGGTGGCGCCGATGGTGGCGATGCCGTGTTTGGACAACTCGGCGACCAACGCCCGGCTGTTCTCCGAACTGATGCCGATGTCGGTGACCGCCACGATCCGCTGGGCGGCGGCCGCGGCGATGATCTCGTCGGCGACGACGCGCCAGTGGTCGGCGTTGCTCCCGTAGTTGGCCAGCAGGAGCCTGATCCCCGGCGGTCCGTTCTTCGGCCAGGCGGCGGTGATCGCGCCCTGGATCTCGCGCCGGACGAACGGGAACGGCTGGCTGTCGACGTTCGGATCCGGGGCGAGGTTCTCCAGCACCACGATGGTCTTGAAACTCTCGCCCGCCGCGTCGTTGCGGGCCTTGATGAGCTTCTCCAGCGGGTCGAGCGGATCATCCTCGCGCACCGGGCCGGAATCGAGGTTCAGTCCGACGCAGACGTACGACGAGCCGACCGACTTCTCGTCCGCGTCCACCGCGCGCAGCCCGGCGCCACAGGACTCCCACGGCTTGAGACCCACCAGTATGGCGCCCACCAGCACGACCACGACCGCGATCAGCAGCGCGCGATGACGGCGCGCCCAGCCGCGGGGCCGCACCGGCGGACCGGTCGCCGCGCGTTCACGGGCACGGGACATACGGGTTCTCAACGCGTCGAACCAGGACATGACGAGGTTCCGTTCGGGTTCAGGGGAACTCGCCGCGACGGGCGAGGTCTTTGGCCGACACGAGCGCGCCGACGTCGGGGCGATGCGAAGTGGTGGCCAGCGCGGCGAAAGCGTTCGCGATCACCTGGTGCTGGTCCTGCCCGCGGACCGCGAACGGGTTGGCGGTCAGCCTGCCCGCCGCGATGAGCCGGGCGACGTTGTTGCGGATCTCGGACCGATCGATGGGATGGCCTTCGGTGTCGAGGTTGACCAGTTCGTCGTACAGCTCCGCGTGCGGCCGCTCGGGTGGCAGATCGTCCGGCGCGTTCAGGACCAGCTCGAGTTTCGCGACCCACGCCGCGTGCGGGATCCGGTTGAACTCGCGCTCGAAGAAGGTGACCACCTCGCTGATGTCGCCCAGCGCGAGGTTGCAGTAGGCGAGGCGCACCGGATCCTGGGCGGTGTCCGGGTCGTCTCGCAGGGCCTTGAACTGGTCGGTGTAGCTCGGTCCGTCTCCGTCCCCGCGCCTGGCCAGCGCGGACACCAGGTTCGCGGCGATCCACGGATGCAGTGCCGCCTGGTCGTCGGTCGTTCCGGCCGAGTTCTTCGCCGTCACCCACAGCGCGGTCCGCAGTTCGGTCAGGATCCGCCCGACATGCGGCTGGTCGATCCGGCTCTGCGCGGCGTCCGGGATCAGCCAGGGCGCGGTCGCGAACGGGGCCGCGGTCACGAAGTCGTCGATGTGGACGTCGTCGAGATGTTCGGTCAAACCCAGTTCGGTCAGCCTGCGATAACAGGGGTCCTGCTCACCGCGCGGGTCGGTGGTGAGCACGTCACGATCGCCTTCCCGCACGTCGCTCGCCCGCAACTGCGCGGCGAGCTGCTCGACCGCCGACGGCAGTCCACCGGTCGCCCGGTGCGCGAGCCCGACCTTCGGGGTCCCCGCGCCGGAATCGAGGACGCGCGCGATCAGCCCGATCGGCTGAGACGCGAGCCGGACCGGGTAGTAGGGCGATTCGAGCACACCAGGCCCCGGTTTCACCCAGTCGTCGTACGAGGCTTCCTCGCAGTCCGCCACCGGCCGGACGGTGGGCGGCGAGCCGGACGCGGGTTTCCACGGCGCCAGCCAGGCGATGCCCCAGTCGTCGTGCCATCGCCCGCTGGTGGCGATGACCAGCAGCGCGTCGTGCGCCTCGCGGTCGTTCGGATGCTGGACGGCGAAGCGTTCCCGAGCGGTGATCAGGTCGGCGAGGAACTCGGTCCCGCCGGCGTGGTCGACGTCGTCGAGCGTGATCACCCAGTTGTGCCAGTGCCTGCGCCGCGGCGAGATGTCGCAGGCGCAGGGGCTTTTTTCCTCCGGTTTGGCCAGCCTCGGATGATTCTCCCGGACGTCGCCGAGGAAGGCCGCCATCAGCCATTCGGTGACCGCCTTCGCGTCACGGGCACTGCCGTGGGCGAGCCGGTTGAGTTCGAGTAGCGCGTCGAACGGCGTCCTGCCCTCGGCGTTCGGGAAATCGGCCAGTGACCGCAGAGCCTTGCCGAGCCTCGGCCGGATGTTGCGGACCAGATGCGGGAACGTCTGGCGGAACACCGCCGCGTACGACGGTTCGACGAGACCGGTCGCCTTCGCCGTCTCGGTGAGCGTGTCGAGCACCGCGTCCATCGACGGCGTCCAGCGGATCCCGTGGAAGCTGTTGATCAACGTCTTCAGCTGACTCAGGTCTTCGTCACGATTCCGACCGGAAAGTTCTGCCTGAACTGCGATCAACGCAATGGTGAAACGAACGAACTGCGGTTTAGGGCGATTCCGCCATTTACTCGACAACGAGTAGGCCAGTTTCGTGAGCACGTCGATCGTGCTCGCCCGGTCGCCGTGCCCGAACTCGAATCCGGCGTGCACGACACCCCAGCCCAGGTCCCGGCGGATCGCCTCCAGTGCCGTGGTCTTTCCCGAACCGACCGGCCCGAGCAGCACCGTCACCGGCTGCGGGCGGGACGGGTTCCCCGTCTCGCGGTTGATCAGCATTCTCCGGGCGAGCTGCACCGCGGGAGAATGTCGGCCGACACTCATTTTTCCTGTTCAGCCCCTAGCAGTGATCCGGAAGGGAAAGAGAGTGCGGACCATCGTAGGTACTTGATCGGGGCCGGAACACCGGAACGGTCAGAGCAGACACGAAAGGACGAAATCCCGCATGAATCGTAATTCTCTATCGACGATCAGCGACAGCGCCGATCACCCGAATGGCGCTACCCGCCCCATTGCGGCTGACGGCCGCCGGGATGTCCACCGCGATATCCGCCGCCGTAGTACCAGTCGTAGTAATGCCAATAGTCCTGCTCGCGCTGATCGGCGCGGGGATCCCGCCGTTCTTCGGGAGGCGCGACGGGCATCGGCGTGGGAGACGGCGTCTCCGAACCGTTCATCGACGCCGTCAGCGGCGGCGGAGGGGCGACACTGCCACCTGATGGCCCGGACGGGACAGGCGAAGGCACCGCGTCGTCCGGCACCTCGACCGCCTGCGGGACGATGGTCAGCGAGGGCGGCGGGATCGGCATCCCCGGGATGACCTCGGCCGAATCGGCCGGTACGAGCAGCACGGCCAGTAGGCCGCCGACGAAGAGACCGCCCGCGGAAAGGGCGGAGATCCGCCGGAGCTTCCCACTGCCTGCGACGTCTGGCGCCCGGTGCTTCGGCCCGCGAGGCCCCCGGCGACGGGGTGCCGCGCCGGCTTCCCGCATCAACTCGCTCAGGGCGTCCCCACCGTCTTCGCGGCGAGCCGTGCGTGCCATCGGCATCTCCAAACCCCGGTCCGTCGCGTAGCGCGACGGCCTCATCCCGGGGTGGATCCTAGGAACATGGCGACCGGTTGTAAACGGTGTCGTCCATAGCGGACAGACGATCCGGCTTGAAGGTCAGGCGGCGGCCGTGACGGCCAGCGCGGCCTCGCCGGCCTCGGTCAGCTCGGCGGGCACCCGGCCGGTGACGGCGGAGAGGCCGGTGGACTCGGCTGGACGGATGTAGCCACCGTGCGCGAGGGCGTGCGCGGTCATCTGATCGCAACAGGCGAACCCGTCGATGAAGAGATCCGGCTCGCAGCTGCACGACATCTGCGCGCGGCGGGCCGCGACGGCTCGCAGCATCGCCATGGCTCGATGGGACAGTTCGACCTCTGAACCGGACACCGGTCTGGACCTCTCTCGATCAGCCACCTGAATCAGCAGCACTTACACCGTGTTATCGGTCGCTGCTCCATCAGTGTTAACAAGATCTCAGACGTTGTCGGTGATTTCTTGGTTCCGTGAGATCTTCGTGCTCTTCGCGGGAGCCAGGGTCGGTTCCAGTACCCGCGCCCACTGGGCGACGATCTGCTTGCGGCGCTTCGTGTCGTCGGTCAGCAGATTCGCCAGGCCCAGGCCGCGGGCGAGATCGAGAGTGGCCTGGACCAGCTCACGAACGCCCTGGTGGGACTCGTCGACGCCGAGGAGCTCGACGGTCACCCGGTGCGCCTCCCGGCCGACGCGTGCCTCCAGCGGCACCAGGGTCGCGCGCAACGCCTCGTCGGTCGACGCCGCGACCCAGAGATGGAGCGCGGCGCGGAACATGGGCCCGCTGTAGAGATTGAGCACCATGTCGACGGCCCGTTCGATCCGCGACCGCCCGGACGGCAGCTCGGCCGCCCGGGAGCGCAGTTCCACGATCTGGATCTCGCCGACGTGCTCGACCGCCGCCGCGACCAGATCCTCCCTCGCCGGGAAGTGGTGCTGCGCGGCACCGCGCGAGACCCCGGCGCGTTCGGCGATGACCGCGACCGTGGTCCCGTTCCAGCCCAGCTCTCCGATGGTCTCGACGGCGGCCTCGACCAGCCGCCGCCGCGTGGTGCGGCTGCGCTCCTGCTGTGGTTCGCGGATCATGGCCGTGATTCTGGAGTACGGCTGTCCACCCAGAAATCGAGCTGCAGGTCTTCCTCCCGCTCGCCGACGCGGTACTTCGAGAAGTCGTTGACCCCTTCGGCGGCGAGCACCTCGTCGTCGAGGTAGAAGTTGCCGGACGCTTCGCGGCTCGGTTTGGTGAGGATCGCGTGCGCCGCGTCCGCCATGATCTCCGGCGTCCGCGACTTCGCCGCCAGTTCGGCGCCGACGACGTTGCGGATGGCCGCGGTGTCGATCGTGGTCCGCGGCCACAGCGAGTTCGCCGCGATCCCGTACGGCCGCAGTTCCGCGGCGAGCCCGACGGTCACCAGGCTCATCGAGTACTTCGCGATGCTGTACGCGAGGTGCCCGGCATGGAACCACTTCTCGTCGAGACTGATCGGCGGCGACAGGGTCAGGATGTGGGCGTTCTCCGCCTGTTTCAGATGCGGGATGGCGAGCTTCGCCAGCAGGAACGAGCCGCGCGCGTTGATGTCCTGCATCAGGTCGTAGCGTTTCATGCTGACCGCTTCGGTCGGCGTCAGATCGATCGCGCTGGCGTTGTTGACCACGATGTCGATGCCGCCGAACTGCTCCGCGGTCCGCGCGATCGCGGCCTCCACCGACGTGTCGTCGCGGACGTCGCCGACGATCGGCAACGCTTGGCCTCCGGCCTCCTCTATCGCCTTGGCCGCGGTGTAGAGCGTGCCCGGGAGTTTCGGATGCGGCTCGGCGGTCTTGGCCAGCAGGGCGATGTTCGCGCCGTCGCGGGCGGCGCGGACCGCGATGGCCTCGCCGATCCCGCGGCTGCCGCCGGAGATGATGATCGTCTTGCCATGCAGCGTGCTCATGCGTTCGCCTTTCAGTAAGACCGCGGCAGGCCGAGGCTGTGCTGGCCGACGAAGTTGAGCACCATCTCGCGGCTCACCGGCGCGATCCGGCCCAGCCGGACGGCCGTGACCAGCGTGCCCAGCCCGTATTCGCTGGCGAGACCGTTGCCGCCGTGGGTCTGCACGGCCTGGTCGACCGCGCGAATGGCGACCTCGGCGGCGGCGTACTTCGCCATGTTCGCCGACTCGCCCGCGCCGAAGTCGTCGCCGGAGTCGTAGAGCGACGCCGCCTTCTGCGTCATCAGCTTGGCCAGTTCGAGTTCGATCTTGATCTCGGCCAGCGGATGCGCCAGCCCCTGGTGACCGCCGATCGGCACGCCGCCCCACACCTTGCGCTCGTTGGCGTAGGCGACGGCCTTGCCCAGCGCGTAGCGGGCGATGCCGAGCGAGAACGACGCGCCCATGATGCGTTCGGGGTTGAGCCCGGCGAACAGCTGCGCGATCGCCGCGTCCTCCTCGCCGACCAGCGCCTCGGCGGGCAGGTGGACGTCGTCGAGGAACAGGCCGAACTGTTTCTCCGGCGAGATGATGTCCATCTCGATCTGCTTGTACTCGAAGCCGGGCGCGTCGGTCGGGACGGTGAACAGCGCGGGCTTGAGCTTGCCGGTCTTCGCGTCCTCGGTGCGGCCGACGACCAGGACGGCGTCCGCCTCGTCGACGCCGGAGATGTAGACCTTCCGTCCACTGAGGACCCAGCCGTCGCCGTCGCGTTTCGCGGTGGTGGTGATCTTGTGCGAGTTCGACCCGGCGTCGGGTTCCGTGATCGCGAAGACCATCCGCCGCGTTCCGTCCGCGATACCCGGCAGCCAGCGCTTCTTCTGCTCGTCGGTGCCGAAGCGGGAGATGACCGTCCCGCAGATCGCCGGTGAGACGACCATGAGCAGCAGCGGACTACCCGCGGCGGCGAGTTCTTCGAGCACAGCGGCGAGATCCGCGATACCCGCTCCCCCGCCGCCGTACTCCTCGGGCAGGTTCACGCCGAGGTAGCCGAGCCGTCCGGCCTCGGACCAGAGTTCTTCGGTCTTGAGCCCGGCGCGGGCTTGTTTGGCGTAGTACTCGTGCCCGTACTTCTTGCCGAGTTCGGCGACCGCCGCCCGCAGCGCGACGCGCTCCTCGGGTTCGGTGAAGTTCATCGCGTTCATTCGTTCTCTCCTACCACCGCGAGGATCGTGCCCACTTCGACCTGCTGTCCGACGACCACCGGGAGTTCGGCCACTACGCCGTCGGCCGGCGCCGCGATCCGGTGTTCCATCTTCATCGCTTCCAGCCACAGCAACGGATCGCCGGTCTTGACCGGGTCTCCGATCTCGACCGCGAGGCGGACGACCGTGCCCGGCATCGGCGCCACGAGGGAACCGGCGGCGAGGCCTGCGTCCGGATCGGTGTACCTCGGCACCACGGTCAATTCGACGGCGCCTTCCGGCGAGTCGACGTACACCGTTTTGCCGTACCGGGCGACGGCGAACTTCCGCCGCACCCCGGAGATTTCCAGGACGACCGCGCCGCTTTCGGCGGAAACCAATGCGACACCTTCGAAACCGTCGGCGCGCAGACCTTCGCGGCCGAGGGTGTAGACGACTTCGATCTCGTCGTCACCTTGACGGAAACGTTTGCGCTGCCCCTGCGACCGGACGTTGCGCCAGCCACTCGGCAGTCGCCGCTGCACCTGGGCGTCCTCGCGGTTCGCGGCGGCGCCCGCCAGAGCGGCGGCCAGCGCGGAAATCCGTACGGTGTCCACAGTGGCCAGTGGACGAGCGAGTGTTTCCAGGCCGTGCCGGTCGAAGAAGGCCGTGTCGGTCTCGCCCGCCAGGAAGGCCTCGTGCCGGAGCACGTTCACCAGCAGGTCGCGGTTGGTCACCACGCCATGGATCTCCGCACCGGCCAAGGCCCCGGCAAGTGCCCGTGCGGCGTTCCGGCGATCCGGGGCATAGGCGATGACCTTGGCGAGCATCGGGTCGTAGTGCACGCCGACGGTCTGGCCGCTGACGAATCCGGAGTCCAACCGGACACCCGGGCCCACTTCGAACTCCCGTCGCGCGGCGGGAACCTCGAACCGGTGCAGGGTGCCGCTCTGCGGCTGCCAGCCTGCCGAAGGGTCCTCGGCGTAGAGCCGGACCTCGATCGCGTGCCCCCGCGTCTCCGGCTCCGCGATCGGAAGGTGCTCACCCTCGGCGATCCGCAGCTGCAGCGCGACGAGGTCGAGTCCGGTCGTGGCCTCGGTGACCGGATGCTCGACCTGGAGCCGGGTGTTCATCTCCAGGAAGTAGAACCGCCCGTCCGGACCGGCCAGGAACTCGACCGTTCCGGCGCCGACGTAGTCGATCGCCTGCGCGGCCTTGCGCGCCGCGTCGAACAACGCCTCCCGCATCGTTTCGTCGACGAACGGCGACGGCGCCTCTTCGACGACCTTCTGGTGGCGGCGCTGGATCGAGCATTCCCGCTCCCCCACCGCCCACACCGTGCCGTGGGTGTCGGCGAGCACCTGGACCTCGATATGCCGCCCGGTCTCCAGGTACCGCTCGCAGAACACGGTCGGGTCGCCGAAGGCCGACGCGGCCTCCGCACTCGCGCCTTCGACGGCCTCGGCGAGTTCACCGAGTGAGCGCACGACGCGCATCCCGCGTCCGCCGCCTCCGGCGGATGCCTTGACCAGCAAGGGAAGATCGGCTTCGGTGACTTCGGCCGGGTCCAATTCGGACAGGATCGGGACGCCGGCGTCGGCCATCATCCGCTTGGACTCGACCTTGGAGCCCATGCTCTCGATGGCCTCCGGCGGCGGTCCGACCCAGGTGAGCCCGGCGTCGATCACGGCGCGGGCGAACCCGGCGTTCTCGGACAGGAACCCGTACCCGGGGTGGATCGCGTCGGCGCCGGTCTCGACGGCCGCCTTGATCAGCAGTTCGGCGCGAAGGTAGGTGTCGGACGGCGCGTTCCCCGGCAGGCGGACGGCGACGTCGGCCTCGGCGGTGTGCGGGGCGTCGGCGTCCGCGTCGGAGAACACCGCGACCGTGCCGATCCCGGCCTCACGGCAGGTGCGGAAGACGCGGCGGGCGATCTCGCCACGGTTGGCGACCAGCAATTTCTCGATCATGCCGCTCACATCCTGAAGACGCCGAAGCCTTCGGCGCCCTTCACTGGTCCATTGTGGATCACGGACAGGCTGAGCCCGAGCACCGTGCGGGTGTCGCGGGGATCGATGATCCCGTCGTCGTAGAGCATCCCGGAGAGGAACATCGGCATCGACTCCGCCTCGATCTGCCCCTCCACCATGGCGCGCATGGCGGCGTCGTGTTCCTCGTTGTAGTCCTGGCCTCGCGACGCCGCGGCGGCACGAGCCACAATGGACAGCACTCCGGCGAGCTGCTGTGGCCCCATGACCGCGGATTTCGCACTCGGCCAGGCGAAGAGGAACCGGGGGTCGTAGGCACGGCCGCACATGCCGTAGTGCCCGGCGCCGTACGAGGCGCCCATGAGCACCGACAAATGCGGCACCTTGGAGTTCGACACGGCGTTGATCATCATCGCACCGTGTTTGATGATGCCGCTCTGCTCGTACTCCTTGCCGACCATGTAGCCGGTGGTGTTGTGCAGGAAGACCAGCGGCGTGTCGATCTGGTTGGCCAGCTGGATGAACTGCGCCGCCTTCTGCGACTCCTCACCGAAGAGCACGCCCTGCGCGTTGGCGAGGATGCCGACCGGGTAACCGTGGATATTCGCCCAGCCGGTCGCGAGACTGCTGCCGTACAAGGGTTTGAACTCGTCGAAGTCCGAACCGTCGGCGACCCTGGCGATCACCTCGCGCGGGTCGAACGGCACCTTGAGATCGGCGGGCACGATACCGAGCAGGTCCTCGGCGGAGTACAACGGCTCGGCGTAGTCCGGTTTCGGCGTCGGCCCCTGCTTGCTCCAGTTCAGCCGCTTGACGATACCGCGGCCGAGCCGGATCGCGTCCTCTTCGTCCGCCGCGAGGTAGTCGGCGAGACCGGAGGTCCGGGCGTGCATCTCGGCGCCGCCGAGCGATTCGTCGTCGGACTCCTCACCGGTGGCCATCTTGACCAGTGGCGGCCCGCCGAGGAACACCTTGGCGCGTTCCTTGACCATCACGACGTAGTCCGACATGCCGGGCAGGTACGCGCCACCGGCGGTGGAGTTGCCGAACACCAGCGCGATGGTGGGCACCTTCGCCGCCGAAGACCGCGTGATGTCGCGGAAGATCCGGCCGCCGGGGATGAAGATCTCTTTCTGCGTCGGCAGATCCGCGCCGCCGGATTCGACGAGGTTGATCACCGGCAGGCGGTTCTGCGCGGCGATGTCCGCGGCGCGGTAGCTCTTCTTGGCCGTCCACGGGTTGCTCGCCCCGCCTTTGACCGTGGGGTCACTCGCCGAGATCATGCATTCGACACCTTCGACCACGCCGATCCCGGTGATCACGCTGGCACCGACCTGGTAGTCCGAACCCCAGGCGGCCAGCGGCGAAAGTTCCAGGAAGGGCGAGTCTTCGTCGAGGAGGAGTTCGATGCGCTCGCGGGCGAGCAGCTTGCCGCGTTTGCGGTGCCGGGCGACGTACTTATCGCCGCCACCCGCGATCGCCTTGGCGTGCACCGCGTCGATCTCGGCGAGTTTGCCGAGCATGGACTCGCGGTTGGCGGCGAACTCCTCGCTCTGCGTGTCCACAGTGGACCTTATGGTGCTCATGCGGTGTATCCCAATCGCTTCGCGGCCAAGCCGGTGAGGATCTCGTTGGTGCCACCGCCGATGCCGAGGATGCGCACATCACGGTAGTGACGCTCCACTTCGGACTCCCGCATGTAGCCGAGTCCGCCGTGCAGCTGCACGGCCTCGTTGACCACCCATTCGGCGGTCTCGACGGCGGTGTTCTTCGCGAAACAGGCTTCGGCGATGACCTCTTCGCCCGCCACGTGGCGCTGGGCGACCTGCCGGGTGTAGGTCCGGGCGACGTCGATCTTGCGCGCCATCTCGGTGAGTTTGTGCTGCACCAGCTGTCGGGAGATCAGCGGACGGCCGAACGTCTCGCGCAGGCGGCACCAGTCCAGCGTCAGGTCGAGTGCGCGTTGCGCGTGCGCGTACCCCTGCACGGCGAGGGAAACCCGCTCGGTGACGAACTGAGTCGCCACCTGGGCGAAGCCGCTGTTCTCCGCACCGATCAGGTTTTCGACGGGCACCCGAACGTCCACATAGGACATCTCAGCGGTATCCGAGCAGAGCCAGCCCATCTTCTCCAGTTTGCGGGACACGGTGAAACCGGGTGTGCCGCGTTCGACGACGATGAGCGAGATCCCGTGCGCGCCGGGCTCGCCGGTGCGGACCACGGTGGTCACGAAATCCGCGCGGCAGCCCGAGGTGATGAAGGTCTTGGCGCCGTTGATGACGTACTCGTCGCCTTCGCGCACGGCCGTGGTGCGGATCCCGGCGACGTCGGAGCCGCCGTCGGGTTCGGTGACCGCGAGCGAGCCGATCTTGGCGCCTTCCAGCGTCGGCCGGACCCAGCGTTCGATCTGCACCGGATCCCCGGCCGCCGCGATATGCGGGACGGCGATGCCGCAGGTGAACAACGAGGCGAACAAGCCACCGGAACCGCCCGCGTAATGCAGTTCCTCGGCGATGACCACGGCGTCGAGATAGTCACCGCCCCCGCCGCCGACCTCCTCGGGGAAGCCGACGCCGAGCAACCCGAGGTCCCCGGCCTTGCGGTGCAGATCGCGGGGCAGTTCGCCCTCGCGCTCCCACTCTTCGAGGTGCGGCAGGATCTCGGTTTCGGCGAAGCGCCGGACCGTCTTGCGCAGTTCGACGCGTTCCGGCGTGGTGAACAGGTCGGTCACAGCAGGGCCTCCGGGATGTCGATCTCGCGCGAGCGCAGCCATTCCCCGAGCGCCTTCGCCTGGGGGTCGAACCGCGCCTGCGACGCGACACCCTCGCCGAGAATGCCTTCGACGACGAAGTTGAGCGCCCGCAGGTTCGGCAGGAGATGCCGCCGGACCTCCAGCTCCGCGGTCTCCGGGAGCAGCAATTTGAATTCGGTGACGGTGAGCCGGTGCGCGAGCCAGCGCCACGCCTCGTCGGACCGCGCCCAGACGCCGACGTTCGCGCTGCCGCCCTTGTCCCCGCTGCGGGCGCCGATCACCTTGCCCAGCGGTGCCCGGCGCACCTGTGCCTGGGAATAAGGAGCAGGCAGGCCGTATTCGTCCACATCGGACAGAGCCAGCGTGTCGGCGGCCTGCGCGATGTCGCGGCGTGAACCGTCCGGCAGGACGGCGACGTGCGGAACCGCTCGCGCGTCGACGAAAGCGGCTCGGTAGACGCCGTAGGGCGAGGCGGCCGCGGGAGGCGCGGTGACGTGGAAACCTGGGTAGCTGGCCAGCGCGAGTTCGATCGCCGCGCCGCTGAACGCCCGTCCGGCGACCTCCGGGTCGGCGTCCTTCACCGCGACGTGCAGGAGAGCGCTCGCCTGCTGTTCGGTTTCGGCGTCCGCGTGGTCGGTGCGGGCCAGTGTCCAGCGGATCTCCGACGGTGGCCGTGCTTCGAGCGCGCCTTCGAGTTGTTCCTTGACCAGCGCGGCTTTCGCTTCGATGTCCAGTCCGGTCAGGACGAACGTCGTCTCGTTGCGGAAGCCGCCAAGCCCGTTCAGGCAGACCTTGAGCGTCGGTGGCGGCGGTTCACCGGTGACACCGCTGATCCGGACGCGGTCCGGGCCGTCCTCGGTCAGGGTCAACGTGTCGAACCGTGCCGTGACGTCCGGCCCGGCGTAGCGGGCGCCGGTGATCTCGTAGAGCAGCTGCGCGGTCACGGTTCCGGCGTTGACGACACCACCGGTGCCGGGATGTTTGGTGATCACGCTGGAACCGTCGGCGGAGATCTCGGCGATGGGGAACCCCGGGACGCCGATCTCGTGTTCGGTGAAGAACGCGTAGTTGCCGCCGGTGGCCTGCGCGCCGCATTCGATCACGTGCCCGGCCACCACCGCGCCGGCGAGCGCGTCGTAGTCGTCCCGCGCCCAGCCGAAGTGCGCGGCGGCCGGACCGACGATCACCGACGCGTCGGTGACGCGGCCGGTCACCACGATGTCGGCACCCGCGTTCAGGCATTCCGCGATCCCCCACGCGCCGAGATAGGCGTTGGCGGTCAACGTCTTGCCGAAGCCGAGCTCTTCCGCGCGCTGGATCAGGTCGTCGCCCTCGACGTGCGCGACGGCGACGTCGAGGGCGAGTTTCGCGGCCAGTTCGCGCAGCGCGTCCGCGAGTCCGGCTGGGTTGAGCCCACCGGCGTTCGCGACGATCTTGACGCCCTTTTCCTTGGCCAGCGCCAGATTCTCCTCCATCTGCCGGAGGAACGTCTTGGCGTAGCCGCGGTTCGGATCCTTCATCCGGTCCCGGCCGAGGATGAGCATGGTCAGCTCGGCCAGGTAGTCGCCGGTGAGCACGTCGAGCGGGCCGCCGGTGAGCATCTCGCGGACGGCGGAGAACCGGTCGCCGTAGAAGCCGGACGCGTTGCCGATCCTGATCGGGGTCATGCGAACTGCCCCGGTTTCCGTCCGGCACCGGGAGGCCCGGCGAACGCCTGCGCGATCCCGAGCCATTCCTCGACGTCCTTGCCCGTGGCGACCAGATCGGTGTCGGCGGGGTGACGACGCTGGGTGATGACGAGACAGAAGTCGACGGCACCGCCGGTGAGCCGCTGTCCGGCGTCCTCGGGCCCGAACGCCCAGGTGGTGCCGTCGGGCGCGGTCAGCTCGACCCGGAACTCCTCGGACGGCGGGGCGAGCGAGTTGAGTTTGTAGGCGAAGTCGCGGGTCCGGGTACCGAAGCGGGCGATATGCCAGAGCCTGCCGGTGTTCTCGCGCTGGACACCGAGCGCGTCGAAGATGTCCTGGCCGTGCGCCCAGGTTTCCATGAGGCGCGCCGTCACCATGGACGCCGCGCTCATCGGCGGGCCGTACCAAGGGATCTTCTGCCCGTCGGGGACGGCGGCGAGCGCCTCGGCGAGTTCCGTGCGACCCGCACGCCATTCGGCCAGCAGCTCGCGGGGCGGTTTCTTCGCGCCCTCTTCGGCGCCCTTGTCGACGTAGGTCTCCCCCGTCGCGAGCAGCCCTTCGATCTCGGCCTGCCAGTCGGCTTCGGAGCCACGCGCCGCGATCAGCGCCTTCTTGTCCGTCCAGGCCAGATGAGCGATCTGATGGGCGATCGTCCAGCCTTCGGCCGGGGTCTGCCGCGCCCAGTCCGACGCGGGCAGTTCCGCCACCACGTCGTCGATGGCCTGCGATTCCGCCGCGAGATCCTCAAGGATCACGCCAAGGTCAGCCATGCCCGCCTCCTCGCGTCCAGCCAAGGCTCGCACCCCTCGACGGAAAAATCAAGCACGCCTGATTGTTTTATCGGCGTTCGAAGTACATGAAGGCCCCCTTCCTGTACCTAGGCGCAAGGAAGGGGGCCTTCATGTACTTCGGCGGCCGTTGTGACTGGTGGTGCTGTTGGGGCGTAAGTGGCGGCAGCGAACCGGTGAGCGACCCCACCGCCGTCCGCCTCACTCCCCCGGTCGCGAGAACTCCCCGATCAGGACGGGGTACTGCTCCCCACCGTGCCCGGCGGCGATCGCGCGGTCGGCCATGGCCTTCAGCAGCTTCGGCAGTTCGGCGTTGATCCCGAGCGCCTCGCTTTCCTCGACCAGATGCGCCATCGCCCGCGCGTCGGTCTCCAAAGCCGAAACCTCGGCGGGGAACGCGCCGTTGTCGATCTGCTCGGCATATCCGGGCAGCCACCCGGCGACGCCCACAGCGATCTGTTGCGCGAAAGGCGCATAGGTCGCGGCGTCGACACCGGCGGTCTTGAGCATCGCGGTGCCCTGGAGCCACGCGTTCAGGACGCTCCACATCATGGCCAGACCGGCGCCGTCGTACAGCGCTGCCAGCCCCGGGTCCTCGCCGAGGTAGCTGATGGTGCCGAGCGCGCCGAGTTCGAAGTCCGGCCGCGGTCCGCTGAGCAGGATCACCGCCTCGGCGGTCCCGATCGACGGCGGAACGGCCATGATCGCGCCGTCCAGGTACCGGGCGCCCTGTTTTCCGGCCCAGGTGGCGGTCTCCCGTGCCTGCGCGGAGTCGCCCGAGGTCAGGTTGACCACTGTCGTGCCCGCCAACACGGCGTCGCCGAGCAGTTCGCGGACGGATGGATAGTCGGTGAGGCACACGATCGTCACACCGCCCGAACCGAGCGCGTCGCCGATCGTGGGCGCGAGCCGGGCACCGTCGGCCACGAGCGCGGCCGCCTTGGCCGCGGTCCGGTTCCACACGGTCGTGGGATGCCCGGCCGTCAGGAACGCGCGGGCGAGCGCGGTGCCCATGAGACCGAGGCCGATGATCGATACCGGGGGGTTCGCGTTGTCTGTCATGGCACGATCGTCAACGTTGATACCGGTATGAAGGTCAAGTGGGGAAAGCGATGAAGATCGGTGAACTGAGCCACCGGACGGGCGTCAACGCCCACCAGTTGCGCTACTACGAAGCCCAAGGTCTCTTGGAGGCGAGCCGCGGCGCGAACGGCTACCGGGAGTACGACGAGACGGCTTTGCTGCGAGTGAAGCAGATCCGCCATCTGCTCGCCGCGGGCCTGTCGTCCGAAGACATCGCGTACCTGCTGCCCTGCGCGATCGGCGAGGAGCCCGAGTTGATCGGCTGTCCCGAGCTGCTGGCCGCGATGCGCGAGCGACTCGGACGCCTGGACGAGCAGATGGCCAAGCTGGCGCGTTCGCATGACGCGCTGGCCGAGTACATCGTCGTGGCCGAGCGGGTCGGCGGCGAAAGCTATCCGCCCTTCGACGGCGCCGCCGCGTGAACGAGGCACAGGAAGCGATCCGGCTGCGCGAGCAAGGCACCGACGAGGCCCGCTCGCGGCTGATCGAACTGACAGAAGGAAACCCTCAGGACGCCGTGATCGCCTACCAGACCGCGTGGGCCCACGATTCAGCCGGACTGGAGGCCGAAGCGGCTCCGTTCTACGAGCGGGCGCTCACGGGCGAAGGCCTGTCCACAGAGGACAGGCACGGCGTGTTCCTCGGGCTCGGCAGCACGTATCGCGTGCTCGGCCGATACGGCGAAGCGCTCAAAACCCTGCGTCGCGGCCTCGACGAGTTCCCGGACGACGCGGCGCTTAGGACGTTCCTCGCGATGGCCCTCTACAACGTCGGCGAGGCGCGCGAGGCGGCCGGAACACTGCTGAAGGTGCTTGCGGCGACTAGCGCCGATGCCGGGGTCCAGCGGTACCGGCGGGCGGTCGAGTACTACGCCGATCACCTGGACGACGTCGAATGAAGCCTTATTGACATCTTGTCAACACTACCGGGTTGCCTTACCGTCACGTCATGAGCGCGTACGCCGAGATCACCTATGAGGTCGCCGATCGCGTCGCGACGGTCACGCTCGACCGGCCGGAGGCCCGCAACGGGTACACCATCCGCATGGCCGACGAACTCGGCGACGCGATGGACCGCGCCGACCGCGACGAGGACGTCCGGGTGGTGATCCTGACCGGCAACGGCAAGGATTTCTCAGTCGGCGCCGACCTCTCGCAGGGCGGTTTCGACTTCGACCCGGAGACCGGCCCGGACGCGGCCTGGCAGGAACCGGCGGGGCGCTGCTCGAAGCGGATCTTCACGATGAACAAACCGGTCATCGCGGCCTTGCGGGGTGCGAGCATCGGCGGCGGCCTCACGATCACGCTGTCGTGCGATTACCGGCTGGCGTCCACGGATTCCCGCTTCGGTTTCGTGTTCGTCCGCCGCGGCATCTACCCCGAAGGCGCGTCCGCGTGGTTCCTGCCCCGCCTGGTCGGGATGGGCACCGCACTCGACTGGATGATCAGCGGCCGCGTCTTCGGCGCCGAGGAGGCGAAAGCCGCCGGACTGGTCCACAGTGTTCACGAGCCCGGCGAAATGCTCGACAAGGCCCGCGAGCTGGCCAGAGAGATCGTCGCGACGACGGCACCGGTCTCCGTCGCGGTCACCCGCCAGCTGCTGTACCGGATGGCGAGCGCCGCGTCGCCGTTCCCCGTGCACGAACTGGACTCCCGGCTGATCGGCGGCCTGGGCACCAACCCGGACGCGGTCGAGGGGGTCATGTCCTTCCTGCAGAAACGATCACCGGAGTTCTCCATGCGCGTCGACACCGACCTGCCCGACTACCTGCCGTGGAGGAACGCATGACCGCCTATCCCCCGGAACCGTGGAACCTGGCGGGCCAGGCGTACCTGTCGGTCTGGCGTGTCCCGGTGAGCGAACTTCCCGACCTGCCCGAAGGCGCCGAGCCCGTCGTGGTCGGCGGCCGCGCCCAGGTCTTCGCCGCCTGGATCGACTATCAGGAGCCCGGTCAGCTCCAGTACCACGAACTGCTGGCGACGGTGGCCGTCCGCGGTAAGCGTCTCTCCAGCTCCATCACCGACATCTGGGTCGACAGCGAGGTCTCGCTCGCCGGCGGGCGCGCGCTGTGGGGCATCCCGAAGGACCTCGCCGCGCTCGACTTCACCCACGGACGGACCTTCACCGCCTCCGCGGCCACCCACGAGGACTGGATCGCGACGGCCGCCTTCACCGCCCGCCCGGGCCTCCCGGTGAAGTTGCCCGCCGCCTTCGATGTCGTCCAGATGCTGGACGACCGGCTCGAACGGAGCCCTGTCCGAGCGACGGCGCGGCCGCATCCCGCGGCCGCCGACTGGAAGATCAACGAGGCCGGGCCACTCGGCTTCCTGGCCGGTCAGCGGCCCGTTCTGAACGCCCGCCTGCGGGATTTCACGATCGTTTTCGGCGGTTGACCAGCCGCTGAGTGTGATCGGCTAACCCGCCAGGGTGAGCCAGCGACACGCCACCCATTGGGGCACGTGCAGCCTCCGACCCCTACATGTAGTCTCTGGGAACCGGTACCGCCCAGCGACGGGGAGACCGCTCAGGAGCGGTTGCCGGACAGCTTTGTGAACGTGCAGCGCACGGCCATGTGAGGCCTTGTGGTGCTTCAACGCGCCCTTTTTGAAGAGACGCCTTTTCAAGAGACAGTGGAGTGACGTATGTCAGTGGAAACCGGTCAGCGGCCGCCTTCGTCTTCGGACACGACGCCCGCGACCGTGCGAGTCATCCGGCGGGACGGCAGCGTGTCCCCCTTCGACGCGAACAAGATCTCGGTCGCCGTGACCAAGGCCTTCCTCGCCGTCGAGGGCGGTGACGCGGCCGCCTCGTCGCGGATCCACCACCTGGTCAAGGAACTGACCGAGCAGATCGAGACCACCCTGCTCCGCCACGCCGGTCCCGAGACCGCGCTGCACATCGAACAGATCCAGGACATCGTCGAGCTCGCGCTGATGCGCGGCGAGCACCACAAGGTCGCCCGCGCCTACGTTTTGTACCGCGACGAGCGCGCGAAGGCCCGCAAGGCCGAGAAGCCCGCCGCCTCCGACGTCGCCATCAGCGTCAAGGCCGCCGACGGCTCGCTCCGCCCGCTCGACTGGGCCCGCGTCTCACACGTGGTCGGCGAGGCCGTCGCCGGACTCGAAGACGTCTCGGCCGAGCCGGTGCTGGCCGAAGCCAAGCGCAACCTCTACGACGGCATCAGCGCCGACGAACTCGCCCTCGCCCAGATCATGGCCGCGCGCGTGCTCGTCGAGCAGGAGCCGAACTACTCCTACGTCAGCGCCCGGCTGCTGGCGGACAAGCTCCGCGGCGAGGCGCTCAGCTACCTCGCGGGCGTTCCGCAGCAGGCCAGCCAGGACGAGATGACCGCGCGGTACCCGCAGTACTTCCGGGACTACCTCAAGCGCGCCATCGAACTGGAGCTGGTCAACCCCGAGCTGCAGACCTTCGATCTGGACAAGATCACCTCGGCCATCCGCGCCGAGCGTGACCTCGACTTCGGCTTCCTCGGCCTGCAGACCCTGTACGACCGGTACTTCCAGCACCACAACGGCATCCGGTTCGAGCTGCCGCAGGCGTTCTTCATGCGCGTCGCGATGGGGCTGGCGATCCGCGAGGACAACCGCGAAGACCGCGCCATCGAGTTCTACGAGCTGCTGTCGTCGTTCCACTTCATGGCGTCCACCCCGACGCTGTTCAACTCGGGCACCACCCGCCCGCAGCTGTCGTCCTGCTTCCTGACCACCGTCGACGACGACCTGGACTCGATTTTCCAGGCGTACAAGAACAACGCGCTGCTGGCGAAGTACTCGGGCGGTCTCGGCAACGACTGGACCCCGGTCCGCGGCCTCGGCGCGCACATCAAGGGCACCAACGGCCAGTCGCAGGGTGTCGTGCCGTTCCTCAAGATCGCCAACGACACCGCCGTCGCGGTGAACCAGGGCGGCAAGCGCAAGGGCGCGGCGTGCGCGTACCTCGAGACCTGGCACGTGGACATCGAGGAATTCCTCGACCTGCGCAAGAACACCGGTGACGACCGTCGTCGTACGCATGACATGAACACCGCGAACTGGGTGCCCGACGAGTTCCTGCGCCGCGTCGAAGCCGACGCGCAGTGGACGCTGTTCTCACCGAACGAGACCCCGGACCTGCACGACCTCTACGGCACCGCGTTCGCCGAGCGCTACCGCGAGTACGAGGCCGCCGCCGAACGCGGTGAACTGAAGGTGTTCCGCAAGGTCCGCGCGGTCGACCTGTGGCGCCGCATGCTGACCATGCTGTTCGAGACCGGCCACCCGTGGATCACCTTCAAGGACCCGTGCAACCTGCGTTCGCCGCAGCAGCACGTGGGTGTCGTGCACTCGTCCAACCTGTGCACCGAGATCACGCTGAACACCACCACCGACGAGGTCGCGGTCTGCAACCTCGGTTCGGTGAACCTGCTCAAGCACGTGACCCCCGACGGCCTCGACACGAAGCGTCTCGAGAAGACCGTGCGCACCGCGGTCCGCATGCTCGACAACGTGATCGACATCAACTTCTACACGATCCCGGAGGCGCGCCGCTCCAACCTGCGCCATCGCCCGATCGGGCTCGGCCTGATGGGCTTCCAGGACGCGCTGTTCGAAATCGGTGTCCCGCTGTCCTCGGACGAGGCCGTCCAGTTCGCGGACACCAGCATGGAGCACATCAGCTACTACGCGATCTCGGCGTCGACCGACCTCGCCGAGGAGCGCGGCCAGTACCAGACGTTCGAGGGTTCCTTGTGGAGCAAGGGAATCCTGCCGATCGACTCGCTGCAGCTGCTGATCGACGCCCGCCAGGGCGACGCGCTCGACGTCGACACCTCGTCCACTTTGGACTGGGCGCCGCTGCGTGAGCGGGTCAAGACCGTCGGGATGCGCAACTCCAACGTGATGGCGATCGCGCCGACCGCGACGATCTCCAACATCTGCGGGGTCGGCCAGTCGATCGAGCCGCTGTTCCAGAACCTGTTCGTCAAGTCGAACATGTCCGGCGACTTCACCGTGGTGAACCCGCACCTGGTCCGCTCGCTCAAGGAGCGCGGGCTGTGGGACGAGGTCATGGTGTCGGACCTGAAGTACTTCGACGGCAGCCTCGGCCAGATCGACCGCGTGCCGGACGACCTCAAGGCGCTGTACGCCACCGCGTTCGAGATCGAGTCGAAGTGGCTGGTGGACGCCGGTTCGCGGCGCCAGAAGTGGATCGACCAGGCGCAGTCGCTGAACCTGTACATCGCGGCGCCCAGCGGCCGTAAGCTCGACGAGCTGTACCGCTACGCCTGGCACAAGGGCCTCAAGACCACGTACTACCTGCGGGCGCGGTCCGCGACGCACGTGGAAAAGAGCACCCTGCGCGGCACCGACGGCAAGCTGAACGCGGTCTCGGCCACCCCGGCCCCGGCCACCCCGTCGGCACCCAAGCCCGCCGCTCCGGCGCCCGCCGCTCCGCCCGCCCCGTCGGCTTCCGCCGCGGTCTCGCCGTCGCCCGCCGCCGCGGTCCCGGCCGTCCCGGTGACCGCTCCGGCACCGGCCGCCAAGCCGGAGCCGAAGGAGATGCCGAAGGTCTCGGACGTCGACTTCGTCGCCACCGACGGCGCCGCCTGCCGGATCGACGACCCCGACTGCGAAGCCTGCCAGTGACCGCCCGGTCGTGGGGGGGGGGTTGTGTGTTGCACCAAAGCGCCACCCCCGGCCCCCCCAACCCTCCAAAGGAGGGCTTTTTCACCCCTCTTTCG
>NZ_JBVISU010000025.1:77560-86138 GCF_055575355.1 Amycolatopsis sp. NPDC034160 | reverse complement strand
CGAGGGCACCGCCGGCGGGGTCGACACCCCTGAGGGAGAGGCTTGCGGGTGCCCGCCGGGGGGGGGTGGGCGGTTCTGGTTCCACCCAAAAACCCCCCCCACGACCCCCCCAACTCTCAAAGTGAGCCTTCATGACCACCTTTGACGCCTCCACCGACGCCACCGGGCTCGGTGAGATCGAAGTCGGCGCCGCCCGCATCAACGTCGACGACAAGCGGATGATCAACGCCCGCGCCGACGTCAACCAGCTGCTGCCGATGAAGTACACCTGGGCGTGGGAGAAGTACCTCGCCGGCTGCAACAACCACTGGATGCCGACCGAGGTCGCCATGCAGGCCGACATCGCGCTGTGGAAGTCGCCCGACGGCCTCACCGAGGACGAGCGCACCATGCTCAAGCGCAACCTCGGCTTCTTCGCCACCGCGGAGTCGCTGGTGGCCAACAACATCGTGCTCGCGGTGTACCGGCAGATCACCAACCCCGAGTGCCGCCAGTACCTGCTGCGCCAGGCGTTCGAGGAGGCCGTGCACACGCACACCTTCCAGTACATCTGCGAGAGCCTCGGCCTGGTCGAGGGCGAGCTGTTCAACATGTACCGCGAGGTCCCGTCCATCTCGGACAAGGACGCGTGGGCGCTGAAGTACACGCAGAACCTGGAGAACCCGGACTTCGAGACCGGCACCCCGGAAGCCGACCAGAACTTCCTGCGGGACCTGGTCGCGTTCTACGTGATCTTCGAAGGCATGTGGTTCTACACCGGCTTCGCGCAGATCCTCTCGCTCGGCCGCCGGAACAAGATGATCGGAATCGCCGAGCAGTACCAGTACATCCTGCGCGACGAGTCGATCCACCTGAACTTCGGCATCGACTGCATCAACCAGATCAAGATCGAGAACCCGCACCTGTGGACCGAGGAGTTCCAGGCGGAGATCCGGACGATGCTGACCGAGGCGTGCGAACTCGAGGTCGCCTACGCCCGCGACACCATGCCGCGCGGCATGCTCGGGCTCTCGGCCGAACTGATCGAGCAGTACATGCACTTCATCACCGACCGGCGGGCGCAGCAGATCGGCCTCGCGCCGATCTTCGGCGAGACGGAGAACCCGTTCCCGTGGATGTCGGAGGCGATGGACCTCAAGAAGGAGAAGAACTTCTTCGAGACCCGCGTCATCGAGTACCAGTCCGGTGGCGCCCTCGACTGGGACTGATCACCTGAGCTGACGAAACGGCCCGCCCCGCGCACTCGCGCCGGGCGGGCCTTTTCACGAGCCTCGTGAGTGGTAATGACGGTTAGAACCATCACTACCACTCACGAGCCTCGGCTGAGTACGCTGCAGAGTGCTACTGGTTCGACCGGCCTCCCAGGCCGGTCGAGGTAACAGGGAACCCGGTGTGAATCCGGGACTGCCCCGCAGCGGTATGTGGGAACGAAAGCCGTCACCGTGCGAGACACGGTAAAGCACTGGGCAAGGCGCCCGGGAAGCGACGGCCGGTAGGAGCGAGTGCGTCGCCCACGAGTCCGAAGACCTGCCCGTGGTACGCGCGCCGACGGCGTGCGTGAGTCCGGGCCTCGTGGGATGGGCACGACCGAACTGCGGTCACTCCTGCGCGCGCTTCGGGCTCTGACGACAAGCTCGCGAGGAGAGAGCTGTGACCGAAATCGGCACCACTGTGCTGGGCTACCCCCGGATCGGACCGGACCGGGAACTCAAACGGGCGCTCGAACGCTACTGGGCAGGCAAGAGCGACGAGGCAGCGCTCCTGGAGACCGGCCGTGCGCTGCGCACCCGGACCTGGCGAGAGCTCAAGGACGCCGGACTGGATTCCGTCCCCTCCAACACGTTCTCGCACTACGATCAGGTGCTCGACACCGCCGAGCTGTTCGGCGCGCTGCCGGAGCGCTTCACGAAGCTCGGCCTTTCGCCGCTCGACACCTACTTCGCCGCCGCGCGCGGGGTGCAGGACGCGCCGGCGATGGAGATGACGAAGTGGTTCGACACCAACTATCACTACATCGTCCCCGAGCTCGGGCCTGACACGACGTTCGCGCTCAGCGGCACCAAGCCGCTCGACGAGTACCGTGAGTCCCGCGCGATCGGCGTCGAAACGCGACCGGTGCTGGTGGGCCCGGTGACGTTCCTGCTGCTCGCCAAGCCCGCCGAGAATGCTCCGGAAGGCTTCCGGCCACTGGAATTGCTCGACAATCTCCTCGACGCCTATGTCGAACTGCTGCGGCGCCTGCATGACGAAGGCGTCGAGTGGGTTCAGTTCGATGAACCCGCCTTCGCGGCAGACCGCACCGAGCAGGAACTCAACGCGCTCATCCGTGCCTACCATCGGCTCGCGAAGGCGACCGCGCGGCCGAAGATCCTGGTCGCCGGGTACTTCGGCGGTCTTGGCCGCGGGCTGGGCGTGCTCGCCCGTTCACCGATCGACGCGGTCGCCGTCGATCTCGTCAGCGACGAATCCTTTGTGGACGCGGTCGCGGCCGAGCCCGCCTTGCGCGACAAGGAAGTCCTCGCCGGTGTCGTGGACGGGCGCAACGTCTGGCGCACCGACCCCACTCGTGCGCTCAGCCGGGCGGCGAGGCTGCTCGGAACCGCGAGGTCGGTCAGCGTCTCGACGTCGTGCTCGCTGCTGCACGTGCCTTACGACGTCGAACGCGAGGACGGGCTCCACCCGCGTCTCAAGGGTTGGCTCGCCTTCGCCAAGCAAAAGGTCGACGAGGTCGTCCTGCTCGGCCGGGCGCTCAAGGAAGAAGGCGTCGACCTCTCGGCGGCCCGTGCCGCGGCGGCCGACCGGGCGTCCGCGACCGAACTGGTCGACGCCGGGGTCCGCGCCCGGCTGGAATCGCTGCGCCCGGAGGACACCGTCCGCTCCCCCTACGCGCGACGCGCGGCGGCGCAGCAGGCAGCGCTGAATCTCCCGCCGTTGCCCAGCACCACGATCGGCTCGTTCCCGCAGACCACCGACGTCCGTAAGGCACGCGCCGCGCACAAGGCCGGCGCACTGGACGACGCGGGCTACGAGACCGCGATGAAAGCGGAGATCGAACGCGTCGTCCGATTGCAGGAGGACCTCGGCCTGGACGTGCTGGTGCACGGCGAACCCGAGCGCAACGACATGGTCCAGTACTTCGCCGAACGGCTGGCCGGATTCGCCGCCACCGACTTCGGCTGGGTGCAGTCCTATGGCTCGCGCTGTGTCCGGCCGCCGATCCTGTACGGCGACGTCTCGCGGCCCGAACCGATGACAGTCGAGTGGGCCCGCTACGCGCAGAGTCTGACCGCGAAGCCGGTCAAGGGGATGCTGACCGGGCCGGTGACGATCCTGGCGTGGTCGTTCGTCCGCGACGACCAGCCGCTGGGCGAGACCGCCCGCCAGGTCTCGTTGGCCATCCGCGACGAGGTCCACGACCTGCAGGCGGCGGGGATCCGCGTCATCCAGGTGGATGAGCCCGCGCTGCGGGAACTGCTCCCGTTGTGCGCCGCGGCGCACGAGGCGTACTTCGCCTGGGCGATCTCGTCGTTCCGGCTGGCGACGTCCGGGATCGACGACGCGACCCAGATCCACACGCATATGTGTTACTCGGAGTTCGGCGAGGTGCTCACCGCGATCGACGCGCTCGACGCCGACGTCACCAGTATCGAGGCCGCCCGGTCGAAGATGGAGGTCGTCACCGATCTCGGCGCGGCGGGCTTCGGCCGTGGCGTCGGGCCGGGTGTGTACGACATCCACTCGCCACGCGTTCCGGACGTCGACGAGGTCAGCGGGCTGCTGCGGACCGCCGTCGGCGCCGTGCCCGCCGAGCGGATCTGGGTCAACCCGGACTGCGGCCTGAAGACCCGCGGTTACGCCGAGGTCGAGCCCGCCCTGCGGAACCTGGTCGCCGCGGCCCACAGGGTCCGCGCCGAACTGGCCTGACCGTTCCGTGAAGGCCTCCTTCCCTACTCTGAAGGTAGGGAAGGAGGCCTTCACGTCCTTCCGCCGGGGTATTGTCAGGACGTCAATAAGGGTGCGATGGTGGAGCGGTAACCGATCTCGACGGGGAGATGGCCACCATGGCGAACACGGTCGAAAAGGTCACCGGGGCACTGCGCGAACGGGTCCCGCCGCTCACCTCGATCCCCCTGCCGCGGTCGGTCGACCAGCGCTGGCTCGGCGCGACCTGGCCGGTCCGCGAACTCGCGCCCGCCCCGCCGGGCCTCAAACCCGTCCTCGGCGACGAGGGCCCGCCCGTCATCGGGCACGCGCTGGACTTCATGCGCTTCGGCATCGAGTTCGGCCTCAAGCGCTACGAGACCTACGGTCCGGTGTCGTGGATGGGCGCCTTCGGCCGCCGCATCGTCGCGCTCTCCGGCCCCGAGGCCACGCAGATCGCGTTGGTGAACAAGGACAAGGCCTTCTCGCAGGAGGGCTGGAAGTTCTTCATCGAGCAGTTCTTCGACCGCGGCCTGATGCTGCTCGACTTCGGCGAACACCATCTGCACCGCCGGATCATGCAGGCGGCGTTCACCCGGCAACGGCTCACCGGCTACGTCGACCAGATGGGACCGGCGCTGCGCGAAGGCGTCGCGGCCTGGGCGGACCGGCCCAATCCGCGGATCTACTGGTCCCTCAAGCAACTCACGCTCGACGTCGCGACGCGCGTGTTCATGGGTATGCGCTCCGGCGACGACGCGGCCGCGATCAACCGCGCGTTCGTGAACTCCGTGCGCGCGGGCACGGCCATCGTGCGCTTCCCCGTTCCCGGCGGTCGCTGGGCGGCGGGCTTGCACGGGCGCAAGGTACTCGAACGCTACTTTTCGGCGAACCTGCCCGCGAAACGGCGAAGCGACGGCGACGACCTGTTCACCGCGTTGTGTCACGCCACCACCGAAGACGGTGATCGTTTCACCGACGCCGACGTCGTCAACCACATGATCTTCCTGATGATGGCGGCGCACGACACCTCGACCATCACCAGTGCCGCCGCCGTCTACCACCTCGCCAAGAACCCCGGATGGCAGGAACGCGCGCGCCAGGAGTCCCTCGCGCTCGGCGACGGCGTGCCGGACATCGAGGCGCTGGAGACGTTGACGACGCTGGATCTGGTCATCAAGGAATCGCTGCGCCTGATCGCCCCGGTACCTTCCCTGGCCAGGAAAACCGTGAAGGACACCGAAGTTCTCGGCCATTTCATTCCGGAAGGGACACTGGTCGGGGTTTCCCCCACCGTCAACCATTTCGCGCCGGAGCACTGGACCGACCCGATGCGCTTCGACCCTGACCGTTTCAGCGAACAGCGGCGTGAAGACAAGTCGCACCGTTACGCGTGGATGCCGTTCGGCGGCGGCGCCCACAAGTGCGTCGGGCTGCATTTCGGGACGTTCGAAGTGAAGGCGCTGCTGCACGAAATGCTGCGCGCGTATCGCTGGTCGGTCCCCGAGGACTACACCGCTCGCTGGGACTACGTCTCTCTACCGGTGCCCGCGGACGGTCTGCCGATCCGGCTGACGGCACGCTGAATCCCGACCGAAGGGACACCACTATCGAGTACTCTTGGTAACTTCCGGTCACCACTCGTGTAGTAGGCATCACCCTTTCAGCCGGTAGACACCCCGGATCGCGCGTGATGCCGTGGCACTACTCCCGGTCGGCTCATACCTAGTGTGGGTCCCTGAGCCCGGACACCCTGTCTGAGCTGGCCATAAACCGCGCATGAAGAGGTGAAGTGTGCCTGAGCCTGGTGCCGCGCCAGGGTTGGTGGACGTCGCTCGGAGATGGGCCGCGACGCTCGCTGACACTAAAGGAGTATCGCTTCCCCAAGAGCAACTCGAACAGCTGTTGCTCGGCGTCGCGCAGGACGCCGTCCGGACCGAGCCCGACCACAAGCCTGCTGTGCAGCGTTTCTCCAAGCTCTATTCCGCCTCGCCCATCGGGATCGCGCTTGCCGACTCCGACGGCGAGATCGTCGAGGCGAACGACGCGCTCGGCAAACTCCTCGGCTACCCTCCCTCAGCGCTGCGCGGGCGGAACATCGCCGATCTCGGCTCGGCCGACCACGACATCGCCCGGCTGCGGAACGGGCTCTCGCAGCTGATGAAGTTCGGCAGGCCGACCCAGCAGGAACGCCTGCTGCTGGACCACGGCGAGGAAGGCTCGCTCTGGGCCGACGTGACCCTGACCGACCTGCCCGGTGACCGGCCCGGCTCGACCTACCCGGTGCTGATGGTCGCCGACGCCAATGAGATCCACCTGTTGCAGGAACGGCTGGTGCACCAGAACGTGCACGACCCGCTGACCGGCCTGCCGAACGCCACCGCGTTCGACAACGCCCTCGAAACCGCGCTGGCCGGTTCCGGCGGCGAACAGGTCGCGCTCGTCTACCTCGACGTCGACGGCTTCAAGGTGATCAACGACGGGCTCGGCGCCGGGGTCGGCGACCAGGTGCTGCGCGGGGTCGCGACCAAGCTCAAGTCCGTGTTCACCGGCAGGCACAACGGTTCCGTCGCCCGGCTGTCCGGTGACGGGTTCGCCGTCCTGCTGCGCGGCGAGTTCACCTCGCCCCAGGTGATCGCGCTGGTCGAACAGGCGCTGGAGGAACTGGCCGAGCCGATCTACCTCGGCGGGCACGGCATCGGGGTCAGCGCGAGCGCCGGCATCGTCGTCCGCCCGGTCGCCGACGGCGGTCCGGAGGATCTGCTCCGCGCGGCGGAGATCGCCCTGCACCGCGCCAAAGAAGCGGGCAAGGCGCAGTGGATGCTGTTCGACCCGGAACTCGACGCCCGCGACCGTGGCCGCTACCAGCTCGGCGCGGTCATCGCGGGCGCGCTGGAGAACGGTGAGTTCTCGCTGATCTACCAGCCGACGGTGAAGCTCGCGAATCCGGATCAGCTGGCCGCGGTCAACGCCGGGCTGCGCTGGAACCACCCGGAGAAAGGCGAACTGGACTCCGACGAGTTCTATCCGCTGGCGCAGATCACCGGGATGACCATCCCGCTCGGCCGATGGCTGCTCGCCGAGTCACTCGCCGCCACCGCACGCTGGCGGAGCCGGTTCGGCGAGGCCGCGCCGGACGTCTGCGTACGGCTGCCGAACCGGCTGGCCATCGACCCCGATCTGGTGCTGCTGGTCAAGGAACAGCTCGACCGCCACCACCTTCCCGCGCAGGCGCTGCGGCTCTGCACGGACCGCGAATCCGTCCTCGACCCGCGCTGCGGAGAGGTGCTGGACTCCTTCGCCGTCCTGGCCGAGCTGGGTGCCCAGCTGGTGCTGACCATCTCCGGTTCGGCCGATCTGGAACTGATCCCGCAACACCGGCTGCCCGTCCGCCACGTGATCCTCTCCGGCGCGGTGGTCGACGCGCTGGCCGAGCGCGAAGACGAGGCCGACGTGCGGCATCTGTGCCAGCTGGTCGCCCGCGCCAAGGAGCTGAAGCTGCGCATCGGCGCGGAAGGCGTCCGCAGTCACGAACAGGCCGAGCGGCTGCGACGGCACGGCGTGCTCGCGGCGCGTGGTCCGTTCGTCGCCGACTCCGCCACCGGGGACGAGGTCGACGAGCTGATCGAACGCCACGCCCACTGACGTGACAGGATCCAGGCATGGACCAAGGTGACATCGCCCCGGACTTCACCCTTCCCGACGACAAGGGCGAGGAGCGCACCCTCTCGGACTTCCTCTCGTCCGGCCCGGTGGTGCTGTTCTTCTACCCCGCCGCGATGACCAGCGGCTGCACCGCGGAAAGCTGCCACTTCCGCGATCTCGCCGCGGAATTCGCCGAGGTGGGCGCGCACCGCGTCGGCATCAGCCCGGACGCCGTCGCCAAACAGCAGGAGTTCTCGGCCAAGCACGGCTTCGACTATCCACTGCTGTCCGATGTGGACGGTGTGGTGGCCAGGCAGTTCGGTGTCTGGCGCAAATTCAGCCCGCTGCACGCCAAACGGCACACGTTCGTCATCGACACCGACCGCAAGGTGCTCGAGGTGATCAAGAGCGAGCTGAAGTTCACCGTGCACGCCGACAAGGCACTCGCGGCCTTGCGCGCGCGTAAAACCCGTGAGGGGTAAAGAAGGTCTGTGAAGGCTTGCTTCCCTGCTCTCAAGGCCAGGGTCCCGGCAGCAGGCCTGCGCGAGGGCGACGGTTCAGCGGATGCCGGAATCGACGACGGAGGATCGGGGACGTTGAATGTCCTTGATCCTCCGTTGATCGACATCAGGTCGGCCACGACCTCCGGCACGCCCCGGTCAGGATCAACCCGCTCTTGACTGTCCATAAGGGACACTTCCCGCAACCGTGTCGCCCGGTCTGGTGGTTTGCGCGGTTTCGCGTGGGGGTCATGAGTGTTAATGAGCGTTCTATTGCGGGGTAAGGCAAACGTGTCGAGTTGCGAGCGACGTTGGCTCGCGCCGTGGCCTGATGTCCCCGATGACGCATTGGGGACGCTGATCGTCTCCACTGCCGCATTGGGGACATGCCCGCCTCCCGATTGCGTGCTCACACCGCCAGAGGTGACCGGCCTCCCCCAGCCCTCAAGGAGGTGTCGGGGAAGGGACCTTTCGGGCAGGTGGTGTTCCCAAAATGGGTTTCTTTACACCCT
>NZ_JBVISU010000025.1:66172-77550 GCF_055575355.1 Amycolatopsis sp. NPDC034160 | reverse complement strand
AGCCACTTTCAGGACATGTGATGTCCCGAAAGTGGCTTTCGCGACACCTTTGCCTTACCCCACAATAGAACCGTCATTACCACTCACGACCCCACGCAGAACCGGACATAGAAGATCGACCGGACACGCAGTCACCCGGATATGTCTCTTGTGGACACTGAAGCCCGGGTCGGCACCCCTTTCGCAGAGGGATGGGGCAGACATGTCGTGAGGTGTGTCCCTAGTTCCACACCCCTTCGGAACTGGTCGTCACAGGGACCGGTCACCGCACACCGCACCAGCGCTCTCCCGGCACTGCCGCGATCCTGACCCTTAGGGGCGTTCGAGCCGCCAGACCCGGTGGACGCCCGTGCAGGCAGGGGCGTGCGGCGGTTCGACGGCCTCGGAGCCGGTCATCGTGAACCCCAGCCGCGCGGGCACGGCACCACTCGCGACGTTCTTCTCGTCGTGCCGGATCTCCACCTCCGGCGCGCCGAGACGGAAGGCCTCGTCGGTCAGCAACCGAGCCGCTCTGGTCGCGTACCCCCGGCCGGTGTGTCGATGGCTGAGCCAATAGCCGATCTCGATCCCGTATGGACGGGTCATCATGCCGGTGCCGCCGACGAGATCCCCGTCGGCGAGGATCGCGAAGTCGTAGCTCTCGCCTTCGGCCCAGTTCCGCGCGCTGGCTTCGAGGAACTCGGCGGCGTCCTCGTGACCATAGCCGTTGGCGGCCCAGAGCATCCAGGCACCGAGGTGCCCGGCGGAATCCCCCGCGACCGCCGCCAGGGTGCCGAGCTGCTCCGGCTGCCAGCGGCGCAGCACGATGACGTCGTCGGTGAGGGTTTCGGCGGGCGCTTCCATGAGACTCCTCTTCCATGAGACTCCTCGTGAGTGGTAATGACGGTTAGAACCGTCATTACCACTCACGAGCTCTACTAGGTGAGGATCGCGCTGTCCGGGATCACTGTGTCGTTCTTCAGCGCGTCGAACAGCAGCTTCGACTTCGTCTTGTCCCAGTTCTCCGCCGACCCGTTGGTCACCGGCACCGTCGTGGTGACCACGCCGCCCGAGGAGATCCCGCGCATGGCGAGCGCCAGTCCCACGAGGTTGTGCACGTGGTCGCCCGAGTCCATCGTCAGCGCGTCCGGCGCGGTCGACAGCAGCGGGAACAGCGAGAACGGGTTCAGCAGCGTTCCGGGGCTGCCGATCTCGCTGACCAGCGCGCCGATGAACTTCCGCTGGTTGGCGACGCGGTCGAGGTCCGAGCGCGGGGTCGCTTCACTGTGCCGCATGCGGACGAACCCGAGCGCCTGCGGGCCTTGGAGGTCCTGGCAGCCCTCGGGGATCTTGATCCCGGTGAGGGTGTCCTCCATCGGCTTCTCGACGCACATGTGGACCCCGCCGATGGCGTCGACGATCTTGGCGAATCCGCCGAACCCGATCTCGGCGTAGTGGTCGATGCGCAGGCCGGTGGCGCCTTCGACGGTCTGCGCGAGCAGCGCCGGGCCGCCGATCGAGAACGCGGCGTTGATCTTGTTCGTACCGTGGCCGGGGATCTTCACCTGCGAGTCACGCGGGAGACTCAGCAGCGTCGGCTTGGTGCTGTTGTCCGGAACGTGCGCGACCATGATGGTGTCGGTGCGCCTGCCACCGCCCGCGGCCTTGCTGTCGCCGGTGACCAGCTTCTCCTGCTCCTCGGGGGTCAGCCCGTCCCGGCTGTCGGAGCCCACGATCAGCCAGTTGGTGCCCTCGGCCGCGGCGGGGCGGCCGGCGTAGTCGGCGAGCGCGTCGACGCGGTTGATGGAGAACTCCAGGTACACCCACACGCCGGCGAGGAAGACCACGAACACGGTCAGGAGGGTGAGCAGTACCTTGCCGAAGCCCCAGCGACGACGGCGGCGCGGCGGGCGCGCCCCGCCGGCAGGGCGGCCGGGAGGAGGCCCCGGACGGCGCGGTGGCGGGCCGGCGGGGCCTTCCTCGCCCCGGTAGCCCATCGGCTTCGTCCGCTCGTCGTACGGGCTGCTCCCCCGGCCCGGCAGCGGCATCATCTGCGCCGGCTGGTGCTGCCGGGGGCGGCCGGACGGCGGCCGCTGTGGCGGCATCCGTCGCCCTCGGTCGTCGCCTCCATACGTCATGCCGAATCACCCGTCCCGATTTCGCGTGTAGGGCCAGTCAACCGCAGACCCTAAGTGAAGGACGTGCGGCACCCCGCATCGGTTGGGTGGCGTTCACCGGCCGTGGTCGGCGAAGCCGAACTGGTGGACCCTGAGATACCCCGAGCGGAACCCCGCTTCGGAGTACGCCAGGTAGAACTCCCACATCCGCTTGAAGACGTCGTCGAAACCCAGTTCGGTGATTTCGTCCCACCGCTGGATGAATCTCTCCCGCCACAGCCGAAGCGTGAGGGCGTAGTCCTGGCCGAACTCGCGGACTCCCTGCAGTTTCAGCCGGGTGTGCTCCAGCATGCCCTGTTCGACCGAGGTGGTCGACGGGATGAGGCCGCCGGGGAAGATGTACTTGTGCACCCAGGTGTACGAACGGGCCGCGGCGAGCATGCGTTCGTGGTCCATGGTGATGGCCTGGAGCCCGAAGCGGCCGCCCGGCTTCAACCGCTTCTCGATGGTCTCGAAGAAGGTGGGCCAGTACGACTCGCCGACGGCCTCGATCATCTCGACACTGACCACGGCGTCGTACTCGCCGGTGGAGTCGCGGTAATCGCACAGCCGGACGTCGACCCGGTCGGCGAAACCCGCCGCCGCGATCCGCTCGGTCGCCAGCGCGGCCTGTTCCGCCGAAATGGTCAGTGACGTCACCCGCGCCCCGCGCGCGGCCGCCCGGATCGAGAGTTCGCCCCAGCCGGTGCCGATCTCGAGCACCGTGCTGCCAGCGCGGACCCCGGCGTAGTCGAGGACGCTGTCGATCTTGCGGTGCTGGGCGGCCGTGAGGTCGTCATCCGGGCCGAACAACGCCGACGAGTACATCAGCGACGGGTCCAGGAACGCGCCGAACAGGTCGTTGGACAGGTCGTAGTGGCGGTGGATGTTCGCCCGCGACCCCTCGATGGTGTTCTCCTCGTCCGTGGGATGGCCGCGGTCGACGAACCGGCGGAACCGTTGCAGCAGCGGCGGGACGAGCGTCGCCATCCGGTCCGCGAACGGGGTCAGCACCTCGGCGAGCGCGTCGGTCGTCCAGTCGCCGACCATGTAGGCCTCGCCGAAGCCGATCTTCGCGTCCACGCCGAGGCGGTGGAAGAACGCGGCGGGGCGGTGGACGCGCATCTCGGGCGCGTCCGGACCGCCGGAGCCGAGCCGGGAACCATCGGGCATCCGCACACGGACGTTCAGCGGGCGCACCGCCTGCCGGAACAACTGCTCGGCGATCCACGCGCGGAAGGGCGAATGCGGTGGGGTGGCCAATCCCGGCCACCGCGACTCGTCGGGCACGGGCAGTCCGGACGGACCTACCACCCGGTCGAGGCTTGACGTGGACATAAAGGCGCTTCCTCCCGCCCGGTTCATACCGGGATCCGCAGCCTTTCGGAGCTAGGCCGATCCCAAGCGCCGCTCAGCGTCTCGTCGACTCCCCCGACGTCGATCAGCCCGAAGGTGAAAGCCCGCACGAGACGGTTCCAAACCCGGGACCGCCGCAGCATCGCGTGCCCTTCGCCGTCGATTTCGAATCGCACGGATCGCGAGGTCACCTTTTCGGCGCGTTCCGCGAACGCGTGCGATGCCACCGGATCGGTCATCCGGTCCTTGGTGCCGTGCGCGATGAGCACGGCGCGGCCTTCGACGGCGTCGAAGGGTTCACCCGGTGGTGTCCACGGCGCCAGCCCACAGACACCGATGACAGCCGGGTCGTCCGCGACGCGAAACGCGACCCGCCCGCCCATCGAATGGCCGACGAGGATCACCGGCACGCCAGGACGGTCGTCACGGATCCGCTCCAGGGCCCAGCGTGCGTCGGCGATCGCGTCGGTGCCCAGGTCGTTCCAGCCGTAGATCCGGTTGCGCAGAAGGCGCACCTCGACCCCGTGCGCCCGGCCCGCCCGGTGGAGGTCCTTCGCCAAGGGCACCATCCGCTGATACGCCAGCCGCCACCACGGCACGCGGGCATGGCTGTGCTCGGCACCGCCGTGCAGCACCAGCACCACGGCTTTCGCCTCGCCACGCACCCGCCAGATCCGTACCGCGGGATCAGCCTCGTTCACCCTGGGTCCCTCCAGTCTCCGAAACCCGGCCGCAGCGATCGGGTCGACCTCGATCATGACTCGATGTATTCCACTTCGGCCATTGGTCCACGCGATACATTCGTCGCTGACCTCCAGACGGAAGGGCGGATGTGGTGAGCACCACCGAACGTTATGCAGACGTCGCCGAACGGCTCGCGGAAGCCGAACGGGGTAACGCGGCGCAGATCCGGCAGGCGGCCGAGCTGGTACTGGGGGTCGTCCGGGCCGACGCGCTGGTGTTCACCGCCGGCGCGGGGCATTCGTTGGCCGCGGTCGCCGAGACCTTCTACCGCGCGGGCGGGCTCGCCTGCGTGTACCCGGTGTACCACCCCGACCTGCTCCCGCTGCACGGCGCGCAGCACAGCACCAAGACCGAGCGCCGGTCCGGCCTCGCGGAAGAGGTGCTGGCCGAGCGGGCACCGGGACCCGACGACCTGCTGGTGGTGTTCTCGACCTCGGGCGTCAACCCGTACCCGGTCGAACTGGCCGCCGGGGCACGGGCACGCGGGGCGTCGGTCATCGCGGTGAGTTCGGCCGCGTCCGTGGCCGCCGCGCCGAAGCGCGCGGCGACGACGCTGCTCGAAGAAGCTGACATCGTGCTCGACTCCCACGTCCGCCCCGGCGACTCGAGCTACCCGCCGGACGCGCCTCGGACCGCGCCACTGTCCACAGTGATCAACGCGTTCCTGTGGAACCTCGTCCTCGCCGAGGTCGTCGACCTCGGTGCGGAGCAGGGCGTCGACATCCCGCTGTGGCGCAGTTCCAACGTGGACGGTGGCGACGAGGCCAACGCCGCGCTGCTCGCCAAGTACGGTGCCCGCGTCCCCGCGCTGCGGTAGCCGGGCCGGTCAAGTCTCGTGAGTGGTAATGACGGTTAGAACCGTCATTACCACTCACGACCGGTCACGCGGCCGCGGGCTCCTCCGAGAACTGCGTCAGGTACAGCGACGCGTAGCGCCCTTTCCGGGCGAGAAGCTCCTCGTGGGTTCCCCGCTCGACGATCTCCCCGTGTTCGACGACCAGGATCTGGTCCGCCGCCCGCACCGTCGACAACCGGTGCGCGATCACCAGCGCGGTCCGCCCGTCCAGCGCGTCGGTCAGTGCCTCGCCGACGGCCGCCTCCGACTGCGAGTCCAGATGCGCCGTCGCCTCGTCGAGGACGACGACCCGTGGCTGCGCCAGCAGGAGCCGGGCGATGGTCAGCCGCTGGCGTTCCCCGCCGGAGAGCCGGTATCCCCGCTCCCCCACCACGGTCTCCAGCCCGTCCGGCAGCTCGCGGATCAGCTCGGCCAGCCGCGCGCGTTCCAGCGCCGACCAGATCTCGGCGTCGGTGACCCCGGGCCGCGCGTATTCGAGGTTCGCCCGGATCGACTCATGGAAGAGATGCCCGTCCTGGGTCACCACACCGACGGTTTCGCGCAGCGCGGCGAAACTCAGCTCACGAACGTCCACATCGGACAAACGAACCGAGCCGGCGTCGACGTCGTACAGCCGCGGCAGCAGGGAGGCGATCGTCGACTTGCCCGCGCCGGAAGAGCCGACCAAGGCCACCATCTGTCCAGGTTCGGCACGGAAGCTGATGCCGTGCAACACCTCCTCACCACCACGATGATCCAAAGTGGACACATCCTCCAGCGACGCCAGCGAGTACCGGTCCGCCGCGGGGTAGCCGAACCGGACGTCCGAGAACTCCACCGATACCGGGCCTTCCGGCAGCTCGCGCGGGGCGGGCTTCTCCTCGATCATCGGCTTGAGGTCGAGCACCTCGAAGACCCGCTCGAACGACACCAGCGCGGTCATCACGTCCACCCGGACGTTCGCCAGCGCGGTCAGCGGCGAATACAGCCTGGTCAGCAGCAACGCCAGCGCGACAACGGTGCCCGGTGCGAGCGCGCCGGTCAGCGCGAGATAGCCGCCCAGCCCGTAGACCAGTGCCTGCGCGAGCGCGGAGACGGTGGTCAGGCTGGTCAGGAACCAGCGCGTCAGCATCGCCGTGCGCACCCCGATGTCACGCACCCGCCCGGCCCGCGCGCCGAAATCGCCTGTTTCCCGCTCCGGATCGCCGAAGAGCTTCACCAGGGTCGCTCCAGGCGCGGAGAACCGTTCGGTCATCTGCGTGGTCATCGACGCGTTGAGCTGCCCGGCCTCTCGCTGCAGCGTGGCCATCCGCCTGCCGAGCCGCCGCGTCGGCAGGATGAACACCGGCAGCAGCAGCAGCGCCAGCAGGGTGACCTGCCAGGACAGGGTCATCATGACCGCCAGCGACAAGACCAGCTGGATCACGTTGGTGACCAGACCGGACAGGGTCGCGGTGAACGTGCGCTGTGCGCCGATGACGTCGTTGTTGAGCCTGCTCACCAGAGCGCCGGTGCGGGTGCGGGTGAAGAACGCGATCGGCATCCGCTGCACGTGCCGATACACCGCGACCCGCAGATCGAGGATGATCCCCTCGCCGATCCTCGACGACTGCGCCCGTTCCGCCAGTCCGAGTCCGGCGTCGACCAGCGCCAGCGCGGCGATCACCACGGCCAGCCACACCACCAGCGACACGTCGTGCCCGCCGATGATCGTGTCGACCACCTTCCCGGCCAGCACCGGCGTGCTCACCGCCAGCACCGCCGAAACGACGGTGAGCGCCAGGAATATCAGCAACCTTCGCCAGTGCGGCCTGGCGAAGCGCGCGACGCGACGGAGCGTCCCCTTGTGCAGCCCCTTCGGAACATCGGCCGACTTCATCGCCGAGTTCATCAGCGACCACGTGTTGTCCATGGGATCCTTCTCCTCGCCCCCAGTAAACCTCGACATTGGTCGAGATTTTTCGCGGATATAACCAGCACCAACACCGAAGGACACCGGATGCTTCCCGGTTTCCGCGTCCTCTTTCCGGCGGACACCGCCGCGTCGGTAGCCTGAGCCGGTGACCAAGGACCCAGACCGGCGACGACTGACCATCGACCTGGTCTTCTACACGGGCTGCCTCGTCTTCGCCGCGGTGAACACGGCTGTCGCGGAATTCTACGGCTATCGCGTGTGGGCGAACTTCGCAGTAGCAGGTTACGGCCTCGCCGTGGTCCACACCGGCTGGCTGATGGTCGCCGCCCGGCGCGGCATCCGGCCGTCCGGCGCGCTGGGCTCGCGGTGGGCGAGTATCGGCGCCATCGGCCTGTTCGCGATGATCCTTCCCTTGGGACTGCTCGTCATTCGCCGTCTGACCGGAGTGGACTGGCTGATCACGCCGAACTCCTGGGCCGCCCAGCCCGAGGTCTGGGTGATCGAACGGTCGGCGAAACTCCTGCTGGAGAACGGAACCCCGTACGTCGACGTCACCGCACTCGGCCGCGCGGCGGAAGTAAACGATTACACGCCATACGGTCCGGTGATGACCGTGTTCGGCCTGCCGCGCGCCTTACTGGGCGGCGGGCCGGTCGCCGACGCGCTCACCGACGCGCGCTGGATGTTCGCGCTGGCCGCCGTCGCGTGCGTATTGCTGACGTTGCGGCTGCTGAAGTGGCCGAAAGTCCCGGTGAGCGCCGCACAACTCGCGCTCGCCTGCCCGCTGACCGCGCTGACCTGGGCCGTCGCCGGACCGGATCTGGCCATCGTCGGCCTGCTCATCCTCTCGTTCGCACTGGCCTCGACCGGCCGCGCGTTCGCTTCGGGTCTGGTGCTGGCCTTGGTGATCAGCGCGAAACTCATCGTCGCGCCCGCCGCGGTCGTGGTGGGTGTCCTGCTGCTCACGCGGCGTGGTCCTCGCGCACTGGGCGGGTTCGCCGCGGCACTCGTGGTGACGACACTCGTCCTGCACTTACCGGTGTATCTCGTGGACCCGAAGGCGTTCGTCGAGCACGTCTTCCGGTTCCCGCTGGGAATGGGCGTGATCAAGTCACCGGCGGCGAGCCCGTTGCCCGGTCATCTCATCGCCTCGCTCGGCCCCGTCGGCACGGCGTTTTCCTTCGCCCTGCTCGGGATCGCGGCCGTCGCCATCCTGATCTGGCTGGTCCGCCGTCCCCCCACGACCGGTTCGGACGCGCTTTTGCGCACCGCCGTCGGGATCGGCGCGCTGATCCTGCTCACTCCGGCGACGAGGTACGGCTACCTGGTGTATCCGCTGGTCCTGCTCGGTGCCAGGCTGGCCTTCCTCGGCGGCGAATCCGACGAAACAGCGGTCCCGGGGAAGGGAACTGCGCCCCCCGCGCAGCAGTCCGCTACTTCTTCGTGACTACTTCTTCTTGACCCTGGTGGCACCGCCACGACCACGCAGCTGGACGCCGGACTCCGAGAGGACCCGGTGCACGAACCCGTACGAGCGGCCCGTGGACTCCGCGAGAGCGCGGATGCTCGAGCCCTTCTCGTATTTCTTCTTCAGGTCAGCGGCCAGCTTGTCACGCGTGTTGCCGGTGATCCGCGCGCCTTTCTTGAGATCAGCCACGTCGATCGCCTTCCCGCCGAGAGTGTTCTGGGCCACATTAGGCGCCCCTGTCGCCGCAATGATCGAACACTGAGCGCCGGAATGCCAGACGACGAGCGCAAAACTGCTGAAACCGCGATCACATTGGGCCATTTCAGTGGCCGGATGGCATCGATCAAGCACCCGAACGGACGCAGGCCTCACGCAAGCTGGACAAGTTCCAGATAATCGGCGGACCAATGGTCCTCGGTTCCGTCCGGCAGCAGGATCACGCGTTCCGGCTCCAGCGCCTCGACCGCGCCAGGGTCGTGCGTCACCAGGACGACGGCTCCGGCGAAGCTGCGGAGCGCGTCCAGGACCTGGGCACGACTGGCCGGGTCCAGGTTGTTCGTCGGCTCGTCGAGCAGCAAAACGTTGGCAGCGCTGGACACCAGCCCGGCGAGGGCGAGCCTCGTCTTCTCACCGCCGGAGAGCGTGCCGGCAGGCTGGTCGAGTTGCTCGCCGGTGAACAGGAACGACCCGAGGAGGTTGCGCAACTCCTGTGCGCCCGTACCCGGCGCGAGTCGCCGGATATTTTCCCACACGGACGCATCATGGTCGAGCGTTTCGTGTTCCTGTGCGTAATAGCCCAAACGCAATCCGTGACCCGGAATGGTCTTGCCGGTATCCGGAGTTTCCATTCCGCCGAGCAGCCGGAGCAAAGTCGTCTTTCCGGCGCCGTTGAATCCGAGTACGACGACCTTCGAACCGCGATCGATCGCGAGGTCGACGCCGGTGAAGATCTCGAGCGAACCGTAGGACTTCGAGAGCCCCTCCGCGGTGAGCGGGGTCCGGCCGCACGGGGCGGGCTCCGGGAACTTGATCCGGGCCACCTTGTCGGCTTGGCGGGTCTCGTCGAGCGAGGCGAGCATCTGCTCGGCGCGGCGCGCCATGTTCTTGGCGGCCACCGCCTTCGTCGCCTTGGCGCCGAGTTTCGCGGCCTGCTGCTGCAGCGCGGACGCCTTCTTCTCGGCGTTGGCGCGCTCGCGGCGGCGGCGCTTCTCGTCGGTGGCGCGCGCGTCGAGATAGCGCTGCCAGCCCATGTTGTACAGGTCGAGCTCGCCGCGGGTCGCGTCGAGGAACCACACCTTGTTGACGACGTCGGCGAGCAGTTCGACGTCGTGGCTGATCACCACGAGGCCGCCGTCGTGCTGCTTCAGGAATCCGCGCAGCCAGTTGATGGAGTCGGCGTCGAGGTGGTTGGTGGGCTCGTCGAGCAGCAGAATCGTCTCGGATTTGCCACCGGCGCCCGCCTCGGCGGCGGCGAACAGGATCCGGGCCAGCTCCACGCGGCGGCGCTGACCACCGGAGAGCGTCTGCAGCGTCTGCTCCAGCACACGGTCGGCGAGACCGAGGTTGGAGCAGATCCGGGCCGCTTCACTTTCGGCGGCGTAGCCACCGAGGGAGGCGAACCGCTCTTCGAGACGGCTGTAGCGGTTCACCGCCTTGTCGCGTTCCTTGTCGTCCGCCAGCTCCGACATCGCGGTCTGCGCCTTTTCCATGTTGCGCAGCAAGGCGTCGAGTCCGCGCGCGGAGAGCACGCGGTCCTTCGCGGTGACGGACAGGTCGCCCTCGCGCGGATCCTGCGGCAGGTAGCCGAGCTCGCCGCTGCGGCGGACCTCGCCCGCGTACGGCTCGCCCTCCCCCGCCAGCACCTTGAGCGAGGTGGTCTTGCCGGCGCCGTTACGGCCGACCAGGCCGATGCGGTCGCCCTGCTGGATGCGGACGTTGGTGTCGTCGAGCAGGATGCGCGAACCAGCGCGCAGCTGCAGGCCAGAGGCCGTGATCACGGGAACTCCCGGTAAAAGGGGTGGATGAGTGGACAGCTTCGACTCGCCGGCCGACGGCCGGCGAGGAGCTACTCCAAGAGGATGTCCACGCGATCAGTGTACGGGCCGATGTCGACCGGTTTTATCCGACCGTGCCCGACGTCACGGCTCGTGCAGGGTGATCTCGACCGCGATGGCGCGTTCGGCGGCGGCGTCGAGCACCGCACGGCGCGGTTCGGCGATGTCGAGGACGCGCGGCTCCGCACGGGCGAACAGCGGCGCCAACCGTCGGTCCTCGCGCAGTGTTTCCAATGCCCGGCCGTCCCCTCCGAGCACGACAGCGTCCACTTCGGATAGTCGTGGTACGAGGACTTCGAACGCGTCCTCGGCGGCGGAACGGAGCGCGGTGCGCGCCTGCCCTTCCCGGCGCCGCGCGAACCGCTGTTGCGACCAGCCGCCTGCCGCGGACCGGCCTTGGACGAGGTGCCGGTCGGTCCTGGACCGGACGATCACTCCCCCGCGCGCGATCCCGACGCTGTGCCCGCCGCGACGCACCAGCAGGAGCGCGATCCTTCGCGGGATCAGCGCGTGCTCGACGAGCGGGCCGACGGCGAGACCGGCCGCGATTCCTTCGGTGTTCAGCGGTCCGAAGGGGACGGTCGCGACGGCGACGACGCCGTTCTCCGCGGTGACCGTGACGGTGTCCGGCGTGCTTTCCGTCGACCGAATGCCGTCGTTACGGACGGCGAAGCGGGCGTACCAGCCTTCGAGCCGGTCCGGGGCGACCTCGACCGCCCGGCCACCGCCCGCCACCTGCCGCTCCTTCGCCATGTGCTCAAGGTACGGGGCCCCGGCTGGGTCGTGGGGGGGGAGTTGTGTTTTCGCCCACATCGCCCCCCCCGACCCCCCTTCCCCCCGCCTTCTCCCACGCCCCCCCCCCCCACACACG
>NZ_JBVISU010000025.1:0-66162 GCF_055575355.1 Amycolatopsis sp. NPDC034160 | reverse complement strand
CAAGGGGGGGGGCCCCATGCGGGGTGGGGGGTGGCGATTCGTGTTCTAACCCGAATCGCCACTCACGACCCCCTGTACCGACGCCTTCACGCACGCCTCCCCCATCAACGCGCGTGCAGCTAGACCGGCTTCACCGGACCGCGGCCGACGGACTTGCCGACGCCCGCGGGCCGCTCAGCCGTACCGGCCTGAACGAAACCGTTGATGTGCAAGGAAACCGAGCGGACCGAACCGGTGTCGCCACCGGCGACGTCCGTCGCGGTGAACGTCCAGGTGCCGTCGGCGGCCACACCGGAGATCAGGCCGCCGAGAGCCTGCACCGGCTTGTAGGTCCCGGTGAACGGCGCGTTCGCCGCGGGCACCGAACTGAACGGAGCGGCCGCGGCGTCGGCGAAGACGACCTGACACAGGTTGTTGCCCGAGCCGCCGCCGCGCTGGAACACGGTCGCCTTGGCACCCGAAGGCGAGGTCAGCGTGCCGACCAGGTCACCGGCGTAGGAGTGGTTGATGCCCACCGTCTCCGACTTCTCGTCGGTGCCGCACGTGGTCCCGTCCACCGAGAACGTCACCTTCGAAGCGCGCCCGACACCGCTCACCGCGATCGGCACGGTCACGCCGGTCGGGTCACTGTCCGGGATCGCCACCGCGGCTCCGGCGTAGGCGAAGTCCCGCGTCACCGGCGACGGGGTGCCGACCGGCAGCGAGAACGTCGACGTGGTCGGCGAGAACGAACCCGCGAAGGTCACCCGCGCGGTCAGCACCACCGGCACCCCGAGTTCCTGCGTGGCGGGCACGGTGATGGTGAAGTCGTTGACGCCGGTCTGCCCGGGGCTGATCGTGCCGTACGACTTCGACCGCGGCGCCACCGTGACCCCCGGGGTCGGGCTGGTGAGCACCACGCTGGTCGACGTCGCGGTGCCGTCACCCCGGTTGGTCACCGGCAGGGTCACCTTGGCGGTGTCACCCGGGTCGAGCGCGGAACCACCGTCGGCCGGGGTGACCGTCGGCTGGCCCGCCCTCGCGAACGGCTGCGGGCTGGCGCCGGTGTAGGCGAGGACCTTGTCGGCGAGGATGACGCCGGCGCCGCTGGAGTTGTCGTGGCCCGGGGTCAGGATGTCCACGGCGGTGTTGACGAGCGCCTCGCGCACCTCGGCCGGGGGCAGTCCCGGGTTGCCCGAGAGCACCAGGCCCGCGATCGCGGCGGCGTGCGGCGCGGCGGCCGACGTGCCGTAGAACGTGGTGAAACCGGAGACGCTGGTGGAGACGCCGTCGGCCGCGGTGATGTCCGGCTTGGCGCGGACCTCACCACCGGTCCCGGACACGTTTCCCGGGGTGATCGGCGTGCCGTCGGCCTGGTAGAACATCCGCCGCGGACCGTCCGAAGTGAACCGTTCGACCTTGGTGGTCGCGCCGAAGGCACCGGGGAACGGACCGGCCGGGTTGGCCGGGTCGCCCGGTTCGAGCGCCCGGGGGAACGCCTTGGCCGCCGGTGCCGCCGCGACGCTGAACGCGGCCCGCGCGGCCGAGTGCCCGACGGTCACGCCGGGGCTGGTGTAGGCCTTGAGGCCGTCCGCCGAATCGGAGAACCGGCCGCGCAGCGCGGAAAGCGACAGATAGCGGCCTTCACCGGAGAACTTGACGATCGCCAGCCGCAACCCGGTGCCACCGGCCGCGGGGGTGTCCACGCGCTCGTAGGCGTCCTGGGTGCCGGTCTGGTTGTCCTGACTGAAGTCCACGACGTTGCCCGCCGCGTTCAGCAGGTAGAGGTCGTAGTCGTTGTTCGAGGCGCCCAGCGGATCCGACCAGAACAGCGTGACCGGCACGCGCGCCGAGGAGGCGTTCGAGATCGGCTCGAAGATCTGGTTGCCCGCGGCACCGGCGAAGTTGTGCGCGGTACCGGCGTACTTGCCGACACTCTTGCCGGAGTCGACGAAGTCACCTTCCCAGTGGCCCGAGGTACCGTCGGTGACGTTGCCCTCGTTGCCGGCCGAGGAGAAGTAGAGCGCGCCGTCCGCGGTCACGTCGTTCACGGCCTGGGCGATGATCCAGTCCTGGAACGGCGATTCCTTGAAGTACAGGACGTCGTCGACGATGACGTCGCAGCCCGCGTCGAACCGCAGTTTGCGGATGTTGTCGGCGAAACTGGCGTCGGAGTTGAACGCGCTGGCGAAACCGAGCGACGCGTTCGGCGCGACGTCGTGGATGATCTCGAGCATCGCGGTGCCCTCGTCGCCGTCGCCCTCCTGGCCGGGGATGACGTCGATGCCCGCCGGGAGTTCGCCGCGCGCTTGCGAGACCGCGAGCGAGTTGACGCCATCGGACAGGGCGCAGATCTTGGTGCCGACGCCGGTGACGCCGAACTGCTGGCGCGCGGTGTCGGCGTTGTGCGCGCGGTCGCCTTCACTGGTGACCGGCCCGGCGGCGATGCCCACCTGGCCCTTGGCCTCGACGGCCTTCTTCAGCTCGCCCTCGATCCGGGCGGCCTTCTCTTCCTTGCTTTCCCGCTTCGCCTGGCCTGCGGCGGGCTCGGTGAGCTGACGGGCGGTGAACGCCTCGTTCGCGGTTTCGACCTTCTTGACGTCGGCGCGGCCCGCGATCCCGGGGACCGCGTTCAGCGGAACCTCGGCGCGAACGCTGCCGTAACGGGCCGAGACCGCGCGAATCCCCGCACCGGATTCACGCAGGCTCTTGAGGAGGTCGTCCGAGACCTGCCCACGGATGTCCACGAGTACGGTGCCGGCCGCGGAGACATTCGCCCCAGACCCCAGTGCGGGAACCGCGGAGGCAGGCATCCGCTGTGCGCGGAGTTTCTGTTCGACGAGCAGTCGGCTGTCCATTTTGGACTCACCGGCGTGCTGGCTCTTCTTGATCGTCTGCAGGGCCTCGATCTGCCGGACGGTGTTCGCCGAGAACGCGTCCGGGGACTGCGCGGTTTCCGCCGCCGCGACGGGCGGGCCGACCAGGCCCAGCGCGGTGACGAGCACCGCGGTGCCCGCGGTCAGGCTCGTTCTTCTTCTCCTGCTAGAACGGGTTGGACGCACATGCGCCTCCGATTCCTAGGCGCGTGCCCCGACTCACGCTGACCGACGCCGGCGATCACCGGCTGGATCAAGCTAAGTACCGGGCGTGCACCCGCGGCAGGAGCCGTTCGAGTGACTTCGGAAAGGCGTTCAGCGTAATGCCGAACGCCCTACAGCACGAACGAGTCCGACCAAGGCTGCGAAGCGCGACCGGACAAGGCGTCCAAAAGCGTCACCGCCTGCTTGTCGGTCAACGACGCCACGAAGTCGACCACCGCACGCCCCCGCGCCAGCCCGCGGACGGCGTCCGCACCGGTGACCGGTTCCCCGGTCGCCCCGATGAGCAGTTCGGGCGACGTCCGCGCGAGCGCGGAGAACTCCGACTGCGCCAGCTCCACCAGATCGTGCAGCCGTCGCGGCAGCCGGTAGAACTCGTCGCGGTCGAGCAGCCACGCGTCGAGCGCGTCGACCAGCGTGGTCACCAGGCTCGCCTGGCCGCGTTGGTGCAGCGCCAGTTCGGGGCGCAATAGCACGAACCGGCGGTGCACGAACTTGAGCACCTGCACCTCGTGCCACTGCGCGGGCCGCAGCGTGAGATGCCCTGTCCGGGTCGAGGGCGACGGCACCACCTGGACGCCGTCGACGAGCCGCGCGGTCCACTTCGCGGAAAAGGCGGCGGTGGCCTGCTCGGCCTCGATGGACCCGTCGAATCCGGTGGCGAGCAGACCGTCGACGAGTTCGGCGCGGACACGGGCGACGGCGCTGGTGAACGCGTCGTCGTCGACGATCCAGCCGTCCTTGGCGTGCATCCGGCGGCGCAGCCGTTCCAGCGAACGACCGGGCAGCCGCCGTTCGGCAATGAGGGTCGCGTCGTCCAGCCCGGCCAGGTCCAGCGCGTGCTCGACCCACCCGGTGAACTCGGCGGCGACCGGCGCGTGCTGCAGTACCCCGATCCGGTGGAAGTCCTGCAGGTCGTGGATGGCGTAGGCGATGTCGTCCGCGGTGTCCATCACGGACGCTTCGACGGTCTGCTGCCAGGGTTCGATCCGGCCGTCGAACGGCGCCCGTGCCTGGGCGAAGTCGTCGAGTTCGGTGCTGTAGGCGGAGAACTTGCTCGCGCCGGTGCCGGGGGCGTCGGCAGGCTCGGCCGCGCCGCGCGGCTGGACCGCCATCGACGTCGGATGCGGGTCGGGCACGTGCAGCCGCGCCCACGGGTACTTCAGCACCGCGGCGCGCACGGCCGTGGTGAGGTCGAGCCCTGACGCGGACGGGCCGCGGACGTCGGTCGTGGTGATGATCCGGAACGACTGCGCGTTGCCCTCGAAACCGTCGGCGAGGCCGAACCGGTGCCGGGCGATGCGGTCCAGGGTCTGCTCGCCAAGATGTCCGAACGGCGGATGCCCCAGATCGTGCGCGAGCGCGGCGGCCTCGGCGACGTCCGGGTCGCAGCCGCCCAGTTTCGCGGCGAGTTCGGCGGAATCGCTGGTGGAGTTGATCCGCTCGGCGATCGCGCGGGCGACCTGCGCGACCTTGAGGCTGTGCGTGAGCCGGTTGTGCAGCAGTCCGGCACCCCCGGCGCTGACCACCTGGGTCACCCCGCCGAGCCGGGCGAAGAACGGCGACGCCGCGATGCGGTCCCTGTCGATCCGGAACGGGCTCGTGGCGAGATCGCTGAACCCGGCGCTCGCGCTCTCCGGTTCGCGCCGCCACGTCCTCGGATCGGTCTGTTCCATGCGTGACACCGTATCCGTCGCGGCGGCATGATGAGATGCTCAGGTGGCGGACGTGGTGATCGCGGGCGGCGGCCCGGCGGGGCGCGCGCTGGCTCGTGCCTGCGCGCGACGCGGCCTGGCGACGGTCTTGATCGACCCCGCGCCGGAGAGGCGCTGGCGGGCGACCTACGGGCTGTGGGCCGACGAACTGCCCTCACTGCCGGAGAGCGCCATCGCCTGCGCGCCTTCGACGACACTCGCCTTCGGCACCGGACCGCACGTCCTCGAACGGCAGTACCTCGTGCTGGACAACGCGGGGCTGCGTACGTGGCTGACCGGCGGCTATGACGTCGTCCGGGGGACGGTGTCCGGTGTGGACCACGGCGAGCAGGGTTCGTCGGTGCGGCTGGAGGACGGCCGGGTCCTCGCGGCCGGGCTGTACTTCGACGCCTCCGGAGCCCGGCTCCGGGGAAACCGGTACGAACAGACGGCGTTCGGCATGGTGCTGCCCGCCGAGGAGGCACTACGGCTGGTGGACAGCCCCGACACGGCCGTGTTCATGGACTGGCGGGAGACCGAGTCCGGTTTCCTGTACGTGCTGCCGCTCGGCGACGGCACCGTCCTGGTCGAGGAGACCTCGCTGGCCCGCAAGCCCGGCCTGCCGTTGGAGCTCCTGTCGGCGCGGCTGCGGGTCCGCCTGGCGGCCGTCGGGCTGCCGTCACGCGGGCGCGAGGAACGCGTCCGGATCGTGCTCGACGTGCCGTCGCCCCGGCGCGGCCGGACGGTGCCGTTCGGCGCCGCCGGCGGCCTGGTGCATCCGGCGACGGGGTACAGCGTCGCGACCTCGGTGCGGCTCGCGGATCCGGTCGCCGACGCCGTCGCCCGCGCGTGGGAGCGAGGGCCGGCCGAGGCCGCGTCGGCCGCTCACCGGGTGCTTTGGCCGTCCTCCGCCCGAACCGTCCACAAACTGCGGCAGCACGGGCTGCGCAGCCTGTGCGGGATGCCGTCCGAACTGCTCCCGGTGTTCTTCGAGCTGTTCTTCTCACTTCCCGTCGAGCTTCAGCGAGCGTTCACATCGGGTCGCGAAGACCTGTCAGGTACGACCGAAGCGATGGCGGCACTTTTCCGGATGGCGCCGTGGTCAGTGAGAAAACACCTGATCGGGTGGCATGGGCCCCGCGGACTGCTCCGTTCTAGGTAACCCGGGTGCCTTCCCGATGAACATCAGTTGACACGTGTTTCGTTTCGGACCGTCACCAGCGAATATGCGGTTGTGACGTTGCAGATCGCGGTCCGCTTCGCTTACCAGCCGTTGTACAGCCTGCACACCGGTGGCGTCGTCGCGTTCGAAGCACTGGCGCGGCCGGGACGCGGTACCGCGCACGAACTGCTCGCCGACGCGCGGCGCAGCGGCAAGCTGGCCGAGGTCGACATCGGCCTGGCCGCCGAGGCGGTGCGCCAGCAGAAAGACCCGCGGAACACCCTCCCCCTGCACTTGAACCTGTCCGCCAGGACCGTGGCCGCGCCGCCGCCGGAGTTCGACCCGCTCACCGACGCGCTCGGCCTGGCGGGCCGCCGGACCAGGGACGTCGTACTGGAGATCGGGCCGCCGTTCTCCCTGGTCCCGGCCGATCAGCTGCTCACCGGGATGCGACGGCTCACCGACCTCGGCTTCCGGCTGGCGCTCGACGGCCTGGGCCGCGGCGACCTCCCGCTCACGCTGCTCGCCTCCGCGCCGATCGATCTGGTGAAACTGGACCGCACGGTGCTCCGGGGCCTGCCGCACGATCCGGCCGCCGTCGCGGTGGTCGAGGCGGTGCTGCACTTCGCGTCGCGTACCGACAACCGGCTGGTCGCGACCGGGCTCGAAACCACCGAGCAGCTGGAGTCGGCGCGGAAGCTCGGCGTGCGGATCGCGCAGGGCAACCTGCTCGCGCCGCCGGACGGCAACCACGCGCCACTGCCCGCCCCGGACGCGCCGGGCCCGTTCATCCCCGGCACCGCCCGCGCCCGCCGCGTCGGCGACTTCCTGCGACCCGCGACCACCCTGCCGGAAGACGCCACCTGCGACGACGTGCGCGAGGTGCTGGCCGCGGCCGACGGGCCGAGCGGCGTCGTCGGGATCGACGACCGGCACCGTCCACAGTGGTCGGTCGACCGGACGCGGTTCCTGGTCTCGGTGACCGGGATGTACGGCCACGCCCTGCATGCCAAGCGGCCCGCCTCGCGGCTCGCCGACGCGCCGCACACCATCCACGTGGACGCGAGCGCGCTCGAATTCCTCGAACTGGTCACCGACGCGGACTGGAGCCGCACCGGCGACGACGTCGTCGTGGTCGACGATCGCGGCCGCTGCCTCGGCGTGGTGCTGGTGACGGAGGTCGTCCGCGGGGTGGCGGAGGCGAAGGTCGAGGAGGCCGTGTCGCTGAGCCCGCTGACCCGGCTGCCCGGCAGCGACGCCGTCGCCAGGGACGTCGACCGCCGGATCAACGCGCGGGAACCGTTCGTCGCGGCCTGGCTGGACGTCGACTCGTTCAAGACGGTGAACGACACCGCCGGGTTCGCCGCGGGCGACGACCTGATCCGCAGCCTCGGCCGGACGCTCACCGACCTGGAGTCCCGGTTGCGGCGGATGCGTGTCAGCCACGTCGGCGGGGACGATTTCCTGATCGCCTGCGACGTCGACGAGATCGGCACGGTCGCGGCCGCGCTGCTGGACACCCCGTGGTCGGCCGACGAGATGCCGGTGACGGTGTCACTCGCGACCCTGGTGTGCGGCAACGGCGCGATCAGGTCTTACAAGGACGCTTCCCGGCTGCTGGCGCCGCTGAAGAAGCGCGCCAAGGAGGTGCCCGGGTCCAGCTGGGTGCTCGGACGCCCGGGTTCGGACCGCGTCGAGGTGTTGCGCGGCATCACGACCCGGGGCCTGCCCTCCCCACGCGCCGCCGCGGGCTTCTGACCTCCCGCGTTTCGTCCTCTGAATGCGGTAGTTGCGCGTGCAAAAACCGCATTCAGAGGACGAAACGCGGGAGGTTCAGAGGTCGTAGGCGGCCAGGTAGGCGGAGAAGCGTTCGTCGACCTCGCCCGTGGTGAGGCCGAAGTCGGCGAGGTCGTACCGGTGCACGGGTTTCCTTTCCCCGGTGCGGCTTTCGACGTGCAAGGCGGTCATCGCGTCCCGTGCTTCCGCCGACAATGGCAGCCCGAAATGCTGGTAGACCCCTTCGACCGTCCCGATCGGATCGGCGACGAAATCCTCGTACCGGACATCGCGGAACCGGGCCGGATCGTGCCGCGTCCGCGCTTCGAGCGCCCGTTCCGCGCCCCGCGCCCACAGATCCAGCTGGCTCCGGCCGATCACGTCACCGCGGAAAACGTCGGACCAGCCGTCGGACGCCTGCTCGTTCAGACTGCAGACCGACGCGATGATCGTGCTCGGCGCGCGATGAGTCTGCACGATCAACGCGTCCGGATACACCTCAAGCAGCGCGTCGAGCGCGAACAGATGGCTCGGGTTCTTGAGCACCCAACGGCGTCCGGCATCGGGCAGCCCGATCAGCTGCAGGTTGCGCCGGTGCCTGCGGTAGGCGTCGGTCCAGCTTTGCCCGTCCAGCCAGCGCGAATACGAGGGCACGTGCGCGAGGCATTCGTAGGACACCGACTTGAGCGCCTGCCGCAGCAGCTGCCAGCATTCCTCGACCTGATCGGCCGACATGTGATGCAGGCCCATGAACTCGGGATGTTCGACGTGATGCCGTTCGTAGCCCGCCTGGATCCCTTGGAACACCGGGTTTTCCGCCCAGGTCTCACGCGGCGGCCTCGGCTGCGGCACCTCGGTCAGCCAGACCTCCAGTCCTTGGTGCGCCGGGTCCTCGGTGAGCAACCGGTGCAGCGCCGTGGTCCCGGTGCGCGGCAGACCGGTGACGAAGATCGGCCGCTCGAGGGAAACCTCGGCGTGGGCGGGATTCTGCTTCCACGACGCCTCGCTCAACGACCTCGCCACCAGAGCGCCGCGCAGGAAAGCGCGGTGGACTTTGTTGCCGTACGGCGTCAGCCCCGCCTCCCCGGCGTACGAATCCAGCAGGACCCGCAGTCCTTCGAGATGGTCGTCGCCACCGAAGTCGTCCAGCCCGGTGAGTTTCGCCGCCGACGCGTGCAGATCCTCGACGGTGCCGACGTTTTCCCGTCCTGGAAGCATGTTCTCCCCTTCAGTGGTGATATTCGCCCGCGTTGACGTCGAGGCACTGACCGGTGACGCACCTTGCCAGTGACGAGGCGAAGAACACGACGGTGTCGGCGATCTCGTCCGGTTCCGGCAGGCGGCGCAGATCGATCGTCTCCGCCGTCTCGGCGTATACCTGCTCTGGCGGCACGCCGCGTTCTTTGGCCAGGTAAGCGAAATACCACTTCAGCGAGTCCGCCCAGATGTAGCCGGGCGCCACGGAATTGACCCGGATCCCGCGCGGGCCGAGTTCCGAAGCGAGACTTTGCGCGAGGGCGAGCAGGCTCGACTTCGCCATCTTGTACGCGCCGAAGGTCCGCCGCGAATGCCGCAGCACGGCCGAATTGATCATCACCACCGAACCGTCGCTCTCTTCGAGCGCCGGGGTGAACAGGCGCGTGAGCCGGAGCGCGGCGAGCACGTTGGTCTCGAAGCCCGCTCGCACGTCGGCGAGGTCGACGTCGGCGAGGTCCATGATCGGCGGAATGGCGAAAGCGTTGTTCACCAACGTGTCCACGCGCCCGAATGCCGTCAGCGCGGCCTCGGTGAGATTCGCGGCCGATGCGTCGTCGGTGATGTCGGTGGGCACGGTGACCGCGCGGCGGCCGAGCGCGTCGACCTCCTTCGCGACCTCGGCGAGCCGGGATTCGGTGCGGGCGGCGAGAACGACGTCGGCACCCGCCGAGGCACAGCGCACGGCGATGGACCGGCCGAGCCCCGGTCCGACACCGGAGACCACGACCACCTTGTCCCGCAACAGATCGGTCATCCCAGCATCCTCGCCGCGACGGCGGCCTGGCGGGCCGCGATCCGCTCCGCCCACTCTTGCGGGGTCACGCGCGCCTCTCCGTGGAACGGCAGCCGGTCGGCGAGTTCGCCGAACTTCACCACCTCGACCTCGGGACCGTCGGCGGCGTCGAGCGCGCGGGAGAGCCGTTGCCAGCGGATCTGGACGTACCCGCGGTCGTGCCCGGTGCGTTCGAGCCAGTTGGCCAAGCCCGGATCGCGTTCACTGAGCACGAACCGGATCTTGCCGTCCGGGTCGACCCGCGCCTGGTCGGCGGTGAGGCTGGTCTGGTGGTTGATGTAGTCCAGCGAGAGGTACCAGATGCTGCCGAGCTGGATGCCCTGGTACGGCGCGTCCGATCGCGGCACCGTGACGATCATGACCTCCTCGTCGCCGAGTTCGTAGTGCCCGGCCGACGAGTACTGCGTGGTCAGGCCGCCCGGCGTGGGGCGCGGTTCGGTCATCGTGTTCACCGGCAGGTTCAGGTAGAACCACTTCGGGAAGGCGAGGAAGGTCCGCAGCCTGCTCAGCAGGATCTTGCCGGTGACGCCGTAGCGCTTGGCCAGCACGTCGCGCGTGAGTGGCGCGGGGGCGCCACCCGCGGTGTCGGCGCACTGGATCTGGATCGTGCCGCGGCGTTCGGTGGCCCAGTCGCTGTAGACCTCGCGCACCACGAGCATGGACGAGCCGGGGCCGAGGACGAAGTAGTTGGGGCCGGGGTCGGGTTTGGCCGGCCCGAAGCGGAGTTCGAACGCGCCGTCCTCGGCGATCTCGATCTCACGGTCGTCGAAGGCGGCGAGACTGTCCGGCACCTCGACGGGCGAGTAGTCGCCGTTGAGGACCTGGAAACTGACGTCGGTCGTGCTCCCCCGCGTCCCGGTGACGACGTACTCGCGGTCCTCGCGGATGTTCGCGTTGAAGTACAGCGTGTCGGGGTTGTCCAGGCCCATCTTCGTGTACGGGCCGGTGGACTGGGTGAAGTACGGGTAGTCGCGTTCGTAGGCCCACGCCATCTGCAGGGACGCGCGGATGCTTCCGGCGAGGTAGTCGTACCCCTCGACGAGATCCTGTTCGGTCCGGATGTGCGGCGCCTCGGCGATGACCTTCTCGGCTTCGACGATCGCGTCGGCGAACGGTTGAGTGAGCACCGGCGACTCCTCATACTGGTACAAATACGTACCGACTTGGTACGTTCTGCGCTGGATCAGACTAGAACGCGTTCTAAGGATGGGTCAATGACCGTGACTCGGCGCTCTCCGCCGACCGAACGGGTCGTGCGGCTGCTCGATTTCTTCGCCGCACGCCCCGGACAGCGCTTCGGGCTTTCGGAACTCGCGCGCGAACTGGAGCTGGCCAAGCCGACCTGCCTGGGCATCGTGACCGAGCTGACCGCGGGTGGCTACCTCGTCCGGGACCCACAGCCGGTCACGTACCGGCTCGGGCCGGCGATGATCGCCGCGGGCCGCGTCGCGGGCGAAGGCTTCGGCGCGAGCGAGGTCGCGCGACGGCATCTGGAGGATCTCAGCAAGCGCTACGGCGCCACCTGCACCGCGTCGGCCGTGGTCGGCGACCGGATCCTGATGCTGCAGAGCGCCGGACCGGGGCGGGTCAAACTCGGCGAGACCTATCCGTTCGCGCCACCGGTCGGGCTGATGTACGTGCTGTGGGATTCCGACGCGGCGTTCGACGCGTGGCTCGCCAAGCCCCCGGCCGTGCCGGTGCGGCTGGACGAAGCGCACCTGCGCCGCGTCGTCGCCGAATGCCGCGAACACGGTTACCTGGTGGAGAGCCTGACCTCGGCGGGGCGACGGCTCTACTCGCTGATGGCAGGCGTCGGCGCGGAGGAACTGCCGCCGGAAGTGCGTGGCCTGGTCGGGGAACTCGTCTCGAGCCTCGGCGAGCGCGTCTACCTCGGCGCCGACCTGGAACCGCGCCGCAAACACGCGGTGAGCCTGCTCGCCGCGCCGACGTTCGACGCCGCCGGACGGCAGGAACTGGTGCTCACCCTGTCGGTCGGCGAGTCGATCACCGGCGCCGAGATCGCGCGGCGGGGCGCGGCGCTGGTCGCCACCGCCGACGCCGTCACCGCCGAATCCGGCGGCCGTCACCCCCGCACTTAGTCCTCTGGATGCGGTAGTTGCGCGCGCAAGGACCGCATTCAGAGGACTAAACGCGGGGTCAGGACCACCGGTTCGCGGTGAGCTTGAAGCTCGGCAGGTCGTCCATCGACGTCATCGTCTCGTACAGCCGGTCGTACTGGGTCGAGGCGACCAGCCAGGCGCCGTTCACGCGCCGGTAGGTGTCCTCGTAGAACGCCGCGCCTTCGATCACCACCCGGTGTTCAGGGACGATCACCTTGTCCCGCATCAGCCAGGTACCCCGCGCGGTGTCGCCGTCGACGTCGATCTCCGGCTGCCCGGCGAAATGCACCGTCGTGACGCCGGACCCGACGGCGTCGCGCATGAACCCGACGATCGCGTCGCGACCCTCGAACTCCAACGGCTTGCCATACGACGGCGTGCCGTAGCGCGCGTGCGCGTCGATGGTCAGGGTTTCGGCCATCTCGTCCCACAGTTTCAGGTCGAGGCACCGGAGGTAGCGGGCTTTGAGGCGTCGGATCTCTTCGAGTGCGACCAAGTCCATGCCGACAGCGTCCTCTTCCCCTTGACCAAGCACAAGAACTTGTTCTACTTTTCTGATCTCCAACCACGGAGGTCACGATGACGTCCCCGGCATACGAGCTCACCCATCTCGAAGCACTCGAAGCCGAAGCCGTGCACATCTTCCGCGAGGTCGCGGCGACGTTCGAACGGCCGGTGCTGCTGTTCTCCGGCGGCAAGGACTCGATGGTGATGCTCCACGTGGCGGCCAAGGCGTTCTGGCCGTCGCCGCCGCCGTTCCCGGTGATGCACGTCGACACCGGGCACAACTTCGACGAGGTCATCGAGTTTCGGGACCGCACCGTCGACACGTACGGCCTCCGCCTCGTGGTCACCAGCGTCCAGGACGACATCGACGCGGGCCGCGTCGTCGAAGATCCCCAGGCGGGCCGAAATCGGCTCCAGACCGCCGCCCTGCTGCGGGCGATCCGCGAGCACGCGTTCGACGCCGTCTTCGGCGGCGCGCGGCGCGACGAAGAGAAGGCGCGCGCGAAAGAACGCGTGTTCAGCTTCCGCGACGAGTTCGGCCAGTGGGATCCGCGCAATCAACGGCCGGAACTCTGGGATCTCTACAACGGCAGGCATCGCAAGGGCGAGCACATCCGCGTCTTCCCGCTGTCGAACTGGACCGAACTCGACATCTGGCAGTACATCGAGGCCGAGGGGGTCGACCTGCCGTCGATCTACTACTCGCATCGGCGGCCGGTGGTCCAGCGGGACGGGATGCTGCTCGCGCACACCCGGTTCCTCACCCTCGCGCAAGGCGAAACCCCTTACGAGGCAACGGTTCGGTTCCGCACTGTCGGCGACGCGACCTGCACCGGCTGCGTCGAGTCGACGGCGAAGTCCCCGGGCGAGGTGGTCGCCGAGGTCGCCGTCAGCAGGCTCACCGAACGCGGCGCCACCCGCGCCGACGACCGGATCTCCGAAGCGGGCATGGAAGACCGGAAGAAGGAAGGCTACTTCTGATGGGCGCTTCGCAGCTTGTCCGGATCGCCACCGCGGGCAGTGTCGACGACGGGAAGTCCACCCTGATCGGACGACTGCTCTTCGATTCGAAGACGGTGTTCACCGACCAGCTCGAAGCCATCGAACGCACCAGCCGCGACCGCGGTGAGGCGTATCCGAACCTCGCGCTGCTGACCGACGGCCTGCGCGCCGAACGCGAGCAGGGCATCACGATCGACGTCGCCCACCGGTATTTCGCCACCCCCCGGCGAAAGTTCATCATCGCCGACACACCGGGACACGTGCAGTACACCCGGAACATGGTCACCGGAGCGTCCACCGCGGACCTCGCGCTGATCCTGATCGACGCCCGCAAAGGTGTGCTCGAACAGTCGCGTCGGCACGCCTTCCTCGCGAGCCTGCTCGGGATCCCGCACCTTGTCTTGTGCGTCAACAAGATGGACCTCGTCGAGTGGTCGCAGGAACGCTTCGAGGAAATCCGCGAGGACTTCCGGCGCTTCGCGATGAAGCTGCAGGTGCACGACCTCACCTTCGTCCCGATGTCGGCCCTGCACGGCGACAACGTCGTGCATCGTGGCACCAGTATGCCTTGGTACGCAGGAACTTCCCTGCTGCACCACCTCGAACAGGTGCATGTGGCCTCGGATCGCAACCTCGTCGACGCGCGTTTCCCGGTGCAGTACGTGATCCGCGAGCACAGCCGCGATTTCCGCGGTTACGCCGGCACCATCGCGGGCGGGGTGTTCAAACCCGGCGACGAGGTCACCGTGCTGCCCTCCGGGTTCACCACGACGGTCCGCGCGATCTGGGGCCCGGGCGGCACCACGATCACCGAAGCCTTCGCCTCGCAGGCCGTCACGATCGAACTCGCCGACGACCTCGACCTCGGCCGCGGCGACCTGATCTGCCGTCCCGGAAACCGCCCTCACACCGGCCGCGACGTCGACGCGATGGTCTGCTGGTTCTCCGAACGAAGCGTCCTCTCCCCTGGCGCGAGCTACGTCGTGCGGCACACCACCCGCGAGACCAAGGCCGAGATCAGCGACCTGGACTATCGCATCGACGTCACCACACTGCACCGCGACGAGACCGCGAAGTCCTTGTCCCTCAACGAGATCGGCCGAATCAGGCTGCGCTCACGGCAGCCGTTGCAGTTCGATTCCTATCGCCGCAACCGGTCCACCGGCGGTTTCCTCCTCGTGGACGAGCATTCCGGCGCGACGGTCGCGGCGGGCATGATCACCGGTCCGAGCGTGACGGCGTCGAACGTCGTCTGGCATACCGCCGCCGTCACCAGGGCGGAACGTGCGACGCGCGGGCTCACCGTCTGGCTCACCGGGCTTTCCGCGTCCGGGAAGTCGAGTGTTGCCGTGGAACTGGAGCGACGGCTGGTCGCGTCCGGCAGGCCCGCGTATCTGCTGGACGGCGACAATCTACGGCACGGGCTGAACGGCAACCTCGGCTTCAGCCCGGCAGACCGCGCCGAGAACGTCCGGCGCGTCGCGGAGGTCGCGAAGTTGTTCGCCGACGCCGGAGTGGTGTCGGTGGTGTCGCTGATCAGCCCGTACCAGGCCGATCGTGAACTCGCCCGCGCCGCGCACGAGGCGGCCGGGTTGCCGTTTCTCGAAGTCTTCGTCGACACCCCGCTCGAGGTCTGCGAAGACCGCGACCCCAAGGGGATGTACGCGAAGGCGAGGGCGGGCGAGATCAGCGGCTTCACCGGGGTGGACGCGCCTTACGAACGGCCGGAGAGCCCGGATCTGGTGCTGACTCCGGAAAGCGGGGGCCCCGCCGCGATGGCCGCGCTGATCCTCACCCTCCTCGACTGAGCCTCAGCCGCCGTTGGAAGCGCGGTACGGAGCGGTCGCGTAGGTGCGGGCAGTGGTGGCCGTCAGCTTCTCGACCGAACGGAACATCGTCTTCCCGAGCCGCGTCCGCGCCTTCAGCGCCGGATGTGTCGCGGCGTAGTCGTCCTTGTTGACCTCGGGGTCGCCCGCGAACTCACCGGAGGCGAACAGGGCATAGGTCAGGATCGGCTTGCCGTCCGCGCTGAACATCACCCCGGCCTCGTTGCGGCCGTCCTTGAACCAGCCCGCCTTCGTGGCGACCCGCAGCCGCTCGGCCGACGTCAGGTCGAGCCGCACACCGTCGGTGAAAGCACTCAGCGAACGCAAGATGGTCAGCAAATACTCGGTGGACTTCGCCGAAAGCAGCGTCCCGGCGACCAGTTTCCGCAACAGCGTATGCGTCTCGGCCGGAGTGGTCTTGCCGAGGAAGAACCGGTTGGGGTTGGCCACCGGCACCACCTGAGTGTGCACGAATCCCTTGCCGCGCAGGATCTCGTTGACTTCCGCGGACGGGCACGCCAGCCCGCACAGGCGGACGGCGGTGTTGTCCGACAGCGTGAGCAGCGCGGCCATCGCGTGCCCGAGGGTCACCGAACTCGGATACGCGCCGTCGAGACCGAAGATGCCGTCGGTGTCCTTGATGACGATGTCGGCCGTGACGTCGACGCGCTGGTCCAGGGTGAGCAGGCCGCGGTCGATCTTGTCGAGTACCGCGGTGGCGACCGCGATCTTGTTGACGCTGTAGGCCTCGACGACCTCGTCGGCTCGCTCGGAGACGGCGGACACCGGGTTCCCGGCGGAATCCGCGACGCTGATGGAGGACGACCAGGTCCCGCCCGCCTTCGCGGTTTCCCGGGCGTAGACCTGGGCGATCCGGTGAGCGGCGGCCGAAGCGTCGGCGGCGGCGGTGTCCGATTCGGACTCTTCGGCGGCGTGCGCGACCTGCACCGTCCCGAGCACGGCGCCCGCGGCGGCGACCGTGCCCAGCCCCAGCAGGCGACGACGATTGACGTTGGTATCCACTTCGGAACCCTATCGCGTTCAGCCGGCCGGTGTGACGAATCCGGTGTCGTAGGCCTTGATGACCGCCTGCGTCCGGTCCCTCGCACCGAGTTTCGCGAGGACGTTCCCGACATGCGTTTTCACCGTCTGCACGCCGAGATAAAGCTCGCCCGCGATCTCCACATTGGACAGTCCGCCCGCCATCAGCCGCAGCACCTCGCGTTCGCGCTCGGTGAGCCCGGCGCCGGCGAGGCCGTCCTGTGGGCCTCTGTTCGCCCGCTGCGCGGCCAGCCGCCGGATCGCGGCCGGGAACAGCAGGGACTCCCCCGCCGCCACGGTCCGGATCGCCGCGACGATCTCCTCCGGCCGGGCCCGCTTCAGCAGGAACCCGCTCGCACCCGCCAGCAAGGCGTCGTAGACGTAGTCGTCGTTTTCGAAGGTGGTCACCACGATCACCTTCGGCGGATTGTCCAGAGTGGACATAAGGTGTGTTGTCGCGCGGATACCGTCGACCGCGGGCATCCGGACGTCCATCAGCACGACGTCGGGCCGCAACCGCGAGACCAGCCCCGGCACCTCGGCGCCGTCGGCCGCCTCTCCGACGACCTCCAGATCCGGCTCGGAGGCGACGATCGCCCGCAGCCCGGCCCGGATCAGCTGTTCGTCGTCGACCAGCAGTACCCGGATGCTCATCGCCGGTTCCCCCATGGCACCGCCACCTCGACCTTCCACTGTCCGTCCGCGCGGCCCGCGGTGATGGTGCCGCCGAGCACGTCAACGCGTTCCGCCATTCCCCGCAGCCCCCGGCCGCCCCCGTCCCGTGACGGCGCCGCGGCGCCGAGCGGGTTGGCCACCCGCAGCCGCAACAGTTCCGGTCCGGCGTCAACGAGCACGGTCACCGGAACCTTACCGGCGTGCCGCAACGCGTTCGTCAGGCATTCCTGCAGGATCCGATAGGCCTCGCGGGAGACGACCGGCGGCACGGCCGACAGTTCGCCCCGGATCTCGGCCGAGACCTCCGCCCCCGCCAGCCGGGTCGCCTCCACCAGCGAGGACAGCTCCCCCAGCCCGGACTGCGGCGTCCGCGCCGACGTCTCCTCGCGCAGCAGCCCGAGGACGTGGTCGAGATCGTCCAGCGCGGCGCGGGCGGAGTCCTCGATCGCGGTGAGCGCCTGCTCGGTGAAGTCCGGATCGGAGCGCAGGGTCCGGCGCGCGGCCCCGGCCTGGATGGTCACGACGCTGAGCGCGTGCCCGACCGAGTCGTGCAGTTCCCGCGCCAGCCGGTTGCGTTCGGCGAGCTGCTCGGTGCGCTTCTCCAGCTGAGCGATCCGTTCGGCGGCCGAGACACCCAGGAGGCTCTCGGCGCAGCGGGTCAGTACCGCGCCCGCTCCCCACACGACGTAGGCCAGCGCCACGACGCCGAGCAGGAACGCCAGCGGGATCCACGCGCTCGCCCAGCCTTCCGGCACCACGATCGGATCCTCTGTGGACAGTGCGATCCGGCCGGTGAACGGGGCCGCGATCGTGAACCCGAAGCCGACCGGCACGAACAGGCTCGCCAGGCTGACGACGCAACCGGTGCCCACGTGCAGCAGGTACATCGCCGTCGACCGCAGCCGGACGGGCCAGCTCCTCGCGGGCCCGAACGTCGCTCCCGGCACCGGATCGTCCAGCAGTTCCCGCACGGCCGCGCCCTCCAGCACCCGGACGGCGGGAAGGAACGACGACGCGGTGATCACCAGGACGACGGTGATCACCGCGATGACGACCCCCCGCTCCATCGTGACGACCAGCGGAAGCAACGAGGGCACCACGATGGCGCCGAAAAGCAGGTACGGCACGCTGAGGGCGCCGCCGAGGATGAAATACACCCATCTGCGGTAGGTCGCCCGATCCGTGAGCGGGCCGAAAAGTCGCATGCGCTCTTTCTAGCTTGCGCCGGGCCGGCGCGGATCCCTCAGCAGTATTTCCGCGATCTCCCTCGCCAGAGTGACCCGGTGCGCGTCCCCGTCGATGCCGGTATGCGCCACGGCGCCCTCCAGCAACAGGAACAGCTGCTCCGCGAGCCGCTCCGGATCGACGGCCCACGGCGCGTCCTCGCGCAGGAGTTCGGCGAACTTCGCCCGCACCGCCGCCTTGTGCCGCCGGATCACGTCCAGTCCGGGATGTCCGGCGGGGAGTTCGGCGGCCGCGTTGAGGAACGCGCAGCCGCGGTCGCTCCCGAGCTTCGGATGGCCGACGTAGGCGTCGAAGACCGTCAGCGCCCGAGGCGGATCGGCTTCGGCCAGCCGCTCTTCGAGATATGCCCACCAGACGTCGTGACGACGCCGCAGGTACGCGACCGTCAGCTCCGTCTTCGAGCCGAAGCAGGCGTACAGCGTCTTCTTCGTGACACCGGCGGCCTCGGCCACGGCCGCGACGCCCACCGCGTTCAGGCCCTCCTGATAGAAGAGCGTGCTCGCGGCACTCAGGACGCGCTCTCCGGCAGGGGTCAGCATGCCTCGACTATACCGATCGGTTGACCTGAGCGCTCATTACCGGAACACTCCATGGGTATACCGCTCGGTATACCCATGGAGGAGGACTAATGGTTTCTTCGTACAAACGCGAGCTGACGCTGACTGCGGCGGGGCTTTCGCTGATCGCGGTCTCCTACGGACTCGCGAGGTACGCGTACGGCCTCTTCGCGCCTGCCCTCCGGACGGAATTCGGGCTCGACGGCAGCACCCTCGGCGCCATCGCGGCGGGAAGCTACGTCGCGTACTGCCTCGCCGTGATCGCCTCGACCGCCCTCACGGCCCGCCGGGGCGCACGGGCGGGAGCACTCGCCGCAGGGGCGGCCGCGACCGCAGGGACCGCGCTGATCGCGGCCGCGCCGAACGCCGTCGCCCTCGCCCTCGGCGTCGTCCTCGCCGGGGCCAGCACCGGCCTTGCCTCCCCTTCGCTCGCCGACGCGGTCTCACGCGTCGTCCGCGTGACCCGTCGCGACCGCGCCCAGACGGTGGTGAACGCCGGAACCGGGCTCGGCGTGCTGATCTCCGGCCCGGTTTCGCTGCTCGCCGTCGGTGACTGGCGGCTGGCTTGGTGGGCCTTCGCCGCGGCCTCGGCGCTGGTGACCCTGTGGATCGCCCGTGTCGTGCCGCCGGTCAGGGAGAAGAGCGAACGCGGGCTCCCGGACCCGCTGTTCCCACCTGCCACCGGACGGCTGCTGCCCGCCGCCGCGACGCTCGGTCTGGCCAGCGCGGCGATCTGGACGTTCGGCCGGGACATCGCCGTGAACGTCGGCAGGCTCGGCGAGACCGAGTCGACGGTGGTGTGGATCGTTCTCGGCGCTGTCGGCCTGGCAGGCGCGTTCACCGCCGAGCTGACCTCGCGGTCGGGGCTTCGGCGGGCCTGGTCGGCGGGGATGCTCCTGTTCGCCGTCGCCACCGCGCTCTTCGCCCTCGCCACGCGGTCGCTTCCGGCGCTCATCATCGCGGCGGCGCTCTTCGGCGTCGTCTACATCGGACTGACCGGCGTGCTGATCCTCTGGGGCACCAGGGCTTATCCGGCGTCGCCCGCTTTCGGCGTCGGCGCGGCCTTTCTGATGCTGGCGCTCGGCCAGGCCGCCGGGGCACCGCTCATCGGGTTCCTCGGTGACCTCACCGATCTCCGCGTCGGCTTCCTCGCGGCGGCCGCGATGGCCCTTCTCGGGATCCTCTTCGCGCCCCGGGAGGCGACCACGACCTACAACTTCGGGGTCCGTTCCCTCTCAAGGGTGAGTTCCGTCCCGCCGGAGCGGGAATCCCACGCGGGCCGCTCGTGATGTCCTCATCGGCATGAACCTGCTGCTCGGCCTGCTCACCCTGCCCGTCTACGCGCTCATGCTGTGGCCGCTCGTGGTCGCCGCCCGCCGCGTGCTGGGGGTGCGGATCGGCCTGCTCCGCGCGTTGTGCGCGGCGGGCTTCGGCTGGCTCGTCGCGGGCGGCATCCTCAGCGCGTTCCCCCGGCCGATGTACGCGAGCGGCGGCGCCTTCGCCGGGCTCATCATCCCGGTGGCGGGCGGTGCTTTCCTGGCGACGCTGATGTTCCTGTTCGTCGCGGAGTTCGTCCTGCCGTCGGGTTCCGGCCCCGGCTTGATCGGCCGGATCCGCTCGCTGCGCCGACGCGCGGCCAGAACGCGGCGCTACTCTCAGATCACCCGGATCGCGATCAAACACGGCCTCGGCCGCTACCTCACTGGCCGCCGCGAACCCGGCCTCGCCCAGGTCCGGCACGCCAAACTGGCGCGTTCGCTGCGGCGCGCGCTGGAGGAGGGCGGGGTGACCTTCGTGAAGCTCGGCCAGCTGCTCTCGACGCGGTCGGATCTACTGCCGCCGGTGTTCATCGACGAACTGAGCAAACTCCAGGACCAGGTGGCCTTCGCCGACGCCGACGAGGTCGCGACGGTACTGAAGGAGGAACTGGGCGGCGACCCGGACGAGATCTTCGCCGAGTTCGATCCGGAGCCGATCGCCGCCGCGTCGATCGCGCAGGTCTACCGGGCGCGCCTGCGCGACGGGCAGGAGGTCGTGGTCAAGGTGCAACGGCCCGGGGTGCAGGCGCTCGTCGACCGTGACCTCGACATCGTCCGCCGCGTGGCGGCCGCGCTGGACCAGCGCGCGGGCTGGGCCCGCTCCCTCGGCGTCGTCGACCTCGCCGAAGGCTTCGCCGACGCGCTGGTCGAGGAACTCGACTTCCGCACCGAGGCCAGGAACATCGAAGCGGTCGCCTCGGCCTACTCCGGCACCGAAGTCGCTTTGCCGACCGTCCACAAAGCACTGTCCACCGATCGCGTCCTGGTGATGCGGCACCTCGACGGCAAACCGCTCGCCGCCGCCCGAGACCAGGTCCCGGTGGCGAAGCGGGCGGCACTCGCGCGCTCGATGCTGCGGTGCGTGCTCGGCCAGGTGATGGGCAGCGGCGTCTTCCACGCCGACCCGCATCCCGGCAACGTCCTGCTGCTCGCCGACGGCAGGCTGGGCCTGCTCGACTTCGGCTCCGTCGGACGGCTCGACTCGGGACTGCGCGGCGGGCTGCAGAACCTGATCCTCGCGCTCGACCGCGGCGACCCGGCCGCGCTGCGCGACGGCCTGCTGGAGATCGTCGACCGGCCGGACGAGATCGAGGAGCAGCGGCTGGAGCGGGCGCTGGGTGCCTTGGTGGCCAAGCACTTCAATCACGGACAAGCCCCGGATCTGGACATGTTCACCGACCTGTTCCGGGTGATCGCCGACTTCCGGCTCAGCGTGCCCCCGCCGATCGCCGCGGTGTTCCGCGCCTTGGCCACTCTGGAGGGAACGCTGGCCGCGCTGGCACCGGGATTCAACATCGTCGTCGAATCCCGCGCCTACGCCGCCGAGCAGGTCGGCGCCGGATTGCGGCCGGAGTCGTTGCGCAGCAACGTCACCAACGAACTGATGGCGCTGCTGCCGGTACTGCGCCGCCTCCCCCGCCGCGTGGACCGGATCGGCAACGCACTCGAACAGGGCAGGCTTTCGGTCAACGTCAGGCTGTTCTCCGACGAACGCGACCGCGACGTGGTCACCGGTCTGGTGCACGAACTCCTGCTGGCCTTCGTCGGCGCGGCCACCGGGCTGATGGCCGTCCTGCTACTGGGCAGCGCGACCGGCCCGGAAATGCTGCCCGGCGTCACGCTGCATCAGATGTTCGGCTACAACCTGCTGGTGGTCAGCGCACTGGTGGGACTGCGGCTGCTTTTCGTCGTTTTCCGGCGGAGCGGGCAACGCTCACGATCGCCCCGATGAAACCGACCACGACGAACGCTCAACATCGGGGCGCGTACATGATCACGCCGACCCCCGCCAAACAGATCAGCGCGCCGATGACGTCGTAGCGATCCGGACGATAGCCGTCGGCGACCATGCCCCACGCCAGCGATCCCGCGACGAACACTCCCCCGTACGCGGCGAGAATGCGGCCGAAGTTCGCATCGGGCTGCAGCGTCGCGACGAAGCCGTAGAGGCCCAGCGCGACGACACCCGCGCCGATCCAGAGGTAACCGCGGTGCTCCCGCACGCCTTGCCAGATCAGCCAGGCTCCGCCGATCTCCAGCAGGGCGGCGAGCGCGAACAGCGCGATGGACCGGACGATCATCCGGGCAGCTTAATCACGGGAAGCGAGGCGGCGATTCCTCAGGTACTCGCGGTGAAGTACATGATGGCCCCCTTCCTTGCGCCTAGCGCAAGGAAGGGGGCCATCATGTACTGAGGAAGGTGTCGCTAGTCGGTCCAGCCGCCGTCGACACCTCAAACGCCTTCGTCGGAACGACCCAAAACACACACGTCGAGACGCAGTATAGGGAGTTATACGCTTACCGCCCCCAATGCTATGAAAGGTCCTTTCCTTGCGAATTTCGCAAGGAAAGGACCTTTCATAGCGCGGAATACGCGAAGAGGTCAGACGGTGAAGCCGAGGGCTCGCAGCTGTTCGCGGCCGTCCTCGGTGATCTTCTCCGGGCCCCACGGCGGCATCCAGACCCAGTTGATCCGGAAGTCCTTGACCAGGCCCGTTCCGCCGCCGACGAGGGCGGCGCCGGTCTGGTCCTCGATGACGTCGGTCAGCGGGCAGGCCGCGGACGTCAGGGTCATGTCGATGGTGGCGGTGTTGTCCGGCTCGACCCGGATGTCGTAGACCAGGCCGAGGTCGACGACGTTGATGCCCAGCTCCGGGTCGACGACGTCACGCATCGCCTCTTCGAGGTCCTCCACCTTCGCCAAGTCGGCGGTGTCCGGGGCGGCGGCGGTCTCGGCGTCGAGGTCGGCGGCTGTGCGCCCCTCGCGGGTTTCGGTCTGCTGTTCGGTCATGCCGTCTCAACTCCGTTGGTCGTGCGGGTGACGGCGTCCTTGAACGCCATCCATCCGAGCAGGGCGCATTTCACGCGGGCCGGGTACTTGGCCACGCCGGCGAAGGCGATGCCGTCCTCCAGCACTTCTTCGTCCGGCTCGATCTGACCTTTGCCCTGCATCAGCTCGACGAAGGCGTCCATGGTGGTGAACGCCTCCTCCACGGTGTGCCCGACGACGAGATCCGTCAAGACCGACGTGGAGGCCTGGCTGATGGAGCAACCCTGTCCCTCGTAGGAGACGTCGGCGACCTTCCCGTCGTCGACCTTCACCCGCAGTGTCACCTCGTCGCCACAGGTCGGGTTGACCTGGAACGATTCGGCGTCGAACGGCTCGCGCAGACCACGGCCGTGCGGGTTCTTGTAGTGGTCCAGGATGATCTCCTGGTACATGCTTTCGAGGTTCATCAGGCCACCCCGAAGAACTTCTGCGCCTCGCGCACCCCGTCCACCAAAGCGTCCACTTCAGTCATCGTGTTGTAGACGTAGAACGAAGCGCGCACGGTCGCCGGGACCGAGCAGGCCCGGTGCAGCGGCCACGCGCAGTGGTGCCCGACGCGGACGGCGATGCCGAGGCTGTCCAGCACCTGGCCCGAATCGTGCGGGTGCACGCCGTCGATGACGAACGACACCAGCCCGCCACGGTCGGCCATGTCGGTGGGGCCGATGATCCGCACACCGGGGATCTCGCCGAGTCCGGCCAGCGCCGCCTCGGTGAGGAGGTGTTCGTGCGCGGCGACCCGGTCCATGCCGATCGCCGACAGGTAGTCGGCGGCCGCGCCGAGGCCGACGGCCTGCGACGTCATCGGGGTGCCCGCCTCGAACCGCTGCGGCGGCGCGGCGAACGTGGTCTGCTCCATGCGGACCAGCTCGATCATCGAGCCACCGGTCAGGAACGGCGGCATCGCTTCGAGCAGCTCGCGGCGTCCATAAAGGACACCGATGCCGTACGGGCCGACCATCTTGTGCCCGGCGAAAACGGCGAAGTCGACGTCCAGGTCGTGGAAGTCCACGGAAAAGTGCGGTACCGACTGGCAGGCGTCCAGCACGACCAGCGCGCCGACCTTGTGCGCCTTCTCCGTCAGGAACTTGACCGGGTTGATCGTGCCGAGCACGTTGGACTGGTGCGTGAACGCCAGCACCTTGGTCCGCTCGGTGATCAGTTCGTCCACATTGGACAGGTCGAGGCGGCCGTCGGGAGTGACGGAGAACCACTTCAGCGTCGCGCCGGTGCGCTGGCAGAGCTGCTGCCACGGCACCAGGTTCGCGTGGTGCTCCATCTCGGTGATGACGATCTCGTCGCCGGGGCCGATCTTGAACCGTTCGGCCCCGGGACCGGCCGTGGCGGCGTTGCTCATCGCGTAGGCGACGAGGTTGATGCCCTCGGTGGCGTTCTTGGTGAACACCAGCTCGTGCGGGGAGGCGCCGACGAACTCCGCGATCCGCACGCGGGCGGATTCGTAGGCGTCGGTCGCTTCCTCGGCGAGCTGGTGCGCGCCACGGTGGACCGCGGCGTTCGAGGTCTCCAGGAACCGGCGCTCGGCTTCGAGCACCTGCACCGGTTTCTGGGACGTCGCACCGGAATCCAGATACACCAAGGGTTTCCCGTCCCGCACCGTGCGGGTCAGGATCGGGAAGTCGGCCCTGATGGCCGCTACGTCCAGCGGAACAGAGTTAGCCGTGGTGGTGGTCATCGGGCCAACTCCTCTCGGTGTAGTGGTGAAGTTCCTGGATCAGACTGCGGCGGTCTCGGTGGAGCCGGCGTACTTGACGTACCCGTTCTCCTCCAGCTCGTCCGCGAGCTCACGGCCGCCGGACGCGACGATCTTGCCGCCCGCGAAGACGTGCACGAAGTCGGGCGTGATGTGCCGCAGGATCCGCGTGTAGTGCGTGATCAGCATGACGCCGGCGTCGTTGTTGGCCTTGAACTCGTTGACGCCTTCGGACACGACGCGCAGCGCGTCGACGTCGAGACCGGAGTCGGTCTCGTCGAGGATGGCGATCTTCGGCTTGAGCAGCGCCAGCTGCAGGATCTCGTGGCGCTTCTTCTCGCCGCCGGAGAAGCCCTCGTTCACCGAACGCTCGGCGAACTCGGACGAGATCTCCAGTTTGCCCATCTCCTCCTTGACCTCCTTGACCCAGTGGCGCAGCTTGGGGGCCTCGCCACGGACCGCGGTGGCCGCGGTGCGGAGGAAGTTGGACATGGACACGCCCGGTACCTCGACCGGGTACTGCATGGCGAGAAACAGGCCCGCGCGGGCACGCTCGTCGACGCTCATCTCGAGCACGTCCTCACCGTCGAGCAGGACCTGCCCGGAGGTGACTTCGTACTTGGGGTGACCGGCGATGGCGTAGGACAGCGTGGACTTGCCCGAACCGTTGGGGCCCATGATCGCGTGGGTCTCGCCCGACTTGATGGTCAGGTTGACGCCCTTGAGGATCTCCTTGGGGCCCTCCTCGGTCGTGACCGAGGCGTGCAGATCCTTGATTTCCAGCGTAGGCATTTCTTTCCTAAAGTCTGATGTGGACGGACGAGGGCTTAGACGCCCACGGCTTCGAGTTCGGCTTCGATCGCGGCCTCGAGGCGCTCGCGCACCTCGGGGACGCCGATCTTGACGAGGATCTCGTGGAAGAACCCGCGTACGACCAGTCGCCGCGCGGCGTCTTCGCCGATTCCGCGCGACTGGAGGTAGAACAACTGCTCGTCGTCGAACCTTCCCGTGGCGCTCGCGTGCCCGGCCCCTTCGATCTCGCCGGTCTCGATCTCCAGGTTCGGGATCGAGTCCGCCCGCGCGCCCGGCGTGAGCACCAGGTTGCGGTTGAGCTCGTAGGTGTCGGTGGCCTCGGCGGCCGCCCGGATCAGCACGTCGCCGACCCACACGGTGTGCGCGCCGTCGCCCTGCAGCGCACCCTTGTACATCACCCGCGACTTGCAGTTCGGCACCGCGTGGTCGACGAAGAGGCGGTGTTCCTGGTGCTGTCCTTCGTCCGCGAAGTACAGGCCGAGCATCTCGACGTCGCCGCCCTTGTCGGCGAAGGTCGCCGTCGGCGAAACGCGGACGAGGTCACCGCCCAGGGTGATGGTGATGTGCTTGAGCGTGGCGTCGCGGCCGAGCTTGAGGTGCTGCTCGGACACGTGCACCGCGTCGTCGGCCCAGTCCTGCACGCTGACCACGGTCACGTTCGCCGACTCGCCGATGACGAACTCGACGTTGTCCGCGTAGGTGCCGGAGCCGACGTGGTCGAGGACGATGACGGCCTCGGAGAACCGCTCGGCGCGGACCTGCAGGTGCCCGTAGGCGACCTTGCCCTCACCGGGGCCGGTGATCTTCAGGGTCGACGGCTTCGACGCCTTGGTCTCCTTGGGCACCGTGATGACGGTGGCCTCGGTGAACGAGGAGTACGCCTGCGCGGCGATGCGGTCGCTCGGGACACCGGCGGCGCCGAGGCGTTCGTCGTCGCGGCCCGCCTGCTCGATCTCGAGTTCGGGCGCGCCGTCGAAGTCCAGGCTGACCGTGCCCGAAGCGGCGGCGGACCCGTCGTGCAGGCCGCGCAGCCGCTTCATCGGAGTGAAACGCCAGTTCTCCTCACGACCGCCGGGGACCTCGAAGGCCTCGACGTCGTAGGAGGTGAAGCGCTCCGCGCGAGAGGTGGCCGGAACGACCACCCCTTCGCGCATCGCTTCGGAAACGTTGTTCTCGGTAACCGACATGACTAGCCGACGGACCCTTCCATCTGAAGCTCGATCAGGCGGTTCAGCTCGAGCGCGTACTCCATCGGCAGCTCACGCGCGATGGGCTCGACGAACCCGCGCACGATCATCGCCATGGCCTCGGCCTCGTCGAGACCGCGCGACATGAGGTAGAACATCTGGTCTTCGCTGACCTTCGAGACGGTCGCCTCGTGGCCCATGGAGACCTCGTCGTTGCGGATGTCCACGTACGGATACGTGTCCGACCGCGAGATCGTGTCGACCAGCAGCGCGTCACAGACCACGCTGGACCGCGAGTGGTGCGCCCGCTTCGCGACCTTGACCAGGCCGCGGTAGGAGGTGCGGCCACCGCCGCGCGCCACCGACTTCGACACGATGGTCGAGGACGTGTGCGGCGCCAGGTGCTCCATCTTCGCGCCGGCGTCCTGGTGCTGGCCTTCGCCCGCGAACGCGACCGAGAGGACCTCGCCCTTGGCGTGCTCGCCCATCAGGAAGACGGACGGGTACTTCATCGTGACCTTGGAACCGATGTTGCCGTCGATCCACTCCATGGTCGCGCCCTCTTCGCACTTGGCGCGCTTGGTGACCAGGTTGTAGACGTTGTTCGACCAGTTCTGGATGGTCGTGTACCGGCAGCGGGCGCCCTTCTTCACGATGATCTCCACGACCGCCGAGTGCAGCGAGTCGGACTGGTAGATCGGCGCGGTGCAACCCTCGACGTAGTGCACGTAGGCGTCTTCGTCGACGATGATCAGGGTCCGCTCGAACTGGCCCATGTTCTCGGTGTTGATCCGGAAGTAGGCCTGCAGCGGAATGTCCACCTTGACGCCCTTGGGCACGTAGATGAACGAGCCACCGGACCACACCGCGGTGTTCAGCGCGGAGAACTTGTTGTCCCCGGCCGGGATCACGGAGCCGAAGTACTCCTTGAAGATCTCCGGGTGCTCCTTGAGCGCGGTGTCGGTGTCCAGGAACAGGACGCCCTGCGCCTCCAGATCCTCACGGATCGAGTGGTAGACGACCTCGGACTCGTACTGCGCGGCGACACCGGCGACGAGGCGCTGCTTCTCCGCCTCGGGGATGCCCAGCCGGTCGTACGTGTTCTTGATGTCCTCGGGCAGGTCTTCCCAGGAAGTGGCCTGCTTCTCACTGGACCGCACGAAGTACTTGATGTTGTCGAAGTCGATCCCGGAGAGGTCCGCACCCCAGTTGGGCATCGGCTTCAAGTTAAAGAGCTTGAGCGCCTTCAGTCGCGCTTCGCGCATCCACTCCGGCTCGGACTTCTTCGAGGAGATGTCGGTGACGACGTCCTCGTTCAGTCCGCGACGGGCGCTAGAGCCCGCCTCGTCGGAGTCCGCCCAGCCGAACGCGTACTTGCCAAGGGACTCGATGGTCTCTTCCTGGCTCATGGGCGCGGTGGTGGGAGTGCGCTGCTCGGCAGCGGCAGTCATGCGGGTTTCCCTCCATTCGGGATCCGTGCTGTGCGCCCTGGAGAGGGCGCCGTGCTTCCCGGCCGGGATGTGGCCGGTCGACCCGTCGAAGCGACGGGTACGTGTGTGGTGCACGCGTTGTCACCGCGTGCGATGGTCGCGAGCCGCTGCACGTGTGTACCCAGCAGCTGTGCGAACGCCTCGGTCTCGGCTTCACACAACTGGGGGAACTCGGCGGCGACGTGGGCGACCGGGCAATGGTGCTGGCAGAGCTGTTCGCCCGCCCCGACCTGACGGGTCGACGCAGCGTAACCCTCCCTGGTCAACGCCGCAGCGAGGGCCTCGGCGCGGACGGTGGGGTCCGCGTGCTTGGTGATCGCCTCGCGATGCGGGCCGACGAGAGAGGCGACACGGGCCTCGGCGAAGGCCTTCACGGCGTCTTCGCCCGCGTGCTCGGCGAGGAACCGGATCGCCGAGGACGCGAGGTCGTCGTAGGCGTGGCCGAACCGGGCGCGGCCCGTTTCGGTGAGCAGGAAGTTCTTGGCGGGACGGCCTCGGCCGCGCGGACCGCGGCGGGGCGCGTCGCGGGTCTCGGCCTCGCCGTCGGCCAGCAGCGCGTCGAGATGACGCCGGACGGCGGCGGCGCTGATCCCCAGCTGCTCGGCGACCACGACGGCGGTCATCGGACCCTGCTCCAGCAGCAGACGGGCCACTTCATGCCTGGTCCGACCCTCGGGGCCGACCTGCGCGGGGACAGGCTGGACCTCGGCGCGGAGCATGTCGCCCCCGGCCTCGTCCCGCGTCCCCGTCTTTTTCACAACACAAGTGTGACGTATTTCCGGAGAGACGGCAAAGAGGGGTGCCTCACGGAGTGGCGCGCGTCACGTCGCCGCCTTCTTGTCCCTCGGTAACCACGTACCCGCTCACTCTGTTCCCGGCATCGCTACCCTTCGTGCGTGGCAGTGGGCGAGCACCCGGCGGGGCGGGACACGGACGAGGCACGGCCCGAGGAAGCTTCGGCGGCGGGATCGGTGGCGACGCTGTCCCCGGGGCGCCCGCACGAGCCCGAGCCGCTCGACGACAAGGAACTGCGCGGACTGAACGTGGTCCGCCGGTTCGGCGCGGTCGGTTCCCTGTTCCTCGCCCTCGGCTCGCTCGGCGCCGGAGCCGCGCCGGTGATCAACCCGGTCCAGGAGATCCCCGTACTGCGGCTGTTCACCCGCATTCCCACCGTCTCACTCGCGATGGGCCTCGCCGGGATGGCGATCATCGTGCTGAGCTGGCTGATGCTCGGGCGGTTCGCCCAGCCCGCGCGCCGCCGCCTCGCCACCCAGGGGCAGCTCGCCCGCACCATCGCGCTCTGGTGCGCGCCGCTGCTGGTCATCCCGCCGCTGTTCTCCCGCGACGTCTACAGCTATCTCGCGCAGAGCGAGATCGTGGCCCGCGGCATGGACCCGTACTCGCTCGGCCCGGCCGAAGCGCTCGGCGTCTCCGATCCGCTGACCTCCGGTGTCTCCAACATGTGGCGCGAGACCCCCGCGCCCTATGGTCCGCTGCTGCTCCGGCTCGGCGGCTGGCTCGCCCCGCTGAGCAGCGGGAACATCGTCACCGGGGTGCTGCTGCAGCGCGGTCTCGCGCTGATCGGCGTCGTCCTGATCATCTGGGCGCTGCCCAAGCTGGCCCGGCGGTTCGGCGTGCAGCCGGCCACCGCGCTGTGGCTCGGCGCCGCGAATCCGCTGCTGATCTTCCACTTCGTCGCGGGCGCCCACAACGACGCGCTGGCGATCGGGCTCATGGTGGCCGGGCTGGAGATCGGCATCCAGCGGATGCCGGTGCGCTACAAGCACGACGCCGTCCCGCCGCTGGCGAAGGGCGAATTGCTGTTCATCGCGCTCGGCGTGGTGATCATCACCCTCGGCGTCGCGGTGAAACTGAACGCGATCCTTGCGTTGCCGTTCCTCACCGTGATGGTGGCCAGACGCTGGCACGGCCGGATCAAGGACCTGCTCACGGCCGCGATCCCGATGGCCTTGCTGTTCGGCGTGGTGCTGGTGGCGGTCTGTTACGGCACCGGCCTCGGTTTCGGCTGGGTCGGCGCGCTCGGGACGCCGGGACTGGTGCGCTCGTGGATCTCCCCGACGTCGGAACTCGCGGCGCTCGGTGGTGTCCTCGGCATCGCGCTCGGCCTCGGCAACCACACCAACGCGATGGTGCCGATCCTCGGCACGCTCGGCTACCTCGTCGCGGGCGCGGTGACGGTCAAGTTCCTCTGGGACAGCTTCAAATGGCGCTACCGGCCGATCATCGGCCTCGGCGTCTCGCTGGGCGCGGTGATGGTGCTGCACGTGGCGTTGCAGCCCTGGTACCTGTTGTGGGCGATCATCCCGCTCGCCGCCGCGGCGGGCACGTCGCGTTTCCGCATCGCCGCGACGATCGTCACCGCCGTCCTGCCGTTCCTGCTCCCCACCACGGGCAGCACCTTCGACGGCCGCGGCTACGTCCTGCCGTTCGCGTGGTTCGCGGCCGGGGTCGTCACGCTTTTGGGGCTGTTCGTGGTCCACCGCCTCTCGCCCCTGCTGCTGTCCAGACCGTCCCCGGAGCATTCGGTCCCCGCGTGACGCCGTATCGTGACCTGTCGTGAACGCCCCCGCCGTCGAGATCACCGGGCTGGTGAAACGCTACGGATCCACCACCGCGGTCGATGGACTCGACCTGCGGATGGAACGTGGCACACTGCTCGCGCTGCTCGGCCCGAACGGGGCCGGCAAGACCACCACCGTCGAAATCTGCGAAGGCTTCCTCCGGGCTGACGACGGCGAAGTCCGCGTGCTGGGCATGGACCCGGCGCGGGACGGCCGCGCGCTGCGGCCGCGGATCGGGGTGATGCCCCAAGGCGGCGGCGCCTATCCCGGCGTCCGCGCCGACGAGATGCTCGGACTGGTCGCCGCGTGCGCCGCGAATCCACTCGATCCGGCCTGGCTGCTGGACGTCCTCGGCCTCGCAGGAGCGCGGAAGACGCCGTTCAAACGCCTTTCCGGCGGGCAGCAGCAGCGGCTCTCCCTCGCCTGCGCGCTCGTCGGGCGCCCGGAACTGCTCTTCCTCGACGAACCGACGGCGGGGATGGACCCGCAGGCCCGTCGCCTGGTCTGGGATCTGCTCGAAGCGCTGCGCGCCGACGGGGTCAGCGTGCTGCTGACCACGCATCTGATGGAAGAGGCCGAAACACTGGCCGACACCGTGGTGATCGTGGACCACGGCAAGGTCGTCGTCGAAGGTTCGCCGCGTTCGCTGACCGTCGACGCCGGCGAGGCCGCGCAACTGCGCTTCAAGGCCCGCACGCGGCTCGACACCGCCCTGCTGACCGCGGCGCTGCCGGAGGGCCACCTGGTGCACGAGTCCGCACCGGGGACTTACCTCGTCGAGGGCGCGATAAGTCCGCAGGTGGTCTCGACGGTGACGGCCTGGTGCGCGCAACAGGGCGTCATGCCCGAGGAACTGCAGGTCGGCAGGCGCACGCTGGAAGAGGTCTTCCTGGAGCTGACCGGACGGGAACTGCGCGCATGACCCCGACGCCCACCCCCCGGTTCGCCCCGGGCACGTTCACCCCTGCCCCCGGCCGCGGTTCGCTCGGCAGGATGCTGCGCACGCACGCGAAGGTCGAGGCGAGCCTGACCCTGCGCCACGGCGAGCAGATCCTGCTGACCCTGCTCATCCCGCTCGCGCTGCTGATCGGCTTGTCGCTGCTGGACGTCCTGCCGTCGGCACAGCTCGGCGATTCGTCCAAAGTGGACTGGATCACGCCGAGGATCCTCGCGCTGGCGGTAATGTCGTCGGCGTTCACCGGACAGGCCATCGCGCTCGGCTTCGACCGCCGATACGGCGTCCTCAAACGGCTTTCCGCCACCGCGCTGCCCCGCTGGCTGCTGATCGCCGGCCGGGTGGCCGCCGCGCTGGTCGTGGTCGCGTTGCAGGCCGTGGTCCTCGGTGCCGTGGCCGCGCTGCTGGGCTGGTCGCCGTCACTCGGCGGAATCCTCGGCGCGCTCCCGTTCCTGATCATCGGCACCTTCGCGTTCGGCGCGCTGGGGCTGCTGCTCGGCGGGGCGTTGCGCGCGGAAGCCGTACTGGCGCTGGCCAACATCGTCTGGTTCGTGCTGCTGCTCGCGGGCGGCATCCTGCTGGCGCCGTCGACGATGCCGTCGGGCCTGGCGACGTTCGTCGAACTGCTGCCCTCGGGCGCGCTCGCCGAAGGCCTGCGGTCGGTCCTGCTGAACGGGTCGTTCGACTGGGGCGCGTTCGCGGTCCTCGTCGGCTGGGGCGTCGTCGCGGGCGCGCTGGCGAGCAAGACCACACGCCTGACCTGAGAGCGCCGACACAGCGGGTACGGCCGGTGGAACGCTCTCAGGAAGGGCGTTCTAGCATCGGGCGGTGCCGTTCCAGAGCCTTGTAGCGCGTCTGCCGTATCCCTCGTCCGCGGTTCAACGAGCGGTCGCGATGGCGGCGGTGATCGCGCAGGCCGGAATCGGGGTCACCGGTTCGGTCGTCCGGGTCACGGGTTCGGGCCTCGGCTGCCCGACTTGGCCGCAATGCGTCGAAGGCAGCATCGTCCCCGTGGCGCATCCCGAATTCGACGCGCTCAACCAGTGGATCGAGTTCGGCAACCGGATGCTGACCGGCGTCGTCATCCTCGTCGCCGCGCTGTGCGTGATCACCGCGTGGCGCGTGCAGATCGAGCACCCGAGCCGCCGCCGTCTGGTGAAGCTGGCCTGGACGATGCCCGCGGGTGTGGTGCTGCAGGCCGTCGTCGGCGGCATCACCGTGCTCGCGAAGCTCGAATGGTGGACCGTCGCCCTGCACTTCCTGGCCTCCACTCCCCTGGTCTGGCTCGCGGTCCTGCTGCTTCGCGCGTTCAACGAGGGTGACGAGCCCGCTCGCTGGCTGATCCCGGACGCGGGCCGCAAAACGCTGATCGTGCTCGCCGTGGCGATGTGGGCCATTCTCGTGGCAGGCACCACCGTGACCGGCGCGGGCCCGCACGGCGGGGATCCCGGCACCCACCGGCTCCAGGCCCCGATCGAGACGCTCACCCAGGTCCACGGTGGCCTGCTCGTGGTCTACCTGATCGTGCTGGCCGTCTTCGGCCTCCAGCTCATGCGCGGGGACACACCGAAGCAGGTATGGCGGCGCTACACCGTCGTGTGGGTGATAGCGCTCGCCCAAGGCGTCCTCGGCTCGGTGCAGTACGCCCTAGGAGTGCCGGAGGCATTGGTCTCCCTTCACGTCCTCGGCTCCGCCCTGGTGATCATCTCGACCGCCGCGCTGTGGTGCGTATCACGCGATCGCGGCCCAGTACCGGTTTCACAGGCCGCTGACCGGGAACTCGCCACTTCGAACTGACCCACCGGCAAACCGGACGTAACCCCCGGGCGGGGTGCTCGCCAGACTCTGCCCTTACGCTGCGTTCGGTGCCCCGCACGGGGGTCACCACCGAGTCGAGGCACGAGGTGTCGTATGACCGCCAGCACCGAGCCGGACGCACCGGCCAGTCCGTCCAAACCTCTGATCTCCCACCGGCGTGGCTCCGGGGAGATGCTGATCCTCAAGACCTTCCTGCTGGTCCCGTTCGTCGCACTGCTCGCCGCCGTGCCGATCGTGTGGGGCTGGGGCATGACCTGGGTCGATCTCGCACTGGCGGTCGTGTTCTACACCATCGGGACGCTCGGGGTGACCGTGGGATACCACCGCTACTTCACCCACGGCGCGTTCAAGGCAGGACGTCCGCTGCGGATCGCCCTCGCCATCGCCGGAAGCTTCGCGGTGCAGGGATCGGTCATCTTCTGGGTGGCCAGCCACCGCCGTCACCACGCCTTCGCCGACCGCGAAGGCGACCCGCACTCCCCCTGGCTGTTCGGGACGTCGCCCACGGCGCTGCTGCGCGGATTCTGGCACGCGCACATGGGCTGGATGTTCGGCCGCGAGGTCACCAACTACGAGCGTTTCGCGCCGGACCTGGTGGCGGACAAGGACCTTCGCGTGGTGAACCGCTACTTCTGGCTGTGGATCACCCTCAGCCTGGCGCTGCCCGCGGTACTCGGCGGGCTCATCAGCTGGTCCTGGTGGGGTGCGGTGACCGGATTCTTCTGGGCCGGGCTGGTCCGGATCGCGTTCCTGCACCACGTCACCTGGTCGGTGAACTCGATCTGTCACATGGTCGGCGAGCGCCCCTTCGCCAGCCGCGACAAGGCGGCGAACTTCTGGCCGCTGGCGATCCTGTCCATGGGCGAGTCGTGGCACAACTCCCACCACGCCGACCCGACCTGCGCGCGGCACGGTGTCCTGCGCGGGCAGGTCGACGTGTCTGCGCGGGTGATCTGGCTGTTCGAGAAGCTCGGCTGGGCGTGGGATGTGCGGTGGCCGAAGCCTGAGCGCCTCGCCGCGAAGCGCGTGAAGCCCGCCTGACGCTCGCGCATTCGTCCTCTGGTCGCGACGGCCGTCCTGGGCACACGGACGCTATGAAAGGACCTTTCCTTGCAAATTTTGCAAGGAAAGGTCCTTTCATAGCAACGCGTGTCAGGCGAGTTGCTGACGGACGGCGGAAGCGAAACGCCACGCGGCGGAGGCGTCGGTCTGCCGGAAGCCGAGCGAAGGCTCGACGAGCTCCAGTTCCAGCAGCAGCGGCCTCCCGTCCGGTCCGGTGACGATGTCGACGCGGGCGTAGAGCAGCTCCGCGCGCAGGATCCCCAGCAACGCCGCTGTCGCGTCCAGCGCGTCTTCGGCCAGCGCGCGGAACGACGCGGACGGCTGCGCGGGGGCGAGCTTTTCCGTGACGTACAAACCGGATTCGTCGAGTTCCCTGCCCAGCATGGCGGCCTTCGAGAACGCATGCGAGTACACGCCGCCGAAGAACACCAGCGCGAGTTCGCCTTCGGTGTCCACACTGGACTGATACGGCTGCATCAGCGCGGTGTGTCCTTCGGCGTGGAGACGCCGCAGATACGACGCGGCGTCCTCGCCGGACGCGAACCTTCCGACCCCCTGGGAGCCGGCACCGATCGCGGGCTTCACTACGAAGTCGCCCTTGGGCCAGCGCGGGGCGTCGTCTCCCGGCGCGATCAGCGTCGTCGGCACGACCGCGACCCCGGCGTCGCCGAGTTCGGCCAGATAGGACTTGTCGGTGTTCCAGCGCACGACTTCGGCCGCGTTGGCCAGGGCGGGCACGGATTCGGCCCAGGACAGGAATTCGGCGCGGCGCTCGGCGTAGTCCCAGGTGGCGCGCAGCACGACGATGTCCGCGGCGCCGAAGTCGACGGTCGTGTCGTCCCAGGCGGCCCAGTGGGCCTTGAAGCCGAGGTCGGCCAGCGCCTCGGGAACGGCGTGTTCGTCGCCGTCGCCTTCCGGCAGCGCGGAACAGGCGACGAGGATCGCGGAACCGCTCACTTCCCCGCCATCCGGCGGCGGTGCTCGGCGCCGATCTTGGTGGCCTTCACGGTCTCGCTGTCCCACTCGGCGGGTTCGAGGTCTTCGACGGCCTCGACCAGCGCGTCGCCTGCCGCCGTGGAGGCGACGACGACGTCGCCGAGCGCGCCGTCGGCGCCCACGAGCACGACCCGGGCGCCGATCCGGCCGATGTTCTCCACCACCGCGCGCGACGGCTTCCCGTGCCGCTTCACGAAGTCGCGGGCGGCCGCGATCTGGCGCGACGTGGGGGCGGCGGTCTCGGTCTTCTCTTCGGTCTCAGCCACGGCCAGAGCTTAACCGCGAAAGGCCCGTGGCGCGGAATAACCGTGGCGTCGGCCATAGTTGTGCCGGTCGGAAAGACCTTGAACGAGGAGGATGTATGCCCACGGCAGTGCGGATCCGGCGAACCGGTGGCCCCGAAGTCCTTGAGCTGGAGCAAGTCGAGGTAGGCGAACCCGGAGCCGGTGAACTGCTCGTGGACGTCGCCGCGGCGGGCGTCAACTACATCGACACCTACCACCGCGAAGGCATCTACCCCGTCGACACGCCGTTCATCCTGGGCATGGAGGGCGCCGGCACGGTGGCCGCGATCGGGCCGGACGTGACCGGTTTCGCCGTCGGCGACCGCGTCGCCTGGCAGGGTTCGCTCGGCAGCTACGCCCAGCGCCGCCTGCTCCCCGCCTCGATCGCGGTGAAGATCCCGGACGGCGTGACCGAGGAGACCGCCGCCGCGACGATGCTCCAGGGTGTCACCGCGCACGCGCTGATCGCCTCGACCTACGAGGTCAAGGCCGGTGACGACGTCCTGATCCACGCCGCCGCGGGTGGGATGGGCCTGCTGCTGGTCCAGCTGGCCAAGGCACGCGGCGCGAGGGTGATCGGCACCGTCTCCACCGACGAGAAGGCCGAACTCGCCAAGCAGGCGGGCGCGGACGACGTCATCCGCTACGACCAGGTCGATTTCGCCAAGGCGGTCCGCGAACTCACCGACGGCAAGGGCGTCGCGGTGGTCTACGACGGCGTCGGCAAGTCCACTGTGGACGGCAGCCTGGCGAGCCTGAAGATCCGCGGCCTGCTCGCCCTCTACGGCGCGGCCAGCGGCCCGGTGCCGCCGATCGACCCGCAAGTACTGAACCGCAGCGGCTCGGTGTACCTCACCCGCCCGACCTCCGCGCACTACGTGCTCACCCGCGAGGAACTGGAGTGGCGGGTGAGCGAACTCTTCGCCGCCGTCGGAGACGGCTCGCTGAACATCCGGGTCGGCGGCCGGTACCCCCTGGCCGACGCCCGCCAAGCGCACGAAGACCTCCAGGGGAGGCGCACCACCGGCAAGCTCCTGCTGATCCCGTGACGGTGCGCTGGCCGGAGGAGGTCCGGCTCGAAGGCGAAGGGCTCGTCCTGCGGGACTGGACCGAAGATGACATCGCGTTCCTGCCCGGGCTGTTCGACAATCCCGCCGTCGCGCGCTTCACGCCGCTACCTTCGCCGTTCGACGAGGTAGCGGCGAAGGGCCACTACGAGAAGGCCATCACCCGCCGGGCGGAGGGCTCGGGGCGGCGACTCGCCATCACGACCGACGGCGGCGAGCCGCTCGGCGAGGTGGTGCTGTTCCTGCACGAAGAAAGACACGCCGAGCTCGGCTACGCGGTCGGACCGGCCCACCGAGGGCAGGATCTCGCGGCGCGGTCCCTGCGGGTGCTCACCGCGTACGCGCTGGAACTCGGTCTCGGGCCGCTTCGGCTGAAGATCGACGCGCAGAACGCGGCCAGCGAGGCCGTCGCTCGCCGCGTCGGCTACGTCCCCACTGACGTTCCCCCGGAGACCAAGATCGAGAAGGGACTGGAGCGCACCCTGCTCACCTGGGAGTACGCCGAGTCCTCGTGAGTGGTAATGACGGTTCTAACCGTCATTACCACTCACGAGACCGGGCGGACGCGGCCACGGCGGACTCACCCGTCCGAGGTCCCCATCAGCCTTGGTTGGTGGGGACGCTCACGGCATCGGTGACGAAGACGAGGGTCTCATTCGGCGCGATACCGCGGCCGCCCTGGCCGTAGCCTAGGTCCGGCGGGATGATCAGCAGCCGCCGCGCCCCCTGCTTGATCCCTTCCAGGCCCTGGTCCCAGCCCTTGATGACCATGCCCGCGCCGAGGGTCAGGTCGAACGGCTCGCCTCGGTCGAAGGAGCTGTCCAGCTTCTTCTTGTTGGACCAGGTGACCAGCGAATAGTTCATCTTCAGGTTCGCGCCGGCCTTGGCGCCCTCACCGGTGCCGGGCTCGAGGTCCTTCGTGATGAGCTTCTTCGGCGGGTCGCAGTCGTCCGGGATGGTGATGGTCGGTGCCTCCCCGAACTTCCCGGTGGTCTTGACGTCCTCCGCCGTGCACTCCCTGCCCTTAGGGGCGGGAGCCGAAGACGACGCCGACGCCGACGCGGGGGCCGCGCCGGAGGACTGGGCGGAACCTGCGGTGTTCTGTTTCTCGCCACAGGCCGCCAGGGCGAGGACGCCCGCGCCGATGACCACGATCTTGCCGAATGTGCGCATGCGGCCGACCTTAGCCAAGACCCTCCAGCGCCGGAACAAGGTCACCGGTCTGCACTACGCCCATCCGACGGGTCGCCCTGGTCAGAGCCACATAAAGATCGTTGAGCCCGCGCGGGGATTCGGCGACCACCTCGTCCGGCGCGACCAGGACCACCGAGTCGAACTCGAGTCCCTTGGCCCGCTCGACCGGCATGACCGACACCCGCTCACCCGCCTCGCCGAGCGCCTCCGCAAGAGAGTCGACCAAGGTAGCGGGGCACAGTACGGCGACCGTTCCACCGTCCACAGCGGACAGTTCGGCATCGACGAGCCCCGGCAGTTCAGCGGTGAGATCCGCCGGTGCCACCGAGCGCGACCAGGGTTCGAAACCCGTCTCCCGCACCGAAACCGGTGCTTCCAGCGACGGGTCCACGTCGGCGAGGACCCGGGCCGCGACGGCCATGATCTCCGCCGGGGTCCGGTAGTTCACGGTCAGCTCTTCGAGCCGCCACCGGTCGGCGACGTAGGGCGAAAGCACCTCGCCCCACGACCGCGCTCCGCCGGCCGCCCCGGTCTGGGCGACGTCACCGACGAGTGTCATCGACCGGTTCGGCGACCGGCGCATCAGCAGCCGCCAGTCCATCGCGGTCAGTTCCTGGGCCTCGTCGACGATCACGTGCCCGAAGGTCCAGGTCCGGTCCTGCGCGGCCCGCTGCGCCGCGGTCATCTCGCTACGGCCCTGCTGGCGCTCGGCGAACAGCTCGGCGTCGAGGACGTCGCTCACCCGCAGCAGTTCCTCGTCGATGATCTCCTCGTCCTGTTCGAGGATGTCGAGCACGCCTTCCGCGTACGCGCGGTCTTCCCGCTCGCGGCGGACGCGCTCGGCCCTGGCGTCGGTGTCGTCCTCGCCCAGCAACTCGGCGAGTTCGTCGAGCAGCGGGACGTCGGCCGGGCTCCACTGCGCGTCCGTCGGACTGTAGAGCTGTTCACGCTCGGTTTCCGACAAGGCTTTCCCGGCCGCGCTGCGCAACCGATCAGGGTCGGCGAAGAGTTCGTCGAGCACGACTTCGGGGGTGAGCGTGGGCCACAGTCCATCAAGGGCGGCGGCCACGTTCTTGTCGGCGGCGACCTCGGCGCGGATGTCCTGGACGTCACGCGCGTCGAGCAGGTCTTCCCCCAGTTTGCGGGCGGCCTGCCGGGTCAGCGCGTCGAGAAGGTCGGAGACGAAGATCCGCCGGGCGAGGTTGTGCGGACGGCGCGAGCGGCGGGCCCGCGTCCGCGCCTCGGTGCAGGTCTTGCGGTCGAGCATGAGGATCTCGCGCTCGAACTCGATCTCCAGCACCGGTTCCGGCACGCGCTGACGGTCACGGACGGCGTTGGCGAGCACGTCGGCCATCACCGCGCGGCCCTTGATCTCGGCGGCCTCACGGGTGACCGGGCCGACGGCGTCCAAGCCCGGGTACAACTGTCCGATCGTGGCCAGCAGCACCCCGGTCTCGCCCAGCGACGGCAGGACCTGCCCGATGTAGCGGAGGAAGGTGCTGTTGGGCCCGACCACGAGCACGCCGCGCGTGGTGAGCTGCTGCCGGTGCGTGTAGAGCAGATACGCCGCGCGGTGCAGCGCGACCGCGGTCTTGCCGGTGCCCGGGCCGCCCTGGACCACCAGGACGCCGTTCGGCGACGCGCGGATGATGCGGTCCTGCTCGGCCTGGATGGTGGCGACGATGTCGCTCATCTCACCGGTACGACGGCGTTCGAGCGCGGCCAGCAGTGCCGCCTCGCCCGCGAGGCCGAGGTCCTGGCCCTGGTCGGCGGCGGAGAGATCGAGGATCTCGTCGTCGACGCCGACGACCTTCCGGCTCAGCGACCGGATGTGCCGTCGCCGCCGGACACCTTCGGGTGAGGCGGCGGTGGCGAGGTAGAAGGGCCGCGCGACCGGCGCGCGCCAGTCGACGAGCAGCGGGCGGTACTCGTCGTCCTCGTCGAAGAGCCCGAGCCGCCCGATATAGGTGGTCTCCTCGGCGTGCTCGGGGAGGAAGTCGAGGCGGCCGAAGCACAGGCCCTGCTCGACGGAGCTCAGCTGGGACAGCCTGTCGGTGTACAGCGTCGTGGCGACGTCGCGTTCGGTGCGTGCCTGCGGAGTGCCGCCGGTCTGGCGCAGCGTCTGGTCCAGCCTGCGCTGGGCGTCGACGCGTTCGGCGTCGAGCTTGCGGTACAGGGTGGTGACGTACTCCTGTTCGAGTGCGACGTCGGTGTCCGTCGCATCGAGATCCCGGTCCGGGGACACGGACAAAAGCAGCCTGCTTTCGAGAGGTGGGACAGGGGCCGAACGGATTACAACGGCGCCCGCCATCATCTCATTCCCGCCAGGCGCGGCCCCCGCCCGCATTTAGTCCTCTATATCGAGAAGAAAGACGAACGTGTCGTGGTTGCGGGCGGGCCTGTTCGCCCGGGTGAGGGGCAGGGCGAAGGCGTAACGCGCGTGCTCAGAGACGGAACTCGCGTGCCTGGACCCCGCACTCGGGTGTTACGCCTCCAAGCACGCGAGATCCGGCTCCAAGCACGCGAGTACGGCGCCACGTCACCCAAGCCACCATCCCGCCCGAACACGCCACGTTTGCCTGGGCCCTCTATAAATGCGTTCTGGGGCCTTCACGCGCTACAGGATCAGAAGGGCAGGCCGATGGTGGGCAGCCCGATGGCCGAGTCGACGGCCAGTGCGACGAACACGATCATCAGGTACGTGTTCGACCGGTGGAACAGCGACATCGGCTTGGTCTCCTCGCCGCGCCGCACCGCCGCGTTCAGGCTGTGCGCGTAGAAGAGGAACCAGCCGCCCGCCAGGATCGCGAATGTCGTGTAGATCCAGCTCGTCACCGGGACCAGCAACAGCGTCCAGGCGACCATCACCCACGAGTAGATGACGATCTGCCGCGCGACGTGCTGCGGGGTGGCGACCACCGGCAGCATCGGCACGCCGGCGCGCTCGTAGTCGTCGCGGTACTTCATGCCCAGCGCCCAGGTGTGCGGCGGGGTCCAGAAGAAGATGACGCCGAACATCACGAACGCGGGCCACTCGACGGTGCCGGTGACCGCGGCCCAGCCGATGACGACCGGCATGCAGCCTGCCGCGCCGCCCCAGACCACGTTCTGTGACGTACGCCGCTTCAGCACCAGCGTGTAGACGAAGATGTAGAACAGGATCGTCGCGATCGCGAGGATCGCCGAGAGCAGGTTCACCGTGAAATAGAGCACCACGGCGGACAGCACACCGAGTACGAGGCCGAAGATCAGCGCGCCGCGGCGGGGCACCGATTCCTTCACCAGCGGACGGCGCTTCGTGCGGTTCATCACCTTGTCGATGTCCGCGTCGATGACGCAGTTCAAGGCGTTGGCGCTGCCGGCGGCCATGGTGCCGCCCACGAGCGTCGCGAGCACCAGCCACGGCGACGGGATCTCCCGGCCTGCCAGGAACATCGCGGGAATCGTGGTGACGAGGAGGAGCTCGATCACCCTGGGCTTCGCGAGGGCGGCGTACGCGCCGACGACCTGGCGGATTGTTCGCCGGCCACCGTGCGGTCGTTCACCGGTCGGATGTACGGCGCTGGTGCTGTCACTGCGTCCGTGCGCAGCGTTCACCAACGACATTTCACTCCCTGCGTCAGTTTTCGGGCCGGGTCCCGCCAGGCTTCCGGGTGATGTGGCGGCCCCGGATCCCAGCGTTCTGAACCCTTCCTCGATGTTAGACGTGCTGTTTCCAGAGGGTGATCGCGGGTCCTTCACCGGCCGAACCATTAGGCTGGCCGGGGTAGCTCGCGGCGTGCTTCTGCGAACGGTCCGGAGCAGGAATATCGTCCCTTCCGGATCGATTGAGATTAGTAGCGGTACGCGTGGGCTACCCACGAGGGAAGAGAAGCCACAACCTGATGACGGGGAGTTCGAGTTCAGTGTCCGAAACCGCCTCTACCAGCGAGAAGAACCCACTCCTGGAGCGCAACGTGCCCGCCGACTGGACCGACCTCGACACGCGGGCCGTCGACACCGTCCGGGTGCTCGCCGCGGACGCGGTCGAGAACTGCGGCAGCGGTCACCCCGGCACCGCGATGAGCCTGGCGCCGCTCGCCTACACGCTGTTCCAGCGGACGCTGCGCCACGACCCGGCGGACCCCGAGTGGCCCGCTCGTGACCGCTTCGTCCTCTCCGCCGGTCACTCGAGCCTCACCCTCTACATCCAGCTGTACCTCGCCGGATTCGGCCTGGAACTGGAAGACCTGAAGCAGCTTCGCAAGTGGGACTCGAGGACCCCGGGGCACCCGGAGTACCGCCACACCAAGGGCGTCGAGACCACCACCGGCCCGCTCGGCCAGGGACTGGCCAACGCGGTCGGCATGGCGATGGCGGCCCGCCGCGAGCGCGGCTTGCTGGACCCGGACGCTCCGCAGGGCGAGAGCATCTTCGACCACTACGTCTACGTCGTCGCCTCCGATGGTGACATCGAGGAAGGCGTCACCGCCGAGGCCTCGTCGATCGCCGGTCGCCAGGAGCTGGGCAACCTGATCGTCTTCTGGGACGACAACGAGATCTCGATCGAGGACGACACCAAGATCGCGCTGTCCGAGGACGTCGTGAAGCGCTACGAGGCCTACGGGTGGCACACCCAGGTCGTCGAGGGTGGCGAGAACGTCGTCGCGATCGAAGAGGCCATCAAGGCCGCCAAGGCCGAGACCGGGCGCCCGTCGTTCATCGCGTTGAAGACCGTCATCGGGTACCCGGCGCCGAAGAAGATGGGCACCGGCAAGGCCCACGGCGCCGCGCTGGGCGCCGAAGAGGTCGCCGCGGTCAAGGAGATCCTCGGCTTCGACCCGGAGCGGACCTTCCAGGTCGACGACGACGTCATCGCGCACACCCGCCAGGCCGTCGACCGCGGCAAGACCGCGCGCGCCGAATGGCAGGAGAAGTTCGAAGCGTGGGGTGCCGCCAACCCGGAGCGCAAGAAGCTCGCGGACCGGATGTCGACCCGCACGCTGCCCGAGGGCTTCGCGGACAACCTGCCGAAGTGGGAGCCGGACGCCAAGGGCATCGCGACCCGCAAGGCCTCCGGTGAGGTGCTCAACGCGCTCGCCGAGCCGCTTCCCGAGCTGTGGGGCGGTTCTGCGGACCTGGCGGAGAGCAACAACACCACCATGAAGGGGGCCGACTCGTTCGGCCCGGAGAAGGCTTCCACCGAGATGTGGAAGACCAGCCCGTACGGCCGGACGCTGCACTTCGGCATCCGTGAGCACGCGATGGGCTCGATCCTCAACGGCATCGCGCTGCACGGCGGCACCCGCCCCTACGGCGCGACGTTCCTGATCTTCTCCGACTACATGCGCCCGCCCGTGCGGCTGGCCGCGCTGATGAAGGCGCCGGTCACCTACGTGTGGACGCACGACTCGATCGGCCTGGGCGAGGACGGCCCCACCCACCAGCCGATCGAGCAGCTCTCCGCCCTGCGCGCCATCCCCGGCCTCAACGTCGTCCGCCCGGCGGACGCCAACGAGACCGCGTACGCGTGGAAGGCCGTCCTGGAGGACGTCCACCACCCGTCGGGCCTCGCGCTGACCCGGCAGAACGTGCCGGTGCTGGAGGGCACCAGCGCCGAGGGCGTCAAGCGAGGCGGTTACGTCCTCGCCGAGGCGTCCAACGGCAGCCCCGAGGTCGTGCTGATCGCGACCGGCTCGGAGGTCCAGCTGGCCGTCGAGGCCCGCAAGACCCTCGAAGCCGACGGCATCCCGGCGAGCGTCGTCTCGATGCCGTGTGTCGAGTGGTTCGACGCGCAGGACCAGTCCTACAAGGACTCCGTCCTCCCGCCGTCGGTCAAGGCACGCGTCTCCGTGGAAGCCGGTATCGCCCAGTCGTGGCACCGCTTCACCGGTGACGCCGGGGAGAACGTTTCGATCGAGCACTTCGGTGCTTCGGCCGACGCCGCCACGCTCTTCCGCGAGTTCGGTTTCACCGCGGAAGCCGTCGTCGACGCCGCCCGTCGCTCGATCGCCAACACCAAGAACTGATACCGATAAGGGGAAAGCATGAGCAACGACAAGCTCGCGCAGCTGTCCGAGGCAGGCGTCTCGATCTGGCTCGACGACCTGTCCCGTGAGCGACTGAACACCGGCAACCTCGCCGGCCTGATCCGCGACAAGCACGTCGTCGGCGTCACCACCAACCCGACGATCTTCGCCAACGCGATGTCGAAGGGCGAGGCCTACGACGAGCAGACCAAGGAACTCGCCGCCCGCGGTGCCGACGTCGAGGCCACCATCCGGGAGCTGACCACCACCGACGTGCGCAACGCCGCGGACCTGTTCCGCGACGTCTACACCGCCACGAACGGGGTCGACGGCCGGGTGTCCATCGAGGTGGACCCGCGGCTGGCCAAGGACTCCGACAAGACGGCGGCCGAGGCGCAGGACCTGTGGAAGACCGTGGACCGGCCGAACGTGCTGATCAAGATCCCGGCCACCGAAGAGGGTCTCCCGGCGATCACCAAGACGCTCGCCGAGGGCATCAGCGTCAACGTCACGCTGATCTTCTCGGTGGAGCGGTACCGGGCGGTCATCGAGGCCTACTTCGCCGGGCTGGAGCAGGCCAAGGCCAACGGCCACGACCTCAAGGGCATCCACTCGGTCGCGTCGTTCTTCGTGTCCCGGGTGGACACCGAGATCGACAAGCGGCTCGACGCCATCGGCACCGACGAGGCCAAGGCGCTGCGCGGTGAGGCCGCGATCGCCAACGCGCGGCTCGCGTACGCGGCGTTCGAGGAGCTGTTCGCTTCGGACCGCTGGAAGGCGCTCGCCGAGGCCGGTGCGAACGCGCAGCGTCCGCTGTGGGCCTCCACCGGGGTGAAGGACCCGCAGTACTCCGACACCCGCTACGTGGACCAGCTCGTCGTCAAGGACACGGTCAACACGATGCCGGAGAAGACCCTCGACGCGGCCGCAGACCACGCCGAGATCACCAGTGACACGGTGACCGGCAAGGGCACCGAAGCGCAGGCCGTCTTCGACAAGCTGAGCGCTGTCGGCATCGACATCACCGACGTCTTCCTGACCCTCGAAAACGAGGGCGTCGAGAAGTTCGAGAAGTCGTGGACCGAGCTTCTCGAGACCGTCAACGGACAGCTCGAAAAGGCAAAGGATTGATCTGGACCATGGCAGGGGAAACGACCGGCGTCGAAATCGCCGACGCCGCCCTGGCCGGCAAAGCCGCTCCGTTCGCGGAGCGGCTTGTCGCCGACCAGGTCGCATCGAAATTGGCGTCCCAGGACGCCACACTGTGGGGTCCCGAAGCCGAGTCCGAAGCGTCGATCCGTCTCTCGTGGACGACGCTGCACAAGTCCTCGCGGCCGTTGATCGGCGAGATCGAGGCACTGCGGACCGACCTGCGCTCGGAGGGCGTCGACCGCGTCGTCCTCGCCGGCATGGGCGGTTCGTCGCTGGCACCCGAGGTGATCGCCGCGACCGAAGGGGTCGCGCTGACCGTTCTCGACACCACCGACCCCGGCCAGGTCGCCGACGCGCTCGCCGGTGATCTGGAGCGCACGGTCATCGTGGTCTCCTCCAAGTCCGGCGGCACCGTCGAAACCGACAGCCACCGGCGCATCTTCGCGAAGGCCTTCACCGACGCGGGTATCGACGCGGCCCGGCGGATCGTGGTCGTCACCGACCCCGGCTCCCCGTTCGCGGACCTGTCCGAAAAGGAGGGTTACCGCAAGGTCTTCCTCGCGGACCCGAACGTCGGCGGCCGCTACTCCGCGCTGACCGCGTTCGGTCTCGTTCCCGCCGGGCTCGCCGGCGCGGACATCGCCCGCCTGCTCGACCAGGCCGCTTCGGTCGCCGAAACCCTGGCGACCGACTCGACCGACAACCCCGCGGTGAAGCTTGCCGCGGCGTGGGCGGCCGCGCACGAGGACGGCGCGGAAAAGGTCGTCATCGCGGACACCGGTTCGGGTATCAAGGGCTTCGCCGACTGGGCGGAGCAGTTGATCGCCGAATCCACCGGCAAGCAGGGCACCGGTCTCCTGCCGGTCGCCGTCGAGGGCCCCGACTCCCCCGGTTTCGCCGACGCGAAGTCCGACGCCACCCCGGTGGCGGTCGGCCAGGCCGAAGGCGCGGCGAAGATCTCCGTCACCGGCCCGCTCGGCGCCCAGATGCTGCTGTGGGAGTTCGCCACCGCGCTCGTCGGCAGGCTGCTCGGGATCAACCCGTTCGACCAGCCCGATGTCGAGGCCGCCAAGAAAGCCGCACGCTCCCTGCTCGACAACCCGGACGCGCTCGAGGGCGGCGAAGAGCCGTCCACTGTGGACGGCGCGGTCCAGGTGTTCGGTTCGGCGGGCGTGGCCACCGACGGGAAGCTCGCGGACATCCTGCGGGCTTTCTTCGATTCCGCACCGGAAACCGGGTACATCGCGGTGCAGGCCTACCTCGACCGGCTCGACGACGCGTCGACGTCCCTCCTGCGCGGTGAGATCGCCAAGCGGACCGGACGGCAGACCACGTTCGGCTGGGGGCCGCGGTTCCTGCACTCCACCGGGCAGTACCACAAGGGCGGGCACCAGAACGGTGTCTTCCTGCAGCTCACCGGCGCCGTCGAGGCGGATCTCGACGTACCGGACCGGCCGTACACCCTCGGGGTGCTGCAGCACGCCCAGGCGCTCGGTGACGGCCAGGTGCTCGCCGAGCACGGTCGTCCGGTGCTGCGCCTGCACCTCACCGACCGGGCCGCCGGCCTGGCCGAACTGGTCCGCGCGGTACAGGAGGCAGGCGAGTGACCCGTGCCTGGAAAAACCCGCTGCGCGATCCGCGCGACAAGCGGCTGCCGCGCATCGCCGGGCCGTCCAGCCTGGTGATCTTCGGCGTCACCGGCGACCTCGCCCGCAAGAAGCTGATGCCGGCGATCTACGACCTCGCCCACCGCGGGCTGCTGCCCGCCGGGTTCTCTCTCGTGGGCTTCGCCCGCCGGGACTGGGAGCACCAGGACTTCGGCGAGCTCGTGCACGATTCGGTCAAGGAGCACGCGCGGACGCCGTTCAAGGAGTCGGTGTGGAACCGGCTCGCCGAAGGCATCCGTTTCGTCCAGGGCACCTTCGACGACGACGAGGCCTTCGACAAGCTCGCGCAGACGGTCAAGGACCTCGACGCCGAACGCGGCACCGGTGGCAACACCGCGTTCTACCTGTCGATCCCGCCGGGCGCGTTCCCGGTGGTGACCAAGCAGCTCGCCCGCTCCGGCCTCGCCGACGCGAGCGAGGAGACCTGGCGCCGCGTCGTCATCGAGAAGCCGTTCGGCCGCGACCTCAAGAGCGCCAAGGAGCTCAACGAGATCGTGAACGACGTCTTCCCCGAGGAGTCGGTGTTCCGCATCGACCACTACCTCGGCAAGGAGACGGTGCAGAACCTGCTGGCGCTGCGGTTCGCGAACCAGCTGTTCGAGCCGATCTGGAACGCCAACTACGTGGACCACGTGCAGATCACCATGGCCGAGGACATCGGTCTCGGCGGCCGCGCGGGGTACTACGACGGCATCGGCGCCGCCCGCGACGTCATCCAGAACCACCTGCTGCAGCTCCTCGCGCTCACCGCGATGGAGGAGCCGGTCTCGTTCGCGCCGCGGGCGCTGCGGGCTGAAAAGGTCAAGGTGCTTTCGGCGACGAAACCCTTGGGGCCGTTCGAAGAGACGACCGCGCGCGGGCAGTACGCGGGCGGCTGGCAGGGCGGCATGAAGGTGCCGGGTCTGTTGCAGGAAGGGGGCTTCGCGAAGGACTCGACGACCGAGACCTACGCCGCGGTGACCCTCGAGGTGCAGAACCGCCGCTGGGCGGGCGTGCCGTTCTACCTGCGGACGGGCAAGCGGCTGGGCCGCCGGGTCACCGAGATCGCCGTGGTGTTCAAGCGGGCACCGCATCTGCCGTTCGACTCGACCTCGACCGAGGAGCTGGGCCAGAACGCGCTGGTGATCCGGGTGCAGCCCGACGAGGGCATCACGCTGCGGTTCGGGTCGAAGGTGCCGGGGACCACGATGGAGGTCCGCGACGTCACCATGGACTTCGGCTACGGGCACGCGTTCACCGAGTCCTCGCCGGAGGCCTACGAACGGCTGATCCTGGACGTCCTGCTGGGCGAGCCGTCGCTGTTCCCGGTGAACGAAGAGGTCGAGCTGTCCTGGGAGATCCTGGACCCGATCCTCGACGCCTGGGCCAAGAAGGGCGCGCCCGAGCAGTACCCGCCGGGTTCGTGGGGCCCGCCGTCCGCGGACGAAATGATGGAGCGTACTGGCCGGAATTGGAGGCGTCCGTGATCATCGACCTGCCGTCGACCACGACGTCGCAGCTGAACAAGAAACTCGTCGAGATCCGCGAACAGGGCGGGCAGGTGGCGCTCGGCCGGGTGCTGACGCTCGTCATCGTGGCCGACGACGACGACAAGCTCGAAGAGGCGATCGAAGCCGCCAACGAAGCCAGCCGGGAACACCCCTCGCGGGTGATCGTGGTGGCCAAGGGCGCCCGGACCGCGGCACCGCGGATCGACGGCCAGATCCGGGTCGGCGGCGACGCCGGGGCGAGCGAAGTCATCGTCCTGCGGCTCTACGGCCCGCTGGCGGCGCAGGGGCAGAGCGCGGTCGTGCCGCTGCTGCTGCCGGACGCGCCGATCGTCACCTGGTGGCCGGGCACCGGTCCCAAGGCCCCGGCCAAGGACCCGCTCGGCGAACTGGCCCAGCGCCGGATCACCGACTCCGCGGCGGAAAAGGCGCCGATAAGAGCACTCACCACGCGGGCGAAGTCCTATGTGGAGGGTGACACGGACCTGGCGTGGACCCGGCTGACCAGCTGGCGCGCGCAGCTCGTGTCCGCCTTGGATCTTCCACCGCACGAGAAGGTCACCGGGGCGACCGTGACCGGTGAGGCCGACTCGCCGTCGACCGAGCTGCTCGCGGGCTGGCTGGCCGAGTACCTGAAGGTGCCGGTCAAGCGGGTCAAGAGCACCGGCGCCGCGGGCATCATCTCGGTGACGCTGGACCGGCGTTCCGGCCCGGTGGAACTGCACCGGCCGGACGGGCGGGTCGGCACGCTGACCCAGCCGGGCCAGCCGGCGCGGCGGATCGCCCTGCAGCGGCGGAACAACAAGGACTGCCTGATCGAGGAGCTGCGGCGGCTCGACCCGGACGAGGTCTACGAGGCTTCGCTGAACGGGCTCTCGAAGATCTCCTCCGGCACGGCCGCCAAAGCCGTCCCGGCGAAGAAGGCTCCAGCGGCGCCCAAGAAGAAGGCCGCGGTCGCCGCGCAGAAGAGCGAATCATGAGCAAGACCGAGGTCGTCGTCTACCGGAACCCGGACCTCCTGGCCGCCGCCGCGGCGGCCAGGCTGGTCACCCGGATCGTGGACGTCCAGGCGGCCAAGGGTTCGGCTTCGGTGGTGCTCACCGGCGGCGGCACCGGGATCGCGATCCTGAAGGAACTGCGCGAGTCCAGTGCCCGTGACGCCATCGACTGGTCGCGTATCGACGTCTACTGGGGCGACGAGCGCTTCGTCCCGGCGGACTCGGACGAGCGCAACGAGAAGCAGGCCCGCGAGGCTCTGCTCGACCACGTCCCGATCGACCCGAAGCGGGTGCACGCCATGGCCCCCTCGGACGGCGAGTTCGGCGACGACGTCGACGCCGCGGCCGCCGCTTACGCGGAGGTCCTGGCGGCCGACGCCCGTCCCGAGGACCACGGCGACGTGCCGTCGTTCGACATCATGCTGCTCGGCCTCGGCGGGGAGGGGCACACCGCCTCGATCTTCCCCGAAAGTCCGGCGGTGTACGAAAAGGAGCGTTCGGTCGTCGCGGTGCGCAACTGCCCGAAGCCGCCGCCGACCCGGATCTCGCTGACCCTGCCCGCGATCCGTCGCGCGCGGGACGTCTGGCTGGTCACCGGCGGCGACGCCAAGGCGGACGCCGTCGCACTGGCGTTGGCCGGTGCGGGCGAGGTCCAGATCCCGGTGGCGGGAGCACGCGGCGACCGTCGCACGCTCTGGCTGCTGGACCGGGATGCCGCTTCGAAGCTCACGAAGGTCTATCAGCCTCCGACGGCCTGACCTTTATCGCGTGTGAAGGCCCCCTTCCCTCGGTTGAGCCGAGGGAAGGGGGCCTTCACGCGCTTCCAGACACGAGCAGGCACCCGCGTGGGCCATAGTCCGTGAAGGCCTCCTTCACTACGCTGAAGGTAGTGAAGGAGGCCTTCACGGACCTTCGCGCGGCAGGGTCACCGCGCGAACACGAAACGTGACGTAGTCAACTCTTACCGACGTTCGCATCAGAGAGGGCTTGTTCGCGCGTCGGAAAGATCAACGGACCACCGAGCCCGGGTGGTCCGCTCCGCGCCTTGACCGACCGAACGTTCATGCACTTGTCCGCAGAACGGACAGTGACCGGACAGTCGCTAGCCCGACTGGGGGAAACTTACCGCCTTCGTACATCCACCCGTTAGCATCCGCACATTTGTTCGTTCCTGCGCGTCCCGATCGGGCGAAGAACACGTCTCACCATCCAAGTCCACAAGACGAGTGAGGTCGCCAGCGATGAGCACAGAGGGTCTCTCGATGCCAGGTATCTCGGTGAGCGGCTCCGGAGCGGACGCCGCCGACCGGATGCGCCGTGCCGCCGGGGTCATGTCGTTCGCCAAGATCAAACGTCCGGCGCTGGTCGCGCTGGCCGTCGACACGCTCGCGATCTTCCTGGCCGCGCTCGACGTGTGGCTGGTCATCCCCGAGAAGGCCCAGCCTTACTCCATCTACCTCTCCGGTGCCGCTTGCCTCGGCCTCGCCTTGCGCCGCAAGCTGCCGTTCCTCGCGGTGATCGCCACCGTCCCCGGTTTCCTGGCGGGCTGGTCCCAGCTCGCGGCGATGATCGCGCTCGGCTTTCTCGCCACCCGCAAGCAGATGCACTGGCAGACCTGGACCGGGTTCGCGCTCGTGTTCACCTGCCGGTTCGTCCAGTGGCCGCTGCCGGACTTCGTCGAGCTCAGCTGGCGCGAACACGTGCTGGACGGGATCTACGGCGTCATCGTCGCCGGGATGCCGGTGGCCATCGGGCTGCTCATCGGAGCGCGGACCGAGATCTCGCAGAAGCTCTCCGAACTCGCCGCCAGCCGCGATCGCGAGCGCCGCTTCCACGCCGACGCCGTCCGCGCGGAGGAACGCGCCAGGCTGGCGCGGGAGATGCACGACGTCGTTTCGCACCAGATCACGCTGATCGCGATGCAGGCCGGCGCGCTGCAGGCGCAGACGACCGACCCGCGTTCGCTCGAAACCGCGCAGGTCATCCGGAAACTGAGCACCAAAACACTCGAGGAACTGCGTTCGCTCGTGAGCGTGCTGCGCTCGGGTTCCGACGACGACGGACCGCGGCCGGGAATCAACGAACTCGACCGGCTCATCCGGGGCTCGGACGTCCCGGTGCACCTGACCGTCGAGCGAATCCCGGAACTGCTGCCCAGCCAGGTTTCCGCGGCGGCCTACCGCACCGTGCAGGAATGCCTGACCAACGTGCACAAGCACGCACCGGGCGCCACCGCGACCATCCGGATCCAGGGTGAGCACGGCTCGCTCAAGGTCGAAATACGCAATGAGCGCGCCCGGACCGCCGGTGCGGCCCTGCCCTCGGGAGGGCACGGGCTGACCGGTCTGGCCGAACGCGCTCGACTGCTGGGTGGGAGTTTCGAGACCGCCGATACCGAAGACGGCGGGTTCCGGGTGCGTGCCCGGTACCCGCTCGACCGGTGAGCGTCCGCAGCGGCGGCTAGATCTCCCGGCGCTGGCGCAACCGCTCCAGCGCCTCGGCGAGAATGGCCTCGCCGTCGGCGTCGGAACGCCGTTCCTTCACGTAAGCCAGGTGGGTCTTGTAAGGCTCGGTCCGCGGCGCGGCAGGCGGGTTCTTCTCGTCCTGCCCACCGGGGAGCCCGCAGCGCGGGCAGTCCCACTCGTCGGGAATCTCGGCGTCCATCGAGAACGAGGGCTGCGCCTCGTGCCCGTTGGCACACCAGTAGGAAATGCGGCGCCTCGGCGCCGACTCACCCCGTTCCGATTCGCCCGAAGGACCGGCACCCACACGGGTGCCTCGAATCGCGTTACCGCCAACCATGAATCCTCACACCTATAGGGATCGGCGGCGCGCCCCCCATAGGCACGCCGAAACACCTGGATCGATCAGACCTTGAGCAGGAGCCCGAGGCCGATGATGCTGATCAGCCATACCGAACCCAGCAGCACCGTGATCCGGTCGAGGTTCTTCTCGGCCACGCTGGAACCGGACAGGCTCGACTGCATACCGCCACCGAACAGCGACGACAGACCGCCACCCCGGCCCCGGTGCAGCAACACGGCCACAATCAGGAAAAAGCTGGAGGCGATCAACAGGATTTGCAGGAACAGCTTCATGTCATCCTCTGCGCTCTTGGAGAATGCAGGAAAACGGTGCGTACTGGCGGCTCTTGACCGTCAGGACACACCGTACTCCTGGACTCGTCCACTGCTGTGTGACGGACCGGATACACAGGTTACCCGGTAGGTGCCCCGATCAGGGCAGGGGCCCGCCCGCGGCGAGTGCGCAGAGTTTGGTGAACTCGTCACCATCCAGGCTCGCACCACCAACGAGGGCACCATCGATGTTCTCGCAGGCGACGAGGTCACTGATGTTGTTGGCCTTCGCCGAGCCGCCGTAGAGCACACGGACCGAGGACGCGACCTCGGCACCGTACTTCTCGGCGAGGGTGGCGCGGATGGCTCCGCACACCTCCTCGGCGTCCGACGGGGTCGCGACCTTGCCGGTCCCGATGGCCCAGACCGGCTCGTAGGCGACGACGACGTCCTTGACCTGCTCGGCCTTGAGCCCCTTCAGACCCTCGACCAGCTGGGTCGTGGTGTGGGCGATGTGCTCGCCCGCCTCGCGGACCTCGAGCTTCTCCCCCACGCACAAGATCGGCTTGATCCCGTGCTTGAGCGCGGCCTTGACCTTCTTGTTGACCAGTTCGTCGGTCTCGCCGTGGTACTCACGCCGTTCCGAGTGCCCGACGGTGACGAAGCTGCAACCCAGCTTCGCCAGCATCGGGCCCGACACGTCACCGGTGTAGGCACCGGAGTCGTGCGGCGACAGGTCCTGGGCGCCGTAGGTGAGCGACAGCTTGTCGCCGTCGGTCAGCGTCTGGACGCTGCGGATGTCGGTGAACGGCGGCAGGACCGCGACGTCGACCTTCGCGTAGTACTTCTCCGGCAGGGCGAAGGCGATCTTCTGAACCAGCGCGATGGCTTCGAGGTGGTTCTGGTTCATCTTCCAGTTGCCGGCGATGAGCGGTTTGCGCGCCACTAGTCGTTCTCTCCCAGCACAGCGACTCCGGGCAGTTCCTTGCCCTCCAGGTACTCCAGCGACGCGCCGCCGCCGGTCGAGATGTGCGAGAAACCGTCCTCGGGCAGGCCCAGCTGCCGCACGGCCGCGGCGGAGTCGCCGCCGCCGACCACGGTGAAGGCGTCGCTCTTGACGAGCGCCTCGGCCACGGCACGGGTGCCGCCGGCGAAGGACTCGAACTCGAACACGCCCATCGGTCCGTTCCAGAACACGGTCGCCGCGTCGGCCAGCTTGCCCGCGAACAGCTCACGCGACTCCGGCCCGATGTCGAGACCCATGCGGTCGGCCGGGATGGCCTTGGCGTCGACGACCTCGAACTCCGCGTCGGCCGCGAAGCCCGTCGCGGCGAGGACGTCCACCGGCAGGATCAGCTCGACGCCGCGTTTCTCCGCCTCGGCGAGGAAACCGCGGACCTGCTCCAGCTGGTCCTCCTGCAGCAGCGAGTTCCCGACCTCGTGGCCCTGGGCCTTGAGGAAGGTGTACGCCATGCCGCCGCCGATGAGCAGCCTGTCGACCTTGGTCAGCAGGTTGGCGATGACGCCCAGCTTGTCCGACACCTTCGCGCCGCCGAGAACGACGACGTACGGCCGCGCGAGGTCCTCGGTCAGCTTCTTGAGGACGTCGACCTCGGCGAGCACCAGACCACCCGCATACGCCGGAAGCGCCCGCGCGATCTCGTAGACCGAAGCCTGCTTGCGGTGCACGACACCGAAACCGTCGGAGACGAACGCGCCGCCCGGGACCAGCGCGGCCAGCTCGGCGGCCAGTTCCTGGCGCTCCGTCTCGACCTTGCTGGTTTCGCGCGCGTCGAAGCGCACGTTCTCCAGCAGGGCCACCTGACCGTCGCTCAGGCCGGCGACGGTGGCCTTGGCGGACTCGCCGACCAGGTCATCGGCCAGCGGGACGTCGACGCCGAGCAGCTCGGTGAGCTTCGCGGCGACGGGCGCGAGTGAGAACTTCGGGTCCGGCTCGCCCTTGGGACGGCCGAGGTGTGCCGTGACGACCACCTTCGCGCCCGCCTCGGCGAGCCGCTTGAGGGTCGGCAGGGCCGCGCGGACGCGGCCGTCGTCGGTGATCTTGGGCCCGTCGAGCGGGACGTTCAGGTCGGAACGTACGAGTACGTAACGACCTGAGACGTCCTCGCCCAGCAGGTCTTCGAGGTTCTTCAGCGCCATGGCTCAGGAGAGCTTGTTGCCGACGAGCTTGACGAGGTCCGCGAGGCGGTTGGAGTAGCCCCACTCGTTGTCGTACCAGCCGACGACCTTGACCTGGTTGCCGATGACCTTGGTCAGCGGCGCGTCGTAGATACAGGACGCCGGGTCGGTGACGATGTCGGCCGAAACGATCGGGTCGTCGCTGTAGCGCAGGATGCCGGCCAGGGGGCCCTCGGCGGCGGCCTTGTACGCGGCGTTGATCTCTTCGAGGGTCGCGCTCTTGGTCAGCGTGACGGTGAGGTCGGTGGCCGAACCGGTCGGGACCGGGACGCGGACCGCGTAACCGTCGAGCTTGCCGTTGAGCTCCGGCAGGACCAGGCCGATGGCCTTGGCGGCACCGGTCGAGGTCGGGACCATGCTCAGCGCGGCGGCGCGGGCGCGACGCAGGTCCTTGTGCGGAGCGTCCTGCAGGTTCTGGTCCTGCGTGTACGCGTGGATCGTGGTCATCAGGCCCTGCTCGACACCGAAGGCGTCGTTCAGCACCTTGGCCAGCGGGCCGAGGCAGTTGGTGGTGCAGGACGCGTTCGAGATGATGTTCTGCGAACCGTCGTACTTGTCGTCGTTGACGCCCAGCACCACGGTCAGGTCCTCGCCCTTGGCTGGCGCGGAGATGATGACCTTCTTGGCGCCACCGGCGAGGTGCGCCTTGGCGGCGTCACCGGTGGTGAAGAAACCGGTCGACTCGACGACGACGTCCACGCCGAGGTCGCCCCAGGGCAGGTTGGCCGGGTCGCGCTCGGCGAGGGCCTTGATCGTCTTGCCGTCGACGACGATGCCCTCGTCGCTGACGCTGACCTCGCCCGGGAAACGGCCGAGGATGGAGTCGTACTTCAGCAGGTGGGCCATGGTGGCGACGTCGCCGAGGTCGTTGAACGCGACCACCTCGATGTCGTGACCGGCGGCCTGCACGGCCCGGAAGAAGTTGCGGCCGATGCGGCCGAAGCCGTTGACACCTACGCGAACCGTCACTGCTGCCACTCCCTTGAGACTCGTCCGGGATCGCCCCGGAAAGACGTCCGTTACTCGGGCGCAACCCTAGCGTGCGCGCTCGGGCGGCCCTCTTTGCCCTGACGAGACTTCCACCACTCGGTGGGTCAGGTCAAGAATCGATTAAGACCACCGCCACCAGGAACTCTGCGGAAAACTCTCAGCTTTGTTGTGCTAGCCGTCGCTCCAGCGGCGTACGCATCCGTGGCGTGACTCGCACCTCTCCGAACCACTCGGCCAGGTGGTTCGCCTCCGCCTCGACGGCTCGTTCGACGTCCGCGCCGACGTCCTCCAGGAAGTGATGGACCACCTCGCCGTCGGGACGCTGCGCCCAGCCGCCGACGATCCGGCCGTCGGCCCAGATCGTGGGGCCGATGTTGCCGGTGCCGTCGAACAGCGGCGCCCGATGCGGGCCGAGATACCACTCGCGGTCAAGCCATCCCATCGACGTCGGGTCGAGAGAAGGGAGTAGCGCGACCCAGGGCTCAGGCTCCGGGACGGGCTCCAGGTCGTCGGTGAGCAGCACGCCGGGGACACCGTCGAGATCGACCTCGATCGGCTGAACGGCCGCGAGCGCCTTCTTGGTCTGCCCGACCGTCCAGCCCGTCCACCACCGCAGATCCGCGACCGGGGCCGGGCCGTAGGCGTAGAGCCACTTCCGGGCCAGTTCGGCTCTGGCCTCGTCGGCGTCCCACACCGCGAGGCCATGGGGAAGCCAGTCCGCCATCGTGGCCCAGTAGTACTGACTGCTGAGCCAGCTGCCGCGCGGACGCCCGCGCACGATGCGGCCGTCGACCGCGAGCTGGAAGAGGACCCGGCTGGTGACGTTGGCGATCGCCTCGTACGGCTTGCCCTTCGACATCAGGAGTTGTTGCCTCAGCCGGGGCTCGTCCTCGGACAGCTGCTGTGCCGTCGCGGAACCGCGGGCCTTCAGCGCGCGCTCTGTCGCGTCCTCGACCTCGGCCAGCCAACGTTCCGGATCGGGCACGTTCTCCGGATACCCCTGCTGACCGAGGTGCTGTTCGAGCAGGCGGCGCTGCTTCTTGGCGATGTCGGCCGAACAGGCCGCCTGGACCAGCGCCACGTTCTCGAGCCCGGCCACGAAGACCGTGCGGCGCATGCCGAGGATCCGCACCAGCGTGCGCTCTTCGTAGAGCGCGTTTTCCAGCTCCGCGACGCCGTCACCCTTGACCCGGGCCCACGCCGAGAGGTGGACCGTCGCCGGATCCGTGGCGTGCAGGGCCACGACCGCGTCCGCCGCGGCGTGCACCGACGACGCGGGCGCGGTGAGGCGATGACGCGTCGCGAGGCGGGCACGGCGCTGCGCGGTGTCGATCTTGGGGGTCACGGGATCGGTTTTATCACCGGGGTCCGACAAAACACCGCGATCAGTCCGCGTGCGGCCTGATCGCGTGCGTCGCGTCGGCGGCGCAGACGAGGACGTTGACCGACGAGGCGGCCAGCTCCCAGCCTGGCCCCTCGTCCGGCTGGTCGCAGGGGCAATCGTCGTCCCGGCTTTCCGAGCTTTCGAAGGACAGCAGGAGGTCGAGCCCGCCGCCGCAGTCCGGGCAGAACAACGGGAAGTCTTGGGAGCTGGAGGTCCCCCAGAAGTTCAGGCCGCCAAGCTTGGAGCCGACGGTCAGCGAGGGCCAGGCGTCTTCGACGTCGTCGTCGACGAAGTTCCCGCGCTCGTCGAGGAACTCCAGCGTCGCCTTGAGTTCGGCGGGCAGCTCCGACGGGTGTGGATGGTCGACGACCTCGCACGGCGCGAACGAACACGGCCGGGCGGGCAAATACTCGTAATCCTCGGTCTGGAACGGCTCGGGCGGGCTCGCGAGCAACTCGGCCACCCCGGCGGAATTCCGCCAGACCACCTGGACGCCCGGCCCCCAGTAGCCGTGGCCGTCGTGCGGGTCCGGGCAGAACAGCACCTGCAACAAATCGGTGCCGTCGGGGAAGGGCAAATTCGGGAAGTCTCGCCGGAAGAACTGTGCCACGCCCGCCAGCGGCATCACCTTCTCGCAGTCGTGCGCCGCTTCCAGCCCGGCCGTCGGCGTGTGGATCACGCCCGGCGCCGGCGCGTTCGGCGCGGTGTCGGGGCAGTGCGGCCAGGGCTCGTCCGCGGGCCACAGCAATGGTCCGCCGATGTGGCTGTCGTATGCGGTCGGCGTCCCCGCTCGGGGATGCAGGCGGACGGCTGTCCGGGTGAACGGGGTGAGGTCGGGGAACCCGTAGCCGGTTTGTGGCGGATCCGAAGGCATGACGGGGATGTTAGGGACAACGCGGCGTCTTCGGTCGTGGTTCGCCGTTTTTCCCGCCGTCCGCCGCTCAGCTCCGTTCCGGCTCGGCTTTCCGACCGACGTCTCACCGCCGCTTCGTCATGCGAACGCGTCAGGTCAGCTTCCCGGCCGAGTGACCGCAACGACGTCGAGGAGTTCCTTCAGGCCTTCGAAATCCTGCGGATTGGTGGTGTACAACGGCATCCGGTGCGCGATGGCCACGCTGGCGATCATCAGGTCGGCCACCCGGCGCCGGGGCGTCCTGCCCATCGCGAGCACGGACGCCGACACCCGGCCGAAGATCCGCGCCGCCTCGGTACCGAAGGGCAGCGGGTCGAACTCGGACTCCACCCGTTGCAACAGATCCGTGCGCCGGGCCCGTTCGGCCGGGTCGGCGGCGTAATGCGGACCCGCCGACAGTTCTGCGAGCGTGATCGCGCTGATCGACATCAGATCCGGCAGCTGGGCGTGATCGATCCTCCGCCGGAGGATGAGGATGTTCGTGTCGAGCAGGCCGTGGACCTCAGCGGCCATAGGGATCGCCCGCCTCCCCTTCGAAGGCCTCGTCGAGATCCGCGCGGAACCTGTCCGGGTCGATGAGCGGAGCGTTCGCCGAACCGGAGACGAACTGGTCACGGGAAACGGCGTGCCGCCGACACAGCGGAACCAGCTGGGCGATGGGCGAACCACTACGGGTCACGGTGAAGGTTTCACCGTGCTCGACCGCGTCCATGATCTCGCCGGAACGGTTCCGGAGATCACGCTGGGAGATCTCGTGTTGAACGCTCATGAGCGCACTATAGCGCTCATGTGCCCCAAAGTGCCACCCTGTGCCACCTAGGCGGTCTCCTCCTCCGGTTCCGGCTCTTCCGCCGGTCGCGTGAACAGCCGCGTCGCCGAGAGCCGCGCGACGCCGTCGGGATCGCCGAGTTCGTCGGTCGCGTTCCGGATGGTCGCGTCCACGGACAGGTACTTGCGCCCGGCCCGCAGGTCCGCGTCGTTGCGCAGCCGCACGATCAGCGGGAACTCGCTCAACGCGCCCGCGTCGAACAGACCGGTCGTGTAGATCAACTGGACGCCCAACGCCTCGGCCACCGCCCGCTGCAGCTCCAGCAGATATCCGGCCGACGCGCGGCCGATCGGGTTGTCGAGGAACAGCACGCCGGAGTGCCGGTTGCGCGCCTTGCCCCGGTTGTTGGCCCGCAGCGCGGCGAGCGTGCAGTACAGGATGATCGCCGCGGTCAGCTGCTGCCCGCCGGAGAACACGTCCCGGATCTCCGAGACGCGCTGGCGTTCGGTCCTCAGTACGGAGTCCGGTTTCAGCATGTCCACGCGGAAACCCTTGGGAGCGGCGGCCTGCACGCCGCGCAGTACGAGCGAAAGCCCGTCCCGCTTGACGTCCCGGCCGTCGGAGGTCTTTCCCACCGCGGCCTCGTCGACGACCTCGCCCAGTTTCTCGGCGAGCACGTTGTCTTCGAGTTCGGTGAAGCGGATCCGCAGGAACTCCTGACCCGACCAGTCGCCGAGACCGTCCGGAAGCCGCGAAACCCGTTGTGCCGCCCGGAGAGTGCGCAATGCGCCGTCGACCATGCCCTGCAGGCGGGTGATGATGCCGCCGCGGTGGCGGTCGATCTGCGCGAGATCGTCGGTGAGCGTGCGCAACCGCGGTCGCAGCGCCTCGGCCCATTCCGCGGCGTGCGCGGGCAGCTGATCGCGGCGCACTGAGATCACCTGCTGTCGCACCGGGGTGCTGAGCTTCTCGAATCGCTTGTCGGTGGCGTACTGGGCCAGCTGGTCGGCCGCGGCGCGCACCCGGCGGTCGCCGGCGTCGGCGGCGTCCTGTGCCTCGGTGAGGGCGGTGTTGAGCCGGGAGTGCTTGGTCCGCGCGGATTCGACGTCTCCCTCGAAGGCCACCGCTTTGTCCTCTTTGGACAAAAGATGTGCCATCGACTCGGCGAGGAGGCCGAATCCGGACGCGGATGTCTTCGCGGAATCCAAGGTGGCTTCGGCCGCGGCGCGGCGCTCCTGCAGTTCCTCCCATTTCCGCGCGGCGGCGGACACTTCGAGGCTCGCTTCGTCGATCAGCTCCAGGCCGTGCTCGATATCCTTCGGCCTGGCGTCGAGGGCGAGCGCGGACGGCTGTTCCGGAAGCTGGCTCAGTTCCGCCTTGCGGGTGGCGACGAGCCCGACGATCTCGGTGCGTTCCTCCTCCAGCACCGCGACGGCCCGGTTCGCCCGCGCCTGCGCGGCCGCCCGCGCCGAAGCGTCGGAACCGTCCGGCGTCTCCAGCAACGTCATGGCCCGCTCGCGGACCGCGTCGTCCAGCGCCTCGACGGCCGCCCGTGCGGACGCCTCGACGCTTTCCGCCTGCTCGAGTTCTGCCCGCAGATCGCTGCCGACCTCGACCTTCGAGTAGGCCTCGGACGCCGACGCGAAGGTGCGGCGCAACGCGTCCACCGGTTCCGCGGGCGCGGGGTCGTTTTCGGTGACATCACTCGAACCCGGGACTTCGGCCAGTTCCGACTTCGCCGTCGTCGCCGTGCGGCGGTGCCCGTCGGCGGTGCGCTGTTCCTCACCGGCCTGCTCGCGGAGCCGGGACGCCTTCGCCGCGGCTTCGGACGCCGTCGACTCGGCCCGCTCAGCGGTCTCGGTCGCGCGTTCGACGTCGTCCGTCCACTCGGGAATCTTCGCGGCGCGCGTCGCGAGCGCTTCCAGCCCCCGAGCGCGCTCCCCCGCCTCGGCCGAAGCCGTGCGCAGCTCGGGAATCCGCTCCCGCAGCCCGGTCACCTTCTCCCCGAGGCGCTGGAATTCCTTCTCCGCCTGGTCCAACGCGGTCTGCGCGGTCTCGTGCGCCGTGCGCGCGTTCTGCAGCTGCTCGGCCAGCGTCGCGATGCTGCCGGGCGGGTAGTCCTCCCGCCAGGTCTTGAGTTTCCACGACAGCGCGGCGTCTTCGGCCAGCGAAGCCGCCAGCGCTTTCAGGCGACCTTGTCGTTCCGCGTGCCGGAGCGCGATGGCCTCACGCTCGGCGTCGGCGGCTTCCTCGTCGTACATCGCAGGGTTGGGCGGAACGAGGAATTCGATACCCGACTCACCCGGCAGGCGGTCGGTCGTGGTGGCCTCGGTGGTCGCGACCGGGATGATCGTGGTGGGCAGCAAGCGCCGCTCCGCCAGCACCTTTTCGGCGAGCCGGACCTGCTCCGGTTCGTTGAGCAAGATCCCCGAAACCAGCTGAGGTGCGCGAGCCAGCACGGCCGCCCGCCGTTTTTTGTCCAAAGTGGACAGATAGCGCCAGCCCGACCACGCGTTCATCCCCGCGGCTTCCAGCGCGTCCAATGCGGCCTGGACCTCTTCGGTGGCGGGCAGGAGACCGCCGGAACCGAGCGCGTTCAGCGCGCGTTCGTCGACGGATTCCTCCATTCGCAACGCCGTCTGTTCCTTCTCCGCGGTCGCCCCTGCCTCGCGAAGACGTTCCAGCAGGACCGGCAGATCCGTTTCCAGCGCGACGTCGTCGGCGCCGAGGAGTTCGACCAGCCGGGGTTCGACGGCGAGCGCGTCGGTACGCCGGTTGGCCCGGTCCAGTTCTTCGGCGGCGCGCTCCAGCCGGTCTTGGGTGGATCCCGCGAGCCGGTGCGCGTCGTTGACGGTCGTCTGCGCGGCTCGCAGGTCCTCGGCGACCCGTTCGAGTTCCTGTTCGCGGCGGACGAGCTCGGTGGCGGTCGTCTCGGCTTCGGCTCGGGCCGCCCGTGCCGCTTCGGCGACGTCCGCCCCCGCCCTGAGTACGCCGGATCGGACTGCTTCCGCGATCTCCTCGCGGATCTCGGCGATCCGCGCGCCCAGTCCGCGAGCCTCCGCCCGGCGCGAGGCGGCAAGGTTCGCCGACTCGTCGCGTTCCGCCTGTGCCTTCTCCGCTTCGGCACGCAGGGCGCCGACATGGGCTTCGGCCTTCGCCGCCTGATCGGTCGCGTCCTTGGCCAACGCCAGCAGACCACGGGCGAGCGCGGCGGCGGCGGTGTTGCGTGCTTGCAGCGCGGGCTGCGCCTTCTGCTCGCGATTGCCGACCAGTTCCCGGAAATCGCGTGCCTTGCGGGCGGCGTTGAGATGGTTGAGGACGGTGGCGCATTCACGCCAGGCCTCGGCGGCGGTCTTGGCGTCGGCGAGTTCGCCGTCGATCCGCTTTTTGCTCTCCTGCGCCTCGTCCAGCCGCAGTTTCCCGACCAGCCGCCGGAGTTCGGTGACCCCGGCGGTGAGGCGGCGGTGGTCTCCCTCGGCCAGCTTCTCGGCGGACTTCACCTCGTCGACGTGCTGTTCGAGGCCGCTCAGCCGCTCGTTCTCCAGCTTGTCGCGAGCCGCGACCTGGCCGGCCAGCGTCCGCATCTCGGCACGGGCCACGTCGGCGAGCTTCCGCGACGCGGCGGCGACGCCCTCCTCCTCCGCCAGCGGCGTGAGCAGCTCGAGCGCGCCCGCGACGAAATCCCGCTCCGACAACAGATCCCCGCGCTGCGCGAGGTTGTGCGCGTAGGTCGCGACGACCTCTGCGAGGTCTTTCGGCTCGTCCTCCGACAGCACCGCGCGCAGCAGGAACTCGACGAACGCCTCGTCGGTGCTGAACGCGAAGGCGTCCGCCGCCTCGCCTTCACCGGCGTTCATCGCGCGCTGGTACCGGAAAAGCTCGGTGTCGAGACCGAGGCCGTCCAGCCGGGACGTCCATTCGTGGTGACGCCGGGTCCAGAACAGCTCCAGTTCCGGCTCCCCGCCGTGCACCTTGTCGAGCTGGTCGTGGAACCCCGACATCGTCAGCAGCCTGCCGTCCGCCGTCAGCGGGAGCGAGTCCAAGTCGAGTGAAGGGGTGGGACGGAAGCAATACCAGGAATCGACGAGGTTCTCCGAATCCGCCGACACCACGTGCCCGCGCCATTCCGACACCTTGCCGGTGATCACCCGGTGGCCGGTCTCCACCTGCAGCCACTCCAGCACCACATGCGAGACGTCTTTGGCGGCGACGAACTTCTCCAGCACCTTGGTGTTCGTCGTGCCGACGACCTGACGGCGGCCGGGCAGCATGACCGAGAAGATCAGCTTGATCAGGACGGACTTGCCGCCGCCGTTCTCCAGGAACAGCACACTCGCCGGGGACGGCCGCCGCGGCGGCCCCTCCCCCGCCAGATGGATCCCGGCGCTGAACAGCGCGTCCTGTTTGGGCGCGGTGATGGCCGCGCCGACGCCACTGAAGTCCAGCACGACGTCCTGGTAGCGCGCGCCCGCCGGACCGACCGAGTGCAGGCGAACCCGCGAAAGCTCGTACATCTCTTCCCCTCCCCTTATCCGAGAACCCGCGTCCGCGATCGCGTCGCCAGGGCGCTGGTTCCCATCGCCACCCATGCCGCGCTTTCCGGCGCCCTGCCGTCGCGATAGCGGGGCCTCCGGCCCGGGCGGGTTCGCATCGGCTGGTTTCCGCTCATCGCCACAGCTCCGCTCACCAGCCGTTAGAGCGTGTCCGACGCGGCAGCGCGCAGCGTCCCGCCGCCGGTGGCGACCGAGACCACGTTCAGCGCGAGCAGGTCGTCGAAGGCCGCGTCGGCGGCGAGTTCGCGGACCTGCACCTGATAACGCGGTGTGGTCCGGTAAGTCCCACCCTGCTCCCCGCTGACCTGGACCAGGAAACCCTGATCCGCGAGGAAACGCAGCGCACGCGCGACCATGCCGCGAGTGGTGTCCGACGCCAGCCTGCCGTCCTTGGTCGCCGCCGCCGCGGGACGCCGGGCGTAGGCCCGCCAAGCCTGTTCGAGCTCGGGCGCGTCGGCCAGCGGATCGTTGTTCGCCTCGGCCTCGGCCGCGCGTTCGTCGAGGATCCGGCAGGCCTCCCGCACCATCGCGTCCACCTGCTCGACGCTGACGCGGCCGATGTAGGTGTCGTTGGCGAGGTCGTCGGGGCGCGGATAACCGAGGGCGGCGGTGGCCAGGTGGATGAGCCCGTGCAGGACCTTCTCGGTCTCACGGCGCTCCCGGATCTTGCTCTGCCGCGCGTAGCTGTCCATCTTGATCTCGAAGACGGACTCGTCGGTCGCCGCGAGCACCGCGCCGGCCTGGAGGTTGACTTCGAGCACCATCAGCCCGAGCCCGGCCGCGACCGCGTGCGTGAGCTGTTTGAACGCGCTGTCCTCGCCGTAGCGCCGCACGAGGTCGCCGTAGACGACGTCCCGCGACGGCAGTTGCTTCGGGCGCATGCCGAACGAGACCAGCCGGGCCGCCGCTTCGACGTCCCCTGATGTCGTCACGCGACCTCCTCCTCTTCCTGGTCGTCACGGTCCACCCGCGCCGACGAAAGCAGCAGATCCGCTCCGCCGAACTCGGGGTCTTCGAGCAGCGTGCCGTCGTCGACGGCCAGCAGCACCTGGCGCTCCCCCAGCCGGAGCGCCGCGCCGACCTCGGGACTGTAGGCGTGCACCGCCCGCAACGCGACCAGAGCCGGCAGCCCCGGATCGATCCGGCGCGCCTCTTCCAGCAGCCCGGACAACCGTCGCGGCACCTCGGGCAGATCGAGCAGGTCATCGGCGAGGCGCCACTGCTCGTCACCGAACTTGTCGGTGACCTCGGCGGGCATCAGCTCGGGTTCGGGGATCTCGCCGACGAGCTGGTCACGGTCCGGTGCCGGCCGCAGCAACAGCGACACCAGCGAGGACAGCGACGGCACGGCCGGCGGGGAAATACCGGCACCGGCGTGGAAGAACGATTCCGCCGGTGCGACGGCGTCGGCGATCGGCAGGCCCAGCGTCGGCATCAGGAGCTGGCCGAACAGGTCGATCGTCGCGCGCTGCGGCGGTCCGGAGAACTGCTGCCGGTCCTGTTCGGCGCGGAACACCGCCCCGGCGTCGGCCAGCCGCGACTGCAGCCGGGTGTGGCGGCGGATGCAGTCGCTGACGATGTCGACGAGTTCGGCGGCGCGGCGTTTGCGGTCGGGGTCCTCGGTCTCGTCGCGGGACGCGGTGATGTTCTTGAGGATGGCGTTCTCGGCGCGGAAGCGGGACTCGATATGGGACAGCGCCTGGTCCAGCAGTTCCGGCACCTCGCGCTCCCAGTCGACCGCGCGGACGTCGCGCCGGGTGGCGTCGAGTTTGGCGCGCAGCGTCTCGCCGTACTGGACGGTGCGGTACCGGGCCTGTTCGGCGGCCAGCTTCGCGTCCGCGAGGCGGCCGCGGTTGATCAGGTTCTCCAGTTTGACCTCGGCGGCGATCTGCGCGGATTCGACGTCGGTGTCCAGCGCGCCGACGAGGACGTTGATCGCCTCGTCGGTGGCGCGCAGGTAGACCTCGCCGTCGGGCGCGGCCAGTTCGACGAGCAGTTTGAAGTCGAACTGGCGCCGCTGATAGCCGCCACCCGGGCCGATGGAGCCGTAGACGCGGCGAAATCCGCGATCGGTGGTGCCGACGTTGATCAGGTTGTCGAGCACCCAGCGGGCGACCTTCGCGTGTTCGTCCGGGGTCCGGCCGGGTGCCTGGAGCGCGACGAACGGCAGCAGCCGCACGATCACCTGTTCGTGGTCGGCGCCGGTGTCGAAGTCCATCGACACGGTGACCTGGTCGATCGTGTGCAGCGCGATCTCGGCCATCTGGTAGATCGTCGCGTCCGCCCAGTCCAGCTTCGCCTTGCGCGCGTCGAGGTCGTGCAAGGGCGCGGTGCAGGCCAGCGCCTTGAGGCGGCGGGTCAGCCCCTCGTCGGCCAGCCCCATCCCGGTCAGCTCGTCGTCTCGCACAGCAGGCCAGGCTAGTCGCCGCCCCCGACACCCCGCACGGGTGACCGGCCTCGGCCCGGCTGTGGCTCGCAGGACTGAAGAAGAGCGAGGGTCCGATGCGCCCTCGGCGTCTTTCCGGATGCCAGGCGTCCAGGGTTCCGACAGACAGCCGTTGCGACTGGGCTGGGTGGGTCGTGAGTGGCGATTCGGGTTAGAACCCGAATCGTTACTAGTCAGGTGGTTGTGGGGTTGGTTGGTAGCCAGGGGTTTCCGGTGATGGCGTCGCGGAGTGCGGTCAGGGTGTTGAGGCCGTTTTTGCG
>NZ_JBVISU010000024.1:0-134883 GCF_055575355.1 Amycolatopsis sp. NPDC034160 | reverse complement strand
GCCCTCTCGCTACGTGGTTTTTGTTCCGTCGCAAGAACAATCATCCCAAGCCAGAGGGCATTTGCGTACCCAGACACACCCCAAACACCCACACCTTCCCGTCACCCTCCCTCCCCACCCGCATCTCCCTCCCCCACCTCACCGAAAGGACGCTCCGCTCCGCATCCCCTTCCTTGATCGCCGCCGCTCATCGAAAGGATCGCTACTGCTATGTCCTTGAAACGACGACTAGGCGTGCTCGTCACGTCGATGGTCACGGCTCTGACAGGCGTCGCGCTACCGGTGCAAACCGCATCGGCGCACGAAGCGGCCACGGTGCTCGTGTTCTCCAAGACCGCGGGCTTCCGGCACGATTCGATCCCCGACGGGATCAAGGCGATCAAGGAACTGGGGGTGCAACACCACTTCGGGGTGGAAGCCACCGAGGACGCGGCGGCCTTCACCGACGCGAACCTCAAGCGCTTCAACGCGGTGGTCTGGCTTTCCACCACCGGTGACGTGCTGAACGCCGACCAGCAGGCCGCGTTCGAGCGGTACGTGAAGGGCGGCGGCGGGTACGTGGGCGTGCACGCCGCCTCCGACACCGAATACGACTGGCCGTGGTACGGCGAGCTGGTCGGGGCGTACTTCAAGTCCCACCCGCAAATCCAAAAGGCCGACGTGAAGGTCGAAGACCACGACCATGTGTCCACTCATGCCCTTCCGGAAACCTGGCCGCGGACGGACGAGTGGTACAACTACCGCGAGAACCCGCGCAGCAACGTCCACGTGCTCGCGAGCCTGGACGAGAAGAGTTACCAGCCCGGCGACGGCGCGATGGGCGATCACCCGATCGCCTGGTGCCACGAGAACTCCGGCGGCCGCTCCTGGTACACCGGCGGAGGGCACACCAAGGAGTCCTACACCGAGCCTGCCTTCCGCAAGCATCTGGCGGGTGGCATCGAGTACGCCACCAAACTGAGCGAGGCGGGCTGCGCCAAGACCCAGGAAGACCCGGTCGACGCGGACTTCGACCAGATCACCCTGGCCAAGGGCGAAGAGAAGACCGGCGAGCCGATCGCGCTTTCGGTGCTGCCCAACCGCGACGTCCTGCACACTTCGCGCGACGGCCGCGTCTGGTACACCAGTTCCGGCGCCACCACGAAGCTGGCCGCGACGATCCCCGTCTACAACCACGACGAGGACGGCCTCCAGGGTGTCGCCATCGACCCGGATTTCGCGAGAAACCGCTGGGTTTACCTGTACTACGCGCCCAAGCTGAACACCCCGGCCGGTGACGCCCCGCAGAACGGCACCCCGGCGGACTTCGAGCCCTTCAAGGGTTACAACCAGCTTTCGCGGTTCAAACTGACCGCCGACAACAACTTGAATCTCGCCAGTGAGCAGAAGATCCTGCAGGTTCCCGCCGAACGCGGCATCTGCTGCCACGCCGGTGGCGAGATCGACTTCGACGCACAGGGCAACCTCTATCTGTCCACAGGGGACGATTCCAATCCGTTCTCTTCCGACGGGTTCACCCCGATCGACGAGCGCGCCGACCGCAACCCGGTCTACGACGCCCAGCGCACCTCGGCCAACACGAACGACCTGCGCGGCAAGGTGCTGCGGATCAAGGTCGGCGCTGGAGGCAAGTACACCGTCCCCAAGGGCAACCTGTTCCCGCGCGGTACGGCCAAGACCCGGCCGGAGATCTACGCGATGGGCTTCCGGAACCCGTTCCGGTTCGCCGTCGACCGCAAGACCGGTTGGCTCCACCTCGCCGACTACGGTCCCGACGCGGGCGCGGCCGACCCGGCTCGCGGACCCGGCGGCACGGTCGAATTCAACCTGATCAAGAAGCCGGGCAACTTCGGCTGGCCGTATTGCATCGGTGACAACCAGCCGTTCATCGACTACGACTTCGCCACCAAGCAGTCCGGCGCCGCGTTCGACTGCGCCAAGCCGAAGAACACCAGCCCGCGCAACACCGGCCTGACGGATCTGCCCCCGGTCGAGAAGGCCTGGATTCCCTACGACGGCGGTTCGGTGCCCGAGTTCGGCACCGGTCCGGAGTCCCCCATGGGCGGACCGGTCTACCAGTACGACGCGAAGAACCCGTCGCAGACGAAGTTCCCGGAGTACTTCAACGGCAAGACCTTCGCCTACGAATGGGAACGTGGCTGGATCAAGGAGATCACCGTCGGCCCGAACGGCGAACGCGGTGCCATCAAGCCGTTCTTCGACTCGATGGAGCTGGTCCGTCCGATGAACGTCGAGTTCGGGCCGGACGGCGCGATGTACGTCCTCGACTACGGCACCGGCTACTTCGGCGGCTCCAAGGAATCCGCGGTCTACCGCATCGACTACACCAAGGGCAGGCGGACGCCGGAGGTCAAGGTGGCGGCGGACAAGACGTCCGGCCAGGCACCGCTGACCGTGAAGTTCGACCCGGCCGGGACGAACGACCCCGACGGCGGCGCGCTCACCTACGCCTGGGACTTCGACGGCAACGGCACCACCGACGCAAGCGAAGCGGGCCCGGTTTCCCACACCTACTCCGCGAACGGCCAGTACACGGCGAAACTTTCGGTCACCGACGCCACCGGGCTGACCGGGGCGGCGAGCGTGGTGGTCACCGTCGGCAACACCGCGCCGGTGGTCACGCTGAAGACGCCGGTCAACGGAAGTGTGTTCAGTTTCGGGGACACGGTCCCGTTCAAGGTCGAGGTGACCGACGCGGAGGACAACCCGATCGACTGCTCGAAGGTGACCGTCGAATACATCCTCGGCCACGAGGGCCACGGGCATCCGCTGAGCCGCGCCACCGGGTGTGAGGGCACCATCGCCACGCCGGCCGACGAAGGCCACGGCGCGGACGCCAACGTGTTCGGCGTCATCAACGCCAGCTACACCGACAACGGTGCCAACGGTGTTCCGGCGCTCACCGGCGAGGCGGAATCGCTGCTGCAGCCCAAACTGAAGCAGGCGGAGTTCTACACGCAGTCCAGCGGGATCGAGGTCGTCGGCCACGACGGCGCCAGTGGCGGCAAACGCGTCGGCCACCTCGAATCCGGTGACTGGATCAAATTCGACCCGGTGAACCTCATCGGCGTCAGTGGTATCGGCTACCGGGTCTCCTCCGGAGGAGCGGGCGGCACGATCGAGGTCCGCTCGGGCGCGGTGGACGGGCCGCTGGTCCAGACGGTCACCGTCGCCAACACCGGCGGCTGGGACACCTATGCCGACATCCCGGCCTCCGCCATCACCGACCCCGGCGGCACCGGCCCGCTGTTCCTCGTGTTCCGCGGCACCGGTTCCGGCGGTCTGTTCGACCTAGACGCGATCACCTTCGAGGAGTCTTGATGAGCCGTCCGATCACGCTGTTCACCGGCCAGTGGGCGGATCTGCCGTTCACCGAGGTGTGCAGGCTGGCCAGCGAATGGGGCTACGACGGCCTCGAGATCGCCTGTTCCGGCGACCATTTCGAGGTCGATCGCGCACTGTCCGAAGAGGACTATGTGCCGGGGCGCCTGAAGCTGCTGGCCGATCACGGCCTCAAGGTGTGGGCGATCTCCAACCACCTCGTCGGGCAGGCCGTCTGCGACGATCCGATCGACGAACGCCACCAGGCCATCATCCCGTCCCGGGTGTGGGGCGACGGTGCACCGGAAGGCGTGCGGCAGCGGGCGGCGAAGGAGATGGCGGACACCGCCCGCGCGGCGGCGAAACTCGGTGTGGACACGGTGATCGGCTTCACCGGTTCGAAGACGTGGAAGTACGTCGCGATGTTCCCGCCGGTCTCGCAGGCGGTCATCGACGACGGCTACACCGACTTCGCGAACCGGTGGAACCCGATCCTCGACGTCTTCGACGAGGTCGGCGTGCGGTTCGCCCACGAGGTGCATCCGTCCGAGATCGCCTATGACTACTGGACGACAAAGCGTGCGCTCGAAGCCGTCGGCGATCGTCCGGCGTTCGGGCTGAATTGGGATCCTTCGCATTTCATCTGGCAGGACCTCGACCCGGTCGGGTTCATCCTCGATTTCGCCGACCGGATCTACCACGTGGACTGCAAGGACACCAGGAAACGGTTCGACGGACGCAACGGCAGGCTCGGCTCGCATCTCCCGTGGGGAGACCCCCGACGCGGCTGGGACTTCGTTTCGACCGGGCACGGCGATGTGCCGTGGGAGGACTGTTTCCGCGCACTGAATTCGATCGGCTACTCCGGTCCGATCTCAGTGGAGTGGGAGGACGCCGGCATGGACCGGCTCCGGGGCGCGGCGGAAGCCGTGACCTTTCTGCGGGGGCTCCTGTTCGACAAGCCGTCGGCGGCCTTCGACGCGGCTTTCAGCAACCAGAAGTGAGGGCGGTTTCATGTGCGGTGAAGAAGCTGAGCGGTTCCACTCCCGGCGGACACTCCTCCGAGGTGCGGCGACGGCGGCGGTCGCGGTGGGGGCGGCGGTAGCGCTGCCCAGTGTGGCCAGTGCGGCCACCGAGGGACCCGGCCACCACGGACGGGGCCGGGTCCCGGTGGACAAGATCAGCATCCAGCTCTACTCCCTGCGCACCGCGTTGCAGGCCGATCTGCCGGGAACCCTGTCCGCGCTCGCGGACATCGGCTACCGGAAGGTCGAACTGGCGGGCACCTACGGCCGCACGGCCGAGGAGTTCCGCGGCCTGCTCGACAAGTTCCACCTGCGGGCGACGTCCACGCACACCGGTATCGACGGGGATCTCGACAAGACCATCGCGGACGCGAAGATTCTCGGGAACACCCGGGCGAACGTGCCGTGGGCCAACTTCGACACCATCGAAGGCTGGAAGCAATTCGCCGGCCGCCTCGACACGGCGGCACGGAAGTTCCGTCAGGCCGGTATCCCGCTCGGCTACCACAACCACGCGCACGAATTCGCACCCATCGGCGGCGTGCGTCCCTACGACGTGCTCACCAGGAACACCAACCCGCGGTACGTGCACCTGGAGATCGACCTGTTCTGGGCGGTGGAAGGCGGGGTCGACCCGGTTTCGCTGTACCGGCAGCACTTCCCGCGCGTGGTGCAATACCACGTCAAGGACCGGACCGCGGACGGGAAGATGGTCGACCCCGGCGCCGGGGTCATCGATTTCCCGCGCATCTTCTCCCGCACCCGTCCCCATCTCGCCGAGTACATCGTCGAGCACGACAACCCCACGGATCCCTTGAGCACCGCGCAAGCCGGATTCCGCTATCTCCGTAACGTCCGCTTCTGACTGGGGAATCCACAATGGACAAGCAGAAACGCGGGCTGTCCCGCAGATCGATGCTCGCGGGCACCGCGGCCGGGGTCATCGCCCCGGTCGTGGTGTCGGCCAGCGCCGGATCGGCACCGGCCGCCGCGGCCGGGATGACCCGCAACATCACCGTGTACGCCGACTACGTTCCCGGTTCGACCCGGGTCGGCTACGGGCTGGAGCCCGGCAAGCCGACGATCCCCGGACCGCTCCTGGAGTGTTACGAGGGTGACACGCTGGTGATCGAGCTGGTCAACAACACCGACCAGCGGCTCTCCATCCACCCCCACGGTGTCAACTACGACACCAAATCCGACGGTTCCCCGTTCAACGATTCCTTCAACAAGCCCTATGAGACCAAGACCTACACCTGGAAGACGCGGACCGCCTACCAGGCTGCCAACGGGTTCTGGATGCCGGGCAGCGCGGGGTACTGGCACTACCACGACCACGCGTTCGGCGGCGACCACGGCACCGTGGGCCTGATGAAGGGCCTCTACGGCGGTCTGATCGTGCGCAAACGCGGGGATCTGCTGCCGAGCAAGCAGTTCACCGTGGTGTTCACCGAAATGTGGGTCAACCACCAGGTCGCCCCGAACACGCCGATCTTCGAGGCGAACCTCGGCGAACGCGTCGAGTTCATCTGCATCGGCCACGGCAACCTGATGCACACCTTCCACCTGCACGCGCACCGCTGGGCGGACACCCGCACCGGCATGCTCACCAGCGCGACCGACAACGCCCCGATCGTCGACAACAAGACCCTGGACCCGGGCAACTCCTTCGGGTTCCAGGTGATCGCCGGTGACGGCGTCGGGCCGGGCGCGTGGATGTACCACTGCCACGTCCAGCAGCACTCGGACGACGGCATGTCCGGGGTGTTCCTGGTCCGCAACGCCGACGGCGGGATGCCCGCGGGCGCCCAGGAGGCGATCGACCGCTTCAAGGGTCATCACCACCCGGCGTCCACTCCGGACGCCACCGGCGCCTCGGCTCACGCACACCACTAGTCAGGAGTGGGGGATGGGCGCCGGTGAGTGGGGGGGCCGGGTTGGTCGTGAGTGGCGATTCGGGTTCTAACCCGAATCGCCACTCACGACCACCTGTACCGCCCACCCCACCGCGGCCCTGCCCTTCACGTGTTTCCCCTCGATAGTCTTCGAAAGGAGCGAGAACTTGAGACGAATCTTTTCGCGCCGTCGGCTCCGCAGACGGTCACTGGCCGCACTGGCGGTCGGCGCCGTCGTCACCTCCGGGCTTCCGCTGGCCATCGCACCGGTGACCGCCGAAGCCGCGACGAACGTCCCGGTCAACGTCCTGGTCTTCCACGGCACCGCCGCGGACCAGAAGGACCCCGTCCTGCGCGCCACGGACGCGATCGCGAGCCTTGGCCAGGCGAACGGCATCTCCGTGTCGTCCTCTTCGGACCCCGCGGTGTTCACGAGCGCGAACCTCGCGAAGTACCGCGGCGTCGTCTTCCTTTCCGCGCAGGGCATCACGCTCAACCGCGACCAGGAAACCTCGCTGCAGAACTACATGAAGGAAGGCGGCGGTTTCCTCGGGTTGTCGGACGCCGCGCGGGCACAGGACGGCTCGCAGTGGTTCTCCGGGCTGATCGGAGCGCGCCCGGTGGGTGCGCGTCCCACGCCGGAGGCCGTCGCCTCGGTCACCGCGAGTGCGGAAAACGCGCCCAACGAGGGCAAGGACAAGCTGGCCGACAACAACGAGAACACCAAGTGGCTGGCTTTCGCGAACACCGCGTGGATCGCCTACAAGCTGGCCGCGCCGGTCGCGGTGAGCAGCTACGCGCTCGTCTCGGCGAACGACTTCGCCGGGCGTGACCCCAAGAGCTGGACCCTGCAGGGCTCCAACGACGGGACCACGTGGACCGATCTGGACACCCGCACCAACGAGGTGTTCGCCGACCGGTTCCAGAGCCGTACCTTCACCTTCGCCAACACGACGGCGTACTCGAACTATCGGCTGAACATCACCGCCAACGCCGGTGAATCAGCCACCCAGTTGGCCGACTTCAAACTGTTCAAGGATCAGTCGACCACCCCGCCGCCGCCGGAGAGCGCTCCGGCCGAGGCCACGGTCGACGTCCTCGACAAGGCGAACCCGGCCACCGCGGGACTGCCGCAGAAGTGGGTCCGCACCGACCGGTGGCTCAACTGGGAGGTCAACCCGGTCGGCACCGTGCACACGGTCGCGCAGGTCGAGGAATCGACCTACCAGCCGGGTGTCGGCGCGAACGGCGCGTTCCACCCGATCTCGTGGTGCCGTGACTACGACGGCGGCCGCTCCTTCTACACCGGGATGGGCCGGACCGAGGCGAGCTACGGTGAGGCCCAGTTCCGCAGTCACCTCCTCGGCGCCCTGAAGTGGACCACCGGCATGGTGCGCGGGGACTGCAAGGCGGGGATCGCGGCCAACTACAAGGTCGAACGTCTGACCGGGATCAACCAGCCCGGCCAGCTGGACCAGATGGGCGAGCCGCACGGGCTCACCATCGCGCCGAACGGCCGGGTCTTCTACATCGGCCGAGCGGCTTGCGCCGGCAACGTGGTGCCCGCGCCGAACGACTGGACCAACCCCGAGATCGGCGCCGGCTGCGGCACGATCCACCAATGGGACCCGGTCACCAAGAAGCCGAAGCTGCTCACCACGCTGAAGGTGATGGGCAACCGCGGCAGCGGCGACGAACTGGTCAAGAACGAGGAAGGCCTCCTCGGTCTCGTGCTGGACCCCAAGTTCAGCGAGAACGGCTTCATGTACGCCTACTGGATGCCGCACGCGTCGGTCGACATCGACAAGCGGATCGGCAAGCGCACGGTTTCGCGGTTCACCTACGACCTGAAGAACCAGACGCTGGATCAGGCGACCCGCAAGGATCTGCTGTCGTGGGACGTCCAGGTCCACAGCTGCTGTCACGCCGGTGGCGGGATGGACTTCGATAAGGACGGGAACCTCTACATCGGTTCCGGTGACAGCAACTCGTCGCAGGGCTCCAACGGGTACTCCGGCAACAACTGGACCCAGGACTACAAGGGCGTCTCGTTCCAGGACGCGCGCCGCACCGCCGGGAACACCAACGACCTCAACGGGAAGATCCTGCGGATCCACCCGGAGCCGGACGGTACCTACACCAACCCGGCGGGCAACCTGTTCCCCGAGGCCAACGACCCCGGGAACAAGACCAGGCCCGAGATCTACGTGATGGGCGTGCGGAACATCTCGCGTCTGCAGGTCGACAAGAAGACCAACTGGCTGACCGCGGCCTGGGTCGGTCCGGACGCGACCTCGCCGAGCCCGGAACTCGGCCCGGCCAAGTACGAGACCGCCACGGTCATCACCGAGGCGGGCAACCACGGCTGGCCGTACTGCATGGGCAACAAGCAGCCGTACCGCGACCGCAGCAGCACCGACGCCGCGGTGCTCACCGGCTGGTACGACTGCGACAACCCGGTCAACACCTCGCCGCGCAACACCGGCCTGGTGAACCTGCCGCCGATCAAGAAGAACATGATCTGGTACGCGCCGGACGGCGGCGGACCGGTGTTCCCCAACCGGCCCAACAGCTCCGTCCCGACGTACAACGCGGCCGAGGCCACCTACACGCAGCCCTACCTCAAGGGCGGCGGCCAGGCGGTCATGACCGGGCCGACGTACCACCGCGAACTGGTCAACACCACCAGCGGGGTGGCGTGGCCGTCGTACTGGAACGACAAGTGGTTCATCGGTGACCAGAGCAACGGGCAGAACCGGATCGCGGTCACCCTCGACCCCACCGGCGTCGCGAAGCAGGATCCGCCGGTGTTCGCCGAGACCGTGCGGCAGATCATCCCGACCGGTGGTGGTGACACCAAGCTGAACCAGTGGATGGACGCCAAATTCGGGCCGGACGGCGCGCTGTACGTGCTCGACTACGGCGGCGGCTTCTTCACCCTGACCAACAACCAGAAGCTGCTGAAGATCAGCTACACCGGCGGCGAGGCGACCCCGTCGGCCGCGGCGGCGTCGACCATGGTGCAGAACAAGCCGCTCACCGCGGCCTTCACCGGGTCGAAGTCCGGCGGCGTCTCCTACAAGTGGGAGTTCGGCGACGGCACCATTTCCACCCAGCCCGACCCGCGGCACACCTACCCGCGCACCGGGCTCTACACCGCCAAGCTGACCGTGACCTACGCGAACGGCGAGACGGTGACCACCCGGAACTCGGTGAGCGTCGGTTGTCTCGTGGCGGATTCCAGCGCCACGGTGATGATCGGGGACACCGATACCGGGGTGACCAACCGGAACGCCGGTGGCGGCTGCACGGTCGACGACATGATCGACGACGAGAGCACGTGGACCTCCCACGCCGGTTTCGTCAATCACGTCACCCAGGCCGTGAACCGGCTGGGTGATCTCGGGGTGCTGAACTCGGCCGAGTCGGACAAGATCAACGCCGCGGCCGCCGCGTCGCCCATCGGCAACCCGGGCGTCACCGGCTACGACGCGATCTACGACGGCACGGCCGCGTCGTTCCGCAACTGGTCACAGGCGCCGTCCGGGCAGTTCGCCATCCAGCCGGACGGGTCACTGCGGCCGTCCGGTGGGCTTGGCATGCTGTGGTACTCGGCACGGCAGTACGGCAACTTCTCGGTGAAGCTGCAGTTCAAGGACATCGCGCCGACCGGCAGCGCGAACAGCGGCGTGTTCGTCCGGTTCCCCGACCCGCGCACTCCGCTGGAGCAGCGTCCGCCGGGCAGCTGTGGCACCGTCGGTTCCGCGAGGACGTCGCAGGCCTGGGTCGCGATCTACTGTGGACACGAGGTCCAGCTGTACGACGGGGCGACCGGTGAGCCGCAGAAGACCGGGTCGATCTACAACTTCGACCCGCGGCCGCTGGACCAGGCGGGTGTGAAGCCGAAGGGGACCTGGAACGAGTACGAGGTCAAGGTCGTCGGGCAGAAGTACACGATCATCCGCAACGGCGTCGTGATCAACGAGTTCGAGAACGCGCCGGGGATCAATTCGTCGAGGGCGGGCGATCCGTCGACCGACTTCCGGCAGTTCGTCAGCGGGTTCATCGGTCTGCAGAACCACGGTGACAACGACCTGATGGAGTTCCGCAACATCCGGGTGCGGCAGCTGTAGCGCGAAAACCGGCCGGGCGCGCGGGTTCGCGTGCCCGGCCGGTCTCCCTTGTACGGAAGGTTTCCCTGCGATGTCCCCAAGAACCCTCGTCGTGGCCTTGCTCGCCGCGGCGCTCGCGATCGCGGGCCTGGTGTTACCGGCCTCGTCCGCACCCGCCGTCGCCGCACCCGTCCAGACCCTGGAATGGACCGCGGGCGACAGCACCGACCAGTACCTCAGCGCGCCGTCGACCGCGGTGGCCGGCGAGACCACGATCGTCTTCAAGAACACCGAAGAGCTCGGCTCGACGATGTCGCACACGCTGACTTTCGACACGTCGACCCCCGGCTACAACCACGACGTCAACCTCAACATCCTCGCCAACCCTTATGACGACAAGAACGGCGTGCACCAGGCCACGGTGACGCTGACCCCGGGCAAGTACCGCTACTACTGCACGATCCAGGGCCACACCAAGATGTTCGGCGAGTTCGTGGTCACCGACGGCGGCGGCGCCGACACCACTCCGCCGACCGTGACCGCGAACGTCACCGGAACCAAGGACACCGCCGGGAACTACGTCGGTTCCGCGACGGTGAACCTGGCCGCCAGCGACAGTCAGTCCGGTGTGGACAAGGTCGAGTACCAGCTCGACGGCGGCGCCTGGACCGCGTACACGGCGCCCGTGGTGGTCAACAGCGTGGGCTCGCACATGGTCCACTATCGCGCTTCGGACAAGGCGGGCAACGTTTCCCCGGAAGGGATGGCGTCGTTCAGCGTCGTCACCGGCCAGCCCGGTGACACGACTCCGCCGACGGTGACCGCCGAGGTGACCGGGAACAAGGACGCTTCGGGCAACTACCTCGACACCGCCACCGTGAAGCTCACCGCGACCGACGCGGGTTCCGGCGTCGACAAGATCGAGTACAAAGTGGACGAAGGCGCATGGACCGCGTACACCGCTCCGGTCGCGGTGTCCGCGCCGGGGATGCACATGGTCTCCTATCGTGCCTCGGACAAGGCGGGCAACGTATCGCCGGAGGGCATGGCGCATTTCACGGTCGTCAGCAGCGACACGACCGCGCCGACGGTGACGTCCGAAGTGACGGGCACCAAGGACACCGCGGGCAACTACGTCGGCAAGGCGACCGTGACGCTCACGGCCACCGACGCCGGTTCGGGTGTCGGCAAGGTGGAGTACAAATTGGACGGTGCCGCCTGGATGACGTACTCGGCACCGCTCGCGCTGACCGTCGTCGGTGCGCATACGGTGAACTACCGGGCGACGGACAAGGCGGGCAACGTCTCGCCGGAAGGCACGGCGACGTTCGCCATCGTCGAGGGCGACGACAGCACCGCGCCGGTCGTTTCCGTGGTGGTGAGCGGTGATCTGGACGGAAGCTGGTCCTACATCGAGGACGCGACCGTCAACCTGACCGCGACCGACACCGGGTCCGGAGTGGACAAGGTCGAGTACAAATTGGACGGTGCGGCCTGGGCGGTCTACACCGCGCCGGTCAAGGTGACCGCGCTCGGCACGCACACGCTGACCTACCGCGCGTCGGACAAGGCTGGCAACGTCTCGGCGGAACAGGGCGGCGCGTTCACCATCGTCGCCGCGCCGCCGGGTCCGGACGCGTGCCCGGACTCTGACCTGCGGGACACCGTGATCCTCGGCTCGGCGGACAGCCAGGTCGAGAACCGCGACACCGGCAACGGCTGCACGATCAACGACGTGCTCGACGACGAGTCGGACTACTCGTCGAACGACCAGTTCGTGGCCTACGTCAGCGCGGTGACGCAGGAACTGCTCGACCGCGAAGTCGTCTCGTCCGATGAGCGGAATTTGATCGTGACGGCGGCGATCGAGTCCGGCATCGGCGGCTCGACCACCGAGCCCGAACCGCAGAAGAGGCCGGAGACGAAGAACCCCGGCATGAAGAAGGTCGTCAAGACCCCCATCCGGGACGTCTGAGCGGCTCCTCGTAGCGCGTCCAGCCCGCCCAAGTACATGAAGGCCCCCTTCCTTGCGCCTAGGTACAGGAAGGGGGCCTTCATGTACCTAGGCGGAGGTGAGGGCCACGACGCCGGTTACCTTTTCCGCGCCGCGCTCGTCAGGTCCATGACGGATCAGGCGCGAGAAAGGTAACGACATGACCGGCGAAGCCCTGGCCAACGCGTTCGAGGAGCAGCGCGGGCGACTGGTGGCGGTGGCACACCGGATGCTCGGCTCGCGCGCCGACGCCGAGGACGCCGTCCAGGAGGCCTGGTTGCGGCTGGCCCGGCAGGACGCCGACACGATCGACAATCTCTCCGGCTGGCTGACCACGGTCGTCGGGCGCGTCTGCATCGACGTCCTGCGCTCCCGCAAAACCCGCCCCGAGGATTCGTACGACGAGCCGCCCGAACTGGTGGTGTTCGAGGACTCGCTGGAAGAAGACGCGATGCTCGCCGAGTCGGTCGGCGTGGCGTTGCTCGTGGTGCTCGACATGCTCAGCCCCGCCGAGCGGCTGGCGTTCGTCCTGCACGATCTGTTCGCCGTCCCGTTCGCCGAAGTGGGCGAGATCCTCGGCAAATCCCCGGACGCCGCCAAGATGCTCGCCAGCCGCGCGCGCCGGAAGGTGCAGGGACGGCGTCCGGCCGACGAATCATCGCAGCGTGCCGTGGTCGACGCGTTCCTCGCGGCCGCGCGCGAAGGGGATTTCGAGGGCCTGATCGAGCTGCTCGACCCCGACGTGACCTGGCGCTCGCGGACGCGGCACGGCGAAGTCGTGCGGCTGGGTGCCGTCGAGGTGGCCACGCGCGTCCAGCGCGGGGCGCGCGCCGCCGTCACCACGCGTGGCGCGCTGGTCGACGGCAAGCCGGGGATCGTGTCGTGGAGCAAGACCGGCAAGCTGCTCGGCGTGATGGCCTGCACGGTCGTCGACGGCCGGATCGCCGAGATCGACTCCGTGAGTGACCCACGTCGCCTCGAGGCCATGGGTGTTACCTCTTGGGAGCCTTCCTCGTCGAAGTAAGTGAACACCGACGAGAGAAGGAGAAATCCCATGCAGGCAAGGCTCGAATTCCTCAAGACCGCTGTCGCGCCGAAGCTCGTGAAGCATTTCGTCTCGGCCGCGAAGGTACTCGACAGGACCGAACTCCCCGCGGCGACAAGGGAATTGGTGAACATCCGGGCCAGCCAGATCAACGGCTGCTCGGGCTGCCTCGACATGCACACCAAGGACGCCGCGGCGGCGGGGGAGACCACCACCCGGCTGAACCTGATCGCGTGCTGGCGCGAGGCGACGGTCTTCACCGAGGCCGAGCGCGCCGCCCTGGAACTGACCGAGCAGGGCTGTCGCATCGCCGACAGCGCCGGTGTCACCGACGAGGTGTGGGAGGCCGCCGCCAAGCACTACGACGACGAGCAGCTCGCCGCGCTGGTGACCCAGATCGCGCTCATCAACGCCTTCAACCGGCTGAACGTCATCACCCGGCAGCCGGCGGGCGACTACACACCCGGCCAATTCGCGCACTGAAACCCCGGAAGTACGTGAAGGCCCCCATCCTTGCGCCTAGGTACAGGATGGGGGCCTTCACGTACTTACGAGCTCAGGAGCGGTGCTTCGCCCGCCCGAGGATGCGACGGCGGTTGTGGCCGTTGGTGCGTTCCTCGTGAAGTTCCTTCAGCGACAGCATCATCGCGTCTTCCTGCTTCATCAGCGGGTCGTCGCGCAGATCTTTCCAGACCGACACGCACAACCCGACCATCACGAACACGAACGGCACCGCGATCAGGATGGTGAGATTCTGCAGACCGGTCAGCGCCTTGTCCCCGCCGACCAGCAGCATCACCGCCGCGACGGCGCCCATCAGCACACCCCAGAAGATCACGACGTTCTTCTTCGGATGCACGCTTCCGCGCTGGGACAGGGTGCCCATCACCACCGACGCCGCGTCCGCACCGGAGACGAAGAAGATGGACACCAGGATCATCACCAGGATCGCGATCGGGACGAACCACGGCAGTGTCTCGAGCAGTTCGAACGTCGCCGACTGGGCACTGCCCGCGCCCGCGATGTCGGTACCGGCCCGCTGCCTGCTGATCGCCGCGCCGCCGAAGATCGCGAACCAGATCAGGCTCACCACGCTCGGGATCGCGATGACGCCGAAGATGAACTGGCGGATGGTGCGGCCGCGGGAGATCCGGGCGATGAACATGCCGACGAAGGGCGTCCACGAGATCCACCACGCCCAGTAGAAGACCGTCCAGCCACCGAGCCACGTCTGCATCTCGTCGCCGCCGGTCATCCCGGTCCGGCCGGACATCTCCGCCAGCTCGCGGAAGTAGTCGCCGATGGCACCGGGCACGATGTTGAGGATCAGCACGGTCGGCCCGACCACCAGCACGAACACCGCGAGCACCGCGGCGAGCACCATGTTGATGTTGGACAGCCACTGGATCCCCTTGGCCACCCCGGACACCGCCGAGGCGATGAACGCGATGGTGAGGATCGCGATGATCGCGACCAGCAGGCCCTTGCCGGGGTTGTCGATCCAGCCGACGGCACCGAGGCCGCCGCCGACCTGGAGCGCGCCGAGACCGAGGGACGCGGCCGAACCGAACAGCGTGGCGAAGATCGCCATGATGTCGATCGCCTTGCCCAGCGGGCCTTCGGTGCGCCGCTTGCCGATCAGCGGGGCGAACACCGAACTGATCAGCTGGGTGCGGCCCTTCCGGAAGGTGCTGTAGGCGATCGCGAGACCGACGACGGCGTAGATCGCCCACGGGTGCACGGTCCAGTGGAACAGCGTCGTGGCCATCGCGGTGTGGACGGCTTCGTCGGAATTCGGGGCCGCGGTGCCCGGTGGCGGGCTCGCGAGGTGGGAGACCGGTTCGTACACACCGAAGAACATCAGGCCGATGCCCATTCCGGCGCTGAACATCATCGCGATCCACGACGACGTGCGGAATTCGGGAAGTTCCTTGTCCCCGCCGAGGGGGATCCGGCCGTAGCGGCTTATGGCCAGACAGACCGCGAAGAGCACGAAACCGCTCGCGGTGAGGACGAAAGCCCAACCGCCGTAAGGGATTACGGCGTCGTTGAGGAGGGTCGACGCGACATTAGCGAGGCTCTCCGGCGCGAGCACGCCCCAAAGAATGATCGCGAGCGCGAGGGCCGCCGCCACACCGAAGACGGTGCGGTCGGTCGTGGCGGGTCGGTCGGCGGCGAGATCGAGGGGGACGTGCTCATCGGGCGGGTGCCCCGGACCTGTCGTATCCGGTGCGTGTGCGAGGTCTGTCGCGGTCTCGGCGACGACCTCTTCTTCCGCTTGCTTACCGTCCTGCGAACTCATATTCAGCCGCGCCGGTGACAGCGCGATCTCCTTCCGCCCGAGTTAACCCGTTTGCACCACTGCACCCTAACCAGAAAACTGGTAACCGGCAGAAAATGCGGCACATGAGGTTTAGACCCGTGATTGTGGGTCCGACCTCGGCGGATACCGCCTTGCTCCCGGTTCCGGCAGCGGAACGTGTCCCTTGCGACACCGGCGGTCAGAGGATCGCGGGGCGGTTCAGCCGATTTGGTTGCTTTCCCACCGTCGCAAGAGATTCGTGCTTTCGGTGCCGTCACCGCCCGCGACGTGCGGGTATCCCTGCCGTGCGTGGTTGCGCTGCAGGAGGTAGGTGACCAGGGCGAGGAGGGCGAGGGTGACGATGAAGGCGGTCATGGCAGTAAGTTTGCGCCACTCGACATTCTGCCAAAAGTGGCTGTTCTGTCGTTGTGCGTCAAAATCCTGCCAGCTATGCTTCGGCGCATGATGCAGAGCGTCGCCGTGGTGCTGATGGACGATTTCGCCCCCTTCGAGTTCGGCGTCGTCTGCGAGGTGTTCGGCGAGGATCGCTCCGATGACGGAGTGCCACCGCTCGACTTCCGCGTGTGCGGGGAGCGGGCGGGGGAGCAGTTGAGCCTCGGCCACGGCGTCAAGGTGACCCCGGAATTCGGCCTCGAAGCGACCGAGGACGCGGACCTCGTCGTCGTCCCCGCCTGCGACGTGCGTGACGAGTATCCGGCCGCGGTGCTCGAAGCGCTTCGCGCGGCTTCGGCGCGGGGAGCCATCCTGCTTTCGGTCTGCACTGGCGCGTTCGTGCTCGGTGCCGCGGGCCTCCTCGACGGCAGGCGGTGCACGAACCACTGGCGCCGCAGCGCCGAGTTCCGGCAGCGGTTCCCGCAGGCCATTCTCGACCCGGACGTCCTCTTCGTCGACGACGGCGACATCATCACCAGCGCGGGGACCGCCGCCGGTATCGACGCCTGCCTGCATCTGGTCCGGCGCGAGCTGGGGTCGGCCGCGGCCACCGTGATCGCCCGGCGCATGGTGGTGCCGCCGCAGCGCGAGGGCGGACAGCGTCAGTTCATCGAGACGCCGATCCCGGAATGCACCAGTGACAGCCTCCAGCCGGTGCTCGCCTGGATGCTCGACACCCTCGACCGGGAACATCCCGTCGCGGATCTCGCGCGCCGCGCCCAGATGTCCGAGCGCACCTTCGCCCGCAAGTTCGTCGCCGAGACGGGCACCACGCCGCACCGGTGGCTTTCGGCACAGCGAGTGCTGCACGCGAGGTCGTTGCTGGAGGAAACGACGCTGGGCATCGACGAGATCGCGCGCCGCTGCGGGTTCGGCTCGGGTGCCTTGCTGCGGCACCATTTCCACAAGGTCGTCGGGGTGTCCCCGCAGGACTACCGACGCACCTTCGCGCCGCAGCGCGTCTAGTCCACGGCTAGTCCGTGTCCGGTAAGGACGGACGGTCAGAGACGGAAGACGGTCAGGTATTCCGCGTCCCGCACCACGTAACCGAACCGGGCACGGAGTTCGCGGACGACCGCGCGCATGTGCTCGGCGCCGTAGACCACGCCGATCGTCCCCGGTTCGTGGTGCCGCTGCTCGTGCAGCCCGGCCAGCGCGTCCACGAGGAGTTTGTCGCGGCTGCCGCTGATCAGGTCGTCGAATTCGGGCATCATCTCGGCGGATTCGGTCCAGGAATCGTCCTCGTCGTCGACGGTCAGGAACCGTGCCAGCATCGCGCGGGTGCCGAAGCCGCGCAGGAACACGCCCAGCGCGGGGGCCAGCAGCGACATCATCAGGCGGTCGCCGAGCGGGACACGACGCCAGCCTTCGACGAAATCCGCGCCGTGGAGGTCCGGACGGATGGTCGGCGCGGTGAAGGTGTCGGCCTTCAGGTCCTGCACCACCAGCCCGAGGCGTTTGTTCTGTGCCGCGAGGCGGTAGCTCGCGGTCAGCCGGGACGCCGATTTCGCCTCCCCGACTCCCTCGGCCACCACCACATCGCACGCGTTCGCCTGCCGTCGCACGGTGTCGAAGTACGCCTGCGTGCCGAGGTGCACCATGGGGAACAGTCGGAAAGTGAGCGCCGACCCCTTGGCTCGCAGCGTCAGTACCACGGCGCGGACGTCCAGTTCGTTCGCGACGATGATCTCCATGGCCACCACCTCCCGGTCCCTGAGGAACGTGCGGCGGGGCCGGGAGGTTGCCTACTCTTTCGGCGCCTTGGTGAAGAGGCCAAGGGACTGGGCGACGACCGCTCCGCCGACCAGCAAGGCGATCGGCAGGGTCTTGATCCAAAAGGCGCCCGCGTCGAGCGAGACCAGCAGGGCGATCAGCCCGCCGGCCAGCGCGGCCAGCACGAGCATCCCCAGCGCGACGCGAGGCTTCGAGATCATGTGTCCTCCAAAGTGGTTCTGGAGGAGCAAGCCTGGCGGCGGCCCCGGCGGGGAACGAGGTCATTTTTGCCGGTCGCTCAGCGGCAGCGTGAACTTCCGTCGACGGAGGTCCACGACGGATACGGCGCGACCTTGGCGACGTTCAGCTTCACGCATTTTCCCTGGCCCTTGGCGACCTTGGCGGTCACGACGACGACCGCGAAGCCCGCCGCGCACGCGCCGTTGCCGGGGGCGGGAATCGCACTGCACAGTCCGGCCGCGGCGAGGCCGTCCCTGGCGATGGTGTTCGTCGCCTGCTTGCTGAAGACGTAGCTGCAGGTGGCGATCCCGCAATCGAAGTCCCCGGTCACCGTCGTCTCGGCGGCGTTCGCCGGTGCGGCCGGTGCCAGTACGGCGGTGCCGACGGCGAGGGCGGAAAGCAGTCCGATCTTCCTGGTGGTGTTCATGTCGACCGTCCTTTGTGGTCAAGTGCTGGGACGTGATCGACGCTAGGAACGGCCGCTTGGCAGCCGCTAAGGATCTTGAAAGCGAGCGCGGGTTTTGTCCTTCGGACAGGTGATCATCGCCGGTTCTGTTCCTTCGTTCGAGTGACAAGCCGTTGACAGTGCCGCTGACCCACGTGGTTGCGGCGCGGGCGCATCCGGACGTACGATCAGGGCACTCGTACAGGACGAACGACCTAGGAGGCGATGGTGGCGGATTCCCCCGCCGCGGCGCGCGGTCAGCTGGTGCGGCGACGGTTGCTGGAAGCCGCGGTCGCGCTGGTACCCGAACGCGGCTGGTCCGCGGTCAGTACCCGGATCCTGGCCGAGCGGGCGGGTGTCACGCCGAGCGTCGTGCACTACCACTTCCCTTCGCTGCAGGCCTTGCTGATCGAGGCCGTGCTGGGGGCGATGCGCGAGGTCGCCGGAGCCTTCGAGCCGGTGCTGGAAACCGCCGAAACCCCCGAAGCCGCGGTGGACGCCGTGCTGGCGTCGATCGGCGGGTACTCCGGCACGGATCCGATGTCGCTGCTGTTCACCGAGGCCTACCTGGCCGCCACCCGTGACGAGACCCTGCGACAGGGGATCCGGGACGTGCTCGCCGGACTGCGGACGAAGTTCGGCGGCTGGCTGGCGGAAAACGGAGTGGCGGACGCCGATGGTACGGCCGCGGTGCTCTTCGCCACGGTGGACGGGCTTCTGCTGCACCGCGCGCTCGAACCGGAGTCCGACCCAGTGGCCGTCGCGACCGTCCTGCGCCGTCTCGTCCGCTGAACCGAAAGAAAGGAACCCCGATGAAGGTGGCGATCTGCGGTGCCGGGATCACCGGGCTGGCACTGGCGCACCGGCTCGCGGCGCGAGACGTCGAGGTGGTCGTGCTGGAACGAGCCGCGGGGCCGAGGGAACAGGGCTACATGATCGACTTCTTCGGCCCGGGGTTCGACGCGGTCGAGGAGATGGGTCTGCTTCCCCAGGTCGAAGCCGTGGCATACCGAGTGGACGAGGCGACCTTGCTGGACGACCGTGGCCGTCGGCGGGCGGCGATCGACTACGTCCGGTTCGCCAAGTCGGTGCGGGGCCGCCTGTGCAGCATCATGCGGCCCGATCTGGAGCGCGTACTGCGGACCGAACTGCCGTCCACAGTGGACGTCCGGTTCGGGGCGGGGGTCGCGGGAGTGGAGGACCTCGGCGACCGGGTGCGCGTCTCGCTGGCAGGCGGTGAAGTGCTTGAAGCCGATCTGCTGGTCGGCGCCGACGGGATCCATTCGACCGTGCGGCGGCTGGTCTTCGGTGCCGAGAAACGGTTCCTGCGCTATCTCGGGTTCCACACGGCGGCGTTCGTCTTCGAGGACGAGAAGATCCGAGAGGAGGTGGGGGAGCGGTTCTGCCTCACCGACACCATCGGGACGCAGATGGGTTTCTACGGTCTCCGCGACGGCAAACTCGCGGCCTTCGCCGTGCACCGCGCGGCGGATCCGGCCCTGCCTGGAGACGCACGAGGGACTCTCCGCGCGACGTACGGCTCGCTCGGTTGGGCGGTGCCGAAAGCCCTCGAACGCTGCCCGCCTTCCGGGGAGGTGTACTACGACCAGGTCGCGCAGATCGAAATGCCGTCGTGGAGCCGCGGTCGGGTCGTCCTCGTCGGCGACAGTTGCTACGCCGTCTCGTTGCTCGCCGGGCAGGGCGCTTCGCTGGGGATCGCGGGCGCGTTCGTCCTGGCCGACCGGCTCACGCGGGCCCGCTCGATCGAGGTCGCTTTCGCGGAGTACGAAAAGCTGGTCCGGCCGGTGGTGACCGAAAAGCAACAGGTCGCCCGCCGGGGCGCGCGCTGGTTCCTGCCCGCGAATCGGTTCCTGCTTCAGGCGCGCCGGGTCTTGCTCCGGGTGGCCCGCCTTCCGGGGCTCGAACGTCCGCTGGCGGCGGCCGTCACGGGCAAGTCGACGGCGCTCGTGACGAACCTGCGGCAGGGGGCCGAGATCCGAAGCGGGCTGGGTGGGTCGTGAGTGGCGATTCGGGTTAGAACCCGAATCGCCACTCACGAGACCGGACCTCAGCCACAGTCGCGACATCGGGATGCCCGGTGGAGGCGATGCCCGGCGAGGCGCGGCTGATGATCATCGAGCGAGTGGGTCGAGGACGGCGGGACCGGCCAGGACGCCGTCACCAGGTGGGGTGCGCGGACACGCCGCCGTCCACGGTCAGGTTGTGCCCGGTGATCCACGCGGCGAGCGGTGAGGCGAGGAACAGGCAGGCGTTCGCGACGTCGTCGGGAGTGCCGAGCCTGCTCAACGGCGCGGCCCGCGCCCAGCGCCGGACGCCGTCCCGCCAGTCGTCACCGAGCCCGGGGCGGTCGATGAGGCCGGGGGAAACGGCGTTGACGCGGATCCCTCGCGGACCGTATTCGAGCGCGGCGGCGCGGGCGTGCATGACCAGTGCGGCCTTGGCGCTGCTGTAGTGCGCGTGTCCCGGCGCGGGCTGGGCCGCCTCGATCGAGGCGATGTGGACGACGCTGCCGCCGGTCATCACCTCGGCAGCGGCCTGCGTGCAGGAGAACGCGCTGGTGAGGTTCGTGTCGAGGACGGCGCGCCAGCTTTCCGCGGACATCCCCGGCAGCGGCTCCACCGGCTGCACCCCGGCGTTGTTGATCAGCGTGTCCAGCCGTCCGGTCCAGGCGGCGGCGGCGGCCACGAGCCGTCGGCACGCACCGTCGTCGGACAGGTCGGCGGCGAACGCGGCGGCGGTGCCTCCGGCCGCCTCGATCCGTTCGACGAGCGCGTCCGCCGAGGCCTTGCCGCGGTGGTAGTGCACGGCGACGGCGCTGCCGGCCTCGGCGAAGCGCAGGGCGATGCCCTGGCCGATGCCGCCGCTGGCCCCGGTGACGAGGGTGGTGGTGCCGCTCAGGTCCAGCATCGAGTTCCCTTCGGTACCTGCCGCGGATTTCGTTTCGCGGACTGCGGTATTCGTCTGGTGTGCTGCGTCGGCCGGTTTCGCGGCGCACCCTTGGTCGGGCCGGTAGGCGCCTTGGGCAAAGTGCATCCGGACCCCGTGCCCCGCCCTGGGAAGCGGGCTCCGCAGTGGTGGTTTCGCCGCTCCGGAGCCCGCTTGCGGGTCATTCGCCATCGTGGAGCGTCTGCAGTGGCGAACGACCGTAAGCGCGGCGATAGTAGTGCGCGAACCGGCCCGGATGGAGGAAACCCCAGCGTGCGGCGATTTCGGTGACCGTGCTGCCGGTCGTGGGGTCGGCGGCCAGCAGTTCTCGGTGCGCGTGGTCGAGGCGGACCCGGCGGAGGTACTCGGTCGGGGTGATACCGAGGTGGCGGCGGAAGGCGTATTGCAGTGCGCGGATGGTGACGTGCGCGGAGGCGGCGATGTCGGCGACGGTGATGTCGCGATGGACTTCGGATTCGATGAAGGAGATCGCCCAGCGCACCGTGCGCGGATGGGCGTCGTGGCGGTCTTCGATCGTGGGCTCGGCCTTCGCGGTGTTCGGGAACGCGGTCAGCACCGCGGCCGCGAGCGACTGACCGGCGGCGGCCACGACGAGCGGGGTCCCGGCGAGCGGGAGAACCGTCCACAGGGATTCGGTGACGTAGTCGATGGTCCGGGTCAGCTGCCGGGCCGCGGCCGGGGTCACCGGACGCAGGTCGGTGAACCGGATCGGCTCGGGGCCCGCGACCTGGGACAGCAGCGGGAACGGGACGGTGACGGCCTGCATGTCCCCGTCGCCCCAGTGCGCCCCGAAGGGCTTGCCGTCCGGGTCCCCGGCGGCGATGAAGACCTCGCCGGGGCCGAATCGGTGGTCGACGCCATCGCGGTGGAAGTCCATCACCATGTTGCGGGGGTTGCCGATCAGCAACGTCGGCAGCGGGCCGACGGTGTAGGCGATTTCGTCGGTCTGCCCGCTCGAATCGATGGCGAAGGCGCCGGCGCTCAGCCTGGTGTGGCGGAACGAGTAGCCGGTCTCGCGGCCGGTCATCCGCGCGCTGGGCCCGTACATCTTCACGAGGTATTCGCCGGCCTCGTCGTAGTCGGTGGTGTGGAACACCAGATGCTGGGGAACCGGCATCGCTCCTGCGTACCCGCTTTCGCCGGGACCCGGGAGCCCGCAATCAGGTGACTGACCAGAGGTAAGTCGAAGGGTCCCAGGTCCGTGAAGGTTTCCTTCCCTACCTTGAGGGTCGTGAGTGATTTGGGTCGTTCTAACCCTCATTACCACTCACGACCGCCCGGCCGACGTCCAAGATCAGGCCTGCCCTACCGCGACTTCCCCGGGACCCTGACCTTCAAAGGAGGGAAGGGGGCCTACACGGACGCCTTGTCCCTCGATAACCGCTGGTCGGCGCTGCTGCTGCAGAGGGGCAAGGCGAACATGTCCCGTTCATTCAGCTCCACTGCCACCGCGTCTGCGCAGCGTGAGCACCCCCGACGCGACCACGAAGGCCAGCCCCGCGAGGACGTAGCAGTTCCCCAGCCACTGCTGCGCAGTCGTCCACGTCTGGCCCGGCCGGTCGAAGGCGGGGAAATACCGGAACGGGGCGGCGACGAAGATCGTGGCGACGACCGCGGTGACGGCGAGCCATGGCAATGCTCGGCGCCGTCTGAGTACCGCGTAGGCCGCGGTGGTGAACAGCGCCGGGGCGATCCACACCCAGTGATGCGACCACGACGTCGGCGAGATGAGCAGGGCGAACGTCGCGTTCAGCAGCAGCGCGGGCACCACCGCCGAGCGAGACATCGTCAACGTCACCAGGACCAGCAGCACGCCGGTCAGAACGAGCCACCACGGCTTCGCGGCGGCGGAGTCGACCCCGAACCGCGCCAGTACGGCCTGCAGGGTCTGGTTGGTGTGGAACGAGGTACCGCTGATCCCCGACGCTCCGGCGAGCCCGCCGAACCAGTACCGGGCGGAGGCTTCCGGGGCGACCGCGAACGCGAGGGCCGAGGCGGCGACGAAGGTGCCCACGGCGGTCAGCGCGCCGCGGAAGTCCTTGCGCACCAAGAAGAAGAGCAGGAACGCCATCGGCGTCAGTTTCACGGCCGCGGCGAGGCCGACGCCGATGCCCCGGTAGCGGCCCCGCGCCAGCAGGCAGTCGGCCGCGACGAGACCCATCAGCAGCAGGTTGATCTGGCCGAACCCGAGGGTCTGGCGCACCGGTTCGAGGAAGAGCGACGGCGTGATCGCCAGCGCCGCGACGAGCAGCGCCTTCCGTCGATCACCGGACGGCCACAGGCTGCGGATGATCGCGTAGAAGGTGACCCCCAGCGCGGCCAGGCTGAGCGCGAACAGCAGGATGACCGCGCCCGTCCACGGGAGCAGGGTCAGCGGGGTGAGCGGCAGCGCGGCGAACGGCGGGTAGATGAACAGCAGCGGGATGCCGGCGTCGGAAAGCGGCAGGGCGCCGTAGAGATCGCCGCCCTTCCACAGGGTGTCGACGCCGAAGCGGTAGATCTCGAGGTCGCTGTGGGAATCGCCCGCCGTCGCCCACACCACGGCACAGGCCATCGCCAGTGCGGCGAACACGCCGAGCGACCACGGGGCCCGGCCGCGCGACGTGCCGGGAAGCATCGTGTGGTGGCCCCTTCGACGGCGGTGAGTGCCCCCGGACTGTACCGAGGGGGCCGAGAGGCAACTTCCGTCGGCTGCGACGACCTCGCGTATTGGTCTAGACTTTTCCATCCCAGTGTGGTGAAAGGGACCGGTCCATGCGCGGAACGACGGTGTTGCCGAGGACGCCCTGCCTGCAGCCGAAGGCGGGGGAATTGCCACTGCACCGGCTGGAGGTCCGCGCGCCGGACGCCCTGCCGTTCGCGGTCGGCACCTTCGACGCGATCGGCCCGATGTCGCGGGCGTCTTTCCCGCACCGGCACACTTTCTACGAAATCGTCCACCTCGTCGGCGGAACGGGTGACCACGTCGTCGATTTCACGCGCTGGGAAGTGCGGCCGCCCCAACTCGCGGTCATAGCACCGGGGCAGGTGCATCATTGGGATGCCCGCGATCTCAAGGGATATGTCGTCTTGTTCACCGACGATTTCCTGCTCGACCATCCGGCGGATCGAGAAACCTTGCGACGGCTGAGTCAGCAGCCGTGGCAGCTCGACGATCGCGCGGCGGAGGAGACGGCGCGGCTGGTCACCGAACTGGACGAGGAATTCCGCTGTGGTGGCCAGGGAACCGATTCGGTGCTGCGGGCACTGATGCACGTCCTGATCGTGCGGGCGGGGCGGCTTCCCGGTCTGTCCGACGCGCGCCCGCCTGCACGGGCACAGGCGGTGGGAACGGAATTCGCCCGGCTGCTCGGCAGACCCGATCTCGGCCTGTGGTCGGTCGGCGCACTCGCGGAACGCATCGGCGTCACCCCGGGATACCTGACGGACGCGGTGAAAACGGCGACCGGCCGGACGGCGGCGCAATTGATGCGCGAGGCGAGGACTCGGGAGGCCAAACGATTCCTGCTCGGCACCGACCTCTCCGTGCGGCAGGTGGCCAGCCGGGTCGGTTTCGCGGATCCCGCGTATTTCTGCCGGTTCTTCCGGCGGGAAACGGGATTGAGCCCCGGCGACTATCGCCGAACAGGGGACGCGGCCCCGGAGATTCACCACGACTGACCAGATCAGTCCATCGTCCGCAGCTGATCTTCTCCATACCGTCGAGGGTGATTCCCGAAGCCCCCACGAGGAGCAGGTATGGACGAAGAGAACAAGCTCAGCCGGAAGACGGTACTGCGGGCGGCGCTCGCCGCGGGGGTCGCGGCCCCGGTCGCGCTCATCGGCGGCCCCGCGCTCGCGCGCACCACTGTCGCGAACGGCAAGGCACCCGAGCTGACCCCGGCCTGTGACGACGGTGACGACCCGACCCCGCCGCAGACCGAAGGTCCTTATTTCAAGCCGAATTCCCCACAGCGCACCTCGCTCGTCACGTCGGGCACGCCCGGCACCAGGCTCACCGTGTCCGGCTACGTCTTCGGTCTCGGTTGCCTGCCGATCGCGCGGGCGCTGCTGGACTTCTGGCAGGCGGACGTCAACGGCGCCTACGACAACGTGGGGTACACCTTCCGCGGTCACCAGTTCACCAACGAGCAGGGCGCGTTCACGTTGAGCACGATCGTGCCCGGGCTGTACCCCGGCCGGACGCGGCACATCCACGTCAAGGTGCAGGCCCCCGGTCGGCCGGTGCTGACCACGCAGCTCTACTTCCCCAACGAGCCGCGCAACAACACCGACTCGATCTTCGACCCGCGGCTGCTGATGACCGTGCGGGACGCGGGTTCGGCCAAGGAGGCCGCGTTCGACTTCGTGTTGAACGTGCCGCAGACGCCGACGTCGACCTCCCGGCCGACCAGTACGACGCCGACGACGGCGACTTCGACCTCCAACCCGCCCGGCGGGACGACCTGGGCGGCGGGAACCGGCTATTCCGCGGGCGCCCGGGTCACCTACAGCGGTCGCGGTTATGTGTGCTTGCAGGGGCACACGGCCCAGCGTGGCTGGGAGCCGCCGTCCACACCCGCGTTGTGGCGCGCGGAGTGAGGAACGGCCGCTGAGGAGGGAGATAAACGCGGGTGGACTCCCGCCGCCGGGACCCACACCCCGGCGGTGGGGTCCACCCGCCCTCGGGGTGGGGTTTTCCCCCGTACGAAGTCGGAGTCCTGCTACAGCGCGCCGCACCCGCTCCGCGACCGATGATCGTCTTCGACATCGGAGCGAAGGGGTGAACGGTATGGCAGACGGCCGGAAGCGGTGGGGTAGACGAGGATTGGTGGCGGCCGCGGTGGTGGCCACGGGAGCGGTGCTCGCTCCCGCGGCGAGCCCGGCGGTCGCGGAGGAGGCGGCCACGTCCTGGCAGGACCCGGTGCGGTCGCTGGACCGGGCGGCACATCCGCTGCGTTCGACCGAACCCGGCCGGAACACCGCCGACCTGCGGGCTCTGGGCGGGATGATCGGCGCGGCGAAGGTGGTCGGCCTCGGCGAGGCGACCCACGGCTCCCACGAGTTCTTCACCATGAAGGAGCGGGTGTTCCGCTACCTCGTCGAGGAGAAGGGGTTCCGGGCCTTCGCGCTGGAGCTGAGCTGGTCCGCGGGCCTGGAGATCGACGAGTTCGTCCAGACCGGCAAGGGCGACGCGCGGGAGCTGGCGAAGCGGACGCTGGCCGGTTCTCCCTGGGATCGCGAGGAGTTCGTCAGCCTGATCCGGTGGATGCGCGACCACAACCGCGCCCACCCCGGCCGCACCGTGCATTTCGTCGGCGACGATCTCGGCGCGCCTTCGGTGAACGACGCTTTCTTCGCCAGGATCACCGACTACGTGCGGCGGCACCATCCGGCGGAGCTGCCCCGGCTGGACCGGCTCTACACCGGTCTGCGCCCGATCGACGACGCGTTCGCCTACCTGCGCAAACCGCTCGATGAGCGGCTGCGGCTCGCGACGCAGGCGGAGCAGGCCTACGAGCTGATCAAGGGCCTTCGCGGCGCGGAAGACCGAGACTGGGCGGAGCAGCACGCCCGGTTCGTCGCGCAGACCGCCCGGTTCCTCGCCGTCGACCTCACGGACCCGAAGGGGCTGCCCACCGCGCAGATCCTGCGTGACCGGGCGATGGCGGAGAACGTCGCCTGGTGGCAGCGCCGGACCGGGCACAAGATCCTGCTCTCCGCGCACAACGGCCACGTCTCCTACGTCACCGACAATCCCGGGCTGTACCCGAAGACGCAGGGTGCCTTCCTGCGCGAAACGCTGGGCTGGGACTACCTGCCGATCGGGTTCAGCTTCGACCGGGGTTCCTTCCTGTCCAAGGACAAGGCGCTCGAAGGCGACTGGAAGCGCTTCTCCGTCCCCGCCGCGCCGCCCGGATCGAACGAGCACGCCCTGGACCAGGTCCGGTTCGAGGACTTCTACCTCGACGTCCGCACCGCTCCGCCGTCCGCGAGGAGCTGGCTGGACACCGCCCGCCCCACGCGCACCATCGGCACGCAGTTCCCCGTCGATCCCGCCGCCATCTCGCTCGGGCGCTCCTACGACGTCGTCATCCACCTGCACGACGTCCGTCAGGCCGACCTGAGAAGGTAGTGACCTCGCTCTTGTCCCAGTACCCCCAGCGGAGGAAAACCCTGATGTTCAAACGGATGCTCAGCGCTTTCGGTGTCGGCGGCCCGTCCGTCGACACCGTGCTCGACTCGCCGCACGCCACTCCCGGCGAGGTGATCACCGGCCAGGTCCGCATCCAGGGCGGGTCGAGCGACGCCCAGATCGAGGAGATCCTGCTTTCGCTGGTCACCCGGGTCGAGGTCGAACACGGCGACCACGAGCGCGCCGGGACCGCCGAGTTCCTGCGGGTCAGCGCGGGCCACAAGGTGAAGGTGACCGCGGGGCAACTGACCACGGTGCCGTTCCGGATCGCCTTGCCGTGGGAGACACCGATCAGCGCGGTCGGCGGCCGTGAACTGCCGGGCATGGTCGTCGGCGTGCGGACCGAACTCGTCATCGCCGGCGCGCCGGACAAGGGCGATCTCGACCCGGTGCTGGTCGGCCCGCTGGACTCGCAGGATCGGGTACTGGACGCCTTCGGCGAGCTGGGTTTCTCCTTCCGCAGCGCCGACGTCGAAGCCGGGCGGCTGCACGGTGTCCGGCAGGAACTCGGCTTCTTCCAGGAGATCGAATTCTTCCCGCCGTCGCGCTACGCGGGCCGGGTCAGCCAGGTGGAGCTGACCTTCGTCGCGAGCCCGGACGACCTCGTGGTGATTCTGGAGGCGGACAAGCGCGGTGGCATGTTCCGCTCCGGCGGTGACTCCTTCGGCCGGTTCCACGTCTCGCACGAGGAGGCCCTGCGCACCGACTGGGCCGCGGCGATCGACGGGTGGCTGGCCAAGGTCGCCGAATCCGGTGGCGGGCATGCCATGTTCGGCGGGCACCAGGAGCATTACGGCCACGACTACGACCACCACGGCCAGCACGGTCACCATGGCAGGCGTGGTCCGGGGATGGGCGGCATGGTCGCCGGTGCCGCGGCCGGGGTGGTCGGCGGGATGATCCTCGGCGAGGTCATGGAGGACGCCTTCGACGGCGGCGAGGAGGAGTGACCGCCTTGTGAGTGGTAATGACGGTTAGAACCGTCATTACCACTCACGAGAGAGACTGGGCTCAGGTGTACCAGGTGGGTTCCGGGAGCTCGTGGAGCAGCGCGTAGGCGCCGACCTCGCGGCGTTTGTAGGCCACCGGGTCGTGCAGCGAATGCGTGCGCAGGTTTCGCCAGAACCGGTCGAGGCCGTATTTCGTCGCACTCGCGCGGGCGCCGGTCAGCTCGAAGACCTTCGTGCCGATTTCGAGTCCGGTGTCGATCACGCGCTGTTTGGCGGCGGCGATCAGGACCGCGATCTCGCCGCGCGCTTCGGGCGTGAGCTCTCCGCGTGGCGCGTGCAGCACGGCCGAGATCGCCGACCCCGCCTTGTCCACCAGCGCTTCGGCTGCCCACAGTTTCGACTGGAGATCGCCGTAGCCGTCGAGGATGTACCACTCTTCGCCGGAAGACGTCTTGTTGTCGCCGCCGTACGGCCACGCGCGGGTGTGCTCGCGCGTGTACGCCAGCGCGGTTTCCAGCGCACCGTGGGCGATGCCGAGGTAGAAGTTCGCGAACACCAGCTGGATCGCCGGGACGTTGAGCGTGTTGTAGGTCAGCGGGTGGAACTTCTTGTCGACGTAACCCGCCGCGCCCGCCCACGGGACGCGCACGCCGGTGATGGTCACACTGCCCGACTCGGTGAGCCGCTGGCCGATGTTGTCCCAGTCGTCATGGAAGACGATACCGTCCTGTTCGGACGGAACGATGGCGAAGATGTGGTCCTCGGTGCCCTCGAGAACGCCTTCGAGCACGGTCAGATCGGAGACCTTGCCGCCGGTGGAGAACGACTTGTGTCCATTGTAGACGATCTCGTCGCCGTCATCGGTGATCTTCAGGTCGGAATCGCGGGGGTTGACCGCGCCGCCGAAGAAGAAATTGTCACGCGTGTACAATTCTTCGACCGCGGCGATCTGCTCGTCGGTCGCCACCAGGCGGGCGGCCCAGGCCCAGAGGTAGTGATAGCCCAGCAACTGGCCGATGGAGCCGTCGCCGCGGGCGACCTCGCGGGTGACACGGTAGGCGGTTTCCCAGCTCTGCCCGCCACCGCCGTGTTCGACCGGGCCGAGCAGGGTCACCAGGCCGGAATCCTTGAGCAGCTGGACTTCCGCATAGGGAGTTTCGTTCTTCCGGTCGCGCTCGGCCGCGTCCACCGCGAGTTTCGTGGCGACGTCCTTCGCGATGGTCAGCCATTCCGTGGCGGACCGGACCCGGTTCTCGGTCGTGGTCATACTTCGATTCCGTTCTGTGCGTGGGCGAACGGGAATTCCGGGCAGGGCGGAGCGCCCGGAATTCCCGGGTGATTCTCAAAGCGAGCGCGGAGACTGCCTCAGGCCGGACAGAGAGTGCCTTCCATGCGTCCGAGTAGAGCAGTGGCACTACGGGGTGTCAACGAACGTCCGCGCTCTGAGATCGTGGCCGCCCACGGTCTGGTCAAGCGAGTTGCAGCTCCCGGAAATCGGCGTACCGGCCGCCCCGGCGCAACAGTTCGTCGTGGTGGCCTTCCTCCACGATCCGGCCGCCGTCCAGGAAGACCACGTGATCGGCGCGCTGGACGGTCCGCAGCCGGTGCGCCACCATGACCACGGTCCGGCCTGCCATCAGTCGTTCGATTCCCTCGTGGACGGCGGCCTCGTTCACCGGATCCAGTGCGGAGGTCACCTCGTCGAGGAGCACGATCGGCGCGTCCTTCAGCAGCGCCCGCGCGATCGAGACCCGCTGGCGTTCCCCGCCCGACAGCAGCGCGCCGCCCTCGCCGACGTTCGCCGACCAGCCGCCGGGCAGCCGTTCGATCACCTCGTCGAGCCGTGCCGCCGTCGCCGCGGCCCGCACCTCGGCATCGTCGGCGTCCGGGCGGCCGAGCCGGACGTTTTCTTCGATCGTGCCGTCGAAAAGGTAGACGTCCTGGAACACGATCGCGATCCGCGAGATCAAGTCCTCGGTGCTGATCGCGCGGACGTCGACCCCGCCGACGCGGACCGTGCCCGAATCCACGTCGTAGAACCGCGCGAGCAGTTGCAGCACCGTGCTCTTCCCCGCGCCGGACGGACCGACGACGGCGAGCCGTTGTCCTTCGTGGACGGACAACGTCAGACCGTCGAGCACCGTGCGGTCGCCGTGGGCGAAGACGGCCGAGGAGAATTCCAGATCGTGCCGCTCCGGCCGGACCGGGTTCAGCGGTTCCGGCAGCGGTTCGGTCCGCAGCACCGCGTCGAGTCTCGCCAGTACCGAACGCGCGCCGCGCACCTTGCCGCCGATATCCGACAACGAGAGCAGCGGATCCGCGCAGCGCGCCGCCAGCACGAGGATCGCCAGCACCTCGGCCGCCCCGATCTCCCCGCCGAGTGCGAGAAAAGTGCCCATTACCAAGAGAATCGTGAACATCGCCTGAACCGTGAAGGCCAGCCCTACGACGCCGGGCAGCGCCGACAACGTGGCTCGACGGTTCGCCGGCTGAAGGTCACGGAGCGAGTCGTCGAGCAGCCGGAACCGTTCCGCGGTCCGGCCGCCCGCCCGCAGCACCGGTTGTGCCTGCAGATACTCGATGACCCGTCCGGTGGCCTCGTGTCCGCGTTCGGTGCCTTCCTCGTCGGCGGCGGCCATCGAACGGCCGGTCCAGACTTGGATCGCCGCCACGACCGGGACGGCGATCAGCGCGGCCAGTCCCAGTTGCCAGTGGAAGACGAGGATCACGAACACGATGGTCAGCGGACTGACGCAGGCGGTGATGAACGGCGCCAGCAGATGCGCGATCACCCCCATCGACTGCAGGACACCCGGTCCGGCCAGTACCGACACCTCGCCGACCCGGTTCTTGCTGTACCAGCCGATCGGCAGCCGGGCGAGATGGTCACCGAGCCGGTGATACATCCCCCGCAGCAACGTCGTACCCGCCCGGAAACCGGAGAGATCGCTGCGATAGCGCAGGATCGCGAACACCGAGACGGCCGCGCCGAACGCGATCAGCCACGGCAGCGCGTCGCCGGGAGTGCTCCCGAACAGCGTGCGCAGCAAAGGAACCAGCAAGGCGTAGGACAGGCCTTCGACGATCGAGGTCGTCGTCATCAGCGCGACGGTGCGCCGCACCGGCGGGGCGTACTCGGGCCCCAGTACCCGCAGCAACATGCGGATCATCGGGATTCTCCCTGGGTTTCGGCCGGGCGGTTGGCGTACCAGAAGGCGGCGAACTTCCCGTCGCGTGCCAGTAGTTCCGCTGGTGTACCGCGTTCGGCGACCGTGCCGTTCTCCAGCAGCACGACGGTGTCGGCGTCGACGACCGTTTCGAGGCGGTGTGCGATGACCAGGATCGTCCGGTCGCCCCGTGACGCCGTCAATGCCCGGCGCACGGCGAGTTCCGTTCGCGGATCGGCGAAGGCGGTGGCCTCGTCGAGCACCAGAACCGGTGTGTCGGCGAGCAGCGCGCGGGCCAGCGAGATCCGTTGGGCCTCGCCACCCGACAGCCCGGTCTCCTCCTGGAGCACCGTTTCGTAGCCACGCGGAAGTTCCAGGATCCGGTCGTGGATGTTCGCCTGGCGGGCGGCGCGGACGACGTCGTCGAGGTCGGCGTGCGGAACCGCCAGCGCGATGGTGTCCGCGACCGACGCGCGCAACAGACGGACGTCCTGGAACACGAAGGAGACCTTGCGGTACAGCTCCCGGCTGCCGATCTCACGCAGGTCGGCCCCGCCCAGCAGGACCGAACCGTGGGTGGGATCGAAAAACCGCGGCAGCAAAGCGACCAAAGTGGACTTCCCGCTGCCCGACGGCCCGACGAGGGCGGTGACCGTTCCCGGTTCGAGTACCAGGTCGATCCCGCGCAGGATCTCGTGACCGGCTTCGTAGCCGAACCGGACGTCACGCAGTTCCACACGATGCCCCTTTGGCGTGACCGGGTTCGACGGCTCCGGCAGTGCCGGAACCCCGAGCACGTCCCGGATCCGGCCGACCGCCCGTCGCGCCGCCTGCAGCTCGTCGAAGCCGTGGCCGAGTGCCGCCACCGGCGCGGTCAGCCCGAGCCCGAGTACCAGGAACGGCAGGAGATCGGCCGCTGCCAGGCCACCGCCGGTGATCAGGACCGTGCCCCCGATCAGCACCACCAGCAGGACGAACGGTGGCGACAACGCCAGCTGCATTCCGGCCGCCGGTCCCGCCATACCGCGCACCCAGCGGGTGAAGGTGGCGACGAAGTCGTCCGCGGCGGTGCGGAATCTGCGGTGGGCGCGCCCGGCGCCACCGAACGCCTTGACCACCGCGATGCCCTGCACGAATTCGACGACCGAACTCGAGATCCCCGCCATCCCGCGGTCGAACTCCTCCTGCTCGCGCAGCCGGGAGGGCGTCATCATCAGCGGGATCAGCCCCACCGCCAGCAGCACCGGGATCAGCGTGATCAGGGTGAGCCGCCAGTCGACGGTGAGCAGGTAGGCCAGGGACACCAGCGGAACGACGAAGGCGGAGACGAGCTCGCCGGGGGTGTGGGCGATGAACGGGTGCGCCGCGCCGACGTCCTCGCCGACGACCTTGGCCAGTTCACCGGTCCGGCGGCCGGAGAACCAGCCGATCGGCACGCGCCCCAGTCGCTGCGCCAGCAGACGGCGGAAGGTGAGCTGGACCCGGCCGTCGAGCAGATGCCCGATTCCGGACGATCCCGCGGTGAACAGCAGCCGGACGAACAATCCGCCCGCGCCCACGAACACCGCGGTCCAGACGCGGCCTTCGTCGACCGGACCGGACGCGAGCAGCGTCCGGCCCAGTTCGACGACCGCCAGCAACGGTGCCAACCCCGCGATGGCGCCGATGACCTGAAGGACCACGAGAGCGGCGAAACTCCCGGTATAGGGGCGCAGCAGCCGGGCCAGGGTGGGCGCCCGTACGGCGGTCGTCATCACTCGGCCAGGGCGCGGCGCAGGGCGACGCCCAGTTCGGTGAGCTGACGGCGTGACACGTCGGCGGTCAGGATCGCCTGCGACCCGTGGAAGGTGCCGGACCACTGATGCAGTTCGACCGACACGCCGGACCGCAGCATCCGGACCGCGTAGTCGATGTCCTCGTCGCGGTTGGGGCAGAACTCGGCGGTGGCCACATAGGCGGGCGGAAGTCCGGACAGATCGGTGGCGCGCGCGGGGGCGGCGTACGGCGAAGAGGCGGGCTGTCCGGCCAGGTAGTGCCGCCACATCGCGGACACCTTTTCGCGGTTCATCCAGGGCGTGTCGGTGGAGGAACGCGCCGACCAGGTCTCCTGCCGGTCGTCGAGGCCGGGCTGATTGAGCAGCTGAAAGCGGATGGACGGACCTTGTTCGTCGCGGGCCCGCAACGCCGTCGCCGCCGCGAGCCCACCGCCGGCGCTGTGCCCGCCGACCGCGATCCGGTCCGGGGCGACGCCGAGTTCCGCGGCGTTCTCGGACGCCCAGCTCAGCACGGTGTAGACGTCGTCGAGCGCGGCGGGGAACGGATTCTCGGGGGCGAGGCGGTAGTCCACCGAGATCACCACCGCGCCGGAGCTTTCGGCGAGGCGGGCCGCCCACGGGTGTTCGGTCTCGAGATCGCCCATGACCCAGCCGCCGCCGTGCATCCAGACGATGGCGCCTTGTGCCTCATGCGGACGGTAGACGCGGATCGCGACGTCCGGATCGCCGGGCACCGTCCGGTCCTCGACGGTCATCGCGGAAGTGTCCGGTTCCGGCACCGACGCGGCGAGCTTGGCGAAGTTCACGCGTTCGGTGATCGGGTCGTCGAGCTTGGCGGGAGGGAACAGGGCGACGAAGGCTTCCAATTCGGGATCCATGACGACGATTCTTCCGGCTTCCGGTCCCGACGTCGGCCGCCAACCGTCGCGCTTGATCGCCAGCTCGCGCGACGATCGCCGCGTACGCTCGCCCTCATGGAGGCACTGGCGGCGCGGTTGTCGCATCTGGATTCCGACGTCGAAGGCGTGATCCGGGTCGTGATGTTCTACGACACCCTGATGCGGCGGCGGGTCGACCTCCCCGCGCTCGCCCGCGCCACGGCGGGTCTCGCGGCATGCGTCGTGGGCATCCGGCTCCACGGCACGGGACGCACGATCCGCATGGGGCCCGATGGCCGGGAAGCCGCCGCCCCGCCCGCGCCCGCATCCACCACGATGGCGATCACCCTCGACGACGAGGAGATCGGCACGGTGTGGCTGGAACGCGGGGAAGCGCCCGGCGCACTCGACGACGCGGTGCTGGAGCGACTCGCGATCGCCGTGGCGACCGTCGTCGAACGCTACGGTCCGGCACGCACCACCATGGCCGATCCCGCGCTCGTGGAACTCGTGCTCAGCTCCACCACCGACGACGCCGCCAGGAACCGGGCCTTGCGCCTGCTGGGTTTTCCCGCCGACGCGCCGATACAGGTGGTCGCCGTCCGGTCGAGTGTCCCGCTCGAAAAGATCGGCGGCCTGATCTGCCCGGGCCGCCCGGTCAAGGCGGCGCCGCTCACGGACGCCGGCATCATCCTGGCGGCCACCGTGGACGCGACCCGGTTGCCGGACGGCGTACGCGCGGGAATCGGCGCCGCCGGCTGCCCGCATCGGTCCTGGCAGGACGCCAGGACCGCGCTGCGCTTCACGACCGCGCGCCGTCCGGTGGTCCGCTACGCCGACCTTGGTGCGCTGGCGCTGCTTGCGCGGATCCCCGAAGCGGACACGCGGGCCAACGCCGACGTCATCGCGATCGCTGAGCTGGCAGCGGATCCGGAGGATCTGCGGACCCTGGACGCCTACTGCGCCACGGGTTCCGTGCGTCAGGCCGCCGACTCGCTGCACCTGCACCACAGCAGCGTCGCGCGACGGCTCACGCAAATCGGGAAGAACCTGGGCATCGAACTGAACGAGCCCAGCGGCCTGACGCGGGCCCGGCTCGCGCTCACCGCCTGGCGGCTTCTCGACGACTGAAGGCGCGGGTGGCCGTGAGTGGCGATCCGGCGGTGAAGTACATGATGGCCCCCTTCCTTGCGCCTAGGTACAGGAAGGGGGCCTTCATGTACTGGAGCGGCACCTGGTGGGGAAATCACGAGCACAGGAAAGGACGGAGTCATTTGTCAATTGACACTCAACCTGGGGGCGATTGACGCGATAATGTGGCGGTCTGCGCCGATGTCGGCGTCGGCGTCACGGACCTTGGGAGGGGGCCAGTGGTACTACCGGCACAGGCTCTCGACCGCACGATCGTCGTGGTGGACGTCGCGGGGTTCACCGCCCCGGACCGGTACCTCCCCGATCGGCTGGCCGTCCGTCAAGGCATGTATGAGCTGCTGAAGACCGCTTTCGCCGAAAGCGACGTCGACTTCGATTCCTGTGCGCGGGGGGATCGCGGCGACGGCGCGCTGATCCTGCTGCCGCCCGGAACGACCAAAAGCGTTGTCGCCGACCGGTTACCCGATCGCATCGCGGTCGCCCTCCGCCGGTACAACCACACCCGGACGCCGCGGGCGCAGATCCGCCTTCGGGTCAGTCTCAACTCCGGCGAGGTGCTCAACGACGGGAACGGGTGGGTCGGCGAGGCGGTCGACACCGCGTTCCGCATCCTGGACGCGCAACCGGTGAAGGACGCGTTCGCGGAATCCGGCCGGATGCTCGCCTTCATCTCTTCGGAGCGCTTCTTCGCCGACGTCATCGAGCGGGATCCAGGTCTGCTGCCGGAGTCGTACAGTCCGATACCGGTTTCGGTGAAGACTTTCACCGGAATGGCTTATTTACGGCTGCTCGGTGAAGTCGCCGTGCCGGCGGTGAAACCGTCCACTTTCGTGCCGGAACCCATCGGCGACTCGTTTCTCGCGGACGTGAACAGCGCCGTTCTCGATTTGATTCCACGCAAGGATCTCGCGGGCCTGCACCACCATCTGACCCGGATGGAGGTCCCCCAGTTGGCGGTGATGATGAGCCGCGCGCTCGGTCCGGCGGTCCCGTTGCCCCGGCTGGACGGCATCACCGACGCGTGGAGCGCCTTTCACCTGCTCACCGACTTCAACGCGGGTCCGGACGGGATCCCGCCCGCTGTAACGTTTTTGCGTCTGCTGGCCGAGAGCGCCGAAGGTGAGCCGGGTGCCATGATCGCCGGCTGGATCGCCGACCAGGCACGATCCCTGCGCCTCGGCCCCGCGCTCGGGTACCAGCGGCAGAACCGGCCACCCCTTCCCGAGCGTCCGCATTTGCATTTGATGATCATGCTCGAACCGGTTTCTGCGGATCCGACGCGGTGCACTCTCGCATTTTGGCGTCAGGACGACCCGGAAGTGTGGCCGCCGCCGCTGGGCGGGGTCCGCGAAATCGGAATAGACGAGGTCGAGTTCAGGGTCGACGACGTCATCCTGGAGACTGAGGGCGTCTGGTCGGGCCAGAGTGTGTCCGCGTCGGTGGAATTCCTGCTGCCACGGACGTTGATCAATTTGCCCGTGCAGCGGTGGGCCAAGGAACATGAGACCGGTCAGCCCCAGCCGCTGCGTTACGGGTACCGGTTGGGAATACGGTCTTTGGAGAGGATGCGGGCGAGGCATTGGCATCGCGCATGGCACGTTCGCTGGGACTCGATGGTGAAGGATCCTTCCCCCGATCGCCTGCACTATTCCGGGTGCGCGGAGTTCGACGATCACCCGATCGACGCGATACTGAGCGACGATCACTGGGTCGGGCTCGTCTTGGCGAAACCGCCGTCGCCCCAAGCGGAACCGGGCGGCGGGCCGGACGAGCTGACGAGCGCGCTCCGCAGTGGATTGCCGGTGGTGCTGTGGCATCCGGACGCCGAGCCCGACAGCCTGCGCGAGTTGCTGGACTGGGTATTGGCCGCCGAGGCCGGTTTTATCGAACTTCCGGATCGCCGCAAACTGGCGAATTCCGGTGCGGCGGTACCGTTCAAGAATTCGCTGGCTCACGACCTGGTGGTAATGTGGGACGACCCGAAACGCGTAATCGTTCTGGACCAGCCGTTGATCCCGACTCGACAGTAAGGGGATGCCGCGGATGAGCGTGAACGACCAGGACGCGGCCGTGGAGGGTCGGATGCCGCGGCTCGATGCACCCGATTGGTGGATTTATCGGGGCACCGGCAGGCCCATCCACGACATCGATCTCGCGCAACTGCTGCCCGCGCCGCCGCCCTGGCGTTCCTATCGCGGTGACCCGCCGCCGGAGAACGATGTCCCGCCGCCGGACGACGGCGAGGCGGAGCGCCGTCTCGGCACCGCGTTCACCTTTTCCGAGCGGGACACCGACGCGGAAGAACTGAACATGGTCAACGCCGCCCTTTATCTGCGGCGTCCGTTGCTGGTCACCGGGAATCCGGGGACCGGGAAGTCCAGCCTCGCCTACCGGATCGCCAGGGAACTCGGCCTCGGCCGGGTGCTGCGCTGGGCGATCACCAGTCATACGTCGTTGAGTTCCGGGCTGTACGGCTACGACGCGATCGGCCGGGTCCAGGCCGCGGCGACCAGCCAGGCCCAGCGCGGCGGTGAGGCCGAAGAGCCGCCGATCGGTGATTTCGTCCGGCTCGGCCCGCTCGGCACCGCGTTCCTGCCCAGCAGGCTGCCCCGCGTGCTCTTGATCGACGAACTGGACAAATCCGAGGCGGATCTGCCGAACGATCTGCTGTCGATCTTCGAGGACGGCGAATTCTCCATCGAGGAATTGGCCCGCGTGCGCAACCGGCATCCCGAAGTCGTCGTGCACACCGCCGATCCGCAGCGCACCGCCGTCGTCCGTGACGGCCGGATCGCTTGCCACGCCTTCCCGGTCATCGTCATGACCAGCAACGGGGAGCGGGAGTTCCCGCCCGCGTTCCTCCGGCGGTGCCTGCAATTGCGGATCGAGAACCCCGGCCACGACCAGCTCGCGGCGATCGTGGCCAGTCATCTGATCGACGAGAACGGCGAACACCGTGACCGGCTCATCCGTGACTTCGCCGAACGGAGCAAGGCGGAGGGCGGTCTCCCCACGGACCGGCTTCTCGATGCCGTCTATCTCGCGACGTCGGGCGCCTACCGGCCGGATCAGGAGGAATGGCCGCGACTGGTGGACGCTCTTTGGCAACGACTGACGGTGCGGTGACATGGCCGGGCCGGGCGGCGAATTCGAGCTGAACTGGACCGATGTCGGCGACATCGTCTGGCTGGCCGCGGCCATCGCTCCCCAGCGCGAAGCCGACCGGCCGGAGCCCGTCAAGGAGCCTGAGCCGACGTCGGATGAGGTGAGGATTCGCAACGCGCCATCGGAACGCCGGGAAATCCCGCCGCTCCCCGAATCGCGGCAGGCCCCGGCTCCCGGTGGCGAGTCGCCGGGTGGGGACGACGGCCCGGCCGTGGACATCGACGCCGTCCCCGGCACACCGCCCGAACCGGCGGTGGACGGCACCGGGCCGGCCGGGATCGTGCCGCTGGAATCGCTGGCCTACTTCCGCGTCTTGAGAAAACTGAAACGGGAGACGGCCTCGTTGCGACACAACGATGTGGTCCTGGACGAAGAGGCGACCGCCGTCCGGGCCGCGGAGACCGGACGGTGGTGGCCGGTCACCCGATCGAGAAGAGAGCGCTGGCTCGACCTGACGCTCGTCATCGACAACGGCCCGTCGATGGCCTTGTGGCGGCCGAAGGTGTCCGCGTTCGTCGAACTGCTCCGGCAGGTCGGTGCTTTCCGAACCGTTCAGGTCCGGCTGTTGGAAACCGCGAAGGACAACGGTCAGGAGGGTCCCGTTCTCCGTGGTGGCGCGCCCGGCGCGCCGGCCCGCGACCCGAACGAGATTCTGGATTCGTCCGGACGGCGCGTGGTTCTGCTGGTGACCGACGGTGTCGGTGACGCCTGGCAGAAGAAGGACGCGCTGTACCCGATGCTGGCGCGCTGGGGCGCGGCGATGCCGGTGAGTCTCGTGCACCTGCTCCCACAATGGCTGTGGGGCCGCTGCGGGATGAGTCCCCGCAAGGCGCGGTTGCGGGTCCCGAACGCGTTGGCGCCCAACGGTCGCTGGGGCTGCGACCTCGCGGACGCCTGGCTCGATCCCGGTTCGAGGACGCCTGAGGGAACCGTCCCCGTCCCGCTGCTCGAACTGCGGCCGCGGTCGCTCGGCTGGTGGGCCGGACTGATGACCGGCGAAAACGCCGAGGCCGTCGAAGGAACCGTCGTACTCACCACAGAACGGATTTCCCGCTCGGAATCCGACGATCCGCCGGTGACTTTGTCACCCGCCGAAAGAGTGCACAGATTCCGCAGTGTCGCGTCCCCGCCGGCGCTACGCTTGGCGCAGTTGCTCGCGGCGGTACCGGTCCGTCTCGACGTGGCGAAGCTGGTGGGACAACGGTTCGTGCCGGAGGCGAGGCTGGAGCACCTCCTCGAACTTTTGCTTTCGGGCATCATGTACGCTCCCGGACTCAGGGAAGGGAAGTCCACTTGGGACACCGGTGGGGTCTTCGCTTTTCCCGAGGCAGTCCGGGAATTGTTGCTCAGTGGCGCGCGGCGGTCGGAGACGGCCAGTGTCGTCCGAGTGGCCGCCACCCATTTCGGTGGCCGGATTCCGCTGCTCGGTCACCTCCGAGACGCCATCGCCGACCCGAACAACACGCCGGATCCGGTGCTCACCCAGGAGTCCTCGTCCGACGTCGAGCTGGAGAGCGCCGTCATGCGCGCGCTGTCCGGGCCGTACCTGTCCCGCGCGGACCGGTTGCGGAACGTCGTTCAAGGCCGCAGTTCCCTCGTGTCCCAATCCGTCCTTTTTCAATCTGAATCAATCAAGACATCAATCAAGACTGTGAGCGCAAAGATGCCTGAGACGGCCGAACGTCCACCTGCTTCCACTCCCGCGGCGCAGGGACGCTCGTCTTATCTCAGTGAACCCGAATCCAATGAGCCGACGACCAGGATCGTCCATCCTTCGGTTTCGAGCCCGGCCCGGAACTTCCCGACGCGCCAGCCCGACGATCCGCCGTTGGTCTTCGGGAACGTTCCGCCGCGCAACCCCAATTTCACCGGACGCGACGAGCTGCTGGAACAACTCACCAAGCGGTTGAGCAGCGGTACCACCGCCGTGCTCCCCTCGGCGTTGCACGGCCTCGGCGGTATCGGCAAAACGCAGATGGCGACCGAATACATCTATCGGCATCTCCACGATTACGACCTCGTCTGGTGGATCGACGCCGCGCACACCACCCAGATCCGGGCAGGCCTCACCGAACTAGCCGCGCTGCTCGGCCTGCAGGGCGCCTCCGAGGCGAACGTCGCGGTACCGGCGGTGATCGAGGCGCTCCGGACCGGACGGCCGTTCCGTCGCTGGCTCCTGGTCTTCGACGCCGCGGAAAGCCCGGAGACCGTGCTGCCGTTCTTCCCGCGCAACGGTCCCGGCGAAATCCTGATCACCTCACGGAACTCCGACTGGGCGGGTATCGCGCGACCGCTCGAACTGGCGGTGTTCAAGCGTGAGGAAAGCGTCGAACTGCTCGGCCGCCGCGGTCCGGAGATCGACCCGGCCGACGCCGACGAACTCGCCGAAAAGCTCGGCGATCTGCCCCTGGCCGTCGAGCAGGCGGCGGCCTGGCGCGCGGTGACCGGGATGCCGGTGCAGGAGTACCTGCGCCTGTTCGACGAGTCGGTCGAGGAAATCCTCGACACCGCCTCTGCGCCCGACTACGAGGTTTCCGTCGCCGCGGCGTGGAACGTTTCGTTCGAGGAACTGAAGACCCGGAACCCGGCCGCCCATCAGATCCTGCACATCTGCGCTTTCTTCTCCCCGGAACCGATTTCCCGTGATCTGCTGACCGGCGTCAACCGGGTCTCGATCTCCCCGGAGCTCGACGCCGCGCTGCGCGACCCGATCAAGCTGGCTCGCGCCATTCGCGACATCAACCGGTACGGCCTCGCCAAGATCGACCACGGCAACAACACCCTCCAGCTGCACCGGCTGGTGCAGCTGGTCCTGCGCAACCGGGTCATGGCCCGCCAGGTGCACGCACGGATGCAGCACGGTGCCCATCAGCTGCTCGCCGCGCTGGACCCGAACGACCCCGAGTCGAGCAGGCATTGGTCGCGCTACCGTGAACTGCTGCCGCACGTGTACGCGGCCAACGTGCTGGAATGCGACGACAGCTGGCCGCGGCAGCTCCACATCAACATCATGCGCTACCTGTTCGAGTACGGCGATCACGAAGAGGCCGCCCGGCTCGGCCTGCAGGCGCGGGAGCTGCTCACCGAACGGCTCGGCCCCACGCATCCGCAGACGCTCGAGGTTTCGTCGAGGCTGGGGCTCTACCTGTGGTCGATCGGCCGGTACTCCGAAGCCGCGGAACTCAATCAGCGCACCCTCGCGCTGCGCCTTCAGGTTTCCGGTGAAGAGAACGAGGAGACCTTCGCCCTCCAGCGGAACATAACGATCGATCTCCGGGCACAGGGCGACTTCGCGGCGGCTACCAAACTGAGCGAAGAGGTCTTCCACAAAGCCAAGCGCATGTTCGGCGAAGACGATCCGGAGACGCTGAACGCCGCCTACCAGCACGCCATCAGCCTCCGGCTCGCCGGTGCCTACCGGGCGGCCGCGGAACTGGACCAGGACACCCTCAAGCGGCGCATCGAGGTGCTCGGCCGCGACCACGTCCGCACTTTCAGCGTCAACAGCGCGCTGATCGTGGATCTGCGCGAGGCCGGTGAGTACGGCCGGGCCCGGGTGCAGCAGGAAAGGCTCACGGAGAACTTCCAGGCTCGCTTCGGTGAGGATCAGCTGGACACGACGGGTAACTCGTTCCTGCTTTCGGTGGCGCGGCGCAAGGACGGCGACCACCCTGGCGCGCTCAGCCTCTCCATGGCGGCCCTCAAGAGGTTCCGGTTCGCCTATGGTGACGACCACTCCATTACGATGGCTTGCGCGCTCGCCCATTCGATCGATCTCCGGCACTCTGGTGACTTGGCGGCGGCGAAGAAACTCGGTGAAGAGACCTTCGAGCGGTACCGGAGCGGTCTCGGTGAGCACCATCCGCACACCCTCGGGGCGAACGCGGACCTCGCGGTGACGTTGCGGCAGCAGGGTGACACCGCGGCCGCCCGCGCACTGAACGAGCGCGCCCTCGAGCATTTCCGGGCCACCATCGGCCCGGATCACCCCTACGCCTTGGTCGTCATGATCAACCTGGCGAGTGACCTGTCGGTGCTGGGCGAGTACGACAGGGCGATCGAACTGGGCCGTGACGCGGTCGAACGCGGCAAACAGGTGCTGGGGGATGACCACCCCACGGTCCTGGCGGCGACCTTCAACCTCGGGCTGGATCTGGCCGCCGTCGGCCGGGACGAGGAGGCCGCGCCGTTCCGCGACCCGATCCTGGTGAAGTACCGCCAGGTGCTCGGCGAGGCCCATCCGGGAACACAGGCGGCGGGCCGCGGTACCCGTGGCGACTGCGACATCGACCCGATGCTGATGTGAGTCAGCCGGGTACGAGTTGCCCGATCCAGGAGGCGAGCTGTTCCACGGTCGGTGGCCGCGGACCGGAGCGCAGGCGCCGGTGCACCGCGCGGACGAGTTCGGGGCACCGCAGCAAGGCGCGGGCGGCGGGATGGGGGCCTCGCGCGGAGAGCGCGAGGCCCAGTCCGACCAGCGAGTTCGGCCGGTCCGGGTCCGCGGCGAGTTCCTGCCGGTAGCCCTCGATGGCGTCGAGGAAATCGCCTGCGGCGTAAGCGAAATCCGCGGCGGTGGCGCCGGGTACCGCCGGTGCCTCTCCGTCCGGTGCGGGCGGCGCGCCGCTGACGGCCAGCCGGACCAGGTCGATTCTGGCGTGGGACCAGTTCCCGTCCGGTACCGGTGTCGGCGGAAGATCGGTCGCGTCGAGGGTGGCCGGCGGTCTCGGCCTTCCGTCGAGCCACGCCGCCGCCAGTGCGACGACCACGGACGGCGCAGGGCGGAGGTGGCGGGCACGCCAGCCCGCGAGGTGGTCCCGGCAGGCGGCCGCGGCCAGTTCACCCGCCTCCGTCGAGACGGTTTCGTCCCGCCAGGTGCCGAGGCGGTCGGCGATGTTGTCGAGGAACCGGCGTCCGGCGGAGGTCAGGGCCGCGTCCGCGCGCAGGACCAGCAGGGTGCGCCACGTCTGCTCGCGCCAGTACGCGAACTCGAATCCCGAGCGCCGGGGAAGCCGGCCGGCCTTGGACAGCGCGCGCCAGAACGCCGTGACGCCGAAGAAGGCGTAGACCCCTTGCAGGGCACCGCTCAACGGCCTCGGATCATCCCGCCAGGCGACGTAGATCCGTTCCCGTGGATCGCGTTCGTACAGCTCGACCAGATGCAGCAGCCCGCCGAGCACGATGTGCTGGAACTCGTGGATGAGGGTTTCGGCGAGGGACGCGCCGTCGGTGGGAAGGGCGACCACCGCGCTGCCGAACGCCTCACCGGTCGACGCGCTCGGATTCCGGAACAGCACCCGGGGTTTCGGTACCAGGGAAGCCAGACCCACCGGCATGATGCGGGCCAGACCGGGAAGATGGGCGGCGATCAGACGGCAGGCCTCGTCGATCAGCCGTTGCCAATCCGCCAGATCCTTGGCAGGCAGCCGTTCCGGCGGGATCGGCTCGTAGAGCCCGCGATAAGGGTCGAGGTCGTCCAGCCGCAGAGAGAACCGATGTGCGCCGACCTGGCTCCGCACCTGCCGGATGCCCCACCAGCCCGGGGCGTCCGAAGCGGGCGCGTCCGGTAGCTGGACCGTCGTTTCGCCGTTCGTCACGCGGTAGCGGCCGTCCGCACCTCGTACGGTGGCCGCGGAGAACGTCGCGGTGCCTGCGAATCTGGCCATGCCGAGTGACGGGAGCATGGCGTTGCCCTGCCAAGCCGGGATGGCGGTTTCGAAGTCGAGTTCCGCCCGGATCGCCGCGGCCGCCGCGATCGCGTGCCCGTGCCCCAGGTGCATCCACAGTGGACCGACACCGTCGGTTCCGTTGCGCAGCAGCCGAGTCGTGTAACCCGCCCAGCTTCCGGTGTAGGGATTGGTGAGCATCCGGCTCACCGCACGGGGTGCTCTCGCTTCGGCACGGGCGAGGAGTTCCCAAGCGGAATCCAGCGGCGCCAGGGGACCGGAGTGGTCCGGGATCTTCGTGGCTTCGGTCAACAGCGCGTGAATCAACAGTTTGCGCCGGCTCCGCTCGGCCCGGCGCAGGCGCCGAGCCATGTCCTCGTCGCCGTCAAGGCACGCGAGAGCGTCGAAATCTCGCCACGACAAGCGGTGGAACGTGGGACGAGCCTCGGCCGGTGGCGGCATCAGTCGATGCGCTCACCGGCATTGGTGGTCCCGCTTCTGTAGCGCGCGTGAACGTGTCTGGTGCGTTCGACGACATGGTGCGCCGAATGGCGGAAGGCTTCGCTGTCGAGCTCTCGTAACGCGGTGAACGAGACCGCGTCGAGATCGATCAACGCGGATTCGATGTCCGGTTCCGTGTTCGCCGAGAAAGAACTCATCGTGCCGATTCCCTCCACCCCGTGAAACGGTTGCGAGAGTTGAACCTTGACCAGGATAGCCGAGATTTCCCCACTGATCAGTCCTCTTCCGGCGGGGGTGGCCGTCCGGCCGCCAATTCACGCAGCGCGCGGGGCCGGGTGATGGTGACGCGCTGGCGGGCGGTGCGCACCACGCCCAGTCGCCGGAGTTCGTCGAGGCCCCGGATCAGGGTGCTGCGGGAGACGCGGGCGAAACCCGCCAATTCCCCTTGGTTGAAATGGAGGTCGACCTGTTTCCCGTCCGCCGGGTCGAGGGCGTGCTGAAGGACCAGTTCCAGCAGTACCGCGGCGAGCCGCTGCGGGAAATCCGGTCCACCGGATTCGAGACGCAGGCGATCGGATTGCTGCAGCCGGATCGCGGCGGTACGGAAGATCTCCTCGGCGATACGTGGCTGGGCGCGCAGTACCCCGAGGAATTTCTCCCTCGGCACGATGAGGGTGTGCACCTCGTCGATCGCCGACATCGTGGCGGACCGCGGGAGTCCGCTGATGGGGGCGATTTCGCCGACGATTTCCGCGGGGCCGCGCGCGGCGAGCGGGGCGTCCTCACCGCGATAGTTGGTGGCACTGATCTTCACCCAGCCGCGCAGGACGACGAACATACTCGTGGGCGGGCTGCCCTGGAGGGCGAGGATCTGGCCCGGCTGCCACACCTTCAGGTGGCCCGCGTTCCGGAGAGCGGTCTGCTCGGCAGGCGTCAGCCGACGCCAGGTCCCGAGTTCCCCGTGCTCACCGGCGGAGGAACCGGTCATCCTTGTCCTGGAGGTTTCGCGGGAACCGGATCGGCGCTGTGTTCCATTTGACGCATCAGCAACTCCCCCGACTCGTCAGCATGGTCAGTGGGCGGAACGACCCGGAAGTTTCGCACCGGAATCGGTAATTGTGCCAGGCAAGAGGTGAGTTCACCAGGCCTCGGCCCGGCGACGGGGGAGGATGTCATGCGTAGTGCCGAAAGTGTGTTGGGCAGGCCGAAGGATCATCGCCACGCGCCCGCCGGTCAGAATCCGCGGACACCGAGGGCGGTCGGGCGACGACCGGCATTCTTCGCGCCGCATCCGCCGCTGATGTCCGGCGGGTGGTACCAGGGCGACGATCACGAGGTCGTCGGCCCGGGGCGGTATCCGGTTCCGCGCCCACCGGCCAAGTCCGTCAAGGCGGCTTTGCTGTGGACGCTTTTCTTGGGCCCCTTGGGGCTCTGCTACGTGTCACCCATCGGAGGCCTGATCGCGACGGCGGTTTCGGTCACGGCGGTCACCTTCGGGGGAGCTTCGCTGACGGCCGTGATCTGGCCGGTCGTCATGGTGCTCTCGCTGGCGGCCTTGCCCCGGCGCTCCGAGGACGGAAGATGAGGGACACCGATGCCGTCCGGCCGGATTCGGCCGGATGAGCCGGTGGGGGCCGATCGAGGGGGCGGCCCCCACCGCGGGCTCACCCGTCCGGGCGAGCCACCCTCCGAAAGTCGCGTCCTGGTGCTCCGATCACGTAGCCCAGCGCCGAAACTCTTGAACCCCTGCCGCGGTCTATGTTTCTATCTGCTCGATAGCCGCGCCTAAGGTGCAGTTTCGAACACCTTCGAACGGGTTCAACGCAGTTTCTGGAGGGCTCCGTGCGCCGTCGTACCCTGCTGAAGGCCGCTGGTGCGGCTTCCGCCTTCACTCTGCTCCCCGCGAGTGTCCGGCAGGCGCTCGCCGCCGAGGCGCCGACGGGCGGCCTCGACGTCATCGAGCACGTCGTGGTCTTCATGCAGGAGAACCGGTCTTTCGACCACTATCTGGGGACACTGCGCGGTGTCCGTGGCTTCAACGATCCGGCCGCGATCAAACTGCCTTCGGGGGCGTCGGTCTTCCAGCAGCCCGACGGCGCGGGCACGCTGCTGCCGTACGCGATCGACGACCAGTTCATGGCCGACGTCGACCACAGCTGGTCCGGCGGGCACCGGGCATGGAACAAGGGCCGTCACGACGCGTGGCGCGCGGCCAAGGGCGTGCGCTCGCTGACCTATCACACGCGATCGGCGCTGCGGTTCTACCACGAGCTGGCCGACGCCTTCACCGTCTGCGACGCCTACCACTGCTCGGAAATGGGGCCGACCAATCCGAACCGGATGTATCTGTTCACCGGCAAACTCGGATACGAGCCGGACGGTACGACCCGCGCCATCGGCAACGCCGCCTGGCAGAACCCCGGGCACACCGGTTACACCTGGAAGACCTACGCCGAGCGGCTCCAGGCCGCGGGACGCGACTGGCGGGTCTATCAGGAATGGGACAACTACGGCGACAATTCGCTGGACTACTTCAGCAGTTTCCTGGCCGTCGGCACCAAGGCGCTGTCGAAGGTGAAGGATTCCGCGGGCAAGGCCTTTCCGAAGCTGGAGTACTTCTACTACGCGCTGGACTCGGCCTCGGCCGCGGAGCGGACCCGGTTGCTCGACGGACTGGCGGCCGGCGTGGCGACCCTGACCGCGGCCGAACGTGCCCTCTACGACCGTGGTCTCGCCAGGGTCGCGCCGAAGCACTTGCTGAGTGCCTTCAAAAGCGACGTCGACGCGGGCCGACTGCCGTCGGTGTCCTGGATCGTCGCGCCGGAAGCGCAGACCGAACATCCCGCGTGGGGACCCAACACCGGCGCGGATCTGGTCAAATCGATCCTCGACACGATCGCCTCCAAACCCGAGGTGTGGAACAAGACGCTGTTCCTGCTGACCTACGACGAGGACGGCGGCTTCTTCGACCACATGCCACCGCCCGCGCCGCCCGCGTCCGATTCGGAAGGCAAGAGTTCCGTCGCCACGACCGACGAATTCGTCTCCGGTGAACCGATCGGGCTGGGCGTGCGCGTGCCGATGTTCGTCATCTCGCCGTGGAGCCGGGGCGGGAAGGTGTGCTCGGAGGTCTTCGACCACACCTCCGTGCTGCGGTTCCTGGAGCGGTGGAGTGGCGTCGGCGAACCGAACATCTCGCCGTGGCGGCGTGCCGTCTGCGGTGATTTGACCTCGGCGCTGGACACCACGGCGCCGAGCGCCACCTATCCGGCGCTGACCAAGCCGGTGCCGACGAGCGGGCCGTGGAACACCCAGCCTCAGCCGCCTTCCGTGCAGAAGCCGCCCGTGCCGGAAAGCGGGGTCCGGACGGCCCGGCCGTTGCCCTATCAGGTGACGGCGTCGGGACGTGTGACCCGCGAGCGGTTCTGGATCGACTTCGCCAACACCGGAGCCGCGGGCGCGCACTTCTACGTCTACGCCACCGCGCACCGGACAGACGGGCCCTGGCGGTACACCGTCGGCGCGGGCGCGACGCTCTCGGACTACTGGCAGGCGGGTACCCCGGATGGAGCGTACGACCTCACCACGCACGGCCCCAACGGTTTCCTGCGCCGGTTCGCGGGCAACCGGATCACCGCGACCACCGCGGGCAAACCGAATCCGGAAGTCGTGCTGCGGCAGGGTTCCGGCGTCGTGTACCTGAAGATGACCAACAGCGGTGGTGCCGCGTGCGAGCTGACCGTGCGTACCGGAAACCGGGGCGGCGGGCCGTGGAAGTACGCGGTCGCTCCGGGCGCGACGGTCGAGGATTGGTTCAGCGTCGAAGGCGGCATGGGCGGCTGGTACGACCTGACCGCCCAAGGGCCCGACGGTTTCGCGCGCCGCTTCGCGGGTCATGTCGAGACAGGCGCCGAGACCATCAGCGACCCGGTCATGGGCTCGGGTCCGCTCCCCGCGACTGTTCGGTCCGCCGACAGTGAGGAGACCGCGGGTGAGTCCGGTGCCGCCACGAACGCCGTCGACGGCGATCCCGCGACCCATTGGCACACCAAGTGGTCGGACCCGTTGCCCCACGAGCTGCAGCTCGATCTGGGTGCCGCCCGCACCGTCACCGGCCTGACCTACCTTCCGCGGCAGGACGGTTCGGCCCATGGCCGCGTCGGCGGTTACGAGGTCTACCTGAGCACCGACGGTTCGGCCTGGGGGAGCCCGGTCGCCACCGGGACCTTCCCCGACGACGCCGCCCCGAAAATCCTGCGATTCTGGCCGGCCCGGGCCCGCTATGTTCGTCTGCGCGCCCTCACGGAGGCGGGTGGACGGGGCCCGTGGACGTCCGCGGCGGAGGTCGTCGCGCTGGGCTGGACTTGACCGAACGTGACCGGCGTGCGGAAACGCCGCGTGTCAACGGCCGCTGCCCGGCATCGAAGCCCCCTGCCACGTTTGCCTTCTGGGTAACTGCGCCGACGAGGCCTTCAAGTCTCCACAAGGGACACTGTTCGGCGGCCGTGTCGTCGTGGCCGTCGCCGCGAAATGGCGACGGGCTCGCGGTAAGGGACGCTCCGAGACCATGGCGTCCGATTCGGGTTCTATTTGAGGGGTAAGGCAAAGGTGTCGTGTAGCGAGCGACGTCGGCTCGCGCCACAGCCGGACATGCCCGCCTCCCGATTGCCTGCTCACACCGCCAGGGGTGACCAAAGGTGTCATGATCGGCCACCTATGTGGTGCGCGTTCCCGCGAAGGCGGCGCCCTCTGCTCGTGTCGCGAAAGCCACTTTCAGGACATGTGATGTCCCGAAAGTGGCTTTCGCGACACCTCGGAACACCACCGCCCAGTGCCGAAGCCTGATGCCCAACGTCTCACAGCCCCTCCCGACCACGACACCTTTGCCCTACCCCTCAATAACCCTCATTGGCACTCACGACGCCAAGCGGAACCGTTCAAGCCCGGTCGGCGTCCACGATCAGGCCTGCAACATCTCTCGTGAGTGGTAATGACGCTTAGAACCGTCATTACCACTCACGAGGCGCTACGCCCAGGTGACCGGCAGTTCGTGGACGCCGTAGATGTTCATGTCGGTCTTGAGCTTCACCTCGTCGGCGGGAATCGCGAGCTTGAGGTTCGGGAAGCGGCGTAGCAGTCCCTCGAAGCCCGCGCGCATCTCGATCCGCGCCAGCTGCTGGCCGAGGCATTGGTGGATGCCGTGGCCGAAGGACAGGAGACCGCGGGCGTTGCGGCGGATGTCCAAGGTGCCGGGGTTCTCGAAGCGCCGCGGGTCGTGGTTGGCGGCCAGCAGCGAGATGATGACGGTCGACCCTTCGCGGATCGTTTCGCCGCCGAGTTCGATGTCTTCCGTGGCGTAGCGGAAGAAGATGTCGGCGACGGACAGGTAGCGAAGGAGTTCTTCGACGGCGCCCGGCAACAACTCCGCGTCGGCGCGCAGTTCGGCCAGCTGCTCCGGGTGTTCGAGGAGCGCGAAAGTGCCCAGCGCCAGCATGTTCGCGGTGGTTTCGTGGCCCGCGAGAAGCAGAAGGAACGCGGCGCCCGTCAGTTCCTCGATGGTGAGGTCGTCGTGGCGGGCGAGGTCGGACAGGATGTCGTCCGCCGGCGTCTCGCGTTTGCGCGTGACCAGTTCGGTGAGGAAGGTGTTCATCCCGATGAACGCGGCCATTTTCTCTTCCAGCGTCTGGTCGCGGACCATGAGCTGGGCGGAGTTGGCCTGGAACTTCTCCCGGTCCTCGTAGGGGACGCCGAGCAGTGCGCAGATCACCAGCGAGGGCACCGGCAGCGCGAACTCCTTGACCAGGTCGACCGGCGGTACCAGCGCGGCCATCGCGTCCAGCTGCCGTTCGGTGATCTCGGCGATGTGCTCTTCGAGCTGCTTCATCCGCTTCACCGTGAAGGCGCCGGTGAGCCGCTTCCGCAGTCGTCCGTGGTCCGGCGGGTCCATGGCGACGAACATGCCCGGCATCGGCGGGGACGGTTCGGTCGGGGCGGGCATCCCCGGTGTCTCGTACGGCAGGTGGAGGATGCCGATGTCCTGGCGGGAGCTGAACCGGGTGTCGGCCATCAGCTGCCGGACCTCTTCGTAACCGGTGACGAGCCAGCCCTCGTGTCCGTCGGGGAAGACCATCGGGCTCACCGGGCGGGCGTCGCGCAGCCGCGTGATCTCGCGGGGCGGGTCGAAGGGACCCGCGTCGCGCTGCATCGGGAGGCCCTGCGGAACGGGAACCGGCTGAGTCATCGGGACGCCTTTCGTGGTGGTTGTGAGGAGGAGCTTCACCGATCGGGCTGACACCGGCCTGACACAGCGCTGACACCACCCGTGTCAGCGGCGTGGCGGAGGCGTGTCAGCACGGCCGCCCACAGTGGCTCCCATGACAGAAACAGCGATCGCGGTCTCCGGACTGCGCAAGACCTTCGGGGACAAGGTCGTGCTCGACGGGATCGACCTCGATGTCCGGGCGGGCACCATTTTCTCCCTGCTCGGCCCGAACGGCGCGGGCAAGACGACGACGGTGAACCTGCTGACCACCTTGATGAAGGCCGACGGCGGGTCGGCGAGGGTCGCCGGGCACGACATCGCGACCGAGGCCAAGGCGGTGCGAGCGGCGATCGGGGTCACCGGCCAGTTCGCGGCGGTGGACGAACTGCTCACCGGGCAGGAGAACCTGCAGCTGATGGTGGACCTGAGCCGGGGTTCCACCGGTGGCAAGCGGATCGTCGGCGAGCTGCTGGAACGCTTCGACCTGGTGGAGTCGGCCAGGAAGCCGGCGTCGACCTATTCCGGTGGCATGCGCCGGAAACTGGATCTGGCGATGACGCTGGTCGGCGATCCGCGGATCATCTTCCTCGACGAGCCGACCACGGGACTGGACCCGCGAAGCCGTCGCACGATGTGGTCGATCATCCGCGAGCTGGTGGCCGACGGCGTGACCATCTTCCTCACCACCCAGTACCTCGAGGAAGCCGATCAGCTCGCCGACGGGATCGCGGTCCTCGACCAGGGCCGTCTGGTCGCCAAGGGCACCCCCGACGAACTCAAGCGCCAGATGCCGGGCACGCATGTCCGGCTCCGGTTCACCACCGTCGCCGAACTCGACGCGGCGGCGAGGGTGTTCCCCGACGCCACGCGGGACGACGAGACGCTGGCCCTGCGGGTCCCCAGCGACGGCGGGACGAAATCCCTGCGGTCCCTGCTGGACCGGCTCGACGAGTACTCGATCGGCGCCGAAGAGTTCTCCGTTCAGACCCCTGACCTCGATGACGTTTTCCTCGCCCTGACGGGCCACAACACGGAGGCCGTGAAGTGACCACCCCCTCGATCGTGATGTTGCGCCGCAACTTCAAGCACCTCACCCGCAATCCGACCTCGGTGTTCAACGCGGTCCTGATGCCGGTCGTGATGATGCTGATGTTCGTCTACGTCTTCGGTGACGCGTTCAGCGTCGGCGTCGACTACATCGACTACGCGACGCCGGGCTTGATGCTGCTGGCCGTCTGCTACGGGCTCGGCGCCACCGCGACGGCGGTGAACTCCGACATGACGAAGGGCATTATCAACCGGTTCAAGGTCATGGATGTCTCCCGCGGCGCGGTGCTGACCGGGCACGTCGTGGCGAGCGTGCTGACCAACCTGGTCGCCATCGTGGCGCTCGTCGGGGTGGCCTTCCTGCTGGGCTTCGCCCCGTCCGCGAGCTTCCTCGACTGGCTCGGCGTGCTCGGCATCGTCGTGCTCCTCGGTGTCGCGGCCGGCTGGCTCACGGTCGCGCTGGGCCTCGCGGCGAAGTCACCGGAAACCGCGGGCATGGCCTCCGTGCCGCTGGTCATGCTGCCGTTCTTCAGCAGCGCGATCGTGCCGGCGGAGAAGATGGGGCCCGGACTCCGTGAGTTCGCGGAGTACCAGCCCTTCACCCCGATCATCGAGACCCTGCGCGGGCTCCTCAACGGCGCACCGGCCGCCGGTGACGTGATCCCCGCCCTCGCGTGGAGCGCCGGGATCGCGCTCGTCGGTTACCTGTGGGCGTCTTCCACCTTCAAGAAGCGAGCGTGATCTCGGCCAGCTTCTTCCAGTCCGCCTCGGTGCCTTCTCGCGCCGCCTCAGCGAATTTCGCTTCGCCGAGGCGGCGCAGCACTGTCTGTTCGATCCGGGTCACGTCCGGACGGGACCGATCCGGCAGCCCGCGCAGTTCGTCGGCCGCCCCGAGCAGCCGCGCGGCCTGTCCGGGGTCGTCCTGGCGCAGGGCCAGATCCGCGATACCGACGAGCATGTGGGCGATCAGGGGCATGTGCCGCACCTCGGCGGCCGCCTGCCAGGCCGCTTCCCGGTGCGCACGGGATTCCTCGAGATCTTCCGTGAAATAACCCCGAAGGTCGTGGCTGATGGCGCGAACATGTCCCAAGCCCGCTTCGTCGCCCATCACGGTCATCGCGAAGGTGAGTTGTTTCGCCGCTTCCTCGGTTTCGCCGCGCCAGTGGGAGAGTTCCGCCTGCGAAAGGGCGAACATGCCCAGCGCGCCCGGCCACGTGACCTGTTCCGAATACCGCTGCGCTTCGGCCGCGGCGGCCGCGGCGGCGGCCTCGTCCTCCATCAGCCAGTACAGCTGTGCCTGCCGCGCCCGCAACCGGATGAGGTCCTCGAGGGAACCGACCTCGGTCACGACCGCGATCGCCTGTTCGTAGTACTCGCAGGCGGTGGCGAACTCGCCGCGCGTGGCGATCCGATCCGCCAGTTCGGTCAAGGCGAACGAGATCCCGAAGCGTTCGCCGAGGACGCGGAACTCGCTGAGCGCCTGCTCCAGATACTCGTCCGCCTCCCGGCCGGGATGGCCGAGCGTGATCCGCATCTTGCCGAGGTGCAGTCTGGCGAGTGCGCGGACCCACGCGTTTTCGTCCGCCAGCACCGGTTCCCACGCGGACAGCGCGTCGTCCCCGGCCAACATGCGTTCCAGCGGGACGACGAGCCCGAGCAGCGGGTGCTTGTTTCTACCGCGTGTGCCCAGCCGGTACGACTCGTGGATCCACTTCGCCGCGGTGTTCTCGTCGGCGAAACCGGAACTCACGAACAGCGAGACGAGCCCGTACACCACGGCCGCCACGTCGTCGGACACCTCGCCGGGCGTCTTGACGGCCGCGCTGACCAGTTCCATGCCTTCCGCGCGGTGTCCGCTGAGCCACCAGTACCAGCCGCAGGCCGCCGCGAGCCGCATCGCCTCCGGTGCCTCGCCCGCGACGAGCGCGCCGCGCATCGCGGACGTGATGTTGTCGTGCTCGGCGTTGAGTTTGGCGAGCCATTCGAGCTGTTCGGCGCGGCGGAGCATCGGCTCGGCCGCCTCGGCGAGTTCGGTGAAACAGGCGAGGTGCGCGTGGCGTGCCACCACCGTCTCGCCTGCCTCGGCGAGCCGTTGCGCGGCGTACTCCTTGATCGTGCCGAGCATCCGGTAGCGCGGTGCTTCGTCGCCCGCGGCGACCAGCAGCGACTTTTCGGTCAGCGCGGTGAGCAACTCGAGGACTTCGTACGGCTCGACGGCCTCGCTGACGCAGACCTGTTCGGCGGCCTCGAGGCTCGCGCCGCCCGTGAACACCGAAAGCCGGCACAGGACCGTCCGCTCGGCGTCGCTCAGCAGCTCCCAGCTCCAGTCGACCATGGCACGCAACGTCCGATGCCGGGGCAGCGCGGTCCGGCTGCCGCCGGTCAGCAGCCGGAATCGGTCGTCGAGCCGGTTCGCGAGCTGGTCGACGGACATGGTGCGCAGCCTGGCGGCGGCCAGCTCGATCGCCAGCGGCATCCCGTCCAGTACCCGGCAAACCCGCGCCATCGTGGCCAAAGTGGCTTCGTCCGCCACGAAGTCCTTGCGCACCGCGCTCGCCCTGTCCCGCAGCAACCGGACGGCGGGGGAGGATTCGATCTCGCCGGGGCCGGCGTGCCGGTCCGGCACGGCCAGCGGCACGACATGCCACAACGTCTCGCCGGTGATGCCGAGCGGCTCCCGGCTCGTCGCCAGTATCCGCAGACGGCGGCATTCCCCGAGCACTCGATGGGCGAAGGCCGCGGCCGCCTCGATCACGTGCTCGCAGTTGTCGAGGATCAGCAGGACTTCGCGCTCGCGGATCGCGGCGATGATCCGTTCGACGGGTTCGGCGGTCGTCGAGTCACCGAGCAGCGCGTCCCGAAGGCCCAGCGCGGCGAGCGTCGCTTGAGCGATGTTGTTCCCACCCCCCTGCCCTTCGGGCCCGCTCCCCTTATCCCCGCCCGGGTCGATGGCCGCGAGTTCCACCAGCCACGCCCCGTCCGGCACATCGCCGAGCAGGGTGCGCGCGGTTTCCGTGGCCAGCCTGGTCTTTCCCGAACCGCCTGGCCCGATCAGCGTGGTGAGCCGGTGCCCGGCGACGAGTTCGCGGACCTTGGCGACATCGGTGTCCTTGCCGACGAAGCTGGTCAGCTCGGCGCGCACGTTGGTCTTGCGGTTCTCCTCCCGCCGTCCCAGTTCGCCGCGCAGCAGCGCGACATGCACCGCGGACAGCTCCGGCGAGGGGTCCACGCCCAGCGCGTCGGCCAAGGCCTCCCGCGTGCGCTGATACACGAGCAGCGCCTCGGTGTCGCGTCCGGTCGCGGCGAGCGCCCGCATCAGCGCGGCGACGAGCCGCTCGCGCAGCGGATGCGCGGCCACCAGATCGGTCAGTTCCGTGACCACTTCCGCACCGTGGCCGAGGTCGAGTTCCGCGTCGAACCGATCCTCCAAGGCTGTCAGGCGCAGCCCTTCGAGCCGGGTGACCGCCGCGTCGAACGCGCCGCTGTCCGGCAGGCCGACGTCCTGCATGGCCGCGCCGCGCCACAGAGCCAGGGCCTCACGCAGCCGTCGCGGCTCCGCGTCACCGCGGACATGGCCGATGAGGCGTTCGAACCGCACCGCGTCGACGTCGTCGGGCGCCACCTTCAGCCGGTAGCCGTCGGTCTGACCATCGACGACGCCGTCCGGCAGTACCTTCCGGAGGCGGGAAACCAAGCGCTGCAAGGCGTTCGTCGCGTCAGCGGGTGGCTGTTCACCCCAGATCCAGTCGACGAGGGTGGCCTTCGGGACCACTCGCCCCGGTTCGAGCGCCAGCGCGATCAACAGCCCGCGCAGCCGGGCGCCCGGGACGTCGGCGAGGCCGCCGTCGTCCGTGCGAACCTCGAAGGGGCCGAGCATCCCGATCTGCATTGCGCCGATTTTGCCACGATGATCGGCCGGTCTTACGACTTACCGCTGATCCTGGCCGAACCGACCGAGGCGGCGGTGATCGCCTTGGCGGCGGTCTGAGTCGACGAACTGGAGTTCAGGCTGGTCAGCGACGTCCGGTCGAGGGCGTGCACGACGAATTCGTAGGTGTTCACCGTCGAGGGCGAGCACGGTCCCTGGTAGCCGTAGAGGCTCGCGCTCCCGCGGTAGTAGACCTGTCTGGCGCCCGCGGGGACCGAAGGCCGGTAGACGTGCTGGACGTTCTGGGGGAGCGAGGTCGTGCTCACCGGGATGTCGTAGATGACCCAGTGGATGAGGTTGGCGTTGCTGAGGTCCCGCATGACGATCGCGTAGCTCTTGACGGCGGTGGGGGCACCCGACCAGGCCAGCGGCGGGGACTCGTTCTTCTTGGCGGGGTCGTTGCCGCCGCCGCTGGTGCATTCGTGGACCTTGGGGATGCCGCCGCCGTCGGCGAATGCGGTGCTGGACAAGGTGAACGCGCTTTGTCCCGCTGCCGCCGCGGTCGGCGAAACGGCGAACAGACCGGTGAAGAACAAGGCGCAGAACACGATTCTCGTGCTTCTCACTGGAGACTCCCGAGGCAGTGGTGGTTCCCGTGCGCCTGATTCAGCGTAGGCAGCCGGGAAACCGGCGGCTAGCGCACTTTCCCCGTCGATCGAGGTGTTTTCTCCGGTTTCCGGCCGCGGCTCAGGCTCGGACGAGGACGGAGAAGTAGATCGGTTTGTTGTCGGGGAACAGTTCCCGGTCCTGCTCGTCGACCGGGAGGTCGGTGCGGCGAACAAGACCGCCGCGGTGAAAGCGCTGCACGAGGTCGGCTTCGCCGCGTGGCACCGCCCGCCGAGCCAGGGCCGCAGGCGCGTGCCGTGAAGGCCTCCTTCCCTACTTTCAAGGTAGGGAAGGAGGCCTTCACGGACTTCCAGGTGATCTTGGCGCCGCCCGGGGTTCAGCGTCCAGAAGGTACCTACGGTGGGTGGGTCCGGTAGCGGCCCAGTGCCGTGAAGGACTCCTTGAGGGACTCTGGGGCCCTCAAAGTTCCCTTCACTCGGCTCAGCCGAGGAAACTCGACCTTCACACCTTCCCCAGTACATGATGGCCCCCTTCCTTGCGCTAGGCGCAAGGAAGGGGGCCATCATGTACTTCACGCCGGCAAGGCCGCAGACCGCGAGTAGGTACCTAGAGACTTTCAGCCGAGAGACCGCCGCCAGTGTTCGGCCGCCGCGCTCATGTCCTGGTGCAGAGACCGGAAGAACCGGCTGGTGTCGGCCAACCGGGCGCCCGCCGGGCCGTCGACCAGCCCCGCACCCCGCCGAGTGAGGTCCGCCCACCTGGTCATCGAGTCGAGGCTGGCCTGCCAGGCTCGATAGCCGAACTGGTCGTCGATGACGTACCGCTGCCGCCTGCCGTCGCGTTCGCGGGCGATCAGGCCGCGTTGTTCGAGCCAGCCGACGGCCTTGGAGACCGACGCCGGGCTGACTTCCAGGCGCGCGACGAGTTCGACGGCGGTACCGCTGCCGGTGTCGCTGGTGAACAGGCAGGCCAGGACCTTGGCCATCATCGGCGGTACGCCCGTCCCGGCCATCATCTCGGCGAACTCGCGCTCGAAGTCGCGCAAGGCCTCCGGCGTGCGCACACCCGGATCGGCGTGGACGGGTGGGCCGGGGGCGCGGCGGCGTGCCCGCCACCGGGTCGCCTGCTGTGCCTGGTTGGCCCGGTAGCGGTGGGCGCCGCCGTTGCGTGCCACCTCACGGATGATCGTCGACTTGGGGCGGGCCATCCGGCGGGCGATCTCGGCGTAGGTGAGCCCGGCCGTCAACCCCGATGCGATCTGCCCGCGCTCTTCGTAGGTCAGGCGGTTTCCCGGCACCCGTCCTCCAGGCTCGATGCATTCAGCTCCACGGTCATTGCATCGATTGTAGGTTCGCCACCTCGGTGAATGGGTTTTTCGCGTTGTATCGACGGGAAAATCGGCTCTACTGTTTCGTCACCAGTGAAGAGATCGGGAGGTACACGAGGGATGACGGCCAAGGTTTGCCTGGTCACCGGTGCTTCGTCAGGGATCGGCCACGCCACCGCGCTGGACCTGCTCCGCGCCGGTCACACGGTCTACGGTGCCGCGAGGCGCGTGGAGAAGATGGACGACCTTCGGGCCGCGGGTGGTCAGGCGCTGAAGATGGACGCTCGCGACGAGGACGACCTCCGCCGCGCGGTCGAAACCGTCCTCGACGAGCAGCAGCGGATCGACGTCCTGGTCAACAACGCCGGAACGGTGCTGCACGGTGCCATCGAGGACGTGCCGCTGGACAGCGCGCGAGACCAGCTCGAAGTCAACCTCCTCGCGCCGGCCAGGCTGGTGCAGCTCGTCCTGCCCGCCATGCGCGCGCAGCGGTCCGGCACGATCGTCAACGTGTCGTCGATCGGCGGCGAAATCGCCTTGCCGCTCGGCGCCTGGTACTACGCGTCGAAGCACGCGCTCGAAGCCTTTTCCGACACGCTCCGCATGGAGGTCGAGCCCTTCGGCATCGACGTCGTGATCATCCAGCCGGGGATCGTCAAGACCGAGTTCGAAGACCAGACGTCCGCCCAGCTTCGGGAGATCTCCGGCGGCGGGGCGTACCGGGAGATGGCGGAAGCCATGGCACGGCACGGCGAAACCGGGCTCAGCGACGGCTCCGACCCCATGGTCGTGGTCGAAGCCATCCGCCGCGCCATCGAGGCCGAACGTCCGGAGACGCGCTACGCCGTCGGCCACCTCGCGGAGAAGCTCCTCGAACTCAACCGGACCCTGCCGGACCGGGAGTTCGACGCTCTGGCCACCCGTTCCACGAAGTGACTCAGCCGCCCGATCGCTCGCCGATGGGCTCCGGCCCGGCGCCCCGGCGGCGAGTCCGGACCGCCCCGACCCACAGCAGCACGGACACCACGGCACTCGGCGCCGCCGTCAGGTAGACCGGCCACGCGCGGAAACCGGACACCCACAGCATGACGACCAGGCCGAAGGTGATCAGTGTCCAAGCCAGGGCGAGGCTGTTGCCTCGGTGCCTCCAGCGTGCGAAGCGGCCTCGCACGTTTGCTGCTCTCCTCGCGCCGTCCGCCGGGTTCATGACCGGTGAGTACCCACTTTTCGCCTGGTCAACCCCCGAAAATGAGGCGCGCGTCGCCGCGTTTGGTCCGCTGAACGCGGGCCGGGGCACCGATGGGTGAGGCCCGGCCGTTCGAATTGCCGCGGGCAGGCGGCGGTGTGACCCTGGAAGGACCGAACGACACCACCACCACGAAGTACAGGAGTCGTCATGACCACCACCGAGATGCCCGCTGTCCACGAATGCACGGTGAGCGGCTGTTCCTACAACCACGACGGCTGCCACGCTTTCGCCATCACCGTCGGCGGAGGGAACGGGTCGGCCGACTGCGGAACCTTCGTCCCGCTCAACACCAAGGGCGGTCTCGATCGGGTGACCGCGCAGGTGGGTGCCTGCTCTCGCTCCGATTGCCGCCACAACTCCGCGCTGGAATGCACGGCTTCGAGCGTCCGGGTCGGACCTGGTGAAGGCGACCACGCCGCGAACTGCCTGACCTACGCCCCGTAAGAACCGCCAAGGTCGTGAAGGCCTCCTTCCCTACCTTCAGAGTAGGGAAGGAGGCCTTCACGGACCGGCGACGCAGTCGGCCGATCGTCCACGCCTGGAGCGCGGAGCCCGCGTCCGCGCGTTGCGTGACGGCCGCACCGTCCGAAGTGGACGCTGTCGTGAGGAGCAGTCCGGACCGGACACTGGCGAGCCTGTACCGGCCATCGGGTTGCTCGGCCGCGGTCCAGCGCTGGTTGGGGGCACCGGTGCAGGTCCACTGGATGACCCGCGCCCCCGGCGGTCGAGCCGCCTTCGACGTCGGCGCACAGCTTCGAATGCGCGTTGGTCAGGGCGTAGGAACCGTCGGACTGCCGGGTGAACAGCCACTTCTGGTTGTCACCCTGGTTTGGCGCCCAGGTGATCAAGGGAGTGCCGGTCGCCGTGGAGGAGTCCGGGTCGTCGAGATTCTCGCCCGGTTGAGGCGAAGCGTCAGTAGAGGGTCCTTCAGCCCGGACTCGGTACCCCGGCGCACGGCCGCCGAGGCGTCGACCTGCGCCAAAGGGCTGCCGCCGCGCGCAGCGCACTATCCGGTGCCCGATGTCGCGGACGACCACGACGTCGCCCAAGGGCACCACCGGCTCGTCGGGCGTGCTGTAGCCGAGTTCCACGTAAGCGTCCACGGCGCCGCCGTCGAAATCGACGACGCACTCTTCCGGCCCTGCGCGGGATCGGGTGCGTAGTGATGCCCGACGCCGGGGACGAGCCCCAGCAGTGCGGGCGCGACGACCTCCTGCCGTTCCCCGCCCGGCACGGCGAACCACCCGCGCCCCTTGCGCCCAAGGACCCACCGTCCCACGAAAAGCGGTGAAACCGGCGTGTCCCGGCTTTGTTCCCGAAGGCCGGAGAATGAGGTTTCCGCGAAATCCATCGTCGTGCCGCGGAATCTGCGAAGACCTAGGAAGTTCAGGTATATCTGGAAGGGACAGCGCTGCCGGGGAGGACGGCAGGTGTTGTTCGACGCAAGGGGGAATTCATGTTCGAGGCACGTATTGTCGCCGATCAAGTCGATATGGCCGCCAGGCCGAAGATCAGAATACTGTTCTACACGGATTTGGTGGGCTTCGGCGGGAACAATGGCTTCGCGCTGGGCATTCTCCGTGATCTGATCTTGGGGAATCAGCCGTTCTTCGCACAGTTCGAAGTCGATCTGCTCAACCGGCACGAAGGCGGGCACGCCGTCAACAAACTCACCGCCGACGTGCTCGGCCGATACGAGCAGGTGTGGTTCTTCGGCCTGGTGCAATGCAACATGCCAGGGGAGCCGGAGAACGAACTCGTGGACGCGGAAGTCGCGGCGCTGCGGAGCTGGATGGACGCCGGTGGCGGAGTTCTCGTCTCCGGTGACCATTCCAATCCGCGTCCGCCGGGAGCGGATCCGTCCCTGCCCGATTACCTGAATCTGGGCCGGGCGCTGGGGCACCGGATTCCGCGCGCGGGTGAGCTGCGGGTGTGGAACGACCGGCCGGATTCGAGTGTCGAATTCAGTCACAACACCCATCAGCCCGACCCGTGGGGCAGCGATATCGACATGCCGATCCCGAACGACCTCGATCCGTATCCGCAGGAATTGATCCTGCGGAAGCGAGCGGGCAGGCCGCATGCGTTGTTCCAGGGCAGGCGCGGTCCGATCACGGTTTTCCCGGACCATATGCACGAGGGGCAGCTGCTCATTCCCGAGCGGTATCCGGAGGAGGTGTGGCCGACCGGGCGCGCGGGGCAGCCGAAACCCGAGATCGTCGCGCGGGGCGTCGACAAACGCAACGGCCAGGTTCACGGCGTGAGCAGTGTGTACGACGGTGCCGCCGCCGGCGTCGGGCGGATCGTCGCGGATTCCACGTGGCACCACTACTTCGACCTCAACCTGTGGGGTTTCCAGAAGGGTGGTGAGGTGCTCGACCGGCTCACCGAGTACTACGTGAACCTCGTGCTGTGGCTGACGCCGAAGCCGGTCAAGCAGGAGGTGAACACGCGGCTGCTGCACTGGCTGTCGCACAGTTTGAGCGTCCGCGCGGTGTTGCCGGAGGGCTTCCGGGTGCCGGGGATCACGGCGGCCGGGCTGGTCCGCGAGGTCGGCGGGCAAGGGGTGCTGGACGATCTCGTCTGGCCGCTGGAAGGTGCGCCGAGGGTGCCCGAGGAGCTGTTGCTGGGCGCTGTCGTCAAGGAGTCCGTCGCCGCGCTGAGCGGTGGGGACGTCGAGGCGTTCGACACCGTCGGCGTCGTCGAGCGGGGCCTGCGGGCCGGGACGGAGCAGTACGCCGCCGAATTGCGGGCGGCGCTGGGTGAGCTGGACGGGATGGACGAGTTCATTTCGCAGGGTCTTCGCTGACCCACCGGCCGGCGGCCCTGACTCACCACGGTGGGTCAGGGCCGCCGCTGGTCGTCGGCCGGTGCCAGGCCGAGCGCGAGGTGGAGCTGGCGGGCCCACCAGCGGACCTGGGCGGCTGAATCGTCCGGCGCGGCACCGGTGACGCCGGCACTGCGCCGGAAGGCGCTCCCGTACAAGGCCTCCGTCGCCATCGCCTGATGCAGGGCCGCGACCGCGAGCCGGGTGTCGTCGAGTGAACCGCCGTCACGCCGCATTCCATGGAGGGCGCCGACGACCGGCGCGAGCATGCCGCTGCCCGGGTCGCGCCAGCCCGCCGTGTGCAGCGCGACCGCGAGCTCGCCGAAACCGCGCTGGTAGAGGGTATGGAGCGCCTCGACGAGTTCGAGCAGGTCGGCGTCGTGGTCCAGCCAGCCGGCGAGGAGATCCTGAAGCGCGTCCCGGAGGCGGCGTCCGCCGTGCCGGAGCAGCTCGGCGAGCAGTTTCTCGCGGTTGCCGAAGTGGTGTGCCACGCCCGCGTCGGTCATGCCGACCCGCGCGGCCACCGCCCGCATCTGGACGGCGGCCACACCGGACTCGGCGAGCAGCGATGCCGCCGCGTCGAGGATCAGCAGGCGAGCCTCCTCGGGAGACCTTCGGGCTCGGGGTGTCATCACGGTCGGCATCCTACCTTGATGCGCCAAGGTAGTTGGGCTACCTTGACATCTCAAGGTAAGTGACCCCTGGAGCGACCCCATGACTCGATCAGCGACCAGCGAAATCCACCTCGACCTGGGCGAAGTCGTGCTGCGGGGCACCGTGACGGGTACCGGTCCGACGGTCCTGTTGCTCCACGCGGGCGGAGAGCGCCGCGGTGTCTGGGCGCCGGTCGCCGAGGTGCTGGCCGGGCACGGGCTCCGGACGGTGGCCTTCGATCTGCGCGGTCACGGCGACAGCACCGGCCGCGCGACCACGCTCCGGGCGCTCGCCTGTGACGTGGTCGAGATGCTCGGCCGCGAACCGGCGCCGATCGTCCTCGTCGGCGCCTCGGCCGGCGGGCTGGCCGCCATCGCCGCCCTCGCCGACCCGGCTGTCGCGGCCCGGGTGAGCGGTCTCGTGCTGGTCGACGTCGTACCGGACATGGCCCCGGCGCGAGCGCGCTCGTGGCTGGACTTCCACGGCCTCGGCGGCCGCTACACCCAGCTCGTGGCGGACATTTTCGGGTCAGGCTCCGCCCTGTTCGCGACGGCCGGTGCCTTGGACATGCCCATCCTCGTGGTGCACGCCGGGCAGGATTCACCGCTCAGCGAGGCCGATCTGCACCGGCTGCGCGCGGCCAACCGCCGGGTCACCGTCGCCCGCGTTCCGGGCGCGGGCCATCTCGTGGCGAGGGACGCGCCGGAGGAACTCGCGCGTCTCGTATGGGCGCACATCGTCGCGGTCAAGGCCGACGCTGGGTGAGGAGCCGGTCGCGGTGACCACCAGTGACGCACGTTCGCTCGACCGTAATCGTCGATGGTGATGACCAGGGGTATAGAACCACATACGGGTCGGCGACAGCGCGCTGCTTACACTGCTGGGCATGACCTACAGCGAACCAGCACCGGTAGCGGGCACCCGCACGCGATCGCTGGCGTCCGCGTCCCCCTCCGTCGAGGAGGTAATGGGGATCACGATCTATGGATGCGGACAGGACGAAGCCATCTTGTTCCGGGAGATGGCTCCTCGCTTTGGTGTGCGGCCGACCATCGTGGCGGAACCGGTATCCGAGGCGAATGTCGAACTGATCGCCGGGAACCGCTGCGTCAGTGTGGGTCATAAAAGCCGAATCGAGAACTCCACTCTTCTCGCGCTCAGTCAGGCCGGTGTGGCCTATGTCTCCACGAGAAGCATCGGGTTCAACCATATCGACGTCGAATACGCCGAGAGCGTCGGCATCACCGTCGGAAACGTCTCCTATTCGCCGGACAGCGTCGCCGACTTCACGTTGATGCTGATGCTGATGTCGCTGCGGAACGCGAAGTCCATCATCCGCCGGGCGGACGTCCACGACTACCGACTGCACGACGTGCGCGGGAAAGAGCTGCGTGACCTGACCGTCGGCGTGGTCGGGACGGGGCGCATCGGCGTCGCGGTGATCGAGCGGCTGCGCGGTTTCGGCTGCGAAGTGCTGGCTTATGACAAGGTCCAGGCCGCCGACGCCACTTACGTTTCTCTCGGCGAATTACTGCGGCGGAGCGACATCGTGACGCTCCATGCGCCGCTCAACGCGGATACATACCATCTCCTCGGTCGTGACAATATCGAGCAGATGCGGCACGGCGCGTTCATCATCAACACCGGACGCGGTGCACTGATCGACACCGAGGCCCTCATCTCGGCTTTGGACAGCGGAAAACTGGGCGGGGCGGCGCTCGATGTCGTCGAAGGAGAGGAGGGAGTCTTCTACGCCGACTGCAGTGACAAGAACATCGAAAGCAAACCATTGCTGCGGTTGCAGGAACTGCCGAACGTCCTCATCAGCCCGCATACCGCCTATTACACGGATCACGCTTTGCGTGACACCGTTGAAAACTCTATCGTCAATTGCCTGAAATTTGAAAGCGGGACGCAGCATGGGTAAGTTGAAACTCGGCATCATCTTCGGGGGATCCGGCGAAGAGCATCCGGTCTCGGTCAAGTCCGCGGTCGAGGTCGCGAAGAACCTGAACCTCGACAAGTACGACCCGTACTACATCGGGATCACGCTGGCGGGCGAGTGGAAGCTTTGCGACGGCCCCAGCGCGGAGTGGGAGTCCGGCGACACCCGTCCGGTCGTGCTTTCCCCGGACCGGAGCGCCCACGGCCTGCTGGTCCTCGACGAGGGCAAGTACGAGACGATCGCCCTCGACGTGGTGCTGCCCGTCCTGCACGGCAAGTTCGGTGAAGACGGTGCGATGCAGGGCCTGCTGGAGATCTCCGGCATCCCCTACGTCGGCTGCGACGTCCAGAGCTCGGCCCTGTGCATGGACAAGTCCCTCACCTATGCCGTCATCCGCGGCGCGGGAATCGCGACCCCGAACTTCTGGATCGTCACGTCGGACAACGACGTCGATCCCGACAAGCTCACCTACCCCGTCTTCGTGAAGCCCGCCCGTTCGGGTTCGTCCTTCGGCGTCAGCAAGGTCTCGAACAAGGAAGAGCTGGCGAGCGCGCTGGAAACCGCGCGGGAGTTCGACTCGAAGGTCCTGATCGAAGAGGCCGTCGTCGGCAGCGAGATCGGTTGTTCCATTCTCGGCAACGGCGACGACCTGTTCGCCGGCGAGGTGGACCGCGTCGCGCTGACCCACGGGTTCTTCAAGATCCACCAGGAAGAAAGCCCCGAAACCGGTTCCGAGAACTCGTCCTTCATCGTTCCCGCCGACATCCCGGCGGAATCGCGCACGCTCGTCCAGGAGACGGCGAAGGCCATCTATCGCACTTTGGGCTGCCGGGGTCTCGCGCGCGTGGACCTGTTCCTCAAGGAAGACGGAAGCGTCGTGCTGAACGAGGTCAACACCCTGCCCGGCCTCACCTCCTACAGCCGTTACCCGCGGATGATGGCCGCCGCCGGCCTCCCGCTCGGCGAGGTCGTCGACCGGCTGGTGGCGTTGACCTTGGCGGGTCGTAACGGATGAAGGATGATTTCGTCTTCGTAGACGAGGTCGTCTCCGGAATACGGTGGGACGCCAAATACGCCACCTGGGACAACTTCACCGGCAAACCGGTGGACGGGTACCTGGTGAACCGCATCGTCGGCACGAAGGCCTTGTGCGCGGCACTGGAAAAAGCGAAGGACGAAGCCGCCTCTCTCGGTTTCGGTCTGCTTCTCTGGGACGGGTACCGCCCCCAGCGTGCGGTGAACCGGTTCATGCGCTGGGCGGAAGAGCCTGAGGACGGGCGGAAGAAGGCACGGCACTACCCGAACATCGATCGACCCCAGATGTTCGAAAAGGGTTACGTGGCAACGAAGTCTGGCCACAGCCGAGGTAGCACCGTCGACCTGACGATTTACCACCTCGCCACCGGTGAACTCGCTCCCATGGGCGGCGACCACGACGTGATGGATGTCGTCTCGCATCACGGCGCGGAGGGGATCACCGAAGAAGAAGTGAAGAACCGGCTCCACCTCCGTGCCATCATGGAGGCGAGCGGGTTCAGCGCTTATGAGTGCGAGTGGTGGCATTACAGCTTGAGGGCCGAACCCTATCCGGACACCTATTTCGATTTCCCCATCGAATAGCCGGTCGCCGGTTTGACAGGTCCGTGAAGGCCTCCTTCCCTACGCTCAAGGTAGGGAAGGAGGCCTTAACGGCTTTTGTGGCTTGTGGTCCGTTTGGGGCAGGAGTCGGTTGAGATAGGCGCTGGCGGTACCGCACGAGAGGTCCGGCCTGGCTCCTGGCTGTCCACATGGGACACTTTCGCGACAAGGGTGCCCGGTTTGGGTAACTTGATTTGGGTCGTTCTAATGAGGGGTAGGGCAAAGGTGTCGTGGTCGGAGGGCCTGTGAGAAGTTGGACATCAGGCTTCGGCACTGGGCGTGGTGTTCCGAGGTGTCGCGAAAGCCATTTTCGGGACATCACATGTCCTGAAAGTGGCTTTCGCGACACCTCCTTGAGGGCTGGGGAAGGTTGGTCACCCCTGGCGGTGTGAGCGGGGAATCGGGAGGCGGGCATGTCTCCAATGTGGCAGTGGAGACGGTCAGCGTCCCCAATGCGGCATTGGCGGCATCCGGCCGCGGCGCGAACAGGTCCGTCCGCAACACGCCACGTTTGCCCTACTCCTCAATAACCCTCATTGTCACTCACGACCCCACGCCGAACCGGACATAGAACTGTCAACCGGACGCTTGATCGGGAGGATGTGTCCCTTGTGGACACTGAAGGTCGATCGGGCGCCCACCCGATCTTCCGTTGATCAAGCTCGTGCCGAGCACGACTGTGGACCGGCAACCGGGCGGGGAAGATTCCGGACGTCCAACGGCCGAAATCCTCCCCATCCGACCGCGCCGGCAACACAAATACGAGTCCCTCAAGGGGGCCTTCAGGTACTTCACTCACGAGCCGGGCACGCGCTGTCGGAACGCTGCGGGCGGGTTGTGGACACTCGCGTTCTGGGCGAGGCTTGTGGTCGGCTGGGACAGGTGTGCGGGTGCTGCCGCGAGCCGGGACCTGACCGGAGCCCACCCCCGCGCCGGTGTCGGCACGCGGTGTTGACTGGACGCATGATCGGCAGCGAACCAGTACGGACAAGGCTCCGCCGGATACTCAGAGCCTTCGCCGCCGGGCAGCGCGACGCGCTCGGCGAGGCGCACGGCGCCATCCCCAAGGGGACGACGGTCTTCGACGAGCGGGTTCCCGGTGTGGTCAATCTCGATCCGGATCTCCTCGCCGCCCTGCGCAAGGCCGCGACGGCCGCCGCGGACGACGGCGTCGAGCTCTTCGTCAACAGTGGCTGGCGTTCCCCGGAGTATCAGGACCGGCTCCGTCGCGAGGCCGTCGCGAAGTACGGATCCGAAGAGGAGGCCGCCCGGTGGGTGGCCACGCCGGAGAAGTCCATTCACGTGGCGGGCGGCGCGGCCGACATCGGACCGCCCGCTTCCGCGGCGTGGCTGTCCAAGCACGGCGCCGCATACGGGTTGTGCCAGATCTACCGCAACGAACCCTGGCACTACGAGCTTCGTCCCGAAGCGATGGAGAACGGCTGCCCGCCCATGTTGCCCGACCCCAGTCACGACCCGAGGTTGCGACACTGACTTCATGCGCGCCGCGACCGTGCGTGGTGGCAATCATGTTAGAACGTCACATACTATGCGCACGCACCCCGGTTGACCCGGTCGTTTGTCAATCGGACTCGGTTCGGTCCAGTCGTGCGCACGACACCTTTGCCTTATCTCTCAAGCGGGGCGAAGCGCGACTCGGTACCCGGACGACAAACTCGACCGCTCTGCTGCGGATCCCGCGTTGGCGCGATCGCCTTTGCTCGCATAAACGGGCGAACGGCGCCAGTGGGATAACTTCGCCGGTTTAGGCAGGTGAGACGGAGTCGACGTGCCAAGCAAAAGGTTCTCGATATCCGCGTTGTCAAGCCGTGAACGGACAATGACGGAATCGCTGTGTGCGGCTCGCTCGGGCGCGGTCTCGACCGGGTGAATGGACGTCCAACCCCCATTGCGGCCCGTCTCGGCCTCCTCGGCGAGACCGGATGAGCCGCCCGTCGCGGCTCGCTCCGGGCCGTTCGTTGCCGGTGGTGCGAACCCGGGTGTTTTCGCAGGTCAAGTCCTTGAATGTGAAGAAGGCCAGGTACCTCCTCCTCGGTCGGCGCGTGCCCGTCACGCCGACCGCGCCGACGCGGATGACTCATGACTACATCCACCATTACACCCCTCCCTTTGCTCGTGGGGTTCGACCTCTCCATCGGCATCATGATCACCCGTTCGACGCAGTGGTTCCACGAAAGGAATACCGGTACGGCCATTCGTGTGAAGAACTCTCGATGGACGGAATATGACCGGCTCGCCGCATGCTCATCGCGGGCGAAAAATCAAGACCCGCGAACGGTCTAACAAGTGTTGCGAACAGGCTAACCGGGGTGACATCAAGGGGTGGCGGTGTCGCGCGAGGCGTTGTACGCATCGGATGGCTAGCGCGTCAACAGAAAAGGGAAAAGTTCCGAAAAATGATCTTGGGCGGCGACCTCACTGCGGAAATCACACTGTTCGTCAATTGCCGACAACGATCGGTCATGTCATGCTGACAGTGTGTGCACTCGCTGGGGATGTGCGCACCTGCTCGGGACTTAGGGGGTGCGACGGTGACTCGCGACCGCGAGGAAATCGTAGAAACCAACCGGTGAGACCACTGGTCTGAGCTCGGCCTCCGCCGAGAACGCGAGGTCGGCCCTGTCCTGAGTCCTCGCATCACAGCGCGCCCCGGCGTCGTCGTGCCGAACCGATATCGGCTCGCCGAGCCGATGTCGTTGTGCGCTCGTCTCGCCGAAAGCATCGCACAGGGGCGAGCAGAGGACGCCGGTCGGCCCGGTGGTTCCACCGGAGCGCAACGTCGCCTCCGGATACCGGGTTGACCGTGGAAACGGCCCGTGCGCATACGGGTCTGTCAATGGTGTTCACGGGACCTTCACCGTCGAGGGCTCCCGTCCCGCGGCCAGCCCGCTGGCCGAAATCCCGGTGTCCAACCACGGAGCTTGAGCAGTTGGACCGTGGGTTCCATGCCGTACCGCAAGTTGCCGAATAACAGATTCATTGGGGGCTAGGTGGATCCGACGAGAGTTGACATTCTCGCTCTCCCGGTCGTCGAAATCGAGCTGTCCCGGCTGTCTTCCGTTTGCTCGCCACGAACCTCGGGCGAGGATCCGGAGCACGTCGAGACGCTGTTGTCGGCAGAGTGGGAGCTTCCGCCCATTCTCGTGCACCAACCGACGATGCAGGTGGTCGATGGCCTGCACCGGTTGAAGGTGGCGCGGGTTCGGGGCGATACGAAGATCTTGGCGAGGTTCATCGAAGGCACCGAATCGGATGCCTTCGTCATGGCGGTCGAGGCGAACATCCGGCATGGGCTGCCGCTTTCGCTCGCCGACCGCAAACGTGCGGCCGTCCAGATCATCGGGACGCATCCGCAGTGGTCCGATCGGCGGGTGGCCTCGGCGACGGGGATCTCCGCCGGCACGGTGGCGGACCTGCGAAGACGTGGAGGAGAGAACGGGAACCAGGCGAGGATCGGGCGGGATGGGCGGATCCGTCCCGTCGACAGTTCGGAGCGGCGGAAACTCGCCGCCGAGCTCATCCGCAACGATCCTGGCCTTTCGCTCCGTCAGGTCGCCAAACAGGTCGGCATCTCCCCGGAGACGGTCCGCGACGTGCGGGGCAGGCTCGAACGTGGCGAGAGCCCGACCCCGGACGGGACCAGGAGATTGCGGACGAAGCCGCATCCGTTGAGTTTGACGGAGCCGGACCTCAGCCAGACCGTGGACCGTGAACGGCTCGCCATGCTGGAGCGCCTCAAGGCCGATCCCGCGCTGCGGTTGAGCGAAGTCGGCCGGATCCTGTTGCGCATGCTCACCATGCACTCCATCGACGGGCAGGAATGGGAGCGGATCGTGCGCGGTGTCCCGCCGCATCTGTACGGCGTCGTCGCCGGATTCGCGAGGGATCACGCCAGGGTTTGGGCGGGCTTCGCGGACCACCTGGAGAACCGGGCGACCGATCTGGCCGCGGGATGAGCGCTTGACCCACCCGGTGGCCGAACGACGCGCCGTTCGGCCACCGGCCGCTCCTGAGTCCACAGTGGACGAATAGGTCGGTGCCCAGTCCTCGCCGCTGGACATCGGCAAGGGGGCGGCTTAAGAAAGAGCGGTGACCCTCCAGAAGGCGCTCGTCGTCGGCACCGGACTGATCGGCACCTCGGCCGCGCTGGCCCTTCGCGAGAAGGGCGTGGCCGTCTACCTTTCCGACGTCGACCCGGATGCCGAACGGCTGGCGCGGGAGCTCGGCGCGGGCCTGGAGTGGACCGGTGAGGAAGTGGATCTGGCGGTGATCGCCGTACCGCCGCACCTGGTCGGGGAGCGGCTGGCCGCACTGCAGAAGCAAGGTGCCGCACGGGCGTACACCGACGTCGCCAGTGTCAAGGCCGAGCCGATCGCCGACGCGGAGCGGCTCGGCTGCGACCTGATCTCTTATGTGCCAGGGCATCCGCTCGCCGGCCGGGAGCGATCCGGTCCGGCGGCGGCCCGCGCCGAGCTGTTCTCCGGCCGCCCTTGGGCACTCTGCCCCGGCGCCGCGACCAGTGCGGACGCCTTACGGCTCACGCGGGAACTGGTGTCGTTGTGCGGCGCGAAGGCGGTCGTCGTCGGCGCGGGTGAGCACGACTCGGCGGTGGCGCTGGTGTCGCACGCCCCGCACGTGGTGGCATCCGCGGTGGCGGCGAGACTGGCATCCGCCGACGAGGTCGCGCTGGCCCTGGCCGGCCAGGGGCTGCGCGACGTGACCCGCATCGCCGCCGGAAATCCCTTGCTGTGGCGGATGATTCTCGCGCGCAACGCCGGGCCCGTCGCGGCGGTGCTCGACCGGATCGCGGCCGATCTGGCCTCGGCCGCTTCGGCGCTGCGGTCCGGCGACCTGGCTCAGGTGACGGATCTGCTGTGGCGTGGCGCGGACGGCCAAGGCCGGATTTCCGGCTAGGCCAGCGGGTTCCGCGGCGAAAAGCCTTGCCACCGCGTCCAAGTGCCGAAAGTGCGCGCTTGGACCCACTCGTGGACATCGACTCGATTAAGCACGATTGAGATCGCCGACTTGGCGTATGAGAGAGGTGACCGGATGGATGTGGTGTTGCGCTTCGGGGGGGTGGACAAGAGTGATGACGATCCCGATCCCTGGGTGACCAAGGTCAACAAGGGGACTGTGCGCCGCGTCCTCACCTACTTCCGCCCGCATATCGGCAAGGTGGCGCTTTTCGTGCTCGTCGCCGTGCTGGAGGCGCTGATCGTCGTCGCGACTCCGTTGCTGTTGAGGGAGCTCATCGACGAAGGCATCGTCAAGAACGATTCCGGGGTCGTGGTCCTGATGGCCTGCCTCACCGCCGGACTCGCCTTGGTGGCCGCGGTGCTGGCGCTGGTGTCCGGCTACATCTCCGGGAAGATCGGGGAGGGCATCACCTACGACCTCCGCGTGCAGGCGCTCGACCACGTCCGGCGGCTGCCGATCGCGTTCTTCACCCGCACCCAGACCGGGGTGCTGGTCGGCAGGCTGCACACGGAACTGATCATGGCGCAGCAGCACTTCACCGGTTTGCTCATGGCCGCCACCGGTGTGGTCATGGTCGTGGTGGTGCTGGCGGAGCTGATCTACCTTTCGTGGCTCGTCGCCATCATCACGCTGGTGCTGATCCCGCTCTTCCTCGTGCCCTGGATCCGGGTGGGGCGGGTGATCCAGCGGCGCAGTGTGGCGCTGATGGACGCGAACACCGGCCTCGGCGGACTTCTCCAGGAGCGGTTCAACGTCCAGGGGGCGATGCTTTCCAAGCTCTTCGGTCGCCCGGCCGAGGAGATGGCCGAGTACGAGGAGCGGTCCGGTCGGATCCGCGACATCGGGGTGAGCCTCTCCGTCTGGGGCCGCACGGCCTTCGTCATGATGGCGCTGATGGCCTCGCTCGCCACCGCGCTCGTCTACGGGATCGGCGGCGAGCTCGTGCTCGCCGGGGCGTTCCAGCTCGGCACGCTGGTCGCCATCGCCACCCTGCTCTCGCGGCTGTTCGGGCCGATCACCCAGCTGTCCGGGATGCAGGAACTCGCGCAGACCGTCGTGGTGAGCTTTTCCCGGGTCTTCGAGCTGCTTGATCTGAAGCCGCTGATCCAGGAGCGCCCCGACGCGGTCGAGCTCGAGAAGGACGTGGCGCCGGACGTCGAATTCGAGAACGTGAAGTTCCGCTATCCCACCGCGGACGAGGTTTCGCTGGCGTCGCTGGAGCACCTCAAGGGCGAGCGGGAACGCGGGGAAGTGGCGCCGGAGGTCCTTCGCGGCGTGAACTTCCACGTGCGGGCCGGGACCCTCACCGCGCTCGTCGGTCCGTCCGGCGCGGGGAAGAGCACCATCACCCACCTGGTCTCCCGGCTGTACGACCCGAATTCCGGGACCGTGCGCGTCGGCGGACACGATCTGCGGGACGTCAGCTTCTCATCGCTGCGGGAAACGGTCGGTGTGGTCAGCCAGGACGCCTACCTCTTCCACAACACGATCCGGGAGAACCTGCTCTACGCCCGTCCGACAGCCACCGAAGACGAGCTGATCGAGGCGTGCCGGGGGGCCCAGATCTGGGACCTGATCGAATCCCTCCCGCTCGGGTTGGACACCGTCACGGGTGACCGCGGCTACCGCATGTCGGGTGGGGAGAAGCAACGACTGGCCATCGCCAGGCTGCTGCTGAAGGCGCCCACGATCGTCGTCCTCGACGAAGCCACCGCTCACCTGGACTCCGAGTCGGAGGCGGCCGTCCAGCGGGCGCTCAAGACCGCCCTGCGCAACCGGACTTCACTGGTGATCGCCCACCGGTTGTCCACGATCCGCGAGGCCGACCAGATCCTCGTGATCGACGGCGGCGGGGTCCGGGAACGCGGCACGCACGACGAGCTGCTGGCCCAGGGCGGTCTCTACGCCGAGCTGTACCACACGCAGTTCGCCAACCCGGCAAACGACGCGCCCAAACCGGAAGTCGAAGAACCCGAGCTGGACGAGCCCGAGCCGGCGATCCAATACATGGGTTTCGGAGGATGACGATGAATTCCGCAGCGCGGACCACGCCGACGGTGCTGGACCTGTTCGCCTCGCACGTCGACCGGACGCCCGACGCGGTGGCCGTGGCCGACGGCGACCGGGTGCTGACGTATCGGCAGCTCGACGAGCGCGCGGCCCGGCTCGCCGGGCGGTTGATCAACCGGGGCATCCGCCCCGGCGACCGCGTCGCGGTCATGATGGACCGTTCGGCCGACCTGGTGGCGGCGTTGCTCGCCGTGTGGAAGGCGGGGGCGGCGTACGTGCCGGTGGACGCCGCCTACCCCGCTCCGCGGGTGGAATTCATGGTTTCGGATTCGGCGGCCGCGCTGATGGTGTGCTCGGCCGCGGCGCGTGCCGCCGTACCGTCGGGGATCGAGTCGCTCGTGGCGGACGCCGCCACGGACGGCGAGGTCCCCGGCGCGGCCGCGGCCGCGGTGGGCCCGGGAGAGCTGGCGTTCGTGATGTACACGTCCGGCTCGACGGGCACGCCGAAGGGGGTGGCGATCTCCCAGGGCAGTGTCGCGGAATTGGTGCGGGACCCCGGTTGGGTGATGGAGTCCGGCGAAGCGGTGCTCATGCATTCACCGCACGCCTTCGACGCGTCCCTGTTCGAGATCTGGACGCCGCTGGCGTCGGGCGCCCGGGTGGTGATCGCCGAGCCGGGTTCGGTGGATGCCCGGCGCCTGCGGGCCGCGGCCGCGGCCGGGGTGACGAGGGTGTACTTGACCGCGGGGAGTTTCCGCGCGGTGGCGGAGGAATCGCCGGAATCGTTCGCGGCGTTCCGTGAAGTGCTGACCGGTGGCGACGTGGTGCCCGTGCACGCGGTGGAGCGGGTGCGGGAAGCCTGTCCCCTGGCGCGGATCCGGCATATGTACGGTCCGACGGAAGCGACGATGTGCGCGACGTGGCTGGTGGTGGAGCCGGGTGACGAGCTGGGTCCGGTGCTGCCGATCGGACATCCGCTGGCGGGCCGCCGGGTCCAGGTGCTCGACGAGTCGCTGCGGCCCGTGGCGCTGGGCGTCGTCGGTGACCTGTACCTGTCCGGGAGTCTGGCGGAGGGCTACTTCGGCCGGGCGGGACTGACGGCGGAGCGGTTCGTGGCGGATCCCGCCGCACCGGGGCAGCGGATGTACTGGACGGGGGACCTCGCCCAATGGACCGCGGACGGTGAGCTGCTGTTCGCGGGCCGCGCCGACGACCAGGTGAAGGTTCGCGGGTTCCGGATCGAGCCCGGTGAGATCGAGGCCGCGCTGATCGCGCAGCCGGAGGTGCAAGACGCCTTCGTGGCGGCGATCGACGGACGGCTCGTCGGCTACGTGGTGGCCGACGGCGAGGTGGACACCCTTCTCGTTCGCGAGCGGCTCGGGGCGGTACTGCCGGCGTACCTGGTTCCGGTCGCCGTGCTCGCGCTGGACGCGTTTCCGCTGACCCGTAACGGAAAGGTGGACAGGGCGGCGCTGCCCGTGCCCGAGTTCGAAGCGAGCGCCACGAGCCGCGAACCCGCGACCGAGGAAGAGCGCGTCCTTTGTGGACTGTTCGCCGAGGTCCTGCGGCTGGACCGGGCCGGTGTCGACGACGGCTTCTTCGACTTGGGCGGCGATTCGATCTTCGCGATGCGCCTGGCGGCACGGGCGGCCAAGGCGGGATTGCTGGTGACCCCCGTCCAGATCTTCGAGGAGAAGACCCCCGCCCGGCTGGCGGCCGTGGCGCGCCCGGTACCGGCCGACAGGCCCGTCGACGGCCCCCTGATCGAGCTGACCGCGGCGGAGGAGGCGGAGCTGGCGATCGCCGCTCCCGCCGCCGACGAGATCTGGCCGCTGGCACCGTTGCAGGAAGGCCTGCTCTTCGAATCGATCCTCGACGACCAAGGGCCGGACATCTACCAGGTGCAGGTGATCCTGGAGCTGAACGGACCGCTGGACGAGGCCAGGCTGCGGGCCGCGTGGGAAGCGGTCGTCCGACGGCACGCCGAGCTTCGGCTGACCTTCCATCGAATCGAATCGGGCAAGACGGTGCAGGCCGTCCACGGGGACTTCATCCTGCCGTGGCGGGCGGTGGACCTGAGCGGGGCCGACGACGTCGACGCCGCCGTCGAGGCCTTGGCCGGACAGGAACAGGAGAAGCGGTTCGACCTCGCCGCCGCGCCGCTGGTCCGGCTGGTGCTGATCCGGACCGGGCAGGACCGGCACCGGCTGCTGTTCGTCATCCACCACATCCTGGTCGACGGCTGGTCGGTCGCGGTCATTCTCAACGAGGTGTCCGAGGCCTACGCGGCGGGCGGACAGCTGCCGGAACCGCGCGGCGGGGCCTCGTTCAAGGACTACCTGGCTTGGCTGGACCGGCAGGACAAGGACGCGGCACGCGCGGCCTGGCGGACGGAACTCTCCGGCCTCGACGAGCCCGCGCTGATCGCGACGGCGGCCGCCGCGACGGACTACGACTACCGGGCCACTCACCTGTCGACGGCGCTGCACACCAGGCTGCTGGAGTTCTCCCGCGAGCACGGGCTGACGCCGAGCACGGTGGTGCACGCCGCGTGGGCGATGGTGCTGGCGCGCCTGACGCGGCGGACCGACGTGGTGTTCGGCACCATGGTCGCGACCCGGCCCGCGGAACTCGAGGGTGTGGAGTCGATGCCGGGTCTGCTGATGAGCGCGGTGCCGGTCCGGGTGACCTTGGACGGCGGCCAAACGGCCGTGGACCTGCTCACCGAGCTGCACACCAGGCAGACGGCCCTCAAACCGCATCAGCATCTCGGGCTGCCGGAGATCCAGAAGGCGGCCGGATCCGGCGCGACCTTCGACACGCTGCTGGTGGTCGAGAACTACCCGCGGGAGTACGCCGCCCAATGGACGCATCGGCGCACGATCGAGGGCACCCACTATCCGTTGACCCTCGGCATCACGCCGGGGGACCGGTTCAGGATCCAGCTCGGCTACTGGCAGGGGCAGGTCCCGGAGATCGTCGCCGAGTCGCTGCTGGACTGGTTCGTCGGCGCGATCGACGCTCTGGTCGCCGACCCGGCGGGCCTGGTGGGACGGATCGGGGTCGGCACGGCTGAGACGCGCCGCTGGGAACCGCCGTTGGTGGCGGGCGAGCCGCTGCCGACGTTGGTGGGCCGGATCGCGGCGCGGCTGCCGGACAACGTGGCGGTGGTGGACAGCGAAGGCGAGCTGTCCTACGCGGAATTGTGGGAGCGGTCGCTGAAGTTCGCGGCCGTGCTGCGGGCACACGGTGTCGGGTCCGAATGCCGGGTCGGTCTCGTGGTCGGAAGATCGTCCTGGTGGACGGTGGGCATGGTGGGCGTGCTGCTGGCGGGCGGCACGTTCGTGCCGGTGGATCCGGCCTATCCGGACGAGCGCAAGGAATGGATCTTCCGGAGCGCGGATCCGATGCTGGTGGTGTGCGCCGGAACGACGCGGACCACGGTGCCCGCGGAGTTCGCGGACCGGCTGCTGGTGATCGACGAGGTGGAGCTGGCGGCTTCGACCGCGGAACTGCCGCGGGTGGATCCGCGTAGTGCCGCCTACGTGATTTACACGTCGGGGTCGACCGGAACCCCGAAGGGTGTCGTCGTCACCCATACCGGACTGGGGAATCTGGCGCTGGCGCATATCGACCGGTTCGGGGTGACGCCGTCGTCGCGCGTTCTGCAGTTCGCGGCGCTCGGCTTCGACACCATCGTGTCCGAGGTCATGATGGCGTTATTGTCGGGGGCGACGCTGGTCGTGCCGCCGGAGGAGGATCTGCCGCCGAGGGCGTCGTTCACCGACGTGCTGGAGAAATGGCGCATCACGCAGGTGAAGGCGCCGCCGTCGGTACTGGGCACGGCCGAGACCTTGCCGGAAACGGTGGAGACGGTGGTGGCGGCCGGAGAACTCTGCCCGCCGGGGCTGGTGGACCGGTTGTCCGCGGACCGGCGGATGATCAACGCCTACGGGCCGACCGAGACCACGATCTGCGCGACGATGAGCATGCCGTTGTCACCCGGTCAGCACCCGATCCCGTTCGGCGGGCCGGTTCCCGGGGTGCGCGGCTATCTGCTGGACTCGTTCCTGCGTCCGTTGCCGCCCGGGGTCACCGGTGAGCTGTATCTGTCCGGGATCGGGGTGGCCCGCGGCTATCTGGGCCGCCCGGGGCTGACCGCCGAGCGGTTCGTCGCCGACCCGTTCGTCCCCGGTGAGCGGATGTACCGGACCGGGGATCTGGCGTACTGGACCGACCAGGGTGAGCTGGTGTCCGCCGGACGCGCCGACGACCAGGTCAAGATCCGTGGCTTCCGGGTCGAACCGCGCGAGATCGAGTTCGCCTTGTCCGGCTACCCGCGGGTGACCCAGGCCGCGGTGACCGTCCGCGACGATCGCCTGGTCGCCTACGTGACCCCGGGCGACATCGACACGCAGGCGGTCCGGACGCAGCTCGCGTCCCGCATGCCGCAGTACATGGTGCCCGCGGCGGTGGTGGCGCTGGACGCCCTGCCGCTGACGGCGCACGGCAAGATCGATCGGCGCGCGCTGCCCGATCCCGATTTCACCACCGGGCCGCCTGCCAGGGAGCCCGCCACCGAGACCGAGCGGGCGCTGTGCGAGTTGTTCGCCGGCGTGCTCGGCCTGGAGCGGGTCGGGGTGGACGACAGTTTCTTCGAGCTGGGCGGGGATTCCATCCTCTCGATGCAGTTGGCGGCACGGGCGCGGCGGTCCGGGCTGACGTTCACCGCGGCGGATGTCTTCGACGGCAAGACTCCTGAGCGGATCGCGCGGCTGGCGGAGGAGTCGGCGCCGCCGGAGCACGCTCGTGCGACGGCGCCCGACGGTGTCGGCGAGGTCGCGTGGACGCCGGTGATGCGGATGCTGGGTGACGGCGTCACGGGACCGGGGTTCGCGCAGTGGACGACGGTCGGCGCGCCCCCGGAGCTGACGGAGCAGGCGTTGGCGGCGGGGTTCGCGGCCGTGGTGGACACACACGACATGTTGCGGGCGCGGATCGTCGACGACGAGAACGGCCGGCGTTTGGTGGTCGGTGCGCGTGGTTCGCTGGACGTGGCGCGCTCGGTCACCCGCGTCGGCGTCGACGGCCGCTCACCGGACGAGGTCGCGGAGGAAGCGGCCCGGGCGGCCGTGAGCCGGTTGGCTCCGTCGGCGGGTGTGATGGCGCAGGTGGTGTGGGTGGACGCCGGACCGGATCGGGTCGGCCGCCTGGTGGTCGTGGCGCATCACCTGTCGGTCGACGGGGTGTCCTGGCGGGTTCTGCTAGCGGATCTGCAGCTGGCCTGCGAGGCCGTGGCGGCGGGACGGAAGCCGGCGCTGGAGCCGGTCGGGCTGTCGTTCAAACAGTGGGCGAGCCGGCTGCGGGAGTGGGCGGTCTCCGCGGAACGGGTCGCCGAACTGCCCGCGTGGAAGGCGATTCTCGGTTCGGGGGAGCCGACCACGAGCCAGGCCGCGGAAGGCGCGGTGCGTTCCCGCTCGTGGGTGGTGCCGAAGGCGCAGGCCTCGACGTTGGTGGGCCGGGCTCCCGTGGTGTTCCACTGCGGGGTGCACGAGGTGCTGCTCGCCGGGCTGGCGGGAGCGGTGGCGCGCTGGCGCGGCGAGGACGCGGTGCTGGTGGAGGTGGAAAGCCACGGCCGTCATCCGGTCGACGGCGCGGATCTGTCCCGGACGGTCGGCTGGTTCACCAGCGCGCATCCGGTCCGGCTGGAGGTCGCGGGCACCGATCTGGCGGACGCGCTCGCCGGGGGGCCGTCGGCAGGGCGGCTGCTGAAGGTGGTCAAGGAGCAGTCGCGGGCCGTGCCCGGCGACGGGCTCGGCTACGGCTTGCTGCGTCATCTCAACGACGCGACGGGACCGGTGCTGGCGGAATCGCCGTCGCCGCGGATCGGGTTCAACTACATGGGCAGGTCCGCCACCGGTGAGCGCGGCGATGTGCGGGCGTGGCAGCCGGTCGGCGACATCGGCGGTTCGCTGGAACCCGGGATGGGCCTGCCGCACGCGATCGAGGTCAACGCGTTCGTCCAGGATCTGCCCGGCGGTCCCCAACTGACGTTCCTGCTGGAATGGCAGGACGGCCTGCTCGACGAGGCCGAGGTCGAACGGCTGGGCAAGGGCCTGCTGGACATGCTGTCCGGGTTGGCCCGGCAGGCGGACGATCCCGCCGCGGGCGGGCACACCGTGTCCGACTTCGCCCTCGTCGACCTGGACCAGGGCGAGATCGAGGCCCTCGAAGCGGAATACGCGGACGCCGGCGGAGTCGCCGACCTGCTCCCGCTATCGCCGTTGCAGCACGGGCTGGCCTTCCACGCGGGCTACGCCGGCGGAGTCGACGTCTACACCGCGCAGGCGGTGCTGGAGCTGACCGGTCCGCTGGATCTCGGGCTGCTGCGGAAGTCGGTGCGCGGGCTGCTGGATCGGCATCCGAATCTCCGCGCCGGTTTCCGGCACGCCGCCGACGGGACCGCCTACCAGGTGATCCCCGGTGTCGTGGAAATACCGGTGACCCTGGTCGACGTGACCGGGTCGGCGGATCCGGTGGCCGAGGCGGCGGCGGTGGCCGCGGCCGACCGGGCGAAGCCGTTCGAACTGGCCGAGCCGCCACTGCTGCGGATCACGGTGATCGCGCTGGGCGAGGACAGCCACAAACTGGTGCTGACCAACCATCACATCCTGCTCGACGGCTGGTCGACGCCACTGCTGTTGGACGAGCTGTTCACGCTTTACCGCGACGCGGCGGTTCCGGCCGCGCTGGCGCCGGTCACCCCGTACCGGGATTACCTGGCCTGGGTGAAGGAAAGCGATCAGGAGGCGTCGACCGCCGCCTGGCGTGACGCCTTGGCGGGCTTGCCCGAGCCGACCCTGGTCGCGGAGGACCGGCCGGTACCGGTCCAGCTGCCAGGGCAGCTGTGGGCGGCACTGGACGAGACGTTCGCCGAGTCCTTGGCGGCGCGGGCCCGCGAGTGCGGGGCCACGGTCAGCACGATGCTGCAGGCGGTGTGGGGCATGGTGCTGGCGGCACTCACCGGACGCGACGACGTGGTGTTCGGGTCGGTGGTGTCCGGGCGACCGGCCGAGCTGCCCGGTATCGAGACCATGGTCGGCCTGTTCATCAACACCGTCCCGGTCCGGGTCCGGATGCGGCCGCGGCACACCTTCGCCGAGCTGGTGCGGCGGATGCAGGACGAGCAGGTCGCGTTGCTGGCGCATCACCACGTCGGGCTCGCCGACATCCAGCAGGCCGCCGGGCTGGGCCGGTTGTTCGACACCCTCGTCGTCTACGAGAACTACCCCAGGCCCGCCGAGACCGCCGACGCGGAACCGGATCGGTTGCGGGTGGGGGAGTTGACCGCGGCCGATGCCACCCACTTCCCGCTGGCGCTGGCGGTCGTGCCCGGCACCGACCTACGGCTGCGGCTGGAGCACCAGCCCGCGTTGTTCACCACCGAGCAGGCCACCGCCGTGCTGGACCGGTTCATCCACGTGCTGGAAGCCGTGGTCGCCGATCCGCGGCTGCCGCTGTCGGCGGTGCCGATCCTCACCGAGGCCGAACGGCGACAGCTGCGAGCGCGTAACGAGACCGCGGTGGAGGTGCCGGACCGCACGCTGCCGGAGTTGTTCGCCGCGCAGGTCACCGCCACCCCGGAGGCGACCGCGGTGACCTTCGAGGAGCGGTCGCTGTCCTACGCCGAACTCGACGCCCGCGCCGATCGGCTCGCGCACCGGCTCATCGAGCGGGGTGTCGGACCCGAAGACCTGGTCGCGGTGATGCTGCCCCGGTCGCTGGAACTGGTCATCGCGTTGCTGGCGGTCACCAAGACCGGCGGCGCCTGGCTGCCGATCGATCCGGTCTATCCGGCCGACCGCGTCACCTACATGCTCGACGACGCCGAACCGGCACTGGTGATCACCACCGCGGCCCTTTCGGCGACGCCGGCCGGTGCGGTACTGGCCACCCGGCCGACGACGATGGTGATCGACGATCCCGGCGCCGTCGGCGAACCGGCCGGGGCGGACCGGGCACCGGTCACCGACGCCGACCGCGTTCGACCGCTGGATCCGGGCAACCCGGCCTATCTCATCTACACCTCGGGTTCCACCGGCCGGCCCAAAGCCGTCGTCGTCACCCATCGGAACCTGGCGAACTACCTGTTCCATTGTGGACAGAAGTATCCCGGTCTGCGGGGACGATCGCTGATGCATTCGTCGATCGCCTTCGATTTGACGGTGACCGCGGTGCTCACTCCGCTCACCGTGGGCGGCACGGTCCAGGTCGGCGCGCTGGAAGACCTGATCGGCACGGTGGAAAGCGCCCCGTCGGTGTTCCTCAAGGCAACGCCGAGTCATTTGAAGACCTTGGACACCGGTAGCCGGGAGATCACCGTGCCGGGTGACCTCCTGCTCGGCGGCGAACAGCTGCCCGTCGACACGATCGCCCAGTGGCGCCGGGCTTACCCGCATACCGTGGTGGTCAACGAATACGGGCCGACCGAAACGACGGTCGGGTGTGTCGAATACCGGCTCGAACCAGGTCAGGCGGCGCCGTCCGGCGAGGTGGTGCCGATCGGCACCCCCATGACGAACGCGCGGGCGTTCGTCCTGGATCCGTGGCTGCGGCCGGTGCCGCCGGGCGCGGTCGGCGAACTGTACGTGGCCGGCGCGGGAGTGGCACGGGGTTACCTCGGCCGGTCGGGGTTGACCGCGACGCGGTTCGTCGCCGATCCGTCCGGTTCCGGTGAGCGGATGTACCGGACCGGGGACCTGGTGCGGTGGAATCCGGACGGGGAGCTGGTGTTCGCCGGCCGGGTCGACGACCAGGTGAAGATCCGGGGATACCGGATCGAGCCGGGAGAGATCGAAGCGGCACTGGTCGCGCAGGATTCCGTCGGCCAGGCGGTGGTCGTGGCCCGCGAAGGTGTCTCCGGCAAACGGCTGATCGGGTACGTGACGGCCGCCGGGGAGACCGAAGTGGACGAAGCCGCGGTGCTCGCGGGTGTCGCGGCCCGGTTGCCGCAGTACATGGTCCCGGTGGCGGTGGTGGTGCTCGAAGCGCTGCCGTTGACGGCGAACGGGAAGGTCGACCGGGACGCGCTGCCGGATCCCGACTTCAACGGCCGCGCTTCGGGCCGGGAGCCGGTCACGGAGGCGGAGCGGTTGCTGTGCGCGCTCTTCGCCGAGGTGCTCGGCCTGGAGCGAGCCGGCGCGGACGACAGTTTCTTCGAACTGGGTGGGGATTCGATCCTTTCGATGCAACTGGCGGCGCGGGCCCACCGCGAGGGAATGGCCTTCGGCGCGCGCGAGGTGTTCGAGCAGCGGACGCCCGCGGCGATCGCGGCTATCGTCGAGCGAGCGGCGAGTGTTCCCGTCGCGGCGGAATTCGCCGCGTCCGATGTCGCCCTTCTGGAACTGAATCAGGACGAGATCGACGAATTCGAAGCCGAATTCGAAAGCGGCCGTTGACGCTAGTGGTGAGTGGTGGGCCGGGTTGGTCGTGAGTGGCGATTCGGGTTCTAACCCGAATCGCCACTCACGACCCGCCCAGCCCATAGCGCGGCTGGACATGTTGTCCGGTAAGGCCGGGCAGGGGGATGATCCTGCTGCGGGGGATATTCCGCATACGACGTCGCCCTCCTCGAACCGGTTCGATACCGGATCGAGGAATTCAAGCTCCAGTTCTACGAACTTCAGGCCCTTTGCTGATCGAGGGAGACATTGATGAACCAGTCGCGGATTGAGGAAATCTGGCCGCTGTCGCCCTTGCAGGCCGGATTGCTCTTCCACGCGGTTTACGACGGCGAAGGGCCCGACGTCTACATAGGTCATTGGATCCTGGACCTGGACGGCGCGGTGGACGCGGCCAGGCTGCGCGCGGCGTGGGAGACGTTGTTGGCCCGGCATGCCCCGCTTCGGGCTTGTTTCCGGCAGCGCAAATCGGGTGAGACGGTGCAGATCATCACCAGGCAGGTGGACCTGCCGTGGCGGGAGGTCGACCTGTCCCACCTCGATGACCCCGAGGAGGCCGTGCGGGCACTGGCCGAGCAGGATCGGACGACGAGGTTCGATCTCGCGCAGGCGCCGTTGCTGCGGTTGACCTTCATCCGGCTCGGCGACCGCGCGTTCCGCCTGGTGGTGACCTGCCATCACACGATCATGGACGGCTGGTCGCTGCCCATCCTGCTGGACGAGATGTCGAGGCTGTACGCGGCGGACGGCGGCCCGCATGAGCTGCCGGAAGTGACGTCGTACCGCGACTATCTCGCGTGGCTGGGCCGTCAGGACAAAGCGAAGTCGCTCTCGGCCTGGACGGAACGGCTGCGGGGCGTGGACGAGCCGACCTTGGTGGTGCCCGCCGATCCGGGGCGGGCGCCGGTCGAGCCGGAGAGCGTCGAGATCGAGCTGCCGGAGCAGGTCACGCGATCGCTCGGCGAGCTGGCCCGCGGCCACGGGTTGACGCTGAACACGGTGGTGCAGGGCGCGTGGGCGCTGGTGCTGGCGCAGCTGGCCGGTCGCACGGACGTGGTGTTCGGGGCGGCGGTCTCGGCGCGTCCGCCGGACCTGCCGGGCGTCGAGGGAATGGTGGGGCTGTTCCTCAACACCGTGCCCGTGCGCGTGCGGTTGCGCGGCTCGGTCCCGGTCATCGAGTTGCTGACGGAGCTGCAGCGGCAGCAGTCGGCACTCATTCCCGACCAGTACGTCGGGTTGGCGGACATCCAGCAGGCGGCGGGCCCCGGCGCCGTCTTCGACACGTTGATCGTCTTCGAGAAGTTCCACCATGATTCCGGCGAATTGGGCTCCGCGGAGACTTTCGGCGTCGGAGTACACCAGGGCCGGGTCGCCGCCCATTATCCGTTGACGCTGGTCGCCGTCCCCGGCGAGACGATGTACTTCAAACTCGACTATCTGACCGATCTTTTCGACGCCGACTCCGCGCGCGCCATCGTCGAGCGCTTCACCGGGGTGCTGCGTCAGCTCGCCGGCGCGGGCGACCTCACGGTGGCCGGCGTCGAGGTCGCGAGCGCGGCCGAGCGTGCCCTGGTGGTCGATGCCTGGGGGGTGTCTTCGCAAGCGCCGCCGAGCCGGTCGGCGCTGGAGCTGTTCGGTGCTCAGGTCGAGAACCGCGGCGACGAGGTGGCGGTCGTCGACGGCGACCGGACGATGTCGTACGGAGAACTTGCCGAGCGCGCGGAGCGGCTCGCCGGTTACCTGACCGACAAGGGAGTCCGGCGCGGGGACCGGGTGGCCGTGGTGCTGGACCGATCACCCGACCTGGTCGCGACCTTGCTCGCGGTGTGGAAGGCGGGCGCGGCGTACGTGCCGGTGGATCCCGCCTACCCGGTGGAACGCGTGCAGTTCATGCTGGCGGATTCCGGGCCGTCGGCGGTGGTGTGCGCGCAGACGTACCGGGACGCCGTGCTGGACGTCGGCCTCGATCCGATCGTCTTGGACGATCCTCGGACGCGTAAGGCGGTGGCGGCGTCACCGCGCCGGTCGGCGGGCACGAGCCCCGACGATCTCGCCTACGTGATGTACACGTCGGGTTCGACGGGGACGCCGAAGGGTGTCACCGTGTCGCACGGCAACGTCGCGGCGCTGGCCGGGGAGCCGGGATGGCGAGTGGGCCCCGATGACGCCGTGCTCCTGCACGCCTCGCACGCGTTCGACATTTCGCTGTTCGAGCTGTGGGTCCCGCTGCTGTCGGGAGCGCGGCTGGTGCTGGCCGGACCGGGTGCGGTGGACGGCGAAGCGCTGGCGGGCTATGTGGCCGGTGGTGTCACGGCCGCGCATCTGACCGCGGGGGCCTTCCGCGTGCTGGCCGAGGAGTCGCCGGAGTCGGTCGCCGGTCTGCGCGAGGTGCTGACCGGTGGCGACGCGGTGCCGCTGGCGGCGGTGGAGCGCGTGCGCCGGGCGTGTCCGGACGTGCGGGTGCGGCATCTTTACGGCCCGACGGAGGCCACGCTCTGTGCGACGTGGTGGCTGCTCGAACCCGGTGATCGGACGGGCTCGGTGCTGCCGATCGGGCGGCCGCTCGCGGGACGGCGCGTCTACGTCCTCGACGCGTTCTTGCGACCCGTGCCGCCGGGGGTGGCAGGTGAGTTGTACGCCGCCGGAGCCGGTGTGGCGCAGGGGTATCTGGATCGTCCGGCGTTGACGGCCGAGCGGTTCGTCGCCGACCCGTTCGTGCCGTCCGGGAGGATGTACCGGACCGGGGACCGGGCGTACTGGACGGATCAGGGCACGCTGGCCTTCGCCGGGCGGGCCGACGACCAGGTGAAGATCCGCGGGTACCGGGTGGAGCCCGGCGAGATCGAGGCGGTCCTCGCGGGCCTGCCGGGTGTCGCGCAGGCCGTGGTACTCGCCAGGGATGAGCACCTGGTCGGCTATGTGGTCGCCGAAGCGGGGCGAGAGGTCGACCCCGCGTCGCTGCGTGAACAGCTCGCCGAGTCGCTGCCCGAGTTCATGGTTCCGGCCGCGGTGCTGGTGCTGGCCGAGTTGCCGTTGACGGTCAACGGAAAGGTGGACCGGCGGGCACTGCCCGAACCGGACTTCGCCGCGAAGGCGGCGGGCCGGGAGCCGACCACCGAGGCCGAACGAATCCTTTGTGGAGTGTTCGCCGAGGTGCTCGGCCTCGACCGGGTCGGGATCGAGGACGGTTTCTTCGAGCTGGGCGGCGACTCGATTTCGTCGATGCAGGTCGCCGCTCGTGCGCGTCGCGAAGGGATTTCCCTCACCCCGCGGCAGGTTTTCGAGCACCGGACCCCGGAACGCCTCGCGGCCTTGGCACAAGAGGCCGCTACGGCACCTCGCGCCGAGGTCGTCTCGGGCGTGGGAGAGATCCCTTGGACGCCGGTGATGCGCGCGCTCGGGGACGACGCGCTGCGCCCCGGTTTCGCGCAGGTGAGAGTCGTCGTCACCCCGGCGGGGTTGCACCTCGACGCGTTGGTGACCGCGCTGCGGGCGGTCCTGGACACGCATGACCTGCTGCGGGCCCGGGTGGAGCCCGGCGGTCGCCTGATCGTGCCCGAGCGTGGTGCGGTGGACGCGGCCGGGCTGGTGACGCGGGTGGCCGCCGGGACAGGCGATCTCGACGAAATCGCCGAGCGCGAGGTCAGGACGGCGACGGGCACGCTGAATCCGTCGGCGGGAGTCATGGCGCGGGTCGTGTGGATCGACGCCGGGGACGCCGAGCCGGGCAGGCTGGCCTTCGTGGCGCATCACCTGTCGGTCGACGCGGTCTCGTGGGGCATCCTGCTGCCGGATCTGCGGGCGGCCTACGACGAGGTGATCTCCGGCCGGGCCCCCGCTCTCGAAGCACCGGCGACGTCGTATCGGCAGTGGGCGCTGCGGCAGGCCGAGCAGGCGCGCAGCGAGCAGACCGTGGCCGAACTCGAGGACTGGGTCGCCCTGCTGGACGGCGCGGACCCGGCCGTGGAAGCGGACACCGGACAGCACACCGGGCAGTCGCATTCGTGGTCCACGAGGCTGTCCGGCAGCGAGGCGCGCGCACTGGTGGGCCTCTTGCCGGGAGCCTTCCACTGCGGAATCCAGGACGTCCTGCTGGCGGGTCTCGCGGGAGCGGTCGCGCGGGTGCGCGGTACCGGCGCCGGGCTGCTGGTCGATGTGGAAGGACACGGTCGCGAAGCCGCCGACGGCGAGGATCTGCTGCGCACCGTCGGCTGGTTCACCAGCGTCCACCCCGTCCGCTTCGATCTGTCCGATGTGGACCTCGCGGCCGCCGGGCCGTTGCTGAAGACCGTGAAGGAACAGATCCGCGCGGTGCCCGGTGATGGATCCGGTTACGGGCTGCTGCGTCATCTCAACCCCGAGACCGCGGCGAGGCTGGCCGCGTTGCCGTCTTCGCGGATCGGGTTCAACTATCTCGGCCGGACCGTGCTCGCCCCGAAGGACACCGCGTGGCAGCCAGGCGGCGAAGGGCCGCTCGGTGGCGGTCCGGACATGGTCCTCGCCCACGCCGTGGAGGTCAGCGCGGAAGTCCAGGACACGCCGTCCGGACCCCGGCTGGGGTTGGCCATCGACACCCGGGATTCCGACTTCGCCACGGTGGAGCGGCTCGGCGAGGCATGGGCGGAGATGCTGACCGGCCTCGCGGCCCTCGCCGAAGACGCCACCGCGGGCGGGCACACGCCGTCCGATTTCGCTCTCGTGGACTTGACGCAGCGCGACGTGGCGGAGCTGGAGGCCGCGGCGCCGGGGCTGACGGACATCTGGCCGCTGTCGCCGTTGCAGGAAGGCATGCTCTTCGAGCGGGCCTTCGACGCCGACGGGATCGACGTCTATCAAAGCCAGCGGATATTGGACCTCGACGGACCGCTCGACGCGGCACGGCTGCGCGCGGCGTGGAATCGGGTGGCCGCTCGGCACGAATCGCTCCGGACCGGCTTCCCTCAGCTGGCATCCGGTGAAACGGTGCAGGTCGTCGTGGACGAGGTGGACGTCCCCTGGCGGATGGCGGATCTGTCGCACCTCGACGAGGTCGCCGCGGCCGCTGAGGCCGAACGGCTGCTCGCGGAGGATCAGGCCCAGCGCTTCGACGTGACCGAGCCGCCTTTGCTGCGGCTGCTGCTGATCCGGCTCGGTGCCGACCGGCACCGGCTCGTGCTGACGTCGCACCATGTCGTGCTGGACGGCTGGTCGACGCCGCTCGTGGTGGGCGAGGTGTCGGCCGCCTACGCGGGTGGGCAGCTCCCGTCGACGGCACCGTCCTATAAGGACTATCTGACGTGGCTGGCCGGTCAGGACGGGGAGACGACCCGGTCGGCGTGGCTGGCCGAGCTCGCCGGCGCGGCTGAACCGTCCCTTGTGGACGCGGACGCGGGCAAGACGATGGTGATGCCGGGGGAGCACGCCGAATGGCTCTCCGAGGAGACGACGCGGGCGCTCACCGAGCTCGCCCGCGGGCACGGTTTGACGTCGAGCACGATCCTGCAGGCCGCGTGGGCGCTGGTGCTGGCGCGGCTGACCGGCCGGACGGACGTGGTGTTCGGGTCGGTGGTGTCCGGGCGGCCGGCGGAGGTGCCGGAGGTCGAGCGGATGGTGGGGATGTTCATCAACACCGTCCCGGTCCGCGTGCGGCTCGACGGCGGCCGTCCGGTGCTGGAGCTGTTCCAGGACCTGCAGGGCCGCCAGGCGGCGTTGACCGAGCACCAGTACCTGGGGCTGCCGGAGATCCAGAAGGTGGCCGGATCCGGCGCGGTCTTCGACACCATCGTGATGATCGAGAACTACCCGCACACCGCCGACGGCCTCGGTGACGACGGTGGTGTCGCGATCAGTTCGGTCGTGACCCGCACCGGCACCGGCTATCCGCTGACCATGAACGTCAGCCTCGGGAACCGCTTGCGGATCAACATTTCCTACCGGCCCGACCGGATCGACGGCGAAGTGGCCGCCGAGGTCGCCAGGCAGGTGGTCCGTGTCCTGGAACAGGTCGTGGCGCGGCCTTCGCTGCCGGTGGGCCGCCTCGGCGTGACGAGCGAATCGGCGCGCGAGTCGGTGGTGGAACGCTGGAACTCGACGGGCGAAGCGGCCGACACGACGTCGGTGCTGGAGCTGTTCCGGCGGCGGGTGGGCGCCTCGCCGGACGCGGTGGCGGTCGTGGACGGCGAACGCACCCTGTCCTACGCCGGCCTCGACCGCGAAGCCGACCGGCTGGCCGGCTATCTGGCCGCCGTCGGCGTGCGGCGCGGTGACCGCGTCGGCGTGGTCATGGACCGCGGCGCCGATCTTCTCGTCGCCCTGCTCGCGGTCTGGAAGGCGGGCGCCGCGCAGGTTCCGGTGAACGTGGACTACCCCGCGGACCGGATCGAGCGGATGCTGGCCGACGCCGGGGTGTCGGTCGCGGTCTGTCTCGAAGCGAGCCGCAAGGCGGTGCCGGACGGGGTCGAGCCGGTGGTCGCGGACCTGACGGCGACCGACGGGACGCGGCACGAGGCGCTGCCGGTGACCGTCGGCGCGCAGGACGTCGCCTACGTGATGTACACGTCGGGATCGACCGGGGTGCCCAAGGGTGTCGCGGTGCCGCACGGAAGCGTCGCGGCACTGGCGAGCGACCCGGGCTGGTCGCAGAGCCCGGACGATCACGTGCTGCTGCACGCCTCACACGCGTTCGACGCGTCGCTGGTCGAGCTCTGGGTGCCGCTGGTCAGCGGGGCCCGGGTGGTGGTCGCGGAACCGGGCACGGTCGACGCGGAGCGGCTCCGCGACGCGATCTCCCGCGGCGTGACGACCGTCCACCTGACGGCGGGCGCTTTCCGTGCGGTGGCCGAGGAAGCGCCGGAGTCCTTCCGCGGGTTGCGGGAGATCCTGACCGGTGGGGACGCGGTACCGCTCGCCTCCGTCGAACGGATGCGCCGGGCTTGCCCTGACGTGCGGTTCCGGCAGCTCTACGGCCCGACCGAAGGCACGCTCTGTGCCACTTGGCTCGTCCTCGAACCACGGGCCGAAACGGGCGACACCCTGCCGATCGGCAAGCCCTTGGCCGGCAGGCAGGTCTACGTGCTCGACGCGTTCCTGCAGCCGCTGGCCCCGAACGTGACCGGCGAGCTCTACATCGCCGGCGCCGGACTGGCGCACGGTTACCTCGGCAACACCACGTCGACCTCGGAGCGCTTCGTCGCCAATCCGTTCGGCCCGGGAAGGATGTACCGGACCGGCGACCTGGCGCGCTGGACGGAGCGGGGCGAACTGCTGTTCGGCGGGCGTGCCGACGCCCAGGTGAAGATCCGCGGCTACCGCGTCGAACCCGGCGAGATCGAGGCGGCGCTGACCGACGTTCCCGACGTCGCACAGGCGATCGTGGTGGCGCGGGAAGAACGTCCCGGCGAGAAGCGCCTCATCGCGTACGTGACCGCGGAACCAGGGCGGGGACTGGAATCCGACGCGGTCCGCGCCCATCTCGCGACCCGCCTGCCGGAGTTCATGGTGCCGTCGGTGGTGCTGGTGCTGGACGGTTTCCCGTTGACGCTCAACGGAAAGATCGACCGCGCGGCGCTGCCCGCCCCGGAGTTCACCTCGAAGGCGGCCGGTCGCGAACCGCGCACCGAGACCGAACGGCTGTTGTGCGAGCTGTTCGCCGAGATACTCGGGCTGGACCGGGTCGGCGCCGACGACGGTTTCTTCGAGCTGGGCGGGGATTCGATCCTCTCGATGCGGCTGGCCGCCCGCGCACGTCGCGAAAACCTCGTCTTCGGGGCGAAGCAGGTCTTCGACCGGAAGACGCCCGCGGGGATCGCGGCGGTCGCCGAACACGGCGGACGGACGCGGGCCGAGGACGGCGAGGGCGTCGGAGAGGTCCCGTTGACGCCGGTGGTGCGGGCCTTGCTCGAACGCGACCCGCGCGGACTGACCCGCGGCGGCATGGCGCAGTGGGTGATCGTGGACGTGCCCGGCGACCTTTCCGTGTCCGCGCTGACGGCCGGACTGGGCGCGGTGATCGACACGCACGACCTGTTGCGGAGCCGGCTCGTCGAGACCGAGGGCGACCTGCCCCGGCTGGTCGTGGCCGAGCGAGGGACGGTCGACGCGGCGACACTGGCCGAACGGGTCGACGCCGCCGCGGGTGACATCGACGGAATCGCGAGTGCCGCGGCGGCACGCCTGGATCCCGTCGGGGGCGTCATGGTCCGGGCGGTCTTGGTGGACGCCGGACCCGGCCGCTCCGGACAGCTCGTGGTGGCCGCGCACCACCTCGTGGTCGACGTCGTGTCGTGGCGAACCCTGCTGCCGGACCTGCAGGTGGCCTGCGAAGCCGCGGCCGCGGGACTGCGGCCGTCGCTCGACCCGCCGGACGTCTCGTTCCGGCGCTGGTCGCGCACGCTGACCGCCGAGGCGGCGAGCCGGACCGCGGAGCTGGCGACGTGGACGGAGATCCTCGGCGGGGCCCAGCCGCGGCTGGGGGAACTCGACCCCCGGCGCGACACCGTGTCGACCGCGGGACGCCGGACCTGGACCCTGCCGGGGGAGCACGCGGGCACGCTCGTGGAGAAGGTCACCTCGGCCTTCCACTGCGGTGTCCACGAGGTGCTGCTGGCCGCACTGGCCGGCGCCGTGGCGGGCTGGCGCGGCGGCACCGCCGTCGTGGTGGACGTCGAAGGCCACGGACGTCAGCCGCTCGGCGAAATGGACCTGTCGCGGACGCTCGGCTGGTTCACCGACGTCCATCCGCTGCGGTTGGACACGACGGGGGCCGACCCGGCCGAAGTCATCGCGGGCGGCGCCGCGGCCGGTCGGCTGCTGAAGCAGGTCAAGGAGAACGTACGGGCCGTGCCCGACGGCGGTCTCGGCTACGGGATGCTGCGCCGGCTCAACCCGGAGACCGCGCCGGTGCTCGCCGCGCTGCCGAAGGCGGAGATCGGGTTCAACTACCTCGGCCGCTTCTCGTCACGGTCCGATGGTGACGGCAAGCCTTGGTGGATAACGGGAATCGTCGGAGACGCGGCGGACGAGGACACGCCTTTGCGGCATGCCCTGGAGATCGACACCGTCGTGGTGGACGGCGCGGACGGCCCCGAGTTCAGCTTGACCGTGACCTGGGCCCGGCGGATTCTCGGCGACGCCGAAGCGGAGTCGTTCGCCGACGCGTGGCTGGCCACGCTGACCGGCCTCGCCGCGCACGCCGACGGCGGCGCCGGGGGACACACGCCGTCCGACTTCCCGCTCACCGCGCTGACGCGGCAAGAGGTGGCGGAGATCGAGGCCGCCGTGCCGGACCTGCTCGACATCTGGCCGCTTTCCCCGCTGCAGGAAGGTTTGCTGTTCCACACCGCCGACGAGGACGGTCCCGACGTCTACGCGAGCATGCGGACCCTCGCTCTCGACGGCCCGCTGGACGTGGCCCGGTTCCGCGCGTCCTGGCAGGCGGTGCTCGACCGGCACGCCGCCCTGCGGGCGAGTTTTCACCAGCTCCCGTCCGGTGCGGCCGTGCAGGCGATCGCCCGCGAGGTGACGCTGCCCTGGCAGGAGACCGACCTGTCCGGGCTGCCCGAGGACGAGGCACTGGCGGAATTCGACCGCCTCGCCGCGGCACAGCACGCGGAACGGTTCGACCTGGCCCGGGGACCGATGCTGCGCCTGCACCTGGTGCGCCTCGGCGAACGCGAGCACCGGCTGGTGTTCACGTCGCACCACATCGTGGTCGACGGCTGGTCCCTGCCGCTGCTCGCCACCGGCGTGCTGACCGCGTACGAAGCGGGCGGTGACGGCCGGGCGCTGCCCGCCTCGGCGTCGTACCGCGACTATCTCGCCTGGATCGCCCGCCAGGACAAGGCGGCCGCCCACGAGGCGTGGCGGACCGAACTCGCCGGCCTCGACGAGGCGACGCACGTCGTGCCGCCGGAGTCGATCCTCACGCCCGTCCAGCCCGAACGGGTCAGGTTCGAGCTGGGCGAAGAGCCGAGCAGGCGACTGGCGGAGTTCAGCCGCCGTCACGGGGTCACGCCGAACACGCTTTTCCAGGGGATCTGGGCCCTGCACCTGGCCCGGCTGACCGGACGCCGGGACGTGGTCTTCGGCGCGGCGGTGGCCGGGCGCCCGCCCGAGATCCCCGGTGTGGAGGCCGCGATCGGCCTGTTCATGAACATGCTGCCGGTCCGGGCGCGTCTCATCGGCGCCGAACCCGTCGTCGACATGCTGAAGAACCTGCAGGAGCGGCAGCTCGACCTGCTGCCGCACCAGCACCTCGGGCAGAGCGAGATCACCAAGTCCGCCGGCCGCGGCGCGGCGTTCGACACGATCGTGGTGTTCGAGAACTACCCGGCCCCGCCGCCCCGGCTCGACGGCTCCGACGCCCTCGTCATGAGGCCCGCGGGGAATTCGGACGACGACGGGCACTATCCGCTGTCCCTGCGCGCGTCCGTGGCGGGAGGCCGCGTCCACGGTGAAGTGATCTACCGGCCGGACGTGCTCGACCGGACCGGGGCCGAGGAGACGGTCGCGGCGATCCTCCGCGCGCTCGACCAGGTATTGGCGGAGCCGCGGACGCCGGTGGGGCGGGTCGGCCTGATCGGCCCGGAGCAGCGCCGCCTGGTGGTGGACGAGTGGAACCGGACCGACGCGCCGCTCACCGAGAAGACGTTGCCGGTCCTGCTCCGCGAACAGGCGGAGCGGACACCGGACGCGGTCGCCGTCGAGGACGCGACGCGAAGTCTGTCGTACCGAGGATTGCTCGGCGAGGTGGAGGCGCTGGCGCGGCTGCTCTCCGGAGCGGGTGTGCGGCGGGAAGTTCGGGTGGGCGTACTGGTCGAGCGTTCGGTCGACCTCGCGGTGACCCTGCTGGGGGTCACGTTCGCCGGCGGCGCGTTCGTCCCGGTCGATCCGGACTATCCGCGTGACCGCGTCCAGTTCATGCTGGCGAACTCGGCGCCGGAGGTCTTGGTGTGCACGAAGGCGACCCGGTCGTTCGTGCCCGCGGAGTTCGCGGGCACGGTGCTGGTGCTGGAAGAGCTGCCCGTCGCCGCTCCGGTCGCCGGATTGCCCGCGGTGGCACCGGAAGACGCGGCGTACGTGATCTACACGTCCGGGTCGACGGGGGTGCCGAAGGGCGTCCTGGTCACCCACTCCGGACTCGTCAACCTCGGGTACGCGCACATCGAGCGGATGGCCGTGACGGCGTCCTCGCGGATCCTGCAGCTGTCCGCGATCGGTTTCGACGCCATGGTCTCCGAGCTCTACATGTCCCTGCTGGCCGGCGCGACCCTGGTCCTGCCCGACGCGGCGAGCATGCCGCCGAAGGTGACGCTGGGCGACGCGATCCGGCAGGCGGGCATCACGCACCTGACGGTGTCGCCGAGCGTGCTGGCGAGCGAGGACGACCTGCCGGACACCCTGCGGACCGTGCTGACCGGCGGCGAGGCTCTCCCGGCCGCGCTGGTGGACCGCTGGTCGCCCGGCCGCCGGGTGATCCAGGCGTACGGGCCGACCGAGACGACCATCTGCTCGACGATGAGCGCCCCGTTGTCCCCCGGGCACGACGTGGTCCCGCTCGGCGGCCCGATCCACAACGTGCGGCACTACGTGCTCGACGCCTTCCTGCGGCCGGTGCCGCCCGGCGTGGTCGGCGAGCTCTACATCGCCGGTGTCGGACTGGCTCGCGGCTACCTCGGGCGGCCCGGCCTGACGGCGGAACGGTTCGTCGCCAGCCCGTTCGCCCCCGGCGAGCGGATGTACCGCTCCGGCGACCTGTTCCGCTGGACCAAGGAAGGGCAGCTGATCTTCGCGGGCCGTGTCGACGCGCAGGTCAAGGTGCGCGGCTACCGCGTCGAGCCCGCCGAGATCGAGGCCGTGCTCGCGGAACACCCGTGGGTCGGCCAGGTCGCGGTCTCCGTCCGTCGGGACGGGCCGGGCGACAAGCGGCTGGTGGCCTACGTCGTGCCGTCGGCCGGCGCCGCCGCCGAGAACGGCACGTTGGCCGTCGCGCTGCGGGAGCTGGCCGCGGCACGCCTGCCGGACTACATGATGCCCGCGGCGTTCGTGTCGCTGGAGAAAATGCCGCTCACCCCGAACGGCAAGCTCGATCACCGGGCGCTGCAGGCCCCCGACTTCGCCGCGATGTCCTCGAATCGTGCCCCGCGCACGCCCGTGGAAGCGAAGTTGTGCGACCTGTTCGCCGAGGTGCTCGGCCTCGCCAAGGTGGGGCCCGACGACAGCTTCTTCGAACTCGGCGGTGACTCGATCACCTCGATGCAGGTGTCGGTCCGCGCTCGCGCCCTCGGGCTGCGGCTGACCCCGCGGCAGGTCTTCGACGAGAAGACGCCGGAACGACTGGCGGCGATCGCACAGGAACTTCCGCCCGAGGAAGAGACCGTCGCGGCCCCGGAACCCGCCGGGGACCCGCTCGTCGCCCTCTCCCCTGACCAGATGGACCTACTCGAGGCCGGGCTGACAGGCGAATGACCGCCAGGCACTCAGGCACTAAGGAGCACATTGTGACCGTTGACGACACTCGCGCTAAGCGTCGCTCCAGCGTGGAGGACGTCTGGCCTCTTTCCCCGCTGCAAGAGGGAATGCTCTATCACACGGCCCTCGACGACGAGGGCCGTGACACCTACACCGTGCAGACCGTCTACGCCATCGACGGACCGCTGGACGCCGCCCTGCTGCGGACGTCGTGGCAGGCCCTCGTGGACCGGCATGCCGCGCTGCGGGCGTGTTTCCGCTACGTCAGCGGCGCGCAGATGGTGCAGGTGATCGCGCGGGACGCCGAAATCCCTTGGCGGGAAACGGATCTCACCGGGCTGCCCGAGGACGTCGCCGAGGGCGAGGTGGACCGGCTGGCGGCCGACGAAGCAGCCGAGCGGCTGCGCGTCGAGGTGGCGCCGCTGATGAAACTGCACCTGCTCCGGCTCGGCCCCGACCGCCACCGGCTCGTGCACACGCTCCATCACGTGCTGGTCGACGGCTGGTCGATGCCGATCCTGCACCGTGAGCTCGCCGCGATCTACGCGGCGGGCGGGGACGCGTCCGGCCTCCCGCCCACCGTGTCCTACCGGGACTACCTCGCCTGGCTGGGACGGCAGGACAAGGACGCGGCCAGGGCGGCCTGGCGGGACGGGTTCGCCGGGCTGGACACCCCGACCACGGTCGCCGCGCCCGATCCGGCCCGCGTACCGGACATCCACACGACGGTGGTCGAGCTGTCCACGGAACTGACGGACGGTTTGGCGCGGTTCGCGCGGGGCAACGACCTCACGCTGAACACCGTCGTGCAGGGCGCGTGGGCCGTCGTGCTGGCGCAGCTCTCCGGCCGCGACGACGTCGTGTTCGGCGCGACCGCCTCCGGGCGGCCCGCCGACCTCGACGGGGTGGAGGCGATGGTCGGCCAGCTGCTCAACACCCTGCCGGTGCGGGTCCGGCTCGACGGCGGGAAACGCGCGGTCGAGATGTTCGCCCACGTGCAGCGCGAGCAGTCGGCGCTCATGGCGCATCAGCACCTCGGCCTGCAGGACGTCCAGGCGGTCGTCGGGCCCGGGGCGGTCTTCGACACCCTCGTGATCTACGAAAACTTCCCCCGCAAGGGACTCGGCCGCCCGTCGGACGGCGGACTGGCGCTGATCCCGGTGAAGCGGGGACGCAACTCGTCGCATTATCCGTTCACGCTGGTCACCGGACCCGGCGAGCGGATGCCGCTGATCCTCGACTACGACCGGAGCCTGTTCGAGCCCGCGGCCGCCGAATCGGTCGTCGGCGCGTTGGAACGGGTGTTGGCGCGGCTGGTCGCCGAGCCCGACGTCCTCGTCGGCCGCCTGACGCTGGTGAGCGACGCCGAGCGGGCCCTGGTGCTGGACGAGTTCAACGCGACCGACGGCCCGGTGCCGGGAGACTCCGTCGTCGAACTGTTCGCCCGGCGGGTGGCGGCGGCGCCGGACGCGGTGGCGATCACCGACTCCGCCGGCGCGGACCTCACTTACGCCGAGGTCGACCAGGCGTCGGACCGGCTGGCCGGTTACCTCGCCGGGCACGGTGTCGGCCGCGGCGACCGGGTCGGCGTGGCCATGGAACGGTCGCCGGAGCTGGTCGTCGCGTTCCTCGCGATCTGGAAGGCGGGCGCCGCCTACGTCCCGGTGGACGTCGAGTACCCGGCCGAGCGGATCTCGTTCATCTTCACCGATTCCGGCGTCTCGACCGTCCTGTGCACCGAAGCCACCAGTGCCGTCGCGCCGGAGAACGCGATCGTTCTCGACGCGCCCGGCACCCGCGCGGCCGTGAACGACTGTGCCGCACCGGAAATCCGGCCGCACGCCGCCGATCTCGCGTACGTCATGTACACCTCCGGATCCACCGGCCTGCCGAAGGGCGTGGGCATCCCGCACGGGGCCGTGGCCGGTCTGGCCGGTGACGCGGGCTGGCAGATCGGTCCGGACGACGGCGTGCTGATGCACGCGACGCACGTTTTCGACCCGTCGCTCTACGCGATGTGGGTGCCGCTCGTCTCGGGTGCCCGTGTCCTGCTCACCGAGCCGGGCGTGCTGGACGCGGCCGGGGTGCGGCAGGCCGTGCGCCGGGGCGCGACCTTCGTCCACCTCACCGCCGGTACCTTCCGCGCGCTGGCGGAAACGGCGCCCGAATGCTTCGACGGACTGGTCGAAATCGGAACCGGCGGCGACGTGGTTCCCTTGCAGTCGGTGGAAAATCTGCGCCGGGCCCAGCCAGGTCTGCGGGTGCGCAACACCTACGGGCCGACCGAGACCACCCTGTGCGCGACGTGGCTGCCGATCGAACCCGGCGACGTGCTCGACGGGGAGCTGCCGATCGGGCACCCGATGACCAACCGCCGGATCTACGTCCTCGACGCTTTTCTGCGCCCGGTCGCGCCGGGGGTGGAAGGCGAGCTGTACATCGCGGGCACGGGCCTGGCTCGCGGGTACCTGAACGCGCCGGGATTGACGGCGGACCGGTTCGTGGCGTGCCCGTTCCTCGACGGCGAACGCATGTACCGCACCGGGGACCGGGCGCGCTGGACCCCCGGCGGCGAGATCGTCTTCCTCGGCCGCGCCGACGACCAGGTGAAGATCCGCGGCTACCGGGTCGAACTCGGCGAAGTGGAGTCCGTGCTGGCGGCCCAGCCGGGAGTGGTCGAGGCCGTTCTCCTGGCACGAGAAGACCAGCCGGGTGAAAAGCGCCTGGTCGGCTACTTCGTGTCCGACGGCACCGACGCGGGACCGGAGGAGATCCGGCGGCAGATGGCACTGGTGCTGCCCGACTACATGGTCCCGATCGCGGTCGTCGCCCTGCCCGGCCTGCCCGTCACCCCCAACGGCAAGGTGGATCGCCGGGCCCTGCCCGCCCCGGATCTCGCGGGACGTTCCTCGGAGAAGGCGCCGGAGAACGAGACCGAGAAGGTGTTGTGCGCGCTGTTCGCCGAAATCCTCAGCGTGGACCAGGTGGGGGTCGACGACGCTTTCCACGACCTCGGCGGCAGTTCGGCGCTGGCCATGCGGCTCGTCGCGCGGATCCGTGAGGAGCTCGGCGCGGACCTGCCCATCCGGCAGCTGTTCTCTTCGCCGACACCCGCGGGGCTGGCCAGGGCACTCGCCGCGAAGTCGCGCCCCGCACTGGAAGCCGTCCAGCGGCCGGACCGGCTGCCCCTCACCGCCCGGCAGCTGCGCGCCTGGCTGCTGGCCGATCCGAGCGGGGAGACGGCGGACCCGCACACCTCGGTGACGCTGCGCCTGCGCGGAAAACTGGACGTGCCCGCGTTGACCTCGGCGCTCGGCGACGTCGCGGCCCGGCACGAACTGCTCCGCACGACCTTCCCCGGTGACGCGCAGAGCGTCCGCCAGGAGGTTCACGAGACCTGGCCGGTCGAACCGACTCCGGTCCCGGTCACCGAGGAGGACCTCCCCGGGCTGCTCGCCGAGCGGCGCGGGGCGGACTTCGACCTGACCAGGGAAGTGCCGTGGCGGTGCGACCTGTTCGCGCTCTCGGACAAAGAGCACGTGCTGCATCTGCGGGTCCACCGGATCCTCGCCGACGACGACTCACTGGACGTGTTCTTCCGCGATCTGGCGGCCGCCTACGGCGCGCGGCGCGAGGGCCGGGCACCGCAGCGGGCGCCACTGGCCTTGCAGTTCGCCGACTACGCGCTTTGGGAGCAGCGGCTGCTCGATGGCGAGAACGAGCCGGGCGGGCTGATCAACGAGCAGATCACCTTCTGGCGGGACAACCTGGCGGGCATCGACGAGGAGACGGTGCTCCCGTTCGACCGTCCCCGCCCCGCGGTCCCGTCACGGCGGGCGGGTTCGATCGCGCTGCGGTTGGCCGCCGGTCCGCACGCCCGGTTGAGCGAGGCGGCGGAACCGATCGGCGCGGAGACGCTCCAGCTGGTGCACGCCGCGCTCGCCATGCTGCTGATCAAGTACGGGGCGGGCCCCGACGTGGTGATCGGCACGACGCTGCCGCGGGACGAGGAACTTTTCGACCTCGAACCGATGATCGGGCCGTTCACCCGGCCGCTCGGCCTCCGCACGGATCTGTCGGGGGATCCGACCTTCCTAGAGGTCGTCACCCGGGTTCAGGAGGCCTTCCAGGCCACGGAACAGCACTTGGACGTGCCCTTCGAGCGGATCGTCGAGCTGCTGGATCTGCCGGCGTCGCTGTCGCGCCACCCCGTGTTCCAGGTGGGACTGCGGGTGGACGAGGAGGACATCGACGGGTGGTCGGCGGCGGAACTGCCCGCCCTGCGCACCAGCGTGGAACCCGGCGGCGTCGAGGCCATGGAGCTGGATCTCGCGGTCGAGCTCACCGAGCGCTTCGACGACGATGACGAAGCGGGCGGCCTCGAAGGCGCGCTGCGCTACGCCGTCGACCTGTTCGACGAGGCCACGGCCGAGCAGGTGGCGCGGCGGCTGGTCCGCGTCCTCGAACAGGTCGCGGAGGACCCCCAGCGGCGGATCAGCGAGCTGGACCTCTTCCTGGACGACTTCGAACGCGGCCGTCCGCCCATCGCGCCGGCGCGCTGGGCCGGGGACGTGCCCCAGGTGGTCGCCGACCTCGCCGGGGACGGTCCGCTCGGCGCGCTCCTGCTGGACGACCGGCTCCGCCCCGTCGCTCCGGGCGCCGTCGGCGATCTCTACGTCACCGGCCCCGCGGTGGACGAGGGACCGGCCGAACTGCCGACCGTGCCCTGTCCGTTCGGGGACGAAGGGCACCGGATGCTGCACACCGGTCTGCTGGCTCGCAAGACTCCCGCCAAGACCCTGGTCGTCGTGGGCGAGCGGCGGCGAGCGAGCACTTCGGTGAAGACAGGCGACTTCGAGATCCTGTTGCCACTGCGGGTCACCGGTGACCGCCCGCCCCTGTTCTGTGTCCACGCGAGCGGCGGACTGAGCTGGAACTACGAGCCGCTGCTGCGGTACCTCCCGCAGGATCAGCCGGTCTACGGCGTGCAGGCGCGAGGACTGGCCCGTACCGAACCGCTGCCGGGCAGCGTCGAGGAGATGGCCGCCGACTACCTGGCGCAGATCCGTGCCGTGCAGCCTGAAGGGCCGTACCACCTCCTCGGCTGGTCGCTCGGCGGCCGCATCGCGCAGGCGATGGCCAGGTCGCTCGAAGCGGAAGGGGAGCAGGTCGGCCTGCTCGCGCTGCTCGACGCCTATCCGGTCTACATGGGACGTAAGACGACCGGCGCCGCGAGTGAGGAAGCGGCTCTCTCCAAGCGGAATCAGGCGGATCTGGATCTCGCGGGTCAACTGGTCAAGGGCGAGGCCGCCCGGGCACGCCTGGAGGCGGTCATGCGCAATCTCTGGGAGATCGGGCCACGCCACACCTCTTCGCCCTTCGCCGGGGACATCCTGCTTTTCATCGCCACGGTGGATCGTCCCGAGCATTTGCCCGTTTCGGTGGCGAAAGCCAGCTGGAAGGAGTTCACCAGCGGGTCCGTCGAGGCCCACGAGATCCCGTCCAACCACTACGACATGGTGCAAACCGCGGCGCTGGGCCAAATTGGAGCCATCGTCGCCGAGAAACTCCGGCACCGCCCGGAGGGTGAAAGGACACAACGATGACCAACCCCTTCGACAACGAAGACGGTTCCTTTTTCGTGCTGGTCAACGACGAAGGGCAGCACTCCTTGTGGCCGTCCTTCGCGGAGGTGCCCGCCGGCTGGACCCGGGTGCACGGCGAGGCCACCCGTCAGGAGTGCCTCGCCTATGTCGAGGAGAACTGGACGGACCTCCGGCCGAAGAGCCTCATCCAGGAAGCGAACGCCTGAGAGAAGGTGTCCAGCCGCTCAACGCGGACGGTTGGACGCGCGCGGTGGCCATGTCGCGAACAGGCAGCCCGCTCGATTCATCGAGCGGTGAGGCGAAAGTGTCCGGTGGTACGAGGGCTGGTCACTCAAAATCGTCCAGCGGCCATGTCGCGAAAGCCACTTTCGGGACATCTGATGTCCCGAAAGTGGCTTTCGCGACACGCCCCGGCGCCAGTTCCGGCAAGAACCACGGCAGCGGCGTAGTGAAGGCCTCCTTACCTACCTTCAGGGTGGGTAAGGAGACCTTCACGGACACCTGCGGCCGAAAGGGCGCGTGCGGATGTGGCGACACCCCCGGCGTCGCCCGCCCCTGATTCATCGGCTGGACGAGGCGAAAGGACCTTGTGCGGTGTTCGAGGAGAACAACGCCCTCCGGGGCACGGAAATACACCGGAGAGACCGATTCGATCCGGGGCCGGAGTTGCGTTCCCTGATGAGCGAAGGCCCCTGGTCCATCTTGGAGGACAAGCATTCTCCCGACGGACGGACCGGGTGGCTCGCCACCGGGTACGACGAGATCCGGCAGGTTCTCGGCTCGGACAAGTTCAGCGCCAAACTGCTTTTCGGCGGGACCGAGGCCGGGCGGATCTGGCCCGGCTTCCTCGGTCAGTACGACCCACCGGAGCACACGCGCCTGCGCCGGATGGTGGCGTCCGCGTTCACCTTCCGCCGGATGCAGGCCTTCCAGCCGCGGATCGAGCTGATCGTCAAGGCCACCCTGGACGATGTCGAGGCCACCGGTGGCCCGGTGGATTTCGTCCCCCGGTTCGCGTGGCCCATCGCGACGACGGTGATCTGCGACTTCCTCGGCATTCCCCGTGACGATCAGGCGGACCTGTCCCGCGCCCTGCACGCCAGCCGGTCCGAGCGGTCGGGTAAACGGCGCGTGGCGGCGGGAAACAAGTTCTGGACCTACATGGGCCAGATCGCGGCCAAGACCCGCCGCGATCCCGGTGACGACATGTTCGGCGCGGTGGTGCGCGAACACGGCGACGACATCACCGACGCGGAACTGCTGGGGGTGGCCGCGTTCGTCATGGGCGCGAGCGGGGACCAGGTGGCTCGTTTCCTCGCGGCGGGTGCGTGGCTGATGGTCGAGAACCCGGAACAGTTCGCGGTGCTCCGGGAGAAACCGGAGACCGTCCCGGATTGGCTGAACGAGGTGGCCCGGTACCTCACCAGCGACGAGAAGACCACTCCGCGCATCGCGCTGGAGGACGTGCGCATCGGCGATCAGCTCATCAAGGAGGGCGACGCCGTCACCTGCTCCTTGCTGGCCGCGAACCGCCGGAAGTTCCCCGACGAGGAAGACCGGTTCGACATCACCCGGGAAAAGCCCGCGCACGTCACGTTCGGGCACGGCATCCATCACTGCCTCGGCCGCCCGTTGGCCGAAATGGTGTTCCGGACGGCGATTCCTGCGCTGGCGCACCGTTTTCCGACACTCAAGCTGGCGGAGCCGGATCGCGAGATCAAACTAGGTCCGCCGCCGTTCGACGTGGAAGCCCTGCCGCTCGACTGGTAGCGCGGCGCCGGTACCGGTAGCCGTGCCGCCGCACTCGCGTGCTCAGAAACGAATCTCGCGTGCTCAGAAACGAATCTCGCGTGCTTGGAGACGCAACTCGCGTGCTGGGAGGCGGGACACCCGGGTGCGGAGCCTGGCACGCGAGTCCCGCGCCTGAGCACGCGAGTTACGTGTCTGAGCACACGAGTTACGGGTTTGAGCACGCGAGTTACGTCGTCGCGCTGCCCGTCACCCGACGAACAGGCCGCCCACGATCACGACACGGTCGGTCTTCTTCTCGATAACCCGGATCGCCACACGACCAACCCGGCCGACCCGTCACCTGTGCCCCTCTTCTCCGCCGTAGCAAAGGAGTTTTCCCGTTGAGCGAGGATGACCCGCGTCCGCTGCACATTCGCCGGGACGGCTTGGATCCGGCGCACGAACTGCTCGCGGCCGGACCGTTGACGAGGGTCACCGTCGGATCCGGCGCGGACGCCGAGACCCATTGGATGGCGGCCACGCACGCCGTCGTCCGGCAGGTGATGGGCGACCACAAGCAGTTCAGCACCCGGCGGCGCTGGGACCCGCGCGACGAGATCGGCGGGAAGGGCATCTTCCGGCCGCGTGAACTGGTCGGCAACCTGATGGACTACGACCAGCCCGAGCACACGCGGCTGCGGCAGAAGCTGACCCCCGGTTTCACCCTGCGCAAGATGCAGCGGATGCAGCCGTACGTCGAGCAGATCGTGAACGGCTGTCTCGACGAGATGGAGGCGGCGGGTTCTCCCGCGGATCTGGTCCCGCTGCTCGCCGAGAAGGTGCCCGGCGCCGTGCTGTGCGAACTGATCGGCGTGCCGAGGGACGACCGGGACATGTTCCTGAAGCTCTGTCACGGACATCTCGACGCCTCATTGAGCCAGAAGAGGCGGGCGGCGCTCGGCGACAAGTTCTCCCGCTACCTGCTGGCGATGATCGCCAGGGAACGCGAGGAACCCGGCGAGGGGATGATCGGGGCGGTCGTCGCCGAATACGGGGACGACGCCACGGACGAGGAGCTGCGAGGCTTCTGTGTTCAGGTGATGCTGGCCGGCGACGACAACATCTCCGGCATGATCGGGCTCGGTGTGCTGGCGATGCTGCGGCACCCCGAGCAAATCGCCGCGTTCCGCGGTGACGACCAGTCGGCGCAACGAGCCGTCGACGAACTGATCCGGTACCTGACCGTGCCCTACAGTCCGACACCCCGCATCGCCACGCAGGACGTCACCATCTCCGACCAGGTGATCAAACGGGGCGAGAGTGTCATCTGTTCGCTGCCCGCGGCGAATCGTGACCCTGCCCTGGTGCCGGACCCGGACCGGCTCGACGTCACCCGCGATCCCGTCCCGCATGTCGCGTTCGGCCACGGCATCCACCATTGCCTCGGCGCCGCGTTGGCCCGCCTCGAACTGCGCACGGTCTTCACCGCGCTGTGGCGCCGTTTTCCCGCGCTGAGGCTCGCGGATCCCTCGCAGGACACCAAGTTCCGCCTGACCACTCCCGCATATGGCTTGACCGAGTTGATGGTCGCCTGGTGATCGGCGGGCCCGTCCACCCGGGCCGCTGGACGTCCCGCCTGATTACGGGTGAAATTGGGACGCCGGCGTGCTCGGTCGCCAACGCCGGAACGGCATTTTCCCGCCTCTACCAAGGAGTTTCCATTCGGATGGGGCACGATATCGAGCAGGTCGCGCCGCTCCTGCGGGAGCCCGCGAACTTCCAGCTGCGAACGAACTGCGATCCGCACGAGGACAATTTCGAACTCAGGGCGCACGGCCCGCTGGTCCGGATAGCCGGGGATTCGTCGACGCAGTTGGGCAGGGACTTCGTCTGGCAGGCACACGGTTACGACGTCGTCCGCCGGATATTGGGCGATCACGAGAATTTCACCACGCGGCCGCAATTCACCAACGCGAAATCCGGGACCCACGTCGAAGCCCAGTTCGTCGGGCAGATATCGACTTATGATCCGCCCGAGCACACCCGGCTGCGGAAGATGCTCACGCCGGAGTTCACGGTCCGCCGGATCCGCCGAATGGAGCCCGCGATCCAAAGCCTCGTCGATGATCGCCTCGACCTGATGGAGGCCGAGGGGTCGCCCGCGGACCTCCAGGCGCTGTTCGCCGACCCGGTCGGTGCCTTCGCCCTGTGCGAACTACTCGGCATCCCGCGGGACGATCAGCGTGAGTTCGTCCGGCGGCTGAGGCGGAACACCGACCTGAGCCGCGGCCTCAAGGCGCGAGCGGCGGACAGCGCGGCGTTCAACCGGTACCTGGACAATCTCATCGCCCGGCAGCGCGCGGATCCGGACGACGGATTCCTCGGCATGATCGTGCGGGAGCACGGCGGCAACGTCACCGACGAGGAACTGAAGGGGCTGTGCACGGCGCTGATCCTCGGCGGTGTCGAGACCGTCGCGGGGATGATCGGCTTCGGGGTGCTCGCCCTGCTGGAGAACCCCGACCAGATCAAGGTGCTTTTCGAAGGCCCGGAACGCGCCGATCGCGTCGTCAACGAATTGGTGCGTTATCTGTCTCCCGTGCAGGCGCCGAATCCCCGTCTCGCCATCAAGGACGTGGTCATCGACGGGCAGTTGATCAAGGCGGGGGATTACGTCCTGTGCTCGGTCCTGATGGCGAACAGGGACGAGGCGTTGACGCCGAATCCCCACGTTCTCGACGCGAATCGTGCCGCGGTGTCGGACGTCGGATTCGGGCACGGAATCCATTACTGCGTCGGCGCGGCCTTGGCGAGGTCGATGCTGCGGACGGCGTATCAAACCCTGTGGCGGCGATTCCCGGGCCTGCGGCTGGCGGTGCCCATCGCGGAAGTGAAATACCGAAGCGCGTTCGTCGACTGTCCTGATCAGGTTCCAGTCGCCTGGTAGCACGATCCGGGGTGAAAACCAGCCTCCGCAATTTGACACTCGATAGAGGAATGGTGGGAGATGTCGGTCGAAGACTTCGATGTGGTGGTGGCCGGTGGCGGGCCGGGCGGTTCGACCGTCGCCACGCTGGTGGCCATGCAGGGCCATCGGGTGTTGTTGCTGGAGAAAGAGGTTTTCCCTCGATACCAGATCGGTGAGTCGCTGCTGCCGGCCACGGTGCACGGCGTGTGCCGGATGCTCGGTGTCTCCGACGAGCTGGCCAACGCCGGTTTCCCGATCAAACGGGGCGGCACGTTCCGCTGGGGTGCGCGGCCGGAGCCGTGGACGTTCCACTTCGGCATCTCCGCCAAAATGGCCGGTTCGACGTCGCACGCCTATCAGGTCGAGCGGGCGCGCTTCGACGACATCCTGCTGAAGAACGCCAAGAGCAAGGGCGTGGTCGTGCGGGAAGGCTGCTCGGTCAACGACGTCGTGGAAGACGGTGAGCGGGTCACCGGGGCGCGCTACACCGATCCCGACGGCAACGAGCGTGAGGTGTCCGCGCGGTTCGTGATCGACGCCTCGGGCAACAAGAGCAGGCTCTACTCGAAGGTCGGCGGGTCGCGGAACTATTCGGAGTTCTTCCGCAGCCTCGCGTTGTTCGGCTATTTCGAGGGTGGCAAACGCCTGCCGGAGCCGGTCTCGGGGAACATCCTGAGCGTCGCCTTCGACAACGGCTGGTTCTGGTACATCCCGTTGAGCGACACGCTGACCAGCGTCGGCGCGGTGGTGCGCCGGGAGGACGCCGACAAGATCCAGGGCGACCGCGAGAAGGCGCTCAACGCCTTGATCGCCGAATGCCCGCTGATCTCGGAATACCTTTCGAACGCGACCAGGGTGACCACCGGCAAGTACGGCGAACTGCGGGTCCGCAAGGACTACTCGTACCAGCAGGACAGTTACTGGCGGCCGGGAATGATCCTGGTCGGCGACGCCGCGTGCTTCGTGGACCCGGTGTTCTCTTCCGGGGTGCACCTGGCGACCTACAGCGCGCTGCTCGCGGCCCGGTCGATCAACAGCGTCCTCGCGGGTGATCTGGACGAAAAGACCGCGCTCAACGAGTTCGAGTCGCGTTACCGCCGCGAGTACGGCGTCTTCTACGAATTCCTCGTGTCCTTCTACCAGATGAACGTGAACGAGGAATCGTATTTCTGGCAGGCCAAGAAGGTCACGCAGAACCAGAGCACCGACATCGAATCGTTCGTCGAGCTGATCGGCGGGGTGTCGTCCGGGGAGACCGCGCTGACCGCGGCCGACCGGATCGCCGCGCGCAGCGCCGAGTTCGCCGCGGCCGTGGACAAGATGGCGGCGGGCGACGGTGACGACATGGTGCCGATGTTCAAGTCGGCGGTGGTCCAGCAGGCGATGCAGGAAGCGGGCCAGGTCCAGATGAAGGCGCTGCTCGGCGAGGACGCCGAACCCGAGCTGCCGCTCTTCCCCGGCGGCCTGGTGACTTCGCCCGACGGGATGAAGTGGCTGCCGCACCACCCGGTGTGAGCCGCTGCCCGTCATGAGCCCATCGGTGGCTGAGGACCTACGAAACAGGGGATGCGAAATGCGCGTGCTGATCTCGGGGTGTGGATCACGCGGAGACATCGAACCGTTGGTGGCCTTGGCCGTCCGGTTGCGAGAACTCGGTGCGGATGCGCGGATGTGCCTGCCGCCCGACTACGGCCAGCGGTGCGCCGAGGCCGGGGTGCCGATGGTGCCGGTCGGGCCGGCGGTACGAGCGGGGGCACGCGGGCCGGGTGAACCGGCGCCGGGGGATCCCGAAATCGTGACCGACGTGGTCGCCGAGTGGTTCGGCAAGCTTCCCTCGGCCGCCGAAGGCTGTACGGCGGTGGTGATGACCGGTCTGCTGCCCGCCGCCGTCGCCGCGCGGTCGGTGGCCGAGAAGCTGGGCGTCCCTTACCGCTACATCGTGCTGTCCCCGGACCATCTGCCGTCGGTGCACAGCCGGGCGGAGCTGGACCTGTACAACGAGGGCGCTTACGGGCTTTTCGGTGACGTGGTCAACGAAAAGCGGGCCACGCTCGGCCTGGCACCGGTGAAGGATCTCTTCGACTACGGCTACACCGAGCGGCCCTGGCTGGCGTCGGACCAGGTACTGGCGCCGTTACCGTCGTCGGACTCCGGCACCGTGCAGACCGGTGCGTGGATCCTGCCCGACGAACGGCCCCTGCCGCCGGAGCTGGAAGCGTTCCTGTCCGCCGGGCCACCGCCGGTGTACGTCGGTTTCGGCAGCTCGTCCGGTGCCAGGACCGCGGCTGCCGCGAAGGTGGCCGTCGAAGTGGTTCGCGCACAGGGTCATCGGGTGGTGCTTTCCCGTGGCTGGGCCGATCTCGCCCTGCCGGACGAGGACGACGGCTGCTTCACCGTCGGCGAGGTGAACCTCCAGGAGCTGTTCGGCCGGGTGACCGCCGCCATCCACCACGACAGCGCGGGCACGACGTACGTGGCCATGCGGGCGGGCATCCCCCATGTCGTCGTGCGTCGCGTGGTGGACAACGTGGTGGAGCAGGCGTATCACGCCGACCGGGTGGCCGAGCTGGGCGTCGGGGTGGCGGTCGACGGGCCGATCCCGGCCGCCGGTTCCCTGTCCGCCGCGCTCACCACGGCCCTGTCCCCGGAAATCCGGGCGCGGGCGAAGGAGGTGGCGGCCACGATGCGCGTCGACGGGACGACGGTGGCCGCGGAACTGCTGTTCGACGCGGCCGGCGTCGAGAAGCCGGTCGTGCCCGCATGAACGGGGGAAACGTGACGCGGGTGTTGCTGGCCACGTGCGGAAGCCGCGGCGACGTCGAACCGCTGGTGGCACTGGCCGTCCGGTTGCGGGAGCTCGGTGCGGAGGCGAAGCTCGCCGCACCGCCGGACTGCGCGGATCGGCTGGCCGAGGTCGGCGTGCCGCATGTGCCCGTCGGCGCCTCGGCGCGCGAGCCGGTCAAGAACGCGGCGCCGCCGACGCGCGAGGACATGCAGCGGTTCATGACCGAGACGATCGCCACGCAGTTCGACCGGATCCCGGCGGCCGCCGAGGGGTGCTCCGCCGTGGTGACGTCCGGGCTGCTGGCCGCCGCACTCGGTGTGCGGTCGGTGGCCGAGAAGCTGGGCATCCCGTACTTCTACGCCTTCCACTGCCCGAGTTTCGTGCCGTCGCCGCACTATCCGCCACCGCCGCCCCTCGGCGAGCCGCCCGCACCGGAGGGGACCGACATCCGGGCGCTGTGGGAGCGGAACAACCAGAGCGCCTTCCGGCGATACGGCGGCCCGCTCAACAGCCTGCGGGAAGCGATCGGCCTGCCGCCGGTGGACGACATCTTCGGCTTCGGCTACACCGATCACCCCTGGCTGGCCGCGGACCCGGTGCTGGCCCCGCTGCAGCCGACCGACCTCGACGCCGTGCAGACCGGTGCGTGGATCGTGCCCGACGAACGACCGCTTTCCGCTGAGCTGGAAGCCTTCCTGGCCGCCGGTACACCACCGGTGTACCTCGGGTTCGGCAGCCTGCGCGCCCCCGCCGACGCCGTCCGGGTGGCCGTCGCCGCGATCCGGGCACAGGGCCGCCGGGTGATCCTTTCCCGTGGCTGGGCCGATCTGGTGCTGCCCGACGACCGGGAAGACTGTTTCGAGACCGGCGAAGTGAACCACCAGGCGCTGTTCCCCCGGGTGGCCGCCGTCGTCCACCACGGCGGCGCGGGCACGACGCACGTGGCGACGCGGGCGGGCGCGCCCCAGATCTTGCTACCCCAGATGGCGGACCAGCCGTACTACGCGAGCCGCGTCGCCGAGCTGGGGATCGGCGTGGCGCACGACGGTCCGGTCCCGACCTTCGATTCCCTGTCGGCCGCGCTCACCACGGCACTCGCCCCGGAAACCCGGGTCAGGGCGACGGCCGTGGCGGCCACGGCCAGGACGGACGGGACGACGGTGGCGGCGGAACTGCTGCTCGACGCGGCCAGCCGGGCCGACTCCGCGGTTTCCGCGTGAAACCCACAACCGATCAAGATAGGGGACGCGAAATGCGTGTGCTGTTGTCGACGTGCGGAAGCCGCGGAGACGTCGAACCGCTGGTGGCCTTGGCGGTCCGATTGCGAGAACTCGGCGCGGAAGCACGCATGTGCGCGTCGCCTTCCTCCGCGGACCGGCTCGCCGAAGCCGGGGTGCCGCATGTGCCGGTCGGCCTGGCGCACGAGGGCATGTTGCTGCAGGAGGGGATGCCGCCGCCGTCGGCCGAGGAGGAGCGCAAGTTCGCGGCCATGGCGATCGACATGCAGTTCGACCAGGTCCCGCCGGGGGCCGAGGGTTGTGACGTGGTGGTGGCGACCGGCGAGCTGGCCCACGCGACCGGCGTGCGGTCGGTGGCCGAGAAGCTGGGCATCCCCTACTTCTACGCCGCCTACAGCCCGAACTACCTGCCGTCGTCGGCCTATCCGCCGCCCGAGGACGAGCGGACCACGCCGGGCGTGACCGACAACGGGGTGCTGTGGGCCGAACGTGCCCAGCGTTTCACCGAGCGGTACGGGGAAGCGCTCAACAGCAGGCGCGCCGCGATCGGCCTCACCCCGGTCGAGGACGTCTTCCGCTACGGCTACGGTGAGCGGCCCTGGCTGGCGGCGGACGCCGTCCTCGCCCCGGTGGACCCGGCTCTCGACGCCGTGCAGACCGGCGCGTGGATCCTGCCGGACGAACGGCCGCTCCCGGCGGACCTGGAGGAGTTCCTGGCCGCCGGGCCACCGCCGGTGTACGTCGGTTTCGGCAGCGCGTCCGGCCCCGGACTCGCCGACGCCACGAAGACGGCCATCGAAGCGATCCGCGCCAAGGGCCACCGCGTGATCCTTTCCCGCGGCTGGGCCGATCTGGACCTACCCGACGACGGGGCCGACTGCTTCGCCGTCGGCGAGGTGAACATCCAGGCGCTGTTCGGCCGGGTGGCCGCCGCCCTCCACAAGGGCAGCGCGGGCACTGAACACCTGGCCACGCGGGCGGGCATCCCCCAGCTCGTGCTGCCCCGGCACACGGACCAGCCGTACTACGCGAGCCGCGTGACCGCGCTGGGGATCGGGGTGGCGCTGGAGGAACGTCCGGTCCCGACCTTCGACACCTTCTCGGCCGCGCTCGCGCGGGCCCTTTCCCCGGAAACCCGCGCGCGAGCGGCGGCCGTGGCGGTCCAGGTCCGCACCGACGGCCGGACGATGGCCGCGGAACTGCTGTTCGAGGCCGCGGGACAGGGCAAACTCACCGTTCCCGCCTGACCGCGGGCCACGACTTTTTCGAGACGAAGCACAGAGGAGACCGCATGTCGACCACGTCCCAGTGCCGTATCTGTGACGGCACTGTCACCGAGTTCATCGATTTCGGGCGACAGCCGCTTTCGGACGCGTTCGTGGTCCCCGGCGAGGAGAAGAAGGAGTTCTTCTTCCGGCTCGCCACGGGGATCTGCGATTCCTGCACGATGGTGCAGCTGATGGAAGAGGTCCCGAGGGACCTGATGTTCCACGAGGCCTACCCCTATCACTCGTCCGGTTCGGCCGTCATGCGCGAGCATTTCACCGGACTGGCCAAGCGGTTGCTGACCACGGAGCTGACCGGCGACGACCCGTTCATCGTCGAGCTCGGCTGCAACGACGGCATCATGCTCAAGGCCGTGGCCGAAGCGGGGGTGCGCCAGCTCGGCGTCGAACCCTCCGGTGGCGTCGCCGATCTGGCCGCCGCAAAGGGAATCCGCGTCCGCAAGGACTTCTTCGAAGAGGCGACGGCGGCCGACATCCGGAAGAACGACGGCCCGGCCGACGTGATCTACGCGGCCAACACCCTGTGCCACATCCCCTACATGGACTCGATCCTGAAGGGCGTCACCACCCTGCTCGGCCCGAACGGCGTGTTCGTGTTCGAGGACCCGTACCTCGGGGACATCGTGGAGCGCACGTCGTTCGACCAGATCTACGACGAGCATTTCTTCTTCTTCACCGCCCGTTCGGTACAGGAGATGGCCGCGCGCAACGGTCTCGAGCTCGTGGACGTCGAGCGCATTCCGGTGCACGGCGGCGAGGTCCGCTACACCCTCGCCCTCGCCGGGGCCAGGAAGCCGACCGAGGCCGTGGCGGAACTGCTGGCGTGGGAGACCGAACGCAAGCTGTCGGAGTACGCCACGCTGGAAGGTTTCGCCACCAACGTGAAGAAGATCAAGGAAGACCTGATCGCGCTGCTGACCAAGCTCCGTGCCGAGGGCAAACGCGTCGTCGGCTACGGCGCGACGGCGAAGAGCGCCACGGTGACCAACTTCTGTGGCATCACCCCGGATATGGTGCAGTTCATCTCGGACACCACACCGGCCAAACAGGGCAGGCTCAGCCCGGGTCAGCACATCCCGGTCCGCGAGTACCGGGAATTCGCCGACGATCACCCGGACTACGCGCTGCTGTTCGCCTGGAACCACGCCGACGAGATCATGAACGCGGAGCAGGCTTTCCGTGACTCCGGCGGGCAGTGGATCCGGTACGTGCCGAATGTGCACGTGAGCTGACGTGGCCGCGATGACCCACGACCTCGGCGCGGACCGGATACTGGCGATCTCCCCTCATCTGGACGACGCGGTCCTGTCCTTCGGGGCGGGCCTCGCCCAGGCGGAACGCGACGGCGCGAAGGTGACCGTCCACACGGTGTTCGCCGGTAGCGCGATGCCGCCGCTCTCACCGGCGGCGGAGCGGCTGCACTCGATCTGGGGACTCTCGCCGGATCAGGACGCGTCGCTGCGTCGCCGCGAGGAAGACATCGCCGCGCTCGGCCACCTGGGGGCCGAGTACCGGCACAGCCGATTCCTCGACGCCATCTATCGCAAGTCGCCGGACGGCCGCTGGCTGGCCGACAACGTGCCAGGACGGCGGAAACTGGCCATCGGACCGCAATCGCCCCAAGGGGATCCGGAGCTGTTCGCCGCGGTGAAGGCGGAGATCGCGTCGATCGTCGACGAGTGCGACCCGACGCTGATCGTGACCTGCGCGGCCGCCAGTGGACATGTCGACAACGAGATCACGCGGGACACCACGCTGCTCGTCGCGCGGGACAAGGACATCCCGGTGCGGCTGTGGGAAGACCTTCCGCACGCGATGTTCGCGCCGGGCGCCGCCGAACTCCCGGCGGGTTTCCGGCTCGGTGTCCCCGATTTCGTCTCGGTCGAGCCGGCTGCCCGGACGCGGAAGTTCGAGGCGATGCGGCTTTACCCGACGCAGATGTCGATGCTCCACGGGCCGGAAAAGGACCTTTTCGCGCAGTTGGAAAGGCACGCCCGGAAAAGCTCGCCACAGGGCGCGTATGGCGAAACGACCTGGCCGGTCATCGCCCGTGAAGACAACGGCTGAATCGTGCCGGAGACGAATGTCGACCAGGAGGGTGTCCTGATGACCGATCAACTGGAGCGCGGCCCGGTGCGGACGGCGCACGCCGGCGTCCTGCTTTCCTCAGTGGGGGAGCGGGGTGTGCTGTGCGACTTCTACGACGAGGACGGCTCGGACACCTATCGGGATTTGATCCAGGACTCCGACGGCACCCTGGAAACGCGGGAATTCGCGGCTCGCCTTCCCGGCGATCCCGGGCCCGTGCTGGAACTCGCGGCCGGAATGGGCAGGCTGACGTTCCCTTTCCTGGAGCTCGGCTGGGACATGACCGCATTGGAGCTGTCGGCCACGGTGGTCGCCGCGTTCCGGAAGCGGCTGGCGGAAGCGCCGTCCGACGTGCGAAAGCGCTGCACGGTCGTCCAGGGGGACATGAGCGCTTTCGCGTTGGACAAGCGCTTCGGCGCGGTGGTCATCAGCTCGGGCTCGATCAACGAACTCGGCGAAGCCGACCGGAAAGGCCTGTACGCGTCGGTTCGCGAGCATCTCGCGCCCGAGGGAAAGTTCCTGCTCAGCCTGGAATTGACGAAACCCGTCGAAGCGGAGCCGGTGGAGCGCAGCCAGGAGTTGTCCGGGCGCAGCGGCAAACGGCACGTACTGCACGTGAAGATCCTGCCGTCGGAGGAGACCCAGGAAATCACCATCTACCCCGCCGACGAGACCGAGGACCCCTTCGTCGTCTGCACGCATCGCCGAAGGCTCTTCACGGTGGACCGGATCGTGCGGGAACTCGGACAGGCGGGCTTCGACGTCGTCGCGCGGAAACCGTTCTCCTCCACCGGCGCCGGCCGTGACGACATGGTGCTCGTAGAGGCGCAACGGTCGTGAGCCCCCTTCCGGTACTTATCGAGGGGTGGTGTCCCGAAGGTGTCGTGAAAGCCACTTTCGGGACATCACATGTCCTGAAAGTGGCTTTCGCGACACCTCCTTGAGGGCTGGGGAAGGTTGGTCACCCCTGGCGGTGTGAGCGGGGAATCGGGAGGCGGGCATGTCCCCCATGCGGCAGTGGAGACGGTCAGCTTCCCCAATGCCACATTTGCGGCATCCGGCCGCGGCGCGAACAGGCCCGCCCGCAACACGCCACGTTCGCCTTACCTCTCGTTAGAACACGAATCGCCACTCGCGACCGGCCCGGCCCACGCCTCACCGGAGGCGCCGAGCCAGGAAGTCCGTGAAGGCCTCCTTCCCTACCTTGAACATAGGGAAGGAGGCCTTCACGGACTGAAGCCGGTGGAGCGACGACCACCGCGAGGGGTCACGGCAGCCGCGAAGTGATCAAGGCGGCGAGCCTGCTCACGCCTTCCTCGATCAGCTCGGGCGTGAGCAGGCTGATGGACAGCCGGAGCTGGTTGAACCCGTCTTTCCCGCCGTAGAAGTGATGCATCGGGGTGAACAGCACGCCGTGGTCGCGGGCGGAGTCCGCCAGCAGTTCGTCGTCGACGACGAAGGGCACGGTGACGGTGACGAAGAACCCGCCCGTCGGGGTGTTCCAGCGGACTCCGGCGTGGCCGCCGAGCCTGCGGTCGAGTTCGGTCAGCGTCAGCCGGAGATTGCGCTGGTAGATGGCGGTCTCGCGAACGTTGGCCTTGGTGAGGCTGTAGTCGTTGAGCAGCAGCTTGCCGGCGATCACCGCCTGCGCGATGGGTGAGGTGTTCACGGTGAGCATGCCCTTGAGCTTGGAGAGCTGGTCGGCGTACAGGCCGCCGCCTCCCACGCGCTGATCCGCCACCGCGTACCCGACCCGGGCGCCGGGCATGCCGGTCTTGGCGAAAGAGCCGATGTAGACCACGGTCCCCGACCGGTCGAGCGCTTTCAGGGTGGGGAGGCGCTCGGCGCCGAAGAGCCCGTACGCGTTGTCTTCCAGCAGCAGGATTCCGTGCGCCTCGGCGACGTCGAGAAGCCGGTGACGGGACGCCAGATCCATGCTGGTGCCGGTGGGGTTGGCGAAGTTGGGGGTCACGTAGCAGGCCCGCACCCGCTTGCCCTGTTCGTCGGCTCGCTTCAGCTGGAGGACGAGATCTTCGGGGTCGATGCCGTTCTCGCCGGACCGGACCGGCCAGACGGGCGTGTCGGTGAGCAGCGCCGCCCCGGTCAGGCCGACGTAGGTGGGAGCGGGGGCGAGCAGCACGTCCCGCTCGTTCGCTCGCAGCGTGCGGAGCACCAGGAACATGGCCTCCTGGGCGCCGACGGTGACGACCACGGATTCCGGGGCGACGTCGATGTTCTCGTCCTCGGCGAGGTTGCGGGCGATGATGTCGGCGATGATGCCCTTCGTGGTGCCGTACTGGAAGAGCGCGCGGGTGACCCCGGCCTCGTCCACTTTCCGATCGCGCCGGAGATGATCGCAGTACGCGTCGAGATAATCGTGAATGAGCTGGATGTCGAAAAACTCTTCATACGGTCGGCCTGCCGCCATGGAAATGGCCACAGGATATTCGTCGATCAGCTCGTTGAGCAGATTCATCGACGAGATGGCAGGATCGGTGAGTGATCCGTGCAGCGATTCCATGTCCAAATGATCGGACAAACCGTTCGAATACATAAATGCTAGGATTTCCATCCGGCTGCGAAGTGTCAAGCAGCGGCGTGGACGCGATTGACCACCGATTTTTCGTCCATGTCCAGTACCGAATCCTTCCAGATAATCGAGTTCCGAAGGTACGGTCACGACAGTGCGCGGAGAACCTGGGGATCGCACACTCCACATCAGACGGAAACCGGCACCGGCGTGATTCGACGGCTGCCATGTCGCTGCGCGCCGTGGCTGTGCGGCGAGCGGGGAAGGACCATCATGCTGATGACAACCGAGAACGGGATCCGGTTGTCTTACCACGACCAAGGCGACGGTCCGGCCGTGCTGTTGCTGACCGGCACCGGGGCGCCGAGCTCGGTGTGGGACCTGCATCAGGTACCGGCACTGCGCGCCGCCGGATTTCGCGTGATCACCATGGACAACCGCGGGATCCCGCCGAGCGACGACGGCGCGGGCGGGTTCACCATCGACGACCTCGTCGAGGACGTGGCCGCCCTGATCGACTACCTCGACGCGGCCCCGTGCCGCGTGGTCGGCACGTCGATGGGCTCGTACATCGCGCAGGAACTGGCACTCGCCCATCCGGAATCGCTGGATTCGGTCGTGTTGATGGCGGCCTGCGGCAGGAGCAGCCTCGTCCAGCGGGTGCTGGCCGAGAGCGAGGCCGAGCTGATCGAACGGGGTACCGAGTTGCCACCGGGCTTCCTCGCCGCGGTCCGCGCCATGCACAACCTGGGGCCCGCGACGCTCGCCGACGACGATCTCGTCGGCGACTGGCTGGACCTGTTCGAGGCGTCGGGGGCCTGGGGACCAGGGGTCCGGGCGCAGCTGCTGCTGAGCGCGCTGCCCGACCGCCGCGAGGCCTACCGCGCGATCAAGGTGCCCTGCCACGTCATTTCCTTCGAACACGACCTCGTGGCGCCGCCGGCCGCGGGACAGGAGTTGGCCACCGTGATCCCTGGCGCCACGCACCACACCGTCCCGGGTGTCGGGCACTTCGGCTATCTGGAAAACCCGGAGGCGGTGAACCACGAGTTGCTCGGGTTCCTGCACTCCGGGTCCGGCGCACGTCTGGGGGAGACCGCATGACCGGTACGACCATGTCACCCGAGCTCACCGTGCCGGCGGCGGGCACGACGCCCGCCCTGTTCGAGGCGACCGCCGCGGCGCTGCCGGACCGGCCAGCCGTGGCGATGGGTGCCACCACGCTGACCTACGCCGAACTGAACGCGGAAGCCAACCGGCTCGCCCGACGGCTCGTCGCGCACGGCGTCGGCCCGGAGCGGCTGGTCGCCTTGGCCATGCCGCGGTCGATCGAGTTCGTCGTCGCGATGCTGGCCGTGCACAAGGCGGGTGGTGCCTACGTGCCCGTCGATCCGGACTATCCGGAGGAACGCAGGCGGCACATGCTGGACGACACGGTGGCGCACTGCCTGCTGTGCTTGCCGGGACAGGCTGTCTCGGACGCCAGGGACGTGATGAGCGTCGTGCGGGAGCCCGGGGTGTCCGAGCCGAACCTGGCCGATCGGGACCGGCTCGGCCCCTTGCTGCCCGACCACCCCGCTTACGTCATCTACACCTCGGGCTCGACAGGGCGGCCGAAGGGCGTGGTGGTCACCCACCGCGGCATCCCGAATCTGGCCGCCGACTACGTCCGCCGCCAGCGTTTGCTGCCGGACAACCGGTTGCTGGCCTTCGCTTCGCCCAGTTTCGACGCCGCCGTCGCCGAGTTCTGGCCGATGTGGGCGGCCGGTGGCTGTCTGGTCCTCGCGCCCGCGGCGGACCTGGTCCCCGGCGAACCGCTCGCCAGGCTGGTCCGGGAGCAGGGCATCTCCCACATCACGTTGCCGCCGTCCGCCTTGGCGCCGCTGGAAGACGCCGGCGGGCTGCCACCGGGAGTGACGCTCCTGGTCGCGGGTGAGGCGTGCCCGGCACCGGTCGCGAAACGCTGGGCGAGCGACCGCGTCATGATCAACGCGTACGGTCCCACGGAGACCACGGTCGCGGTGACCGCCAGCGACCCGCTGACCGGCGACGGCACGCCGCCCATCGGCAAGCCGATCACCGGTGTCCGCGCGTATGTGTTGGACGATCGCCTGCGGCCCGTCCAGGACGGGGAGGTGGGCGAGCTGTACGCGGTAGGCCCCGGCCTCGCCCGCGGCTACCTCCGCAGGCCGGGCGCGACCGCCGTGCGGTTCCTGCCGGATCCCTTCGGTGAGCCGGGTGGTCGCATGTACCGCACCGGAGACCGGGTGCGGCGGCGTCCGGACGGCCAGTTCGTCTTCGTCGGCCGCGTCGACGACCAGCTGAAGGTCCGTGGTCACCGGATCGAACCGGGCGAGGTCGAGACGGCCCTGCTGGCGGCCGACGGCGTGGCACAGGCGGTGGTGACCGAGCACGAGAACCGGCTCGTCGCTTACGTGGTCGGCACCGCGGGCGAGCGGGTGTCGGCCGAGAATCTCCTGCCGCCGCTGCGAAAGCGGTTGCCCTCGTATCTGGTCCCCGATGTGGTCGTCAGCCTGCCGAGCCTTCCGATCTCGCCGAACGGCAAGGTCGACCGGGCCGCTTTGCCCACTCCCGAAGAGGAGCATGCCGGGCGGGCGACGACGGGACGAGCACCGCTCACGCCGACGGAGATCATCCTCGCCGAGTTGTTCGCCGAAGTGCTCGGCGTCGGCAGCGTCGGCGTCGAGGACAGCTTTTTCGAGATCGGCGGCCACTCGCTGCTCGCGACTCGTCTGGTGAGCCGCATCCGCGAAAGCCTGAAGATCCGGCTGCGAGTGCAGGCCTTCTTCGACGCGCCGACCGTGGCACAGCTCGCCAAGGTGCTCGACGGCGCACTCACCTGATCTGGAGGCCCTTCATGCAGACGACGACAGCCGTCGACCTCGGCAACCCCGATCTGTACACGACGTTGGACCGCCACGCCCGCTGGCGCGAGTTCGCGGCGGAAGACGCGATGGTGTGGAGCGAGCCGGGCAGCTCACCCACCGGCTTCTGGTCGGTGTTCTCGCATCGGGCGTGCGCCGCGGTCCTCGGACCGTCCGCGCCCTTCACCTCCGAGTACGGGATGATGATCGGCTTCGACCGTGACCATCCGGACAACTCGGGCGGCCAGATGATGGTGGTCTCCGAACAGGATCAGCACCGCAAACTCCGCAAGCTGGTCGGCCCGTTGCTCTCGCGGGCGGCCGCGCGGAAGCTGTCGGATCGGGTGGGGGCCGAGGTGCGCGGCGTGCTCGACCGTGTGCTCGACGGCGAAGTGTGCGACGTGGCCGCGGCGATCGGCCCGCGGATCCCCGCCGCGGTCGTCTGCGACATCCTCGGGGTGCCCGCGGCGGATCAGGACATGCTCATCGACCTGACCAACCACGCTTTCGGCGGTGAGGACGAGCTGTTCGACGGGATGACGCCGCGGCAGGCGCACACCGAGATCCTCGTCTACTTCGACGAGCTGATCACCGCGCGCCGCAAGCAGCCCGGTGACGACCTCGTCGGCACGCTGGTGGCCGACGACGACCTCACGACCGACGACGTGTTGCTCAACTGCGACAACGTGTTGATCGGCGGCAACGAGACCACGCGGCACGCGATCACCGGCGCGGTGCACGCGTTCGCCACGGTGCCCGGCCTGCTGGACGAGGTACGGGACGGGAGCGCGGACATCGACACCGTCGTGGACGAGGTGCTGCGCTGGACCTCGCCCGCGATGCACGTGCTCCGGGTGTCGACCGGCGAGGTCACGATCAACGGTCGCGACCTGCCGCCCGGCACCCCGGTGGTCGCGTGGCTTCCCGCCGCGAACCGGGATCCCGCCGTGTTCGACGAGCCCGACACCTTCCGTGCCGGGCGGAAACCCAATCGCCACATCGCGTTCGGCCACGGGCTGCACCACTGCCTCGGCTCCGCCCTCGCGCGGATCGAGTTGGCGGTCGTGCTGCGGGAGCTGGCGCAGCGGGTGTCGCGCGTGGAACTGGTGAAGGAACCGACCTGGTTGCGCGCGGTCGTCGTGCAGGGATACCGGGAACTCGCGGTGCGGTTCACCGGGCGCTGATCCGCGCCACGTCCGTCCTATGTGGACACCAACTGTCAAGCGGACACCATTGCCGCGAAATTGACCTCGCGTCATCCTGTGAATGAGGATCACATCTATTCCACGGAGGAATGTCTTGTCTTCTCAAGGAGCCATGCAGAATTTCGAAATCGACTATGTGGAAATGTACGTGGCCGATCTCGAGGCGGCCGCGTCCGGCTGGATGGACAAGTACGGCTTCACCACCGCCTCCACCGACCGGTCGGCCGACCACCGGAGTGTGACGCTGCGGCAGGGACCGATCGCGCTGGTCCTCACCGAGCCGACGTCGGACCGGCACCCGGGGGCGACGTACCTGCAGACCCACGGTGAAGGGGTGGCCGACATCGCGCTGCGCACTTCGGACGTGGCCGCCGCTTTCGAGGCCGCGGTGCGCGCCGGGGCGGAACCCCTCCGCGAGCCGGGTGCGCGGGCGGAGGGAATCGTCACGGCCACCGTCAGCGGCTTCGGCGATGTCGTGCACACCCTGATCCAGCGCGACGGAGCCGTCGAATCGCCGGAAGCCTTCCGCGGCAAGGGAGGCGTCGACCTGCTCGCGATCGATCACTTCGCGATCTGCCTGAACGCGGGGGATCTCGGGCCGACGGTGGCGTTCTACGAGCGCGCGCTCGGGTTCAAGCAGATCTTCGAAGAGCACATCGTGGTCGGTGCCCAGGCGATGAACTCCACCGTCGTGCAGAGCGCGTCGGGAGAGGTCACCCTCACCCTGATCGAGCCCGACAAGACCGCCGACCCCGGCCAGATCGACGACTTCATCAAGGAACACCACGGCGCGGGCGTCCAGCACATCGCCTTCACCAGTGCGGACGCCGTCCGCGCGGTCAAGGAACTTTCCGCGCGCGGGGTGGAATTCCTGAAGACCCCGGACACCTATTACGACCTGCTCGGCGAGCGGATCGAGCTGGAGACGCATTCGCTGGACGACCTGCGGGAGACGAAGCTGCTCGCCGACGAGGATCACGGCGGCCAGCTGTTCCAGATCTTCACCGCCTCCACGCATCCGCGTAAGACCATCTTCTTCGAGATCATCGAGCGGCAGGGTGCCGGCACCTTCGGCAGTTCCAACATCAAGGCCCTGTACGAGGCCGTCGAGCTGGAACGGACCGGGCAGACCAAGCTCGGCCCAGCCCGTCGATGACGCACCTCTGCCTGGACGACCTCGAGCGCGCGGCGCGGGCTGTCCTACCCGGCGAGATCTGGGACTTTCTCGCCGGGGGCAGCGGCGCGGAGGCCTCGCTGGCGGCCAACCGCGCCGCGCTCGAGCGGATCTTCGTGGTTCCCCGGATCTTGCGTGAGCTGGCGGGCGGCACGATCGAGACCGAGCTCCTCGGTCGTCGCGCCGCGCTGCCGATGGCGGTCGCCCCGATCGCGTACCAGCGGTTGTTTCACCCCGATGGTGAGCTCGCGGCGGCTCGCGCGGCGCGGGACGCCGGCGTGCCGTACACCATCTGCACCCTGAGCAGTGTCCCGCTGGAGGAGATCGCGGCCGTCGGTGGACGACCCTGGTTCCAGCTGTACTGGCTGCGCGACGAGAAACGCTCTCTCGAACTCGTCCGCCGCGCGGAGGACGCCGGCTGCGAGGCGATCGTGTTCACCGTCGACGTGCCGTGGATGGGACGGCGGTTGCGGGACATGCGCAACGGCTTCGCCCTGCCGAATTCCGTGACAGCGGCCAACTTCGACGCCGGCGTGGCCGCGCACCGCCGTACTCGCGGGCAGTCGGCGGTCGCGGACCACACCGCGCGCGAATTCGCCCCCGCCACTTGGGAATCCGTCGAGGCCGTCCGGGCGAACACGGAACTTCCCGTCCTGCTCAAGGGAATCCTCGCCGTCGAGGACGCGAGCCGTGCCGTCGACGCGGGGGTCGGCGGAATCGTGGTGTCCAACCACGGAGGTCGTCAGTTGGACGGTGCCGTTCCGGGCATCGAAATGCTGGGCGAGATCGCCGCCACCCTTTCCGGGTGGCAGGGGGAGATCCTGCTGGATGGAGGGATCCGGAGCGGCGGGGACATCCTGAAGGCGATCGCGCTGGGGGCGTCCGCCGTCCTGGTCGGACGACCCGTGATGTGGGGGCTCGCCGCGGATGGCGAGGACGGCGCCCGGCAGCTGCTCGACCTGCTCGCCGTCGAATTCCGGAACGCGCTGGGCCTCGCGGGCTGCGACTCGGTGCGCGCGGCCGCCCGGCTGGGCACGCGGGTCTCCCACTACGGCTCACGGGCCTACGCCTGACGTCGATCCGAGCTTTCCCGAAGGAGGAAGGTGCTTCTCTCGCTTCCGGCGCCGATCGCCCCGATCGCCGCACACAGTCTCCTGGTCTTCTTGCTCCAGGTCGGTTCGCTGCTTCTGCTCGCCGTCGTGTTCGGACGGCTCGCCGTCCGGCTCGGAATGCCCGCCGTGGTCGGCGAACTGCTCGTCGGGGTGCTCCTCGGTCCCTCGCTTCTGGCTTGGGCCGCGCCGGGAGTGCACGGCTGGTTGTTCCCCGCCGTCGCCGAGCAGTACCACCTTCTCGACGCCGTCGGCCAGATCGGTGTCCTGCTGCTGGTCGGGCTCACCGGCATGCAGATGGACATGCGGATGGTCCGCCGTCGCGGTGGCGCGGCCGCGGGAGTCAGCTTCGGTGGCCTGATCGTTCCGCTGGGCCTGGGTATCGGCGCGGGTTTCGTGCTGCCCGAAGTGCTGATCCCCGACGGTACCGACATCACCGTCTTCGCGCTGTTCCTCGGCGTGGCGATGTGCGTCAGCGCCATCCCGGTCATCGCCAAGACCCTGATCGACATGAACCTGTTGCACCGCAACGTCGGGCAGCTCACGCTCGCCGCGGGCACGATCGACGACGCGTTCGGCTGGTTCATGCTGTCGGTCGTCAGCGCGATGGCGGTTCACGCGGTGACCACCGGCACCGTGCTCCTCTCCCTCGCTTACTTGATCCTCATCGTCCTCTTCGCGCTCACCCTCGGCAGGCCATTGGCCAGAGGCGCGTTGCGGGTCGCCGCCAAGTCCGAGGGGCCAGGGCTCACCGTCGGCGTCGTCGTCGTGCTGGTACTGCTCGCTTCGGCAGGCACCCAGGCACTCGGCCTCGAAGCGGTTTTCGGAGCTTTCGTCTGCGGCATCCTGATCGGCACCGCCGGCAAGGTCGATCCGGCCAAACTCGCCCCCCTGCGCACGGTCGTCCTGTCGGTCTTCGCACCGATCTTCTTCGCCACCGCGGGGCTGCGGATGGATCTCACCGCCCTGATCCGCCCACAGGTCCTGTTGACCGGGCTGGCGGTGCTCGCACTGGCCATCATCGGCAAGTTCGTCGGCGCGTACGCCGGCGCGCGGCTCAGCGGCCTGAACAAATGGGAAGGACTGGCGCTCGGCGCCGGGCTGAACGCGCGCGGGGTCATCGAAATCGTGGTGGCCATGGTGGGCCTGCGACTGGGCATTCTCAGCGTCGAGATCTACACGATCATCATTCTCGTCGCGATCGTCACCTCGCTGATGGCGCCGCCGATCCTGCGGTTCGCGATGAAGAGGCTGGAACAGACCGCCGAGGAACAGGTGCGGGAGAACGAACACCGGGCGTGGAACTCGCAACCGGCGGCGAGCCAGCAGGAGCAGCCGCTCTAGCGCTGTCCACTGTGGACGTCACTCATCCGCCGGTCGGGTGAATCCGGCGTCGAAAAAGAAGAATCCGGCAAGAAAAGGGGATTGGACGATCTGTTCCGCCGAGATCGGCCGAAGCTACCTTGTCAGAGGACATGGGGGTGGATGTATCGATGACGGTCCGTACCGCACCGGGCGGGGAACAGTCCGTTCGCCGGATCCCGGCCGATGGCCGCTCGACGACAGGGAGTCCTGTGATGCAGCCTTGCCTGGTGCCACCCGGCACGGTGCGTCCCCGCGACGATCACGACCACGCGGACCGCATCGCCTTGTCGGCCGCGACCACCGAAGGCGTGCAGATGCGCACCGAGGACGTCCGTACCTGGATCGCCGAACGCCGCGAGGCCAACGTCTTCCACGTCGAACACATCCCCTTCGCGGCGCTGGACCAGTGGCGGTTCGAAGGCGGCACCGGCAATCTGGTGCACAGTAGCGGGCGGTTCTTCGCCATCGAGGGGCTGCATGTGGTCGAACAGGACGGTCCGCACGGTGACGGCCCTTACCGCGAATGGTGGCAGCCGGTCATCAAGCAGCCCGAAGTGGGCATCCTCGGCATTCTCGCCAAGGAGTTCGACGGGGTCCTGCACTTCTTGATGCAGGCCAAGATGGAGCCCGGAAACCCCAATTTGGTGCAGCTCTCGCCGACCGTGCAGGCCACGCGCAGCAATTACACCAAGGCGCACGGCGGGACGAACGTCAAACTCATCGAGTACTTCGCCCCGCCCGACCCCGACCGGGTCATCGTCGACGTTCTCCAAGCGGAGCAAGGATCCTGGTTCTTCCGGAAGAGCAATCGCAACATGATCGTCGAGACCGACGACGACGTGCCGATGTGGGACGACTTCTGCTGGCTCACCCTCGGCCAGATCGCCGAGCTGATGTACGAGGACGAGACGATCAACATGAACGCGAGAAGCGTGTTGTCGTGTCTTCCTTACCACGACGAGGCGCCCGGCGCGTTGCTCTCCGACGTCCAGCTCCTGTCGTGGTTCACGAACGAACGGTCGCGGCACGACGTGCGTGCCACGCGCATTCCGCTCAAGGACGTGACCGGCTGGAAGCAGGGCGTCGAAGCGATCGAGCATGAAGACGGCCTCTACTTCAAGGTCCTCGCAGTCGCCGTGAAGGGCAGCAACCGCGAGAAGATCAGCTGGACGCAGCCACTGCTCGAATCGGTCGGGCTGGGGGTCGCCGCGTTCCTCATGCGCGAGATCGGCGGGGTGCCGCACGTTCTGGTCCACGCCAGGGTCGACGGCGGTTTCGTGGACACGGTCGAGCTGGCGCCGACCGTTCAGTGCACGCCACAGAACTACGCGCATCTACCCGCGGAGAGCCGCCCGCCCTTCCTCGACGCCGTTCTCGACGCGCCGCCGTCGCGGATCCGCTACGAGGCGATACATTCCGAAGAAGGCGGCCGCTTCCTCAACGTCAGGGCCCGCTATCTCGCGGTCGAGGCGGAAGAGATGTTCGATCCGCCGCCCGGCTACGCCTGGGTCACCCCGGCCCAGCTCACCGCGCTCACCCGGCACGGGCATTACGTCAACGTCGAGGCCCGCACGCTCCTCGCCTGCCTCAACGCCGCGTCGGCACAGCCCCGGCGAGGTGCGTGACATGAAGACGATCACCGTCCTCGGCGCGTCGGGCTTCGTCGGCTCGGCCGTCACGCGCGCACTGGCGCGGCGGCCGATCCGGTTGCGAGCGGTGGCACGCAGGCGTTTCACGCCGCCGCCCGGCCGGGCCGAGAGCACCGTCGTCGCCGCCGATCTCACCGACCGTGCCGCGCTCGCCGACGCCGTCGCGGGTTCGGACGCCATCGTGTACCTGCTCTTGGCGGACGGCGGATGGCGTGCGGCGGAGGGCGCGGAACGCGTGAACGTCGGCGTGATGCGGGACCTCGTCGAAGTCGTCGGCGGAGACGGGGAGCCTCCGTTGGTGCTGTTCGCCGGTAGCACCACGCAGGTCGGAGTGCCGCCGAGGGAGCCGCTCGACGGGAGCGAGCCCGATCATCCGGCGACCCCCTACGACGTGCAGAAGCTGGCGGCGGAAGAGATCCTCAAAAAGGCAACGGTCGAAGGCGCCGTCCGCGGTATCAGCCTCCGGCTGCCGACGGTCTTCGGCGAGAACACGGTGGAAGGCGGCAACCACGACCGCGGTGTCGTGTCCGCCATGGCGCGGCGCGCGCTCGACGGCCAGGCGCTCACCGTCTGGGGCGACGGCACGGTGCGCCGCGACCTGCTCCACGTCGAAGACGTCGCGGCGGCGTTCACGGCGGCACTGGATCACCCGGATCCCTTGGTGGGCGGCCACTGGCTGCTCGGGGCGGGCCGGGGCGATCAGCTGGGTGAGGTCTTCCGGCTCGTGGCGAGGGAAATGGCCGGACAGACCGGAGCGGACCCGGTCGAGGTGACCTGTGTGGAACCACCGGCACACGCGCCCGAAACGGACCTTCGCAGCATCACCATCGATTCCACCTCCTTCCGGGCGATCACCGGCTGGCGCCCGGAGATCTCACTGTCCGACGGGGTGCGTCGCACCGTCGCCGCTTTGACGTCATCAGTTCAGGGAAGGGTTCGCACATGACCACGCGTGTATGGGATTACCTGGCGGAATACCGGGCCGAACGGCTCGACCTGCTGGACGCGGTCGAGACGGTCTTCGATTCGGGGCAGCTCGTGCTCGGCGCGAGTGTGCGCGGTTTCGAGTCGGAATTCGCCGCGTACCACGGTGTCGGGCACTGTGTCGGCGTCGACAACGGGACGAACGCGATCAAACTCGGCCTGCAGGCGCTGGGCGTCGGGCCGGGCGACGAGGTCATCACGGTGTCGAACACCGCGGCCCCGACCGTGGTCGCCATCGACGGCACCGGTGCGACCCCCGTCTTCGTCGACGTCCGCGAGGACGATTTCCTGATGGACACCAGCCAGGTCGAAGCCGCGATCACCGAGCGGACCAAATGCCTGGTGCCCGTGCACCTGTACGGCCAGTGCGTGAACATGGCCCCGTTGAAGGAACTCGCGGCGAAGCACGGCCTGTCCATTTTGGAGGACTGCGCCCAGGCGCACGGTGCCAGGCAGAACGGGACCGTCGCGGGTTCGACCGGTGACGCGGCCGCGTTCTCCTTCTACCCCACCAAGGTGCTCGGCGCCTACGGTGACGCCGGCGCGACCATCACCGCCGACGAAACCGTGGACCGACGGCTGCGGCGGTTGCGCTACTACGGCATGGACAAGCAGTACTACACGCTGGAAACGCCCGCCCACAACAGCCGTCTCGACGAGATCCAGGCGGAGATCCTCCGGCGCAAGCTCAAGCGGCTGGACACCTACATCGCCGACCGTCGGGCCATCGCGCAGCGCTATGTCGAGGGGCTCGGTGACACCGAACTGAAGCTCCCGCGGACGGTCCCGGGCAATGAGCACGTGTACTACGTGTACGTCGTGCGCCACCCGCGACGTGACGACATCATCGAGCGCCTCAAGGCGTACGACATCCACCTGAACATCAGCTACCCGTGGCCGGTGCACACCATGACCGGGTTCGCCCACCTCGGCTACGAGAAGGGCTCGCTGCCGGTGACCGAGAAGCTGGCCACCGAGATCTTCTCGCTGCCGATGTACCCCACGTTCTCCCCCGACCTCCAGGACAAGGTCGTCCACGCGGTCCGCGAAGTGCTGTCCACCCTCTGACCGCTCCACCATCAGGAGTAGCCGTGCAAGCACGCAAACTCGCCGTCGAGGGTGCGATCGAGTTCACCCCTCGGGTCTTCCCCGACGACCGGGGCCTGTTCGTCTCGCCGTTCCAGGAGGAGGCCTTCGCCGAAGCCCAGGGCGGCCCGCTTTTCCGCGTGGCACAGACGAACCAGAGCCTGTCCAAACGCGGCGTGGTGCGGGGCGTCCACTACACCACGACGCCACCGGGTACCGCGAAATACGTCTACTGCGCGCGCGGCCAGGCCCTGGACATCGTGGTCGACATCCGGGTCGGCTCGCCGACGTTCGGCCGGTGGGACGCGGTTCTGCTGGACCAGAAAGACCATCGATCGGTGTACTTCCCCGTGGGCGTCGGCCACGCGTTCGTGTCGCTCGAAGACGACACCACCATGTGGTACCTGATGTCCACGGCTTATGTGGCGCAGAACGAACTAGCCCTCTCCGTGCTGGATCCCGCGCTGGGGCTGCCCATCGACGTCGGCGCCGGCGTCGAACCGCTCCTGTCCGACCGGGACCGGGTGGCCGTCACCCTCGCCGAGGCGGAGCGGCAGGGGCTGCTGCCCGACTACGCCACCAGTCTGGAGCTCGAACGGCAGCTGTCGGGCGTTCCGCTCGGGGCCTGACGTCACGACTTTCGAGACGGTAGTGGCCGGGCCGTGAAGGGCTCCGACTGTCGTGAGTGGCGATTCGGGTTAGAACCCGAATCGCCACTCACGACCGCCACGGTGGCCCCTTGGACGACATTGACCGTCGAGTTCGGACAAGCCTACTTTCGAAATACCCAGCGATATCAGGAAAGGTGAGAGCAATGCCCGCTGCGCAGTACAAGCAGCCGCTTCGAAGCAAGCTCAGAACATGGGGGTGGATGTATCGATGACTACCATTGCCGAACCCGCTGAAGACTTGTCCGTCCACAACGGACTCACCGAGATCACCCGGTTCGCCGGGGTGGGCACCGCGGTTTCCACCACGTCCTACTCGCAGTCCGAGCTCCTGGACATCCTCGACGTAGCGGACCCCAAGATCCGCTCGGTCTTCCTGAACAGCGCGATCGATCGACGCTTTCTCACCCTTCCGCCGGAGAGCCCGGGCGGGGGACGCGTCTCGGAACCACAGGGTGACCTCCTCGACAAACACAAGCGGATCGCCGTCGACATGGGATGCCGGGCGCTCGAAGCCTGCCTGAAGTCGGCGGGAGCGACGCTTTCGGACCTGCGCCACCTTTGCTGTGTCACCTCGACCGGCTTCCTGACGCCCGGACTGAGCGCGCTGATCATCCGTGAGATGGGGATCGACCCGCACTGCAGCCGTTCGGACATCGTCGGCATGGGCTGCAACGCCGGCCTGAACGCGCTGAACGTGGTCTCGGGCTGGTCCGCGGCGCACCCGGGTGAACTCGGCGTCGTCCTGTGCAGTGAGGCGTGTTCCGCCGCTTACGCGCTGGACGGCACCATGCGGACCGCGGTGGTCAACAGCCTGTTCGGCGACGGATCCGCGGCCCTCGCCGTGATTTCCGGCGACGGGCGCGTGCCGGGCCCGCGGGTGCTGAAGTTCGCGAGCTACATCATCACCGACGCGGTCGACGCGATGCGCTACGACTGGGACCGCGACCAGGACCGGTTCAGTTTCTTCCTCGACCCGCAGATTCCTTACGTGGTCGGTGCGCACGCCGAAATCGTCGTCGACCGGCTCCTGTCCGGTACGGGACTGCGCCGCAGCGACATCGGCCATTGGCTGGTGCATTCCGGCGGCAAGAAGGTGGTCGACGCGGTGGTCGTCAACCTCGGCCTGAGCCGGTACGACGTCCGCCACACCACCGGTGTGCTCCGCGATTACGGGAACCTTTCCAGCGGCTCTTTTCTCTTCTCCTACGAGCGGCTCGCCGACGAGGACGTCGCCCGCCCCGGAGACTACGGCGTGCTCATGACCATGGGGCCTGGCTCCACAATCGAAATGGCGCTTATCCAATGGTGACGCGTAATGAAGTGAACGGTGAACTGGTGCTGCGGTTCGACGGCTCCCGGCCGTTGTCGGCGGCGGTGGTCGAGGAGCTCGGCGCCCTCTGCGATCGGGCCGAAGACCAGCGGGAACCGGGTCTGGTCACCGTTCACGTCACGGGAGCCCCGCCCGCCGACTGGACGAAGGGGCTCGCGGTCGGCCTCGTCTCCAAGTGGGAACGGGCCGTGCGCCGGTTCGAGCGCTTGGGCAGGCTCACCGCCGCGGTGGCGTCGGGGGAGTGCGCCGGACCGGCACTGGACCTCGTCCTCGCCGCCGACGTCCGGATCGCCGAGCCGGGGACCCGGTTGCGGCTCGCTTCCGTCGGCGACGCCACCTGGCCGGGGATGACCGTCTACCGGCTCACCCAGCAGGCGGGTGCGGCGGGTATCCGGCGGGCCGTGCTGCTCGGCGCCCCGATCGGGACCGAACGCGCGCTCGCCCTCAACCTGATCGACGAGGTGTCCGACGACCCGGCGAAGACGCTGGCGGAGTTGGACAGTGTCACGGACGGGGCGGAGCTGGCGATTCGCAGGCAGCTGATCTTCGAAGCTGGCTCGACCACCTTCGAGGAGGCGCTCGGTGCGCACCTGGCCGCGGCGGACCGGGCGTTGCGACGGGAAGCCAAGCCGTGACAACGGATTCTCCCGCGATGTCGCCTTCGCCGGGGCTCGACCACCGAGCCCTGGCGGAGGCGGCGCGGCGAGCAGACGAGCTGCTCGCCGGACTGCCGTCGCCTCCCGCCCGGACGGACGCGCAGCGCGACGCGGCGTCCTCGGCGCTGGACGGGATCAGGACACTGCGCACGGACTTCGTGGCGGCGCACGCCGAGGAGATCTACGACGCGCTCACCGACGGCCGGACCCGGTACCTGCGCGTCGACGAACTCGTCCGGGCCGCCGCACTGGCCTATCCCGGCCTGGTGCCCACGGAAGAACAGATGGCGGCCGAGCGCTCGCGACAGCAGGCGGAGAAGGAAGGGCGCGAGATCGATCAGGGCATCTTCCTGCGCGGGATCCTGCGTGCGCGGGAGGCAGGCCCTCATCTGCTCGACGCCATGCTGAGGCCCACCGCCAGGGCGCTGGCTCTGCTGCCCGAATTCGTCGAGACCGGTGTCGTGCGGATGGAGGCCGTCCGGCTGGAGCGCCGTGACGGTGTCGCGTACCTGACCCTGTGCCGGGACGACTGCCTGAACGCCGAGGACGCCCAGCAGGTCGACGACATGGAGACCGCGGTCGACCTGGCGCTGCTCGACCCGTCCGTCCGGGTGGGGATGCTGCGCGGCGGCGAGATGAGCCATCCTCGCTATCAGGGACGCCGGGTGTTCTGCGCGGGCATCAACCTCAAGAAGCTGAGCTCGGGCGACATCCCCCTCGTCGATTTCCTCCTGCGGCGGGAACTGGGCTATATCCACAAAATCGTTCGCGGCGTCCGCACGGACGGTGCGTGGCACTCGCGGTTCGTCGACAAGCCCTGGATGGCGGCGGTCGATTCCTTCGCCATCGGCGGCGGGGCCCAGCTCCTGCTGGTCTTCGATCACGTGATCGCGGCTTCCGACTCCTACTTCTCCTTGCCCGCGGCGACGGAGGGGATCATTCCCGGGGCGTCGAATTTCCGGCTTTCCCGGTTCACCGGGCCGAGGGTGGCCCGGCAGGTGATCCTCGGCGGCCGCCGGATCCAGGCGAACGAGCCGGACGCGCGGCTGCTCGTCGACGAGGTCGTCCCGCCGGAGGAGATGGACGCGGCGATCGAGGGCGCGCTGGCCGGACTCGACGGGGACGCGGTGCGGGCCAACCGGCGCATGGTGAACCTGGCCGAGGAACCGCTCGAAGGATTCCGCGGGTACATGGCCGAATTCGCCTTACAGCAGGCGTTGCGCATCTACGGCGCGGACGTGATCGGCAAGGTGGGCGGCTTCGCGGGGGGATCGCGATGAGCGAAACCGTGGTGCGGTACGAAAAGAAGGACCACGTCGCCTACGTGACGATGGACCGGCCCGAAGTGCTGAACGCGATGAACCGGCGGATGCACGAAGAACTCGCCGGGATCTGGGACGACGTCGAGGCCGACGACGACATCAGGGCGGTGGTACTGACCGGTGCCGGAGACCGGGCGTTCTCCGTGGGACAGGATCTCAAGGAACGCGCGCGGCTCGACGAGTCCGGCCTGCCGCCCTCGACGTTCGGCAGCGGGGGCCAGCCGGGTCATCCGCGGCTGACGGACCGGTTCACCCTGTCGAAACCGGTGGTCGCCCGGGTGCACGGCTACGCGCTGGGTGGCGGCTTCGAGCTGGTGCTCGCCTGCGACCTCGTCATCGCCTCCGCGGACGCGGTCTTCGCCCTGCCGGAGGTCCGGCTCGGCCTGATCGCCGGGGCGGGCGGGGTGTTCCGGCTGCCGCGGCAGCTGCCACAGAAGGTGGCGATGGGGTATTTGCTGACCGGGCGCCGGATGGACGCGGCCACGGCATTTCGATACGGACTGGTGAACGAGGTCGTACCGCCCGCCGAATTGGATCGGTGCGTCGCGGAATGGACCGACAGCCTGATGCGCGGTGCCCCGCTTTCGATTCGCGCGATCAAGGAGGCCGCCTTGCGGTCGGCCGATCTCCCGCTCGAAGAGGCGTTCACCACTTCGTATTTCTGGGAAGAACGCCGTCGGCGGAGTGCGGACGCGATCGAAGGGCCCCGTGCCTTCGCCGAGAAACGGGATCCGATGTGGACGGGGCGCTGGTCGTGAATGATTTGGGTCGTTGGAACGACCCGAATCACTCACGAGCCGGAGAGATTTCTGATGACAACAATCGCCGCCGCGGCAGATCTCGACAATCAGCGCATCGACCGCATGGTCCCTCTCGTCACCCCGGCCTTGTTGCACCATGAATTGCCACTCAGCGCCACCGCGGCCGACACGGTGCGGGAAGGGCGCGAAAACGTCGTTCACGTCCTCGACGGTGAGGACGACAGACTGCTCGTGATCGCCGGCCCCTGCTCGGTGCACGATCCCGCCGCGGCACTCGAATACGCCGACCGCCTCGCCACCATCGCCGGCCGGTTCGCCGACGACCTCCTGATCGTCATGCGGGTGTACTTCGAAAAACCGCGCACGGTCGGTGGCTGGAAGGGGCTCATCAACGACCCTCACCTCGACGGCACCGGCGACGTCAACCAGGGGCTGCGCATCGCGCGCGACCTCCTCCTCGAACTCGCCGAAGGCGGCTTGCCCGTCGCGTGCGAATGGCTGGACACCACCATCCCGGCTTACCTCGCCGACGCCGTCTCCTGGGGCGCGATCGGCGCCCGCACCGTGGAAAGCCAGAACCACCGCATGCTCGCCAGCGGCCTGTCGATGCCCGTCGGTTTCAAGAACCGCCGCGACGGCGATGTCACCGTCGCCGTCGACGCGATCCGTGCCGCCGAGGCCCGCCACGTCGTCCCCGGCGTGGACCCCGGTGGCCTGCCCGCCATCCTGCACACCGTCGGCAATCCCGACTGCCATGTGGTCCTGCGCGGCGGCAACAACGCGCCCAACCACAACCCGGCGTCCGTCCGCGCGACCCTCACCGCCCTCCAGAACGCCGGCCTGCGGCGGCGCGTCGTGATCGACGCCAGCCACGACAACAGCCGGAAGGACCATCTCCGGCAACCGATCGTCGCCGAACAGATCGCCGAACAGGTCAGGACCGGCCAGCGCGGCATCGTCGGCGTCATGCTGGAATCCAACCTCCAGGCAGGCCGCCAGGACCTCCACCCGGACCGGCCGCTCACCTACGGGCAATCCATCACGGACGCCTGCATCGACCTGGCCGCCACCCAGAACGTTCTCCAGACCCTCGCCACGGCGACCGCCGCCCGCCGACGACGCGGCCGGTAGAGAGGCCTTCAGCTCACCTGGCGTCGGCTCCCGGGGGAGGGGCGATGGCGTCGAGCAGTGCCAGCTCGTCCTCGCCGAGCCGGATGGCGCCCGCCGCGACGTTCTCCTCCAGGTGCGCGGGGACGCCGGTGCCGGGAATGGCGAGCACATGCGCGCCGCGGTGCAGCGTCCAGGCGAGCCGGATCTGCGCCGGGCTCGCGCCGTGCGCGTCGGCGACCTTCGCGACTTCGGCCTGTCCGGGAACGGCGCCGTCGTGCGAGGCGGCGCCGGGAACCGAGGTCGTGACGGCGAAGAAGGGCACGAACGCGATGTCGTGCTCGGCGCACAGATCGACCAGGGCGTCGTCTTCCCGGTCGGTCAGGCCGTACCGGTTCTGCACACAGACCACCGGCGCGATCGTCTGAGCCTCGGTCAGCTGCTCGGCCACGATGTTGGAGATGCCGAGGTGGCGGATCAGCCCGGCTTCGCGCAGGTCCGCGAGCGCGCCGAAATGCTCGGCGATCGATCCGGGTTCTTTGCCCATCGCGGCGCCCCAGCGCAGGTTGACGACGTCGAGGTGGTCGCGGCCGAGCTGCCGGATGTTCTCTTCGACCTGGCCGCGGAGCTGCTCGGGACGCGCGAACGAGAACTCGCCGTCCCGGGAGCGGCCCGCCCCGACCTTCGTGGTGATCACGAGGTCTCCGGGATAGGGCTGGAGCGCGGTGCTGATCAACTCGTTCGCCGAGCGCGTGGGGGTGAAGTAGAACGAGGCGGTGTCGATGTGGTTGACGCCGAGTTCGATCGCGCGTCGCAGGACGGCGATCGCGTCCTCGCGGCTCTTGGGTTTCTCGTCCCAGGGCATCCCGGTCAACCGCATCGCGCCGAGGCCGAGCCGGTTGACGGTGCGGTCGCCGAGTCGCCACGTACCCGCGGCGTCGTGCTGGATGTTCGTCATGGGGACCAGCGTCGCGACGGGGCGGGAGGAAGTCAGGAAATGGCAACAAGCTGCCAAGTGGTCGCGAAGGCCGGGCAGGATGGGGTCATGCGGACTGACGACGGCATCACGCGGGCAGGGGACGCGGTCACGGTCGTGCGCGGTGAAGAGGAGCTGTTCCGGCGGGTGGGGCACCTGTTCGCCACCGTGACCGATCTGGCGTGCGCCGCCAACGACCTCGCGACCTGGGTCGCCGACAGCAGGCCCGGCGAGATCCCCGCGGCGGCGCGACGCCGTTCGGCCGACCTGCGGATCCGCAAGATCTACCGGTCCAGCGTGCTGCTCGACCCCGCGTCCGCGCGGGAACTCGCGCACCGGCGCGACACTTTCGGGGCGCGGATCCGCATCACCACCGAGGACCTCAACGAGACGATCATCATGGACGGCAGGCTCGTGATCCTGGCCGGCGACCTCACCGCGCGGCAACGCGGCTACAGCGTCATCACCCAGCCCGAAACCGTGCAGGGCGTGATTTCACTGTTCGAGACGGCCTGGCGCTCGGCGACCGATCTCGCCGTCTTCGACGCGCAGGTCTCCGAAATCCGTCAGCTCGCGCCCGCCGTGCTGGACCTGCTCGGCAGCGGGGTCAAGGACGAAGCCGCCGCCCGGTCCCTCGGCCTCGGCGTGCGTACCTACCGCCGCCGGGTGGCGGAACTGATGTCCGCGCTGGGTGCGGAGTCTCGTTTCCAAGCGGGTGTACGGGCACGGGAGCTTGGCTTGGTTTGAGGGTTACGTTCAGGGCTCGTGAGTGATTTGGGTCGTTCTAACGAACCGGCTCTCAGGCACCTACTCGTGGCCTGCGGTCTTGTCGAGCGAAGTACATGATGGCCCCCTTCCTTGCGCCAGGCGCAAGGAAGGGGGCCATCATGTACTGGGGAAGGTGTGACCGGAACTTTGAGGGACCCAGAGTCCCTCAAGGAGTCCTGCACGGACCGGCCGCTACCGAACTCGCCCCGTAGGTATCTAAAACACGTTTGTGGAGCTGCCCCCGCGATGCGGACACCTTGATTCCAGACGCTGGTCTGGAGGGAGGATGTCCTGGTGCCTCGCAGGTCGAAGTATCCGGAGCAG
>NZ_JBVISU010000023.1:92617-136014 GCF_055575355.1 Amycolatopsis sp. NPDC034160 | reverse complement strand
GAACCCCGCGGAGCTTCCGGCACGGTCGCGAGTGGCTGGGTGGGTCGTGAGTGGCGATTCGGGTTCTAACCCGAATCGCCACTCACGACCACCTGGACCGAGCGGACGTGGCTGCCGAACTCAGGAGAGTTCGCGCAGCGCCATGGCCAGTCCTGCGAGCTTGTCGGTCGCGTCGGAGAGCGACTCCTTGGACGACGTCATGCCGTCCGTGCTCGCGGCGACGGTGTGCCCGGCGGCCGCGACGAGACCGCCGTAGCCGTCGAGTCCGTCGTCGAGCTGCTCGCGCAGTTGCTTGACGGCGGCGTCGAGGGCACCCCGTTCCCGCTCGGGCGCGGCGTCACGGCCGCGTTCGATGGCCTGGATCCGGCTCGCCAGGCCGCGCAGGGCTTGCGCGGCCTCCGTGGCGGTGGCCCGGGCGTCCGCGACGGCGATTTCCGAGACCGGCATGGTGCCGAGCGATGTCGGCTGCGAAAGCTGGCGAAGCAGCTCCGCCAGTGAAGCCTCGCTCTCGATGAGACGCTCCATCGGTTCCCGCGCGACGGAACGCGCCGGGGGCAGCGGAGGCGGAGCGGCGGGCGCGGCGGGCAGCACGGTGCGGTTGAGCGACCGCAGGCGCAGTCCCGACCGGACGCCGAAAGTGCCGAAGACGATGGTGAACGCGCTGGCCGCGATGGCCTGGAAGACGTCGGCCTGGCCGTCCTTCAGCAGGCCCGTGCCCGCGACGACGGCGAACAGTCCGCAAAGGACGGTGAGGAGCAACCAGAAGGTCATCGCGCGCGAGGTGCGGCGCTTGCGGCGCTCCAGTTTGGCGGCCGGTTCGTTCCAGCGGGCCCATTTGGCCTTCGCGTCGGCGACGACCGGGACCTGACCCGCCGCCAGCGATGTCAGCTGCTGGGAAATCTTCGGCATGGCGGGCATCGGCGGCATCTGCGGTCTGCTTCGCGGCGGCTGAACCGGCCGCGGGGGCTGCGCGGCCGTCGGCGCGGACGGCCGGGAGCCTTGCTCGGAGGGCGGAATGTAGCGCTGCAGTTTCTCCTGCGCGCGCTGGGCGTAGTCGGGCAGCTTTTCGATGTGCTTCTCAAGCTTGGCGGTGAACTCCCCGAAGTCTTTGCGCCTGCCCTGCCCCATTTGCCCTCGCCCCTGTCTTCGGTGAGTCCGGTCCCGCGTCCCCGCGAGGACGCGGGACCGGCTCTAGGTGGTGTGTCAGGCGGGGTTCTTGCCCTGTTCGGCCTGAACCCGTGCCTGGATCTCACGCTGGATGTCCGCGGCACCACTCGACGCCTTCGGCGCGGCGGCGGTCTTGCCGTCGGTCACCTGTGCGACGGAGTCACCCTTCATGGAAGCGCGAATCTGCTCCAACCGCGAGTGTCCCGCGAGCTGCGTCGTCGAGGCCTGGACTTCCATCATCCGGCCTTGAACGGAGTTCTGAGCGAGTTCGGCAGAGCCGAGCGCGGTGGTGTACCGCTTCTCGATCTTGTCGCGAACGTCTTCCAGCGACGGGGTGTTGCCCGGCGCGGCCAGCTGGCTCATCTGGTTCAGCGAAGCGGAAACCTGCTCCTGCATCTTCGCCTGCTCCAGCTGCGAAAGCAGCTTGGTGCGCTCGGCCAGCTTCTGCTGCAGCATGGTCGCGTTGCGCTCGACGGCCTTCTTCGCCTGCTCCGCAGCCTGAAGCGACTGGTCGTGCAGGGTCTTCAGGTCCTCGATGCTCTGCTCGGCGGTGACGAGCTGCGCGGCGAAGCTTTCCGCCGCGTTCTCGAACTCGGTCGCCTTCTGCTCGTCGCCCTTGGCGCGCGCCTCGTCGGCGAGCACCAGCGCCTGGCGGGTCGAAGCCTGCAGCTTCTCCACGTCGCCGAGCTGGCGGTTCAGCTTCATCTCCAGCTGACGCTGGTTACCGATCACCGAGGCGGCCTGCTGGGTCAGCGCCTGGTGATTGCGCTGCGCCTCCTCGATGGCCTGCTGGATCTGTACCTTCGGGTCAGCGTGCTCGTCGATCTTCGACGAGAACGCCGCCATCATGTACTTCCAGAACTTCACGAACGGGTTGGCCATCTCCTCCGCCTGCCTTCTCGCATCCCACGGGCTGTTACCTCGAGGTGGGGCGTCCCCTCTGTGATGTTGCAACGTCCCGACCCCGGCGTTGAGTTCCATCGTGTCAGGTCGGCGTCCCGCGTTCCAGGCGACCCCGACGGAATTCAGGGATACCCCTGACTGTGATGTCCGCGACCTTTCGGGCTCACGGGGCGGTGACCGTGGGTGAAAACGGGCGGGTTCAGTGCCGCAGGGCGGTCGCCTGTTCCAGGTGTGACAACTTCTCGGGGTTGCGCACGACGTAGAGCCCGGTGATGAGGCTGTCGTCGAAACGCACCGCGACGACAGTGTCGACCTCGCCGTCGAGGCGCAGGATCAGCGCGGGATGGCCGTTGACCTGCGCCGGGCACAGCGTCGCCGCGTCGGCCTTGACCAGGGCGCTCGCGGCCAGCATCGAGGCGACCCGTCCGGCACCCACGACCGGGGTCAGGATGGCCTGCGCCACTCCGCCTCCGTCGCCGAGGAAGACGACATCGGGAGCGAGGACGTCGAGCAGTCCTTGCAGGTCACCCGTTCGGACGGCGCGCTGGAAGGCCTCGAACGCGGCCCGGGTCTCGGCCGGGGAAGGGGCGGCTCGTGGCCGTCGCGCGGCGACGTGGGCACGGGCCCGGCGGGCGATCTGGTGCACCGCGGCCGGGGTCTTGCCGACGGCTTCGGCGATCTCGTCGTAGGCCACGTCGAACACCTCACGCAGCACGAAGACCGCGCGTTCGGTCGGCGCGAGGGTCTCCAGCACCAGCAGCATCGCCATCGAGACGCTGTCGGCCAGTTCGACGTCTTCGGCGACATCGGGCGTGGTGAGCAGGGGTTCAGGCAGCCAGGGGCCGATGTAGGACTCTTTTCGGCGGCCGAGCGTGCGAAGCCTGCCGAGTGCCTGCCGGGTGGTGATGCGCACCAGGTAGGCCCGCGGGTTCTCCACGGTCCCGAGGTCGACGCCCGACCAGCGCAGCCAGGTCTCCTGAAGGACGTCCTCCGCGTCGGAGGCCGAGCCGAGCATCTCGTAGGCGACGGTGAACAGCAGGTTCCGGTGGGCGACGAACGCCTCCGTGGCGGTGTCGGGCATGGACGGCTCCTGTTCTCGGCGACGGTGTCCCCACCAGACGCCGCGTCCCCTCGATTTCTGACACGTCGAGGCCGTGTCGCACGTCACGTCCCGGCGCTGTCAGCGGGGCCGGGCCGCAGGCATCTGGTGGTCGTTCGCTTCACCGCTCGACCACGAATGAGGACGAAGTCATGAATTCCCGTTTCGATCTGAACAGCACCGAGCTCGGCGCCAAGCTCGGCAAGCGCTTCGCCGGCGTCAGCGTGGCCATCAAGGGTTCCACCCTGCCGAAGGTCACCCAGGAACTGGTGTCGCTGCGGGCAAGCCAGCTCAACGGCTGCGGGTTCTGCGTCGACGCCCACGCCAAGGACCTGGCGGCCGCCGGCGAACCCGCGGTCCGGGTCAATTTGGTCGCCGCCTGGCGCGAGGCATGCGTGTTCACCGAGGCCGAGCAGGCCGCGCTGGCGCTCGCGGAGGAAGGCAGCAGGCTCGCCGACGGGCACCAGGGCGTCTCCGACGAGACCTGGGCCCAGGTGCGGAAGCACTACGACGACGACCAGATCGCCGCGCTGATCTACCTGGTCGCGATGATCAACGCCGCCAACCGGCTGCTGGTGATCACGCGCACCAAGGGCGGGTCCTACCAGGCGGGCACGTTCGACAACGCCGCGAAATGACGGAAAGGCCCCAAGCGGACTGCCTGGGGCCTCTTTCCGTTCACAACCTCGTTAGGCGGCGACCATCTTCGGTGCGGCGATGGTCGTCCGCAGTGCGGGACTCATCCTCGGCGGTGGCGAAATCCGCAGATCGGCCAGATCGTTGCCGATCAGTTCGGACACCAGGCGGCCTCCTTCGAGCCCACCCGCCGCGGCCTCGGCGCCCTCGCGCTCCTGAGCCCGCCGCTTCCCTGCTTCGACCTTCTCGTCCACCGGGGCGACCTCGACGTTGTCCATCGCCGAGACGTCCGCCGCGACCTTGTGGAGGAGTTCGCCGAGGGGAAGATCCAAGGCGTCGCAAATGGACGCCAGCAACTCGCTGGACGCCTCCTTCTGCCCGCGCTCGACCTCCGAGAGGTAGCCGAGGCTCACCCTGGCGGCGCGGGAGATGTCCCGCAGGGTTCGACGCTGGTTCGTGCGGGCGTGTCGGAGCCGGTCGCCGATCGCCTCGCGCAACAGCACGGTCATCACGCGCCTCCCTTCCAGGACTGACTGTCCCCTACGTTACCCAGTGCGGTGCCCCGGGCGCAGGTGTTGACACGGCAATACGCCAAGGGCGAACGCGGCGATCATGTGAGATGTTCCCCCAGCAGGGCGAACGCACCGCGGACGGCACCGGCTCTGACCGAGCCTCGATCACCGCTCAAGTCCAGCGTACGGACGGTGAGCACGCCCGGGCCGGCGAGGCCGACGTGGACGGTGCCGGGTGCGACACCGTCCTGCCCTGCCGGGCCCGCGACACCGGTGAGGCCGAGGCCCCAGGTAGCACCGCAGCGATCCATCGCCCCGGTGGCCAACTGCGCCGCGACCTCGGGATGAACGGCACCGTGGACGGCGAGGAGGTCCTCGTCCACCCCGGCGAGCGAAGCCTTCAGATCGGTGGCGTAGACGATCAGGCCGCCCCGGACGACGGCGCTCGATCCGGGGGTCTCGGTCAGGGTCGCGCAAACCAGCCCGGCGGTCAGCGACTCGGCGGTCGCCACCGTCTCCCCACGCTCGATCAGGTGAGTGACCAACATCTCACCGGTTGTCACGACGCGGTGCCTGTCGCACGCTGTCCAGCGGCCCGCATCCGCACCGCGCGCACGACGTAGTCGAGGCCGGTCACGACGGTCAGGACCAGCGCGAGTCCCATCAGCACCCAGCGGACCGGTTCGGCGGCGGCAGGCAGCGGCAGCAAGTACGCGGTGATGGCCGCGACCTGCGTGAGTGTCTTGGCCTTGCCGCCACGGCTGGCCGGGATGACGCCGTGCCGGATCACCCAGAAGCGCAGCAGCGTCACACCGATCTCGCGGATCGCGATGATGATGGTGACCCACCAGCCCAGTTCGCCGAGCACGCTCAGCCCGATCAGCGCGGCGCCGATCAGCGCCTTGTCCGCGATCGGGTCGGCGATCTTCCCGAAATCGGTGATCAGCCCGTACTTCCGCGCGACCCAGCCGTCGACCTGGTCGGTGAACGACGCGATCGCGAACAGCGCGGTGGCCATCGCGCGCCAGAAGGTGTCGTCCCCGTCGCCCGCGAACAGCGCCATCACGAACAACGGCACCAGCACCAGCCGCGACATCGTGAGCAGGTTCGCCAGGTTCAGCGTCGGAACCGGAGTGGCTTCGGGAACCCGGGCGTGCTCACCGCCCGTTCCCTCACCGGCTCCGGCGTCGCTCGGGGCGGCATTCACCGGTCGGCCTCGGGCGGCGCGGGCCGCACGATCAGATCGACGCCCTCGGAGTCGACGACCTCGCAGCGCACGAAGTCACCGACCGCCAGCGAGGGCAGGTCGTCCGTCTCGATCAGGACGCATTCGCCGTCGACCTCGGGGGCCTGGTGCGCGGCGCGGCCGATCGGGTCCTCGCCGTCCTCGGCCTGCTCGATCAGCACGTCGACGAAGTCACCGATCCGCTCCTCGGCTCGCTGCGAGGTCAGCTCCTCGACCAGCGCGGAGATCCGCGACACCCGCTCGGCGACCACGGACTCGTCGAGTTTGCCGTCGAAGGTCTCGGCCTCGGTGCCGTCCTCGTCCGAGTAGCCGAAGACGCCGACCGCGTCCAGCCGCGCGCCGGTCAGGAAACGCTCCAGCTCGGCCACGTCCTCCTCGGTCTCGCCGGGGAACCCGACGATGACGTTGGTGCGGATGCCGGCGGCGGGCGAGTACTCCCGGATCTGGTCGCACAACGCGAGGAACGAGTCCGTCGAGCCGAAGCGGCGCATCCGGCGCAGCACGGTCTCACTGGAGTGCTGGAAGGACAGGTCGAAGTAATCGGCGACACCCGGCGTGGTCGCGATGGCCTTGACCAGGCCAGGGCGGGTCTCGGCGGGCTGCAGGTACGAGACGCGGACGCGTTCGATACCGGGCACCGCGGCCAGGCGCGGGACCAGCAGCTCCAGCGCGCGGGCGCCGTCACGGCCGAAGTCCTTGCCGTAGGAGGTGGAGTTCTCCGAGACGAGGAAGACCTCTTTGACGCCGTTCTCGGCGAGCCACATCGCCTCGGCGACGATCTCGTCCGGCTGCCGGGACACGAAGGAACCCCGGAACGACGGGATCGCGCAGAACGAGCAGCGGCGGTCGCAGCCGGAGGCGATCTTCAGCGCGGCCACCGGGGAGTCGTCGAGCCGGGTCCGCAGCACGCGCGGGCCCCAGCCGTGCTGCGCGTGCCCTGGCACCTCGACCGACTCGGCGGCCGTCGGACGCTGGACCGGGCTGATCGGCAGCAGCTTGCGGCGGTCGGACGGGGTGTGGGACTCGACCTTACGTCCCGCCACGACGTCGTCGAGACGCTCGGAGAGGTCCGCGTAGTGGTCGAAACCCAGGACCGCGTCGGCCTCGGGCAGGTTCTCGGCCAGCTCATTGCCGTAGCGCTCGGCCATGCAGCCGACGGCGACGACCTTCTTGCCGGTGTCGGACGCCGCGAGCAGGGTGTCGACCGAGTCCTTCTTGGCGGACTCGACGAAGCCGCAGGTGTTGACGACCACGACGTCGGAGTCTTCGGGCTCGGCGGTGAGCTCCCAGCCGCCCGCCGCCAGCCGTCCGGCGAGTTCCTCGGAATCGACCTCGTTGCGGGCGCAACCGAGGGTCAGCAAGGACACGCGACGGGTGGCGACAGGATCAGTGGTGGGAGAAGACACGTGCCTTAGGGTAGCTGGCCTGCTCTCGGGGTCGGCGATCGCTTGCTCGGGCGAGCCTCCGGCCGGTCGCGGCCTCGTGGATGGCTTAATGGTGGACGTGCCCTCAGATCCCCTCCTTCACCGCCGCCCGATCGTTCGCCGGGCGCGGATCGCGGACGTCCGCAAGATCAAGGCGCTGGTCGACTCCGACGCGGGGACGGTGCTGCTGGAGAAGGAACTCGTCACCCTCTACGAGAGCGTCCAGGAGTTCTGGGTGGTCGAAGACGGTGACGACGTCCTCGGCTGCGGCGCCCTCCACGTGCTGTGGGAGGACATCGGCGAGCTGCGCACCATCGCCGTCGACAAGGACTCCCGGGGCCGCGGCATCGGGCACGCGCTGGTGGGGCAGCTGATCGACTTCGCCAGGGAGATCGGGCTGAAGCGGCTGTTCGTGCTGACCTTCGAGACCCATTTCTTCTCCGGGCACGGCTTCGTCGAGATCGACGGCACCCCGGTGACCCAGGAGGTCTACGAGGAGATGCGGCGCTCGGCCGACCCGGGTGTCGCGGAGTTCCTCGACCTGCCGTACGTGAAGCCCAACACGCTGGGCAACAGCCGGATGCTGCTGGAGCTGTAGCTTCGGGTGGCGAAGCGTTCTTCGGCATCAGGGAAAGGCGGGACATGGACACTTCGGTCACCGACCATCTGCTCAGCACGACGCGAGCGGTCCGGCGCAAACTCGACCTGGACCGGCCGGTCGAGCCGGAAGTGCTCGAAGAGTGCCTGAGGCTCGCGCTGCAGGCACCGACGCCGGGTAACCAGCAGGCGTGGCGGTGGCTCGTGGTGCGGGATCAGGGCGTCAAAGACCGGCTGTCGGAGCTGTTCCGCCGGGTCGGGAAGGCCTATCTGGAGACGAACGCGGCCGCGTTGGGCGAGGCGATCACCGAGCCGTCCGTCGCGCGGGCGTTCGCCTCGGGACAGCATCTGATCGACGTCATCGACCGGGTCCCGGTGTACGTCATCCCGTGCCTGACCGGCAGGCCGAGCGGGGACAACGCGACCGACGCCGCCTTCTACGGCGGGATCTTCCCGGCGGTGTGGAACTTCCAGCTGGCGCTGCGGTCGCGCGGTCTGGGCTCCACGCTCACGACGTACCACCTGACGCACGAGGCGGAAGCGGCCGAGATCCTCGGCATCCCCTCCGACGTCACGCAGGTGGGGCTGCTGCCGGTGGCTTACACGACGGTGCCGGATTTCAAGCCCGCCGCGCGCGTGCCGCTGTCGGAAGTCGCGTACCTCGACGGCTGGGGCAACGCGCTCTAGGCAGAGGCGACCGGGGCGGCGCTGGTCGTGGCCGGGCGGCTTCAGTGTCCATAAAGGACGCTTTTCGAGACTCTGGCGCCCGATTTGGGCTACTTACACGGTTTCACACAGGGGTCGTGAGTGCTAATGAGGGTTAGAACCCTCATTAGCACTCACGACCCTCGTGGACAGTCAGGTGATGCTCTTGGCCGAGGGCTTGTCGGGCATTGGCGACTTAGCTCTCGATAGAACGCGGATCGCCGGTCGAGACGCGCCTAAGCCTTCGACACCCGCAGGGTGACCTGGTCGCCCCCCGAACTCACGGCGACCAGGTCCACCCGGCAGGCGGCGAACTCGACGGACTGCCTGCCACCCCGTCCGGTGGAGGCCAGTTCCGCACTCGTCCGCTCGCCGCGTCCCGGTTCGGCCAGGGTCACCGCGACCACGGCCTCCCCTTCCCAGACGCAGACCATGCCCTGGGCGCAGCGGGAATCGGACACCAGCTGGGAGAACCGGATACTGATGTCCTTCGACGCGACCTCGGCGGTTTCACCGGCCTTGAGAGTGATGGACTCCCCCATCTCCACGGTGCCTTTGGGCGACTGAGCCGGTTCGGGCGCCGGCGGAGCGGCCGGTGCGGCTTGGGCCGCCGGGGGTTGTTCGCGCGCGACGGAGCTGCCGGCTCCGCAGGCGAGACCGGCCAGGGCGCAGAGGACGACGAGCAGCTTCTTGGGGTCCACACGTCCTTGACGTAACGGAGCCGCCGGTCCGTTGCATCGGGTTTCAGCTGACTTTCTCGTAAGTACATGAAGGCCCCCTTACCTGCGCTAGGCGCAAGGAAGGGGGCCTTCATGTACTAACAGGTCAGTCGTCGTCGGAGACGTCCCCGCCTCCTCCGTCCCCGCCGCCGCGGATCATGAACAGCACCGACTCCAGCTCCTCCGGCTTGATCAGCACGTCCCGCGCCTTCGAGCCTTCCGACGGGCCGACGACGCCCCGGCTCTCCAGCAGGTCCATCAGGCGGCCGGCCTTGGCGAACCCGACACGCAGCTTCCGCTGCAGCATCGACGTCGACCCGAACTGCGAGGTGACGATCAGTTCGGCGGCCTGCAGCAGGACGTCGAGGTCGTCGCCGATGTCGGAGTCGATCTCCTTCTTCTCACCGGCCTTCGCCGCGGTGACGCCGTCCTGGTAGTCCGGCTGCGCCTGCTCCTTGGCGAAGTTCACCACCGCGGAGATCTCTTCGTCACCGACGAAGGCGCCCTGGATGCGGACCGGTTTCCCGGCGCCCATCGGCAGGTACAGGGCGTCACCCATACCGATGAGCTTCTCCGCGCCCGGTTGGTCGAGGATGACCCGCGAGTCGGTGAGCGACGAGGTCGCGAACGCCAGCCGCGAGGGCACGTTGGTCTTGATCAGGCCGGTCACGACGTCGACGGACGGGCGCTGGGTCGCCAGGACCAGGTGGATACCGGCGGCACGCGCCTTCTGGGTGATCCGGACGATCGCGTCCTCGACGTCGCGCGGGGCGGTCATCATCAGGTCGGCGAGCTCGTCGACGATCGCCATGATGTACGGATACGGCTGGTAGACGCGCTCGCTGCCGGGCGGCGCGGTGATCTCTCCGGAGCGCACCTTCTTGTTGTAGTCGTCGATGTGCCGGACCTTGTTGACCTGCATGTCCTGATACCGCTGCTCCATCTCCTCCACCAGCCAGGCCAGCGCCGCGGCGGCCTTCTTCGGCTGGGTGATGATGGGCGTGATCAGATGCGGGATGCCCTCGTACGGGGTCAGCTCGACCATCTTCGGGTCGATCAGGATCATCCGGCACTCGTCCGGCGTCGCCCGCGCGAGCAGCGACACCAGCATCGAGTTCACGAAGCTCGACTTACCGGAACCGGTGGATCCCGCCACCAGCAGGTGCGGCATCTTCGTCAGGTTCGCGGTGACGAAATGGCCCTCGATGTCCTTGCCGAGGCCGATCACCATCGGATGGTTGTCCTTGACCGTCGACGGCGCGCGCAGCACGTCGCCGAGGCGCACCATCTCGCGGTCGGAGTTCGGCACCTCGATGCCGACCGCGGACTTGCCGGGGATCGGGGCGAGCAGCCGGACGTTGTCGGTCGCCACCGCGTAGGCGATGTTCTTGGTCAGCGCGGTGATCTTCTCGACCTTCACCCCGGGGCCGAGTTCGACCTCGTACCGGGTGACCGTCGGGCCCCGGGTGAACCCGGTGACCTGCGCGTCGACGTTGAACTGGTCCAGCACGCCGGTGATCGCCTCGATCATGGCGTCGTTGGCCTTGCTGCGGGACTTCGGCGCGTCACCGAGCTTCAGCAGGTCCGGCGGCGGGAGTTTGTAGTCGCCTTCCACGGTCCGGGTGACAGCCAGCGGCTGCTCGACCTTCTTGGGCTTCTTCTCCGGCACTTCGACCGGTTTGACAGCGGGTTTCGGCGGGCGCAGCGGCGTCGGCGGTTCGGCCAGCGCGGCTTCGATGTCGAGCTGCTCCCCCGCGTGGTCACCGGCACCCTGGCGGCGGCGCGACGGCTTCCGCAGGCGGACCGACTTCGGGTCGGCCTCGGTGACGGCGTCGCGTTCGTCGTGGATGGCCCGGCGCTCGGCCTCGGCCTCTTCGATCTCTTCGGGGTCGAGCCCCCAGGTGCGCAGCCGGTGCGGGATCTCCCGGACCGGGGTCCCGGTGAACACGAGCGTGCCGAACAGCAACGCCAGTACCAGCAGCGGCACGGCCACCCAGGTGGTGACGCCCATGGTCAACAGGCCGCCGGAGACAGCGCCGATCACCCCACCGGCGTACATCCGCCCGTCGTTGGTCTCGGGCAGCGCGGTGAAGATGTGCAACAGGCCGAGCACGGACAGGATCACCAGCAGCGTGCCGATCACCATCCGCGGCCGGGCCTCCGGCATCGGTTCCGAACGCATCAGCGCGACGGCGACCACGGTCAGCACCAGCGGGAGCGTCACGGCACCGGCACCCAGCAGCGAGCGAGTGCCGACCTCCACCCAGCCGCCGATCGGACCCGCGGCACGCCACCACACGCCGAACGCGATCACCAGCGCCAGCGCGATCAGGCCGAGCGCGAGACCGTCGCGGCGGTGCTCGGGTTCGAGTTCACGGCCGCGGCCGACCGTCCTCGCCAGGGTGCCGAGGCCCTTGGCGAGCAGGTTCCAGGTGCCGCGCACGCCTTTGGCGAACGTGCCGGAAGACTTCTTCCTGGCTGCGGGGCGCCGTGGCGCGGGCTTCCTCGCCGCCGTTGACCTGGGCTTCGCCGGGGTACGCGGTTTCCGCGCCGGCCCCTTGCTGCCGCCGCTTCGCGCCGTACTCCGTTTCCTGGTCGTCGACCCGCTAGCCATGTCTCCACGGTAACCGCCTCGACCCTTCAGCCCCGGGTGCCACTCGGAGCACATACTGAACATTCGTCTCAGGTCACAGCTTGAGCGGCCATCCGGGTGAAAAGAGTTTCATGACATGCTCTGCCCCATGTTCGCGCTGCATCAGGATGAGAATTCGGCTCGCCGCGCCCCCGCCATCTGGCGCACGATGCTGAACATCGACCGGGGGCTGGTCAACGTCGTCGGCAAACTCACCGTGACCGGCGGTGTCCCGGCGGAACTGCGCCGGAAGCCGCTGCTCATGGCGGCCAACCACATCGGCGTGTTCGACGCGTTCGTGCTGATGGCCGCCTGTAAACGGATCGGCATCAACCCGCGGTTCATGCTGGCGGGCGGCATCCTCGACGCCCCCCTCATCGGGCCGGCGCTGCGGGCCAGCGGACACCTGCGGGTCGACCGCAAACAGGCTTCGACGGCCGTCGGCCAGTTCGCCGAGGCGACCGAGGCGTTGCGCACCACCCGCGACCCGCTCATCGTCTATCCCGAGGGCCGGATCAGCCACGATCCCGGTCTGTGGCCCGAACGCGGCAAGACCGGCGCCGCCCGGCTCGCGCTGGCGGCCGGGGTACCGGTGATCCCGATCAGCCAATGGGGCGCGCACGAAGCCGTCTATTGGGGAACGGAGACGGTCAACGGGCCCGCCGATCTGGTGCCGCTCGCCAAATCCGGGCTGAGCGCGCCGATGCGCCGTCCCCGCTTCCAGGTGCATTTCGGTGACCCGGTGGATCTGTCGGAGGTCGAGCCGGGGCGGCCGGGCGCCGGGGTTCGCGCGCACGCCAAGATCATGCAGGCGATCACCGACGGCCTGGTGCCGCTGCGCGGCGGCGAACTGGACAAACCGCGCTTCCACGACCCGACGCGGCCGACCGACACGGTCAGTCCCTGGAAGAAGTACTGAGTTCCGCGTCCGCACGGTTTCCGGGACGGCCCTGGGTGGATGAAGGAACCGCACGTCCGTCTCCCGCGTCGTAGTGCGGTCACACAGCGTCACGCTATGGGGAGGCAGCGGGATGACCGGCGGCTACGAGGTACTCCTGGAGGTGATCGGCGCCGCGTCCGACGCCGCGAAACGGGCTTCGGACGACGTCGGCCAGGTGGATCTCGCGGCCGCGCTCGCCGGTGTCGCGACAGGCCTGCCCGGTGGTGTGTCCGGTGAAGCGGCCCGGCTGCTCGCGGACGCCTGGGGCCGCGCGGTGCCAGGCTGGGTGAAGAACGCTTCGGAGTACTCCGGGCAACTCGACGCGACCGCCGTCCGCTACCGCTCGAACGAGCTGGCGGCGTCCCGGGAACTGCACGTCTGATGCTCACGTGGGGCGACGTACGCCGATGGGATCCGGCCGCGATCGGCGCGGTCGCCGACGCGCTCAACGACGGCTGCACCCGGATCATCGCCGCCGACGACGACGTCGAGTCCATGGCCCGGTTCCCCGGCTGGTCCGGTGAAGCCGCCCTCGCCGCATCGATGCGAGGCGAATCGCTGACGTCCACTTTGGAACAGCTGGTGGCCGAAGCGGCCGCGGTCCGGCGGGGCGCGCACGAGGTGCAGATCGCGTTGGACCGGATCGTGGCTTTCGTGCGGGAGACCGACGAACTCGCCTCCCGGCACGGCCTGACCATCGGCCCCGGCGGAGAGGTCACTTCTTCCGGTGGGCCTTCGGAACCGCGGGTGGCGGCGGAACTCGCCGACCGGATCGAGCAGATCCTGCGCCGCGCCACCGACGTCGACGCCGACTTCGCGGCCATCATGCGGCGCGCCCTTCGAGGCGAGATCACCGAACAAGGAGTCGGCACCCTCGCCCAGGCCGCTGACGCCGGAGCCGCGCGAAGCGGTCTGTCGATCATCGGCCCTCCAGAGCACGGTTCGGCCGGTGACAACAAGGCGTGGTGGGACAGCCTGTCGGATACCGCAAGAGTCGCTTTGCTGCAAGGAAATCCAGGGCTGGTCGGGAATCTCGACGGGATCCCGGCCGCCGACCGCGACGCCGCGAACCGCGCCGTCCTCGCCAGGGAGATCGAACGGCTCCAAGGCGATCCCCGGGTGAAGGGGCTGGAAGCCATCGCGCGGCGGCTCGACCAGCCGGAGCCTCAGGCGTTCCTGCTGGGCTTGGACACCAGCGGGGACGGGACGGCGATCGTTTCTGCCGGCAATCCCGACACCGCGGCGAATGTGGCGACCTACGTGCCGGGGACCGGTGCGGAACTGGCGAAGATCGGCGGGGATCTCGACCGTTCCGACAAGATGTGGGCCGTGGCCACGACCGCGGGGTCGCCGTCGACCGCGGTGATCACCTGGCTGGGTTACGACGCGCCGGACGGTCTCACCGACGCCGCGAGCGACAAGTACGCCGATGGCGGTAAAGCGGCACTAGCTCGGTTCCAGGACGGTCTGCGGGAAACGCATCAAGGGGCACCGTCGCACAACACGGTGCTGGGGCACAGCTACGGCACGACGGTCGCCGGCCACGCGGCCCGCGATGGCGGCCTCGCCGCCGAAGAACTCGTTTTCGTGGCGAGCCCGGGCGTCGGCGCGCACGACGTGAGCCAGTTGCACCTCGATGGGGTGGCTCCGGGCGAGATCGGCGGACATGTGCACGCGACGGTGGCCGAACACGACATGATCGATCTGGCCAATCTGGAGGTCGCCGGGTACGACCTGGTACTCGGACAGGATCCGACCGACGCGGAGTTCGGCGGGCGGGTGTTCACGTCGGCGCCGGGCACGGACGGGTTCGGCGGGTACAGCCAGGCAGCGCACAGTGAGTACTGGGAAGACAACAACCCCTCGCTACGGAACATCGGCCTGATCATCGCGGGGAAACCCGCCTCGTGAAACTGTCGCTCCTGACCGCCCTTCTCCTGTTCTCGACGGCCTGCTCCCCCGGAGGTGGAGACGCCATGAAACCGACCATCACCGAACAACAGGCCCGGGAGAAGGCCGAGGCGTACATCCAAAGCGTGTTCGCCGCGCTGCCAGGCTCGGCGCAGCGGAAACTGTTCACCCAGAACCGTTCAGAATGCGCCGACCCGACCGACGACGGTCCCCGAGGCCGGTTCGAGATCTCGGCGACCTACGAGGTGACCGGGCTCGAACCGGCGAAGTTCGCGGAGTACTTCGATGCCGTGGTCGGGTGGTGGACGGCTCACGACTTCAAGATCCTGACGGATTCACGGCCCCGAGATCAGTATGTGTTCGCCCGGAACACCGCGGACGCGTTCGACATGTCGGTTCAGGCGAACGATCTGGGCAAGTTCTACCTCGGCGCGACCTCACCGTGCGTCTGGCCGAACGGCACCCCCGACCCTCAAGCCCGCGAAGCTCAAGCCCTCGAAGCCGGCGAACCCGAGCAGCCGGCCGCCGCTCCCCCGGCACCGGAGCCGGCCCGCAGACCGCGCCGCGCCCCGGTGGACGACGAAGACTTCGACCAAACCGACTGGACCGACGGCAACTTATCTCGTGAGTGGTAATGACGGTGAGAACCGTCATTACCACTCACGAGACCGGACACCCAGCCGCTGGGAAAACCGTTCGCCCCGCCCCCACCCGGCCTCTACCCTCCGGCCGTGACCGCCGAACTCGCCGCCCCCGCCCAGCACGTCGCGCATCGAGGCCGGGGCATCACGCTCGTCCTGCTCGCCGCGCTCTTCTTCGGGACGTCGGGCGTGCTGGGCAAACCGGCGATGCAGGCGGGGTTGTCGCCGGAGCAGGTCGCGGCGATCCGCATCGGGCTGTCCGCGATCGTGCTGCTCGGACTGGTCGCCGTCTTCCGGCCGAAGCTCCTCAAAGTGACGAAGCGAGAGTGGCCGCTGCTGCTGGCGTACGGCTCGCTCGGGGTCGCCGGTGTCCAGCTCATGTACTTCCTCGCGGCGGGCCGGATCCCGGTGGGCATCGCGATCCTGCTCGAATTCACCTCTCCGGTGCTGATCGCGTTGTGGGTGCGGTTCGTGCGGCGGGTGCGGCTGCCGAGGGCGATGTGGGCGGGTATCGGGCTCGCGATGACCGGGCTGATCCTGGTCGCCCAGGTCTGGGAAGGCCTCAGCCTCGACGTCGTAGGGTTGCTCGCCGGGCTGGGCGCGGCCGTCTGTTCGGCAGGGTATTTCCTGCTCGGGGAGCGCGGGGTCGCGAACCGGGATCCGCTCGGCATGGTCACCTGGGGGATGACGATCGGCGCGGTGCTGGTCTGCGCGGTCGCCCCGCCGTGGACGATCCCGTGGGGTGTCGTCGCCTCGCCGGCGGCTTTCGGACCGTGGCATCCGCCGGTGTGGTCACTGCTGATCGCGCTCGTGCTGATCGCGACGGTGCTCGCCTACGCCACCGGCATGACGGCGCTGCGTCATCTCCCAGCGTCGGTGGCGAGCGTCGTCGGGCTGGTGGAGCCGCTGATCGCGGCGGCCGCGGCCTGGGTGCTGCTCGGCGAGGCGCTCAGCTGGATCCAGGCCGTCGGCGCGGTGGTCCTGTTGACCGGCGCGTACATCGTCCAGTCGAACTCGAACGTGGTCCAGACGGACTCAACCCTGCTGGAAGCCCCGTAGCTCGCTGATCTCCTGCTGCTGCGAACGTGCCGTCGTCGCGGCGAGGTCGCGGGCGTCGGGATTGCGGCCGTGCTGCGTTTCGGCCTCGGCGATGCGGACGCCCGCCTCCCGCTGCTTCTGCAGCCGCGAGGCGAACTGGCGGTCGAAGTCCTTTCCGGACAGTCCGGCCAGTGTCGTCAGCTCAGCGGGGCTGATGTACCCGTCGCGCTGGACGTGTTCGAGGTTCGGATCGTCCGGGGCGGGCTGCGCCCAGGACTCGATGAGCGAGGAAAGCCGTGCGATCTCCGGTTCATGCGTGTCGATGATCCGCTTCGCGAGCGCCTTCAGCGCCGCGTTCTCCGCGCGGGTTTCGGCCAGGGAAGCCAGATCCATGCCCTGCTGATGGTGCGCGAGCGCCTGCCGCGCGAACGCGACATCGGCGTCGTTGAACGGAACGGCGGCCTGTTGCGCCATCGGCGACGACCCCGGCGGCGCGGTCTGCGGCTGGGGTGCCTCGCCCGAGCAGCCGGTCAGCACGGCGGCCAGTGCGACGGCGGGCAGGAACCGGAGGACGGCGTGCGGCATCGAAGTGCTCCTCGGAACGCGCGGTGGAGATGCCTAGGTTGGCAGAGTCCACATCGGTCCGTTCACCGGGGTTGCGCAAATACTTTTCCTCCGGGCTCCGCGGTGCGAGAATCCCGCGATCCGCCGCCACTGGAGACAGGAGGCCATCCGCGAATGGACGCCGAAACCTCTCCAGAGCGGACCACCGAACGCGACGGCCTCCGCCCGGACCTGCGGCAACGCCACGTCCGGATGATCGCGCTCGGTGGCATCATCGGCGCGAGCCTGTTCATCGGCAGCGGCGCCGTCATCCACACCGTCGGCCCGGCCGCCGTCCTCTCCTACGCCATCGGCGGCCTGATCGTCGTACTGGTGATGCGGATGCTCGGCGAAATGGCGACGGCCGCGCCGTCCCAAGGCTCCTTCATGGAGTACGCGCGGACCTCGCTCGGCGGCTGGGCGGGTTTCACCGTCGGCTGGCTGTACTGGTACTTCTGGGTCGGCGTGGTCGCGTTCGAGGCCGTCGCCGGGGCGAAGATCCTGCAAGCCTGGATTCCCGTTGTGCCGCAATGGATCTTCTCGCTCGTGCTGATGCTGCTGCTGACCGCGACCAACCTCGCCTCGGCCCGTTCGTTCGGGGAAACGGAGTTCTGGCTCGCGTCGGTCAAGATCGCCACGATCGTGGTGTTCCTGGTCGTCGGCATCCTGTTCGTCCTCGGCCTCTGGCCCAGCGGATCCTTCTCGGTCGGCAACATCGCGCAAGATGGTTTCGTCGCCAACGGCCCGTTTTCAGTGGTGCACGGTGTGGTGATCGTGATCTTCTCCTATTTCGGCGCGGAGATCGTCACCATCGCCGCCGCCGAATCCCGGGAGCCCGAAGCGGCCGTACGCAAGGCGACGTCGTCGATCGTGTGGCGGGTGATCGTGTTCTACGTCGGCTCGGTGACACTGCTGGTGATGATCACCGGCTGGCGCGACATCCCGACCACCACGAGCCCGTTCGCCGCCGCGTTCGGGCGGTTCGGCATTCCCGCCGCCGAGACCGTGGTCAGCGCGGTGGTGCTGACCGCCGTGCTGTCGGTGTTGAATTCCGGGCTGTACACGGCTTCGCGGATGCTGTTCGCGTTACGCGGCAACGGCTGGGCGCCGAAATGGATCGCGGACACGAACCGGCGCGGGGTGCCGTGGAAGGCGATCCTGGTGTCCACTTCGGTCGGTTACGTCGCCGTGGTGATGAACTTCGTGTCCCCCGACAAGATCTTCTACTTCATCATCAACTCCGCCGGCGCGGTCGCGTTGTTCGTCTACGCGATCATCGCCGGGTCGCAGCTGCGGATGCGGCGCCGTCTGGAAGCCGAGGCACCGGAACGGCTGAAGCTGCGCATGTGGGGTTATCCGTGGCTGAGCTGGCTCACGTTGGCCGGGACGCTGGCCGTGGTCGCGTCGATGCTGTTCGTGGACGCGGACACGCGGGCCCAGCTGTACCTGAGCTTGATCAGCCTCGCGGTGATCCTCGGCGTCTACTTCCTCCAGCGACGGCGGCTTGGCTCGACGTCGTGAGTGGCGATTCGCGTTCTTGAGGGATAAGGCAAGCGTGGCGTGCCCTGAAGGCTTCGATGCTGGAGCAGTGGTGTTCCCGCTGTGTCGCGAAAGCGGCCGCGGCTTCGAGAGAATGCGCCGTAGCGGTGTCGGCCACGCCTCTTCCTGCTCTTGGGTCAGGGTCCCGGCAAAGTCGCATACCTAGCCGGCCCGCTCTCGACTGTCCATAAGGGACACATGACGGGGAATTGATGCCCGCTTTGAGCGCTTTGCGCGATTTTGACGAGGGAATCGTGAGTGGCAAGGAGCGTTCTCTTGCGCGGTAAGGCAAACGTGGCGTGTTGCGTGCGGGGCTGCTCGCGCCGCGGCCGGATGTCCCCAATGTGGCATTGGGGACGCTGACCGTCTCCAATGCCACATGGGGGACATGCCGCCTCCCGATTGCCTGCTCACAGCGCCAGGGGTGACCAACCTTCCCCCCTCTCAAGGAGGTGTCGCGAAAACCGCTTCCGCAACACCAAGCCAGGCCCCAGGGCAGGCCAACTTGCCTTACCTCTCAAGATAGAAAGGGTTAGTGGGCAAAGGTGTCATGGTCGGCACCTATGCGGATCGTGTTCCCGCGAAGGCGACGCTCGCTGCTCGTGTCGCGAAAGCCACTTTCAGGACATGTGATGTCCCGAAAGTGGCTTTCGCGACACCCTCGGGACGCCACTGCCCAGTGCCGAAGCATGATGCCCAACGTCTCACAGACCCTCCCGAACACGACACCTTTGCCTTGCCGCTCGATAGAACCCGAATCGCCACTCCCGGCCCCATCGGCCACTGCGCCACGGTCAGACTGGTGGTCGCGGGTCGGTCGCCATCGGAATGAGCCGCGCCTGAGCGACCGGCGAGGTCGCCCAAGCACGCCACGACGGCGGCCACGAGTGCGCGGCGTCGGGCTGTTCCACCCGCGCGTCGGTGAAGTCGGCGTCTTGCTCGAACTGGGCGTCGGCGAACGTGGTCGTCCCGCTGAACATCGCGCCGATGAAGGTCGCATACCTGGGGAACGACGCGCCACGGAAGTCGGTGTCACCGGTGAAGGACGCCCTGTCGAAGTTCGCGTACGTCAGGAACCGGGCCCGGTGAAAGTCGCCGCGGACGATCAGGCTGTCCCGGAAGTTGGCGTCCTCGAGGACGGTGTCCGCGAAATCGGGTTCGACGAGCACCGCGTCCCGCAGGTTCAGCTCTTCGACATCCCAGAACTCGAAGGGCCGGGTCTCCCCCTCCGGCCACCTGAAGTGCCGCGTGAGCAGGTTCTGCGCGGCGCGCCGGACTTCGAGTTCTTCGTCGTCTTCGGACGGGTACAGGAAGGGCTTACGCAAATAGGCGCAAGTCATCTCGACGACGCTTTCCCTGACGTCGGTGTCTTCGCGCCCGTAGCGTTCCAGGATCGCGAAGCTTTCGAGGCGCTCCGCGGCGGCCTCGCTCTCCATCATGGCCTCGACGCGTTCCCAGTCGTCCCGGCGTAATCCCTCGGTCACCTTCTCGGGCTGGATCCGCCGGTCGCGGCGGACGCCCTCGATGATCATCCGGACGAGATAGACGGCGCCGATCCCGAGCGCCACCCCCGCCAGCGCGCCTATGACGTGTACCCCCACCATCACCATGCGGTGATTATGCGCGTGAAGGCCCCCTTCCCGCGGCTGATCCGAGGGAAGGGGGCCTTCACGCGCGATGAAGCTAGACGGGGATGACCGTCGGCACGATCATCGGACGGCGCCGGTAGGTGTCGGCGACCCAGCGGCCGACGACGCGGCGCACGGCCTGCGCGATGCGATGCGTGTCGGTGATGCCCTCGGCTTCGGTCCGCGCGAGTTCCATCTCGACCATCGGGAGCACGGCGTCGAGCGCCTTCGGATCGTCGGAGAATCCGCGTCCGGACACCGTCGGACGGGTCACCGCGCGACCCGTGCTGGTGTCCACGGCGACCGTGATCGCGATGAAGCCACCCTCACCGAGCACGAGCCTGTCGGACAGGGTCGACTCGCCGACGTCGCCGACCGACAGGCCGTCGACGTACACGTGTCCGACCTCGACCCGGCCGGTCCGCGAGGCCTTGCCGTCGACGAGATCGACCACGACGCCGTCTTCGGCGATGACCACGTTCTCCGGCGCGACACCGGTGCGCACGGCCAGTTCACCGTTGGCGACCAGGTGCTTCCACTCGCCGTGCACCGGCATGACGTTGCTGGGGCGCACCGCGTTGTACAGGTACAGCAGCTCGCCCGCCGACGCGTGGCCGGAGACGTGCACCTTGGCGTTGCCCTGGTGGACGACGTTCGCGCCGAGCCGGGTGAGGCCGTTGACGACGCCGAAGACGGCGGTCTCGTTGCCCGGGATCATCGAGCTGGCCAGCACGACGGTGTCCCCCGCGCGGATCGAGATCTGCCGGTGCTCGCCGCGCGCCATCCGCGACAGCGCCGACAGCGGCTCGCCCTGCGAACCGGTCGACACGAACAGCACCTTGCTCTCGGGCAGGTCGCTGGCCTGGTCGAGAGTGACCAGAAGGCCGTCCGGCACGTTGAGCAGGCCGAGGTCGGCGGCGATGCCCATGTTCCGGACCATCGACCGGCCGACGAAGGCGACGCGGCGGCCGTGCCGCGTGGCGGCGTCGAGCACCTGCTGCACGCGGTGCACGTGGCTCGCGAAACAGGCGACGATGACGCGCTGGTCGACCTTGCGGACGACGTCGTCGAGCACCGGGCCGATGTCGCGCTCCGGCATGACGAATCCGGGGACCTCGGCGTTGGTCGAGTCGACGCAGAACAGGTCCACGCCCTCGTCGCCGAGCCGGGAGAACCCGGCGAGGTCGGTCAGCCGCCCGTCGAGCGGGAGCTGGTCGAGCTTGATGTCGCCGGTGTGCAGCACGACACCCGCCGGGGTGCGGATGGCCACCGCGAGCGCGTCCGGGATCGAGTGGTTGACCGCGAAGAACTCCAGGTCGAAGTCGCCGACCTTGCGCCGCTCGCCCTCGCGGACCTCGATCAGGTTCGGTCGCTGGCGGTGCTCCTTGGCCTTGGCCGCGAGCAGCGCGTTCGTGAACCGCGAACCGTAGATCTTGAGGTCCGGGACGAGCCGCAGGAGGAACGGGACGGCGCCGATGTGGTCCTCGTGCCCGTGGGTGAGGACGAGGCCGTCGATGTCCTCCAAGCGGTCTTCGATCGCGCGGAAGTCGGGCAGGATCAGGTCGACCCCCGGCTGGTCGTCTTCGGGGAAGAGGACCCCGCAGTCGACGATCAGCAGACGGCCGCCGAATTCGAAGACGGTCATGTTGCGGCCGACTTCGCCGATTCCGCCGAGCGCGACCACGCGCAGGGCGCCTTCCGGCAGCGCGGGCGGCGGGGTGGTCGGTCCGGGTCCGGTTGACAATGAACTCACCGAGGCATGGTCCCTACGCTGGTATGTGAGGTCGGCGCCGTATAGGCCGCCGCTGAATCTGCTTGTGCCACCCGAGCACCATGCCAGTCGCTGACGGCGCTGTCGCCGAGCGGCACGCCACCCTGGGCGAGATCGGCGGAAATCGCCTGGAGCTGTTCGTCGCTCGCGGCCACGATGGGCAGCCGCGGGTCGCCGATGTCGAATCCGCGCAACCGCAGGGCCGCCTTCGAGAACGCGACGCCGCCGACACGGGACATCGCCCGCAGGACGGGCAGCATGCCGCGGTGGTTGGTGCGCGCGGTGGAGGTGTCGCCGGATTCGTAGGCGTCCATCATGCCGCGGATCCGGCCCGCGACGACGTGCCCGATCACGCTGACCACGCCGGTGCCGCCGACGGAGAGCCACGGGAGGTTGAGGCCGTCGTCGCCGGAGTAGTAGGCGAGCTGGGTGTTCGCGATGACTTCGGAGCCGGCGATCAGGTCGCCCTTGGCGTCCTTGACCGCGAGGATACGCGGGTGCTCGGCGAGCCTCAGCAGCGTGTCGACCTCGATAGGGACGATCGAACGCGGCGGGATGTCGTAGAGCATCACCGGCAGTTCGGTGGCGTCGGCGACCGTGGTGAAATGCGCGTAGAGCCCGGCCTGGCTGGGCCGCGAGTAGTACGGCGTGACGACGAGGATGCCGTGGGCACCGGCCGCTTCGGCCTGCTTCGCCTGCTCGATGCTGTGCGCGGTGTTGTTCGTGCCCGCCCCGGCGACGATCGTCGCGCGATCGCCGACGGCTTCGACGACGGCGCGGACCAGCTCGGTCTTCTCGGCGTCGGTCGTGGTGGGGCTTTCCCCGGTCGTGCCGTTCACGACAAGACCGTCGTTGCCCAGTTCCACGAGGTGTTCGGCCAGCTCCTGCGCCCGCTTCAGGTCCAGCGCGCCGTCGGCGTCGAAGGGGGTGGCCATCGCGGTGAGCACGCGCCCGAACGGTCTTCCCGGCGCTGCGGTAGGTGGAGTGGACATGCTGTGAAGGTACCTCCTGCGACCGTCCGACCCCTTGCCGACGTGGTCATTCCCGCCGATACGGGAGAATTTCCGGGGTGGAGCCGGACTCGGCGCAAACTCTATTTGACCTTGGTCGTGATCTGCGCCGGGATCTGGCTGCCGTCGGCCTTGGCGAGCAGGCAGAGGAACGCGCGCGAGTAGCTCGGGTCCTCCTTGTTGGGCGGCCGGTTCCATTCGGCTTCGGTCGGCACCACGGGACGCCAGATCAGCGTCGAACGCTGCGCCGCCGGGACCACGTTCGAAGTGAAGGTCGCCGAGCACAGCGACTCGGCGATCCGGTTGACCGCGTCCGCACCGGGATACACCGCGACCTGGGCGTCGTCGTCGGAATAGGACTGGACGTCGAGCAGGTTCCCCTTGGCGAAGATCTCCATCAGGTGATCCTTGTCGCAGCTGATCCCGTCGTTCAAATTGACGCCCTCTTTGAGCGGCACGTTGAAGCAGTCCCCGGACGAACCGAGTTTGACCTGGCCGTTGATGCCGTAGGTCAGCGTGGGCTGCGCCTGGTCGTTCCCCTCCGGCGCGGCCATCCAGCGGCCCAGGAAGATGCCGCCGACCAGGGCGGCGATCACGGCGACGGCGGCCAGGCTCAGCCACAGTGGACGCAGATCGCGCTTCGGCGGAGCGGGTGCGAGCCGGGTCATCGGCTGGCCGGGGTGCAGCATCGCCGTGCCGCCCGAGGGCGGGGTGGGCTGGGCCTGCACGCCCTGCGCGGCCGCGAGCAGGCTGCGCACCTGGTCGTACGACATCCGTGCTTCGGGTCTGGTGACCAGCAGGCCGAGGATCGCGGCGGCCAACGGGCCCTGGACCCTGGTCAGGTACGGGGCCTCGGTCATGATCGCGTGCAGCGTGGCCGCGGTGGTCGACCGTTCGAACGCGACGATGCCCTCGGCGGCGAAGAACAACGTCGTGCCCAGCGACCAGAGGTCGGACTCGGGCATCGCGTCGCGGCCTTCGACCCGTTCCGGCGCCATGAACGCGGGGGAGCCGACGATCATGCCGCTGGTGGTCAGGCGCGGGTCGTCGGCGGCGTGCGCGATGCCGAAGTCGGTGAGTTTCACCCGGCCGTCCGGCGAGACCATGATGTTCGCGGGTTTGACGTCGCGGTGCACGATCCCGGCGGCGTGCGCGGCCCGCAACGCCGACAGCACCCGCTCCCCCACCAGCGCGATCTGCTGGGCGGGCAGCGGTCCGCGGTCACGCACCAGGTCGGCCAGCGTCGGCGCCTCGACCAGCTCCATCACGATGTAGGTGGCGCTGTTCTCGGTGACGACGTCGTACACGGTGACGACGGCCGGGTCGTTGAGGCGCCCGGCGGAGCGGACCTCGCGCAGCATCCGCTCCGTCAGCACCGAAGCGTCCTCGGGGGCGTTCGGGAACTTCAGCTCCTTGATCGCCACCTGGCGGCCGATCACCTGATCCTGTGCGCGCCAGACGATGCCCATCCCACCGCGGCCGAGCTCGCCCAGCAGGGCGTATCGGCCGGCGATGATCCGCGCGCCGGAGGCCTGCTGGGGCTGCTGTGGCGGCCCGTACGGACGGGTCTGTTCGTCGGTCAAGGTTCGGTGCTCCTTCGGTTCACGCAGGATGCCAACTCGGACCCGTTCGCGCTCCGAAAGGTTCCTTCGCCGAGCTCGTGAATCAGACTGTGACCTCGTGCCCGGACTCCCGGAGCGCCTGCACCGCGCGTTCCAGCTCGGTAGCCCGGACCAGGACGTGGTCGGTGTCGAACGTGGACATCGAGAACAGCGCCACCCCGGCGGCGGCAAGTTCACTCGACAGCGCCGCGATGATGCCGGTCAGCGTGAACGCCAGCGGCCCGCGGACCGTCAGCAACCGCCAGCCGACCTCCACCGTGGCCCCGGCCGGTGCGAGACCGGCCGGGCAGATCACCGACAGCTCTTCGGGCGTCCGCGTGATGGAGATCAGCACGGGCTCGCCGGGGTCGAGCAGATTCGCCGGAACCGGCGCGTCCGGGGCGAGGCGGGCGACCGCGTACTCGCCTGGCCGGACGTCGATCGCGAGGCGCCGCATCAGCCCTCGAGAACCTTCGGGCTGGACGCGACCTCGGTGCCGTCGGGCAGCGCGGAGATGGTGAAGTCCGCGAACACGTTGCCCGAAGCCTTCTGCAGCTCGCGCAGGCACTCGATGGCCAGGGCGCGGATTTCGACGTCGGCGTGCTCGGTGGCGCGCATCGCGATGAAGTGCCGCCAGGCGCGGTAGTTGCCGGTGACCACGATGCGGGTCTCGGTCGCGTTCGGCAGCACGGCGCGCGCGGCCTGGCGGGCCTGCTTGCGGCGCAGGGTCGCGCTCGGCACGTCGGCGAACTTCTCCTCCAGCCCGGCGAGCAGCTCGGTGTAGGCGTCGACGGCGGCCTGCGAGGCGGCGAGGAACTTCGCGTGCAGCTCCGGGTCCTGCGCGATGACGTCGGGCTCGACGAAGGCGGCGTCGCGCTCCGGGACGTAGCGCTGGGAGAGCTGCGAGTAGGAAAAGTGCCGGTGACGGATCAACTCGTGCGTCAGCGACCGGGAGATCCCGGTGATGTAGAAGCTGACGGACCCGTGCTCCAGCACCGACAGGTGGCCCACGTCGATGATGTGCTCGAGGTAGCCGGCGTTGGTCGCCGTCTTCGGGTTCGGCTTCTTCCAGGACTGGTAGCAGGCCCGGCCCGCGAATTCGGCCAGTGCCTCACCACCGTCGGCGTCGGTCGACCACGGTACGTCCGACGGCGGGAAGAACTCCGTCTTCGCGATCAGTTGAACCTTGGGTGACACGGTCTCGGCCACGTTCGCACTCCTTTTCGACCCCTGCTCCACGACTCCGGGCAGCGTAACCGCAACCCGGTTCGACAGCGGGGCGACATCACGGTGACGTCATCGACTCCTTGACTGACATCACTTATGACGTCATAGTGGTGTCATGGATCTGACGCCGTACATCTCAAGCCTTCGCGAGGACCTCGCGAACACGGCTTCGGCCGGCGACGAGCAGACGCGGCGCGCTGCCGCGCTGCTGTCGTCGGCGCTGGAGCCCGCCGCCCGGCTGACCATCATGAACGCCCTCGCGGACCTGGCCGCCGAAGTGACCTCGGCGCTGCCGGGGCACGTCGTCGACGTCCGGCTCGACGGCCGCGACGTGCGCGTCGTCGTCACCGGCTCCGCCGAGAGCACCGAGCAGGCCCCGCCCCGCCAGGAAGCGCCACGGGAGACCCCGCGCGCGCCCAAGGTGGACACGGGCGACATCACCCGCATCACGCTACGCCTGTTCGAGCAGGTCAAGGGCCAGGCGGAAGCCGCGGCCGCCTCTCAAGGCGTTTCGCTGAACACGTTCGTCTCGCAGGCCGTCCAGGGCGCGCTGGGCAAGGGCGGCGGCGAGCACTGGCACCACAAACAGAAGCCGGGCGGCGGTGCCGGTTCCCACCTGCACGGCTGGGTCCAGGGCTGAGGGGGACGGAAATGACCGAGGAAAACACTTCCGCCGGTGAAGAGACCGTGCGCGTCGAGGAGTTCGAGGCCGAGGGCCCGATCGAGATCGATGTGAGCGTGGCTATCGGCCGGGTGAGGATCGAACTGACCGACGAGACCGGTGTCCGCGCCGAGGTCCGCCGCGACGGCGGCGAGCAGCAGCCGTGGGTGGACGGGATGACGAGCCTGCTCAGCTGGGTCGGAGAACGCTTCGGCGACCAGCTCGGCGGTTCGCCGGGGGCGTCGGCGGAGGACGCCGTGGCGCAGACGCGGGTCGAGAAGGTCGGCAACCGGCTCGTCGTCCAGGCGCCGAAGGCCTGGCAACTGAAGAACGTCCCGCTCGCGGTGACCGTCCGGGCACCCGCCGGTTCGCATCTGGAGGTGCGGGCCGGGGCGGCCGACGTCACGGTGTCCGGCGTCGCCGGGCGAGCCGACGTCATGACCGGGGCGGGCAAGGTCGGCCTGGAGCGGGCCGACGGTTCGGCGATCGTCCGCACCGGCACCGGCGACATCAAGCTCGGAGCGACCCAGTCCGGTCTGCAACTGCGCACCGGCAGCGGCTCGGTCGAGGCGTCCTCGCTGGGCGGTTCGGCCACGATCGCGACCGGTACGGGAGACGTCTGGCTCGGCGAGGTCGCGGGCGAGGTACTGGCACGCACCGGCAGCGGTGACCTCTCGGTGGCGGACGCCGCCTCCGGGGCACTGGAGCTGACCACCGGGTCCGGCGCGGTCCGGGTCGGGATCCGCGGCGGCGTGCACGCCGAAGTCGACCTTTCGTCGACGACCGGTTCGGTGTCGAGCGAGCTGGATGTCGCCGAAACCGCGCCTTCGGAGGTCTCGCTGAAGGTGCGGGCGCGGACCGGCACCGGCGACGCGGTGGTGACCAGCGCGGCCAGCTGAGGCTGCGGGCCGCAGGGGGATCGGGGGACCTTTGCTCTCAGTTTTCCACGGGGGTGGGAGCGAAGGTCCCTCGCTCGTTCCCGCAGAACCGGTTGCCCTGGTGACCGGCTGCTATGAAAGGTCCTTTCCTTGCAAATTTTGCAAGGAAAGGACCTTTCATAGCGCGAGCCGACCCAAACGACAGCGCGAGCCGCTCAGCGCACCAACCGGGAAAGCACCGGAGCGAGATCGCCCCGCTCCCCCACCGCGACCCCGTCCAGCCCCTGCCAGTCCGCCATCAGCCGCAGCTCGCCCGCCAGCTCACTCGCGACCCGCGCGACATCCACCCCTGGCTCGGCGAAAGCGCCCTGAACGCGAAGCACCCCGGCGGCTCGATCGCATTTGAGATCGACCCGGCCGACCAACTCACCGTCCAGCAGGAACGGGAACACGTAGTAGCCGTAGATCCGCTTCGGCTCGGGGACGTAGATCTCGATGCGGTAGAAGAAGTCGAAGATGCGCTCGGTACGGGCGCGTTCCCAGATCAGCGGGTCGAACGGTGACAGCAGCGCGCGGCCGGCGACCGACCTCGGCGCCTTCGCCGCGACGTGTCGGTAGGCGGGAGCGGCCCAGCCCTCCACGGTCACCGGCTCCAGCACGCCCGCCTCGACCAGTTCGGCCACCGCCCGTTTGCTGACGTCGGGGCCGAGCCGGTAGTAGTCCCGCAGATCCGGTTCGGTGCCGATGCCCAGCGCGACGGCCGAGCGGGTGATCAGTTCGCGGGCGCCCTCCTCCGGCGTCACCTGCCGCGACAGGATCTCCGGCGGCACCACGCGTTCGGTCAGGTCGTACAGCCGCTCGAACGACCGGCGCGTGCCGGTCGTCAGCTGCCCCACGCCGAACAGCCATTCGCACGCCTTCTTGACCTCGGAACGCTCCCACCACGAGCCGGGTTTCCGGCGCGCGCCATCGCTTTCCAGCGCCCGTTCGATGCCGCCCGCGCCGATCGGTCCCTGTTCCTTGACCACGGCGAGGATGTCGTCCACCAGACCGGGCGTCTGCTCCAGCACCCGCGCGTAGTTCGTCCACCAGCCCATGCGTTTCGCCCCGGACCGCAGCAGCGGCCAGTCCGCCACCGGCAGCAGACTCGCTTCGTGCGCCCAGGATTCGACCAGCATCCGGGGCTTGCGCGCGGAATGCGACCAGGCCGCGTCGTCCACCAGCGTGGGCTCGTACGCGCCGAGCCGGGAGAACAGCGGCATGTAGTGCGCGCGGACCGCGACGTTCACCGAATCCAGCTGCAGCAACTGGATCCGCGACAGCACGCGCTGCAGATGCCGCCTGCTCGCCGTTCCGCTCGGCCGCGCGTCGGCGAACCCCTGTGCGGCCAGCGCGATCCGGCGCGCGACCGGCCCGCTGATGGTCGTAGTGCTCATCATCGGAATGGTGCCATCCACCACCGACAGTTTTCCGCGGCACCGATAACCTGCGCACCATGGCCGTCGCCGAAGTCCGCCCCGCCGTCGTTTCCGACGCCGCCGAGATCGCCCGTATCCAACGCGAGACCTGGCGAAGCGCCTACACAGAGCTGCTTGGCGAAGCGGCCGTCGCCGAACTCGACGCCGTGGAACTCGAAAAGACCTGGGCCGAAACGATCGAGTACCCCGGCACACGTGTCTTCCTCGCCGTCGAAGGAGAGTTCGCCGTCGGTTTCTGCGTCGCCGGCCGGGCTCCGGAGAGCGAGGTGGCCGCCGCGGACGGTTCGCTGCCCGACGACGCCTCGACGACGGCGCTCATCGCCTCACTTCTGGTCGAGCCGCGTTGGGGACGGCGCGGGCACGCGGGGCGGCTGCTGGCGAACGCGTCCGCGTGGCTGCGCGAGGACGGCGCCACCCGCGGGATCAGCTGGGTGGCGCAGACCGATCACCCGTCACTGGGGTTCTTCCGCCGCGCGGGATGGTCCCCCGACGGGACCGTCCGCATCCTCGACACCGGAAGCACGAGCGTGCGCGAAGTCCGGCTCACCGGCGGCCTCGACCTCGAGCTCGCTCCCTGACTTCGCGAACACGATCCAGCGCATCACCGAGTACATGAAGACGCCTTCGCACGCCCCGGCGATGAGCCGGGACAGGCGGTAGTCGACGCCCAGCGCGGCCAGTCCCGCGCCGACGCCGAGCAGGAACGCCACGTAGTTGACGATGATCGCGACGACGTACAGCCCCGCCTGTCTGCCCACGGGCGCGTGCGAGCGGAAGTTCATGCCGCGGTTCAGCACGAAGCTCAGCCCGAACGCCGTCGCGTACGCGAGCGTGATGGCCAGCCACACCGGCAGGCCGAGCCAGCCCCGAAGCAGGGTCAGCAGAATGAGGTCGACCCCGAAGGTGAACCCGTTGATGAGCGCGAAACCGAGGAAACTCGGCGCCACCAGCCGGGAAAGCCCGAAGGGGAGGCGCCGGACCACGGCCGCGCAGAAGTCGGCGAAGCGATCCGCGAAACCCTTGCCGCGGACCGCGTCGTGCACGTCGGCCACGGCTTCAGCATGACAGCGGCAGGTGGCCGCGAGCCGACGGACAGGTGATCTTCTGGTGCGCCCCGGAAGCCGGGAACGGGGGTTATCCCCAGTGCGTCCTGTTTTTCAGCTGATAGCTTGGAGAGAACGAAGATAACGGGGAGGCAACGATGGTGGGCTGGTTGCTCCTGTCGTTCGGGGTCGCCTTCGGCTCCGCGATCCTCCCCATCGTCAGCGTCGAAATGTTCCTCATCGGCCTCTGCGCGAGCGAACCGACCTTGCCGTGGCTGCTGCTCGGCGCCGTCGTCGCCGCAGGTCAGGTGGGCGGGAAGACGCTCTACTACCTCGCCGCGCGCGGCAAGATCAAGCTGCCGAAACCACTGCACGACCGGCTCCACCGGGAGCGGCCGCCCACTCCGCGTCGCGAACGATGGCGGGCACGGACCAAGAAGATGCGTGCCCGGCTCGACGCCCTTCGCGAACGCTGCCACCGCCATCCGCAGTGGATGGCGGGCACCTACGGCGTCAGTTCGGTCATCGGCCTGCCGCCGTACATGGCCACGAGCGTGCTCGCGGGCCTGGTGAACATGCCGCTGGCGAGCTTCCTCGTCACCGGGTTCGTGGGCCGCTGGCTGCGGTTCAGCCTGCTGGCCGCGTCACCGGCGTTGTTCGCGGGCTGGTTCCCCTTGTGAGCACGAATATCGTGGTGCGCACCAGGACGGCCTTGCCTTGCCCACGCGTTTAGAGGACTAAGTGCGGGAAGCGGCTTCGAGTTCCACGGCGCGCCGCATCGTGGCGCGGGCCCGCTTCCGGTCCCCCGCGATCTCGTAGGCGTAGGCCAGCCGGTACCAGACGCGCCAGTTCTCCTGATCCGCCTCGACCTCGGCACGGCGCTCGTCGAACCAGGCGTCCGCGGCGTCGCGATCCACCCGGCCGGAAGGCCTCCGGGGCAGGTCGGACACGTCGGGCAGACCGCCTTCTTCGTCCAGCCGCCGCGAAAGCCGCTGGATCTGGACGCCGGAGCGCCAGGTGGTGACGATGATCCAGACCCCGAGCAGCGGCAGCAGCAGGACACCGACGCCGAAGATCACCGGCACCGTCGCGCCGGTGCGCACCAGCGCGATGCCCCGCCCCGCCAGGAGGACGACGTAGACGGCGAGCGCCGCCGTCATCACCAGGGCGAAGTTGCGGGCCCTCACAGGTCGAGGATGTTCTCGAGACCGACCGTGAGGCCGGGCCGCGTGCGCACCGAACGCACGCCGAGCAGCACACCCGGCATGAACGACGTGCGGTGCAGCGAGTCGTGCCGGATGGTCAGGGTCTCCCCTTCGCCGCCGAACAAGATCTCCTCGTGCGCCACCAGTCCGGGCAGCCGGACCGAGTGCACGCGGACGTCCTCGACGAGCGCGCCGCGGGCACCGTCCACTTCGGACGTCGTCGCGTCGTCGCCCGGTTCGAGTCCGGCCGCCGCGCGGGCCTCGCCGATCAGCCGCGCGGTGTGCGCCGCCGTTCCGGACGGCGCGTCGGCCTTGCGGTTGTGGTGCAGTTCGATGACCTCGGCCGAGTTGTAGAACCGCGCCGCCTGCTGAGCGAACCGCATCGCCAGCACCGCGCCGAGGGCGAAGTTCGGCGCGATGAGCACGCCGACCGACGGATCGGCGGCAAGCCACGAGCGCAGCTTCTCCAGCCGCTCCTCGCTGAAGCCGGTGGTGCCGACGACAGCGTGGATCCCGTTGCCCGTCAGGAATTCCAGGTTGTCCATCACCGCGTCGGGATGGGTGAAGTCGACGACGACCTCTGCCTGCTTGAGCGCCGAGAAGTCGTCCCCGGCGTCGAGCGCGGCGACGAGTTCCATGTCTTCGGCGCCGTTCACGGCACCGACCACTTCCTGGCCCATCCGGCCGCGTGCGCCCAGCACACCGACGCGAATTCCAGCGGTCATGATGCGATCACCTCGTGCAGATCGTCCGGCAGGTCGTCGGCGTGAGCGTACGGCCCGACCACCGCAGCCGCCGACACGCCACCAGGGCGGTGCAGCAGAGTGCGAGCGAGCGCACAGACCTCTTCGGTGGTGACGGCGTCGATCCGCGCCACCGTGTCGTCGACGCCGAGGTACCGGCCGTAGTTCAGTTCGTTCTTGCCGATCCGCGACATCCGCGACGAGGTGTCTTCCAGGCCGAGCACGAGCCCGCCCCGCAACTGCCCCTTCGCGCGCGCGACCTCGGCTTCGCTCAGGCCGTCCTTGCCGACGAGTTCGAGCACCTCGCGGATCACGCCGGCGACCTCGCCGAGCTTCTCGGGCTGGCAGCCCGCGTACACGGCCATGTGCCCGGTGTCGGCGTAGCTCGCGACGGACGAATACACCTGGTAGGCCAGCCCGCGCTTTTCGCGGACTTCCTGAAACAGGCGTGAACTCATCCCGCCGCCGAGCGCGGCGTTGAGCACCGACTGCGCGAACCGCCGGTCGTCGTGCCGAGACAGCGACCGCAGGCCGAGCATGACGTGGGCCTGCTCGGTGTCGTCGGTGTGCAGCGCGAGCTTCGGCACCATCGCGATCCGCGCGCGGCCCGACCGCGGCGGCACCGGGGTGGCCGTACCGGTCAGGCGGTTCCGCAAAGCCTTGCGCACCAAGCGAAGCGCCTGACCGTGCTCGATGTTCCCGGCGACGGCGAGCACCATCCGCGGCAGGGTGTAGCGGCGCCGGTAGAACCCGCGCAACGCCGACGCGGACATCTCCACGATGGACTTCTCGCTGCCGAGCACGGGACGGCCCAGCGGATGTTCGCCGAGGATCGCGCCGACGAACGTCTCGTGCAGCAGGTCCTCGGGGTCGTCGTCACGCATCGAGATCTCTTCGAGCACGACACTGCGCTCGGTCTCGACGTCGGAGTCCGTGCACAGCGCCTCGAACACCACATCGGTCACGAGGTCCATCGCGAGCGGCAGGTCCTCGTCGAGCACCTGCGCGTAGTAGCAGGTGTGCTCCTTCGCGGTGAACGCGTTGAACTCGCCGCCGACCGCGTCGATCTCCTCGGCGATCTGGGTGGCGTCGCGGTTCTTGGTGCCCTTGAACAGCAGATGTTCGAGGTAGTGCGCGGCACCTTCGACCGACGCCGGCTCGTCGCGCGATCCGACGCCGACCCACAGCCCGACCGTCACCGACCGGGACGCGGGCACGTGCTCGGTGATCACCCGGAGGCCACCGGCCAGCACGCTGCGCTTGACCACCGCACCATCCGAAGTGGACTCGAGCGTACGGGTGCTGCCGACGGGCTGCTCGTGCCCGGCTGTGCTTGATCGCGCCAACGGATCCCTTACTCGCAGGTCAGGAAAGGGCCGTTCAGGACCCGCTTTGAAGCGGCTGCGCGTCCCGAACGACCCTTTCCTGGCGTTTCACATCGATCTGGCCGGACCTACTGGGCGTCGGCCTTCGGAGCGTCGGCCTTCTCGCCTTCGGCCGCCTTGGCGTCCGCCGTGTCCTCTTCCTGGACCACGATCAGGCTGATCTTGCCGCGGTTGTCGATGTCGGCGATCTCGACGCGGAGCTTGTCGCCCACGTTGACCACGTCCTCGACCTTGGCGATCCGCTTGCCGTTGCCCAGCTTCGAGATGTGCACCAGGCCGTCCTTGCCCGGCAGCAGCGAGACGAACGCGCCGAACGCGGCCGTCTTCACCACGGTGCCGAGGAAGCGCTCGCCGACCTTGGGCAGCTGCGGGTTGGCGATGGCGTTGATCTTGTCGATCGCCGCCTCCGCCGACGGGCCGTCGGCCGCGCCCACGTAGATCGTGCCGTCGTCCTCGATGGAGATGTCGGCGCCGGTCTCCTCGGTGATCGAGTTGATCATCTTGCCCTTCGGGCCGATGACCTCGCCGATCTTGTCCACCGGGATCTTCACGCTGGTGACACGCGGGGCGAACGGGCTCATCTCGTCCGGAGCGTCGATCGCCTCGGCGATGACCTCGAGGATGGTGAGGCGAGCGTCCTTCGCCTGCTTCAGCGCGGCACCGAGGACCTCCGACGGGATGCCGTCGAGCTTGGTGTCGAGCTGGAGCGCGGTGATGATGTCCTTGGTGCCGGCGACCTTGAAGTCCATGTCGCCCATGGCGTCTTCGGCACCGAGGATGTCGGTCAGCGCGACGTAGCGGGTCTCACCGTCGACCTCGTCGGAGATGAGGCCCATGGCGATGCCGGCGACCGGCGCCTTCAGCGGGACACCCGCGTTCAGCAGGGCCATGGTCGAGGCACAGACCGAGCCCATCGAGGTGGAGCCGTTGGAGCCCAGCGCCTCGGAGACCTGGCGGATCGCGTACGGGAACTCGTCCCGCTTCGGCAGGACCGGGACCAGGGCGCGCTCGGCGAGCATGCCGTGGCCGATCTCGCGCCGCTTCGGCGAACCGACGCGGCCGGTCTCGCCGGTGGAGAACGGCGGGAAGTTGTAGTGGTGCAGGTACCGCTTCGTGGTCTCCGGGGAGAGCGAGTCGATCTGCTGCTCCATGCGGAGCATGTTCAGTGTGGTGACGCCCAGGATCTGGGTCTCACCGCGCTCGAACAGCGCGGAACCGTGCGCCCGCGGGATCACGGCGACCTCGGCGGCGAGCGACCGGATGTCGGTCAGGCCGCGGCCGTCCATGCGGATCTTGTCCGTGAGGACGCGCTTGCGCATGATCTTCTTCGACAGGGCCTTGAACGCCGCGCCGATCTCCTTCTCACGGCCCTGGAAGGCTTCGCCCTCGCCGAGGCCGACCTTCTCCAGCACCGCGGCCTTGACCTGGTCGGTCGCGTTGTCGCGATCCTGCTTGCCCGCGATGGTCAGCGCGTTCGCGAGGTCGTCGGTCGCGATCGCGGCGACGGCGTCGAAGGCGTCCTGCTCGTAGGCGAGGAAGACCGGGAACTCGCCGGTCGGCTTGGCGGCGACGTCGGCCAGCTGCTGCTGGGCCTCGCACAGCACCTTGATGAACGGCTTCGAGGCCTCGAGGCCCTCGGCGACGGCGATCTCGTCGGGCGCCTTGCCACCGGCGGCGATCAGGTCGAGCGTGTGCTCGGTGCCCTCGGCCTCGACCATCATGATGGCGACGTCGTCACCGACGATGCGGCCGGCGACCACCATGTTGAAGGTGGCCTCTTCCAGCTGCTTCCAGGTCGGGAACGCGACCCACTGGCCCTCGATCAGCGCGACGCGGACGCCGCCGACCGGACCGGAGAACGGCAGCCCGGCGATCTGGGTCGAGGCCGAAGCCGCGTTGATCGCGAGCACGTCGTACGGGTCGTCCGGGTTGAGGCTCTGGACGGTGATGACGACCTGGATCTCGTTGCGGAGACCGTCGGCGAACGACGGGCGCAGCGGCCGGTCGATCAGGCGGCAGGTGAGGATCGCGTCGGTCGACGGGCGGCCCTCACGGCGGAAGAACGCGCCGGGGATGCGTCCGGCGGCGTACATCCGCTCCTCGACGTCCACGGTCAGCGGGAAAAAGTCGAAGTGGTCCTTCGGGTGCTTCGACGCGGTGGTCGCCGAGAGCAGCATGGTCTCTTCGTCGAGGTACGCGACGACGGAACCGGCGGCCTGACGGGCCAGACGGCCGGTCTCGAAGCGGACGGTGCGAGTGCCGAAACGGCCGTTGTCGATCACGGCTTCGGTTTCGTGCACGGTGACTCCGGTGGAGTCGGTCATAGGGTGTATCTCCTCTTTTGTTCCTCTGTAATGACGCGAGTCTCCCACCCTGGGACCTGTTTCGCCTGCGGACGCTCGAGAAGTGAGGCCGGTCTTCGATCGAAGCCCCCGGGCCGTTACCCGGGAACCACTACCGAGGACCGGCGGACGGATCCTCGTGCGCGCTCGCGCCATGCCTCTCACATGGAGAGGACGTTCTGTTCTTAAGCCGAGGGGGAGCGACCGCTGTGGCCACTCCCCCTCGGGTTCAAGCTATCGGCGGAGGCCGAGACGCTGGATCAGCGCCCGGTATCGCTCGATGTCCACCTTCATCACGTAGTTCAGCAGCCGGCGGCGGCGGCCGACCAGCAGCAGAAGCCCGCGACGGGAGTGGTGGTCGTGCTTGTGAGCCTTGAGGTGCTCGGTGAGGCCGACGATGCGCTTGGTCAGCAGCGCGACCTGGGCCTCGGGGGATCCGGTGTCCGAGTCGTGCACGCCGTACTCGGCAAGGATCGACTTCTTTTCTTCGGTGGACAACGCCACTGTGGTGCTCCTAGATACTCTGTGCCGTGCGGCCCGGACGCTGCTTCACGCCGGGTGAGACGGTCGCGGCCGCCACGGACTGCAGCCGGACCCGATCATCGAGGTTACCAGCCTCGTGATCAGCGGCTTCAGGCGCGGGCGCGCTTCAGCTCGTACGACCGGATCACCCGGTAGTGCGACGCGCCCTGCTCACGGTCACTGCGGATCAAGACGGCTTCGGTGGCCGTCCAAGTTCTGCTGGTGAACCCGGCCAGCCGCTCCTCCCACGCGCTCGCGGCCCTCGGCCGGTCGCGGGGAAAGCGGGCCACTGTGAGGTGGGCCGTGTACGGCCTGCCCTCGTCCTCCGCGCCCGCCTTGACGGCCAGCTCGTGGAGCCCGGTTCCGGTGACACTCAACCACAGCACCCCGGGGAATGTCGCGGCCTTTTCCAGCCGGACGTCGATCGCGGTCGCGTCCGCCAGCCGTCCGGCGAGCCGGCCAGCGCGTTCTTCAACGTCGTCCTCACCGTAAAAACCGAGAGTGACGTGCCAGTATTCCCGCGGCGACCAGCGGAGATCACCGTCTCCGGGTGCCCCCAGCGCCGTCGCGATCTCGTCGAGGACGTCGTCCGGCGGGATCAGGGCACTGAAGAGGTTCATCAGGAGTTCTTGGCCGCCCGGCGCAGCAGGTCCGCCAGAGCGGGGAAATCGTCGTCGAGCAGCTTCGCGGCTTCGGTGAGGTCTTCGTCCTCGCCGATGTCGCGCAAGGCCACGAGCACACCCTGGTCATCGGCGACGGCGCCGACCGGGATGCTGTCCCTGCCCACCGTCGGCCGCGAATCGCGGACATCTTCCAGGGCCTCCTGCATGGCCTTCCGGTCCCCCGCGGCGACCGCCGGGACCAGCACCTTGCGCTCCAGCATGATCATCTTCGCGAGCACGACCGGGTTGCCGATCTTCGCGCGGCGCCCGCTCATCACCTGACTGAGCATGGGCGCGCTGATCCCGAGCACCTCGGCGAGGAAGGCCTGGGAGATGTCGAACGCGACGACCAGTCTCCGCACGCGATCGCCGAGCGGCTCCCCGTACCACTCCCTCTGCAGCGCGATGTTCCGCTGGACGATCTTGTGGTCCTCCACCTGGTCCGCTCCCCTAACCCCATCCAACGCCACCTGTGGTCTGTGACATCTTGCCACCGGGACGCACCGTGACGGGCGTGTTCGTACATTCTCACCGGCCTCGGCCGGGGCCGGTCAGTCCTGCTCGCCCAGCAGTTCCCTGGTACGGAGGACGTCGTCGTCGATCTGCTTCACCAGACCTTCCGACGTCGGGAACCGGACCTGGTCCCGCAGCTTGGCGACGAAATCGAGCGAAACGTGCTGCCCGTAGAAGTCCTCGTCGATGTCGAGGACGAAAGCCTCGACAGTGCGCTCACGCCCGGAGAACGTCGGGTTGGTCCCGACCGACACCGCGGCGCGCAGCCGGCGGCCGGGATCCGACGAACGGGTGAACCAAGCGCCGTAGACCCCATCGGCGGGCACCGCGGCGAAGCGCGGCGTCGACAGGTTCGCCGTCGGATAGCCGAGGTCGTGGCCCCGCCCGTCGCCCCGGACGACGATGCCCTCCAGCCGGTGCGGCCTGCCGAGCGCCTCGGCCGCCGCGACGACGTCACCGGCGTCGATGCACGAGCGGACGTAGGTCGAGGAGAAAGTGATCTCGTTCTCCGTCTGCTGCCGCGCGAGCAGTCCTTGCAGTTCCGCGCCGTGCGCCACGAAGCCGAACCGCTTCCCCAGGGTGCGCAGGAGGGTGACGTCACCGGCGGCCTTGGCGCCGAAGGTGAAGTTCTCCCCCACGATCACCGCGGCCGCGTGCAGCTTGTCCACCAGCACCTCGTGCACGAACTCGTGCGCGGTCAGGCGCGACAGTTCCAGCGTGAACGGCAGTACGCAGAAGACGTCGACGCCCAGGCCCTCGACCAGTTCCGCCTTGCGGCGCAACGTGGTCAGCTGCGCGGGATGGCTGCCCGGGCGGATCACCTCCGACGGATGCGGGTCGAAGGTCAGCACCACGCTCGGGACGCCGCGTTCGGCGGCGGCACGGACCGTCCTCGAGATCAGCTCCTGATGCCCGCGGTGGACGCCGTCGAAGACGCCGATCGTCACCACGCACCGTCCCCAGCTCCCGGGAAGGTCACCCAAACCACGCCAACGCTGCACTTGTGCCCCGTCTCCTCCGGCCTGTTTCGTGCACCACCCTAAGTGCCTGTTGGCGGAGCTGAGGAGGTACCCCGGAAAGGGATCCGACGCGTGAACCCGCCCCGGCCGAAGGCCCCGCTATCGCGGTGGCAGGACGCCTCACCCGCCACCGTGACGTGGACGCCCGGAGTGCGTCCTGCCGACGTCGATCGCGGACGCCGGTTCACCGCCAGGCATCAAGCGGGCAGCAACACGACCACCGAGCGGGCCAGTTCGCCCTCGTCCGCGGCGAGTGCGAGTACCCGGCCGTCCGGTCCGAACATGCCGTACGTTCCCTCGATCCCGGCCGCGGGCACCCTCTGTCCATAGCGGACCGCCTGGGCCGCGCGGGCGTCCAGATCGCGGCGCGGGAACGCGGCGGCGACGGCGGCGTCGAGGTCCAGTGACAGCTCCGGTTGTTCCTCGAGCTGCTCGAGGGTGCGCGCCTTGGCGAGGGTGAACGGCCCGACCGTGGTGCGCCGCAACGCGAGCAGATGCCCGCCGACGCCGAGTCCGGCGCCGAGATCGCGGGCCAGCGCCCGCACGTAGGTCCCGGACGAACACTCGACGATGGCGTCGAGTTCGATCCGGCCGGCCTCGCGGCGGGTGGCGAGCAGGTCGAACCGGTGCACGGTGACCGGACGCGGCGGGATGACGACCTCTTCGCCGGCGCGGACCCGGGCGTAGGCGCGCTTCCCGTCGATCTTGACCGCGCTGACCGCGCTCGGCACCTGCTGGATGTCACCGGACAACGCGGCGATCCCGGCGGCGATGGCGTCGTCGGTGATCTTCTCGACGGTTTCCGGGGCGGCTTCGGCGATCGGCTCGCCCTCGGCGTCGTCGGTCGTGGTGGACAGTCCCAAGGAGAGGGTCGCGAGATAGGTCTTGCGGTCCAGCGCCAGATGGCCGAGGAGTTTCGTCGCACGTTCGATGCCGAGCACCAGGACGCCGGTGGCCATCGGGTCCAGGGTGCCGGCGTGCCCGACCTTGCGGGTGCCCATGAAGCGCCGCGCCCTGGCGACGACGTCGTGGGAGGTCATCCCGGACGGCTTGTCGACGATGACGAGACCGGGCGGCGGAGCGGGACGTTTCTTGGCTTGAGCCTGATTGGGGCGCGACACGCGCCGAACCCTATCTTTCGGGTCCTCGCCTAGGACGAGACGGGCAGTGACGCTTCGGCGTCCCAACGCCGTCGCCGGATCTGCACCGGGATCTCCTCGCCGCGGGCTTCGGCCTCGAACAGGGTGGCGCGGGTGCGCCGCCACCACACGAGCATCCGGAAGGTGCCCAGCGCGAGCACCGCGACGACCGACAGCAGCGCCGGCCGGAACGCGCCGCCGGTCCACTCCAGCAGTACCCCGACCGCGAGCGCCGAGACCGTCGTCGCCACGAACCCGCCGACGTTCACGACGCCGGTCGCGGTGCCGACGCGCGCGAGCGGGTTGTAGTCCCGTGCCAGCGCGAACCCGATCATCGACGCGGGGCCGCCGAGGGAAAGGAACGCGAACACGGGGACCAGGACGGCGACGGGGATCGTCCCGCTCCAGCCGAGCAGGATCGCCCACATCACCGCGGCACCGGCGATGTACCCGCCGACCAGCGGCATCCGCAGCGACGGGCGCCGTCCGATCAGGCCGCCGACGACCGGGCCGCCGATCATCGAGCCGAAGACAAAGACGATCAGCAGCGAACTCGCGGTGGCTTTCGGAACGCCCTGTCCCTGCACCAGGAACGGGACACCCCACAGCATGGTCAGCACGTTGGGCGCGAACATCGTGCTGAAGTGGACCCAGAAGCCCAGCCGGGTCCCCGGCGTGCGCCACGCCTCGGCGACCTGACGGCCGAGCACCTTCGGAGGCACCTTTTCGCGTACGGGCTCCGGCTCGCCGCGCGGATTGTCTTCGACGCGGAGCGCGACGACGGCGGTGTACAGCGCGGTCACAAGACCGACGACGAGGAACGTCGGCGTCCAGCCCGCGTCGTCGAGCAACAGGCTGAGCGGGAGGGTCGCGGCGAGGTTGCCGACGTAGCCGATGGCCGAGGTGAGGGTGGCGATCAGGGCGTAGTGGCGGCCGGGGAAATGCGCGGCGATCAGCCGCAGGACGCTCACGAAGGTCAGCGCGTCACCGAAGCCGAGGACGGCGCGGGCGAGCAGGCCGAGCGGGTAGGAATCGGCGACCGCGAGCAGGATCTGGCCGAGACCGAGGAAGAACACGGCGCCGGTGAGTACGCGGCGCGGGCCATAGCGGTCGACGAGGACGCCGGTGGGGATCTGCATCGCGGCGTACACGCCGACCTGAAGGACGGTGAAGGTGCCGAGCGCGGCCGCGCCGACGCCGAAGCGGTCGGCGGCCTGCAGCCCGGCGACGCCGAACGACGTCCGGTGGAAGACGGCGAGCAGGTAGACGGTGACGGCGGCCGACCAGATGAACCAGGACCGGCGGGTGGCTCGGCCTGTCACGGTGGTTCCTCCTAGGAAAGGACTTTCGGGCAAGAACAGGCGCCCGCACTGCCGCCTCACTAGTTGTATCGCCTAAGCAACGGCGGAACATACCCGTCACCCCGGTGGTTTTCGCCACAGCGAGCGCCCCGCCCCCACTCCGCATTTAGTCCTCTAAACGCGGTAGTCGCACACGCAAGGACCGCATTTAGAGGACTAAACGCGCTCGGCGCCCACCACCGCCCAGCGCCCCGAGCGCCACCGCACCAGCAAGGTCGCCAGCCGCAGCACCATGAACAACGAGAGCCCCGTCCAGATCCCGGCCAACCCCCACCCGAACGCGAGCGAGAGCCAGATCAGCGGCAGGAAGCCCAGCGCCGCGCTCAGCAGCGTCGCGTTGCGCAGGAACGCGGCGTCGCCCGCGCCGAGCAGGACGCCGTCCAGCGCGAACACCACCCCGGCTATCGGTTGCAGGGCGACGAAGAACCACCACGCGTGCGGGATCTCGCCGAGCACGCTCGCGTCCGAAGTGAACACCTGCGGCAGCACCCCGGCCAGCGACGCGAACACGACCCCGAGGAAGCAGCCGAAAACCAGGCCGTAGACGGTGATCTGACTCGACACGCCCCGCGCCCGTTTGCTCGCCCCGGCGCCGAGCGCGGCTCCCACGAGCGACTGCGCCGCGATCGCCAGCGAGTCCAGTACGAGCGCCAAGAACGTCCACAGCTGCAGCACGACCTGGTGCGCGCCGACCGCTCCGGTGGAGGTCCGGGCGGCGACCGCGGCGGCGGAGACGAAACACGCCTGGAAGGCGAGACTGCGCAGGACCAGGTCCCGGCCGAGGCCGAGCTGGGCGCGCATCACCTTCGGCTCCGGCCGCAGCGGGACCCGTTCCCGCACCAGGGCCACGAGGAACAGCGACGCCGAGATCACCTGCGCGACGACGTTCGCGATCGCCGAACCTTCCAGCCCCCAGTCCGCGCCGTACACCAGCACCGGGCACAGCACGGCGGAGATCCCGTTGCCCGCCAGGACATAGCGCAACGGTTTCGCGGAATCCTGCACGCCGCGCATCCAGCCGTTGCCCGCCATCGTGATCAGGATGAACGGCGTGCCGAACAACGCGATCCGCAGCCAGGAGACGGCGGCGCCGGTGATCGCGGCGTCCCCCGACAGCACCCGGGCGATCGGCCCGGCCAGCAACTGCCCGGCGACGATCACGACCAGTCCGACGATCACCGCCAGCCAGGTCGCCTGGACACCTTCGCTGACCGCCTCACCGCGACGTCCCGCGCCGTGCAGCCGCGCCGTCCGCGCCGTGGTGCCGTAGGACAGGAACGTCAGCTGGCTCGAAACCTGCGACAGCACGACACCACCGACGGCGAGCCCGGCCAGCGGCAGAGCGCCGAGATGCCCCACGACGGCCGTGTCCACCAGGACGTACAACGGCTCGGCCGCGAGCACACCGAGGGCGGGTACGGCGAGCCCGAGAACGCGTTTCGGCGGGACGCGCTCGTCGACTGTGGAAGCTTCAGACACCCCTGGAGACTAAAGGTCTGGTACGACAGTCCCAGCCGCCGGGAACGGCTCAGCGGAGGAACGGCTCATAGCGCCGTTGAAGGCGCAGTGACTGGGCCTGCCGTGTGGTGTCGAGGGTGACGCTGACGAGGAAGACGAGGACCACTTGGAGGGTCACTCCGGCGAGGGGAAGCCTCGGGCTCACGTCCAGCAGGGCCAACCCGGTGACCGGGATCAGCGCGACCACTCCCGAGCAGAACGCTCCGAAACCGATGATCCGGCGGTTGACATAGTCGAGGTATTCGGCGGTCCAGGTTCCCGGCCGGATTCCGGGGACGAAACCACCCACCCGCACCAGTTCGGCGGCCACCTTGTCCATGTCCTGCGTCACGGCCGCTCTGCTGAAGGCGAAGAGACAGACGAGGACGAAGTAGACCGCGATCCGTCCGGGATTTCCTTCGTCGCGCAGCCACGCCAGCCAGTCTGCGCCAGGCCAGAGGATCGGCAGGGACAGCAAGACGGCGGCGAAGACGGCCGGGCCGTTCGCTTGGGGGAACCGAAGAGGGATGTAGGACGGGGTTCCGCCGTAGACACGCCTGCCGATCATCCGCTTGGCGTGCTGCACCGGGACGCGGCGTTGCCCCTGCGCGACGACGATCGTGATCACCGTGACCGACAGCGTCACCACGGCCATGACCACGATGGCGGCCCAGCCCTTTCGTTCGTACAGCCGCAGGAACTCCGACGGCAGCACCGCCAGAACCTGCACGAGCAACAGGATCCGGACGCCGTCACCGAACCCCCGGTCGGTGAGCACCTCGGCCAGCCGCATGACCAGCGCGGTGCCGGCCGTCAGGCACGCCACGGCGACGACTGTGCCGAGCACCTCCTGACCGCGGAACCCGAGCACCCCGATGGCACCCAGCAGACCGAGCACGACGGTGAGCCGTCGCCGGTACCGCGTCAGCACCCGGGCTCCGGCTGCACCTTCGGCCCGGAGCGCGGCCAGCCGCGGGATCAGCACGATCAGCCCCCGCAGGACCGGCGGCGCGGCCAGGCAGGGAAGGACACCGAACGCGAACACCGGCAGCGTGGACAGGCCGCCACCGGTGAGGAGGTCGAGGAGCCAGCGCAGCGGGTGAGCGGCTTCCGGCGCGCGGACGGTCACGTGGGGAATGGGCAGGCTTTGGCCCAGCCGGAACAGCACGATCACGCCCAGCGTGACCAGGATCCGGCGGCGAAGGGGAGAGTGGGCGTTCATCGTGGAGATCACGGTAGGGACGACGGATGAAATTCCGATGACACCGCCGCCCGGTGGTCGTGGGGGGGGGGTTGGGGTGGGAACCGAAGCGCCCCCCCCGACCACCCCCCCTCCCAGGTCGAGGAGAAGGGTCCTCGAGAGGGTATCCTTTCATCCTTCTAGTACCCCTCCCCCTCTT
>NZ_JBVISU010000023.1:0-92607 GCF_055575355.1 Amycolatopsis sp. NPDC034160 | reverse complement strand
GGGTGTTCGTGGGGGAGAGAGGGGGAGGGAGGGGGGAGGAACTTCGAGCGACACCCCCCCGTGGGGGGGGGGGGGGGGGTTTGGGCCGAACCCCCCCCCCCCCCCCCACGACCACCCGCCCGCCAGGTCAGAGCAGAGGTGCCCTCGAGAGCGCCTCCTTCAGCCTGTCGAGTACCTCGCCCGCCGTACCCTCCGCCGTGCACCCGGCCGCCTGGCGATGTCCGCCTCCGCCGAGTTCCCCGGCCGCCGCCGAGACGTCGACACCGCCCGTGGAGCGGAGCGAGATCTGCCACCGCTGCTGGGGCCCGATCGGTTCGGCTTCCTTCAGCACCACGGCGACCCCGGCCTCGCGCGTGGACCGGACGACGTCGATGACCGCTTCGACCTCCTCACCGCGCACACTCCGCGCGACATCGCGCGTCACGACCGCGGAAGTGAGCCCGAAGCCGCGTGCCTCGCCCGGCTCGAGCCGGGCCCCCGCGAGGACCTCCGAGAGCATCGGCAGCCATGCGAACGGGTGATCGTCGACGATCTCGCGGACCACCTTGTCCGGGTCGACACCGGCTTCGAGCAGCTTCGCGGCCATCAGGTGGGTGGACGGCCGGGCCCGGCGGAACCCGCTCGTGTCGGTGACCAGCCCCGCGTACAGGCAGCGCGCGATCGGCTCGTCGATCTCGGTGCCGAGTTCCTGGAGCAACGCGAAAACGAGGACGGCGGTGGCTTCGGCGGTGTCGTCGACGACGTGCTTCGTGCCGTAGAAGACGTTGGACGCGTGGTGGTCGATCACCAGGACCTCGCCGCCGGCCGCGCGGACGGCGTCCACCCGCGGCGCGAGTTTCCCGAGCCTGCCCGGCGTCGGGGTGTCGAGCGCGACCAGCAGCCGCTCACTCTCCGGAAGCTCGCTCGCCGGGACGTAGAGCCCGCCGACGTCCAGGCTCCGCAGGGTTTCGGGCATCTCCTCGGGTTCACCGACCGAGACGCGGACCTTGACGCCGCCACGCAGCTGCAGCGCCCGGCCCAGCGCCAGCGCGCTGCCGAGCGCGTCGGCGTCCGGACGGACATGGCCGAGCAGGGTCACGTCGCTCGCGCGCGCCAGCAGGGCGGCGGCTTCCTTCAGGTTCGGGATGGGAGTCGCAGTCACAATCAGTCAAGCTACGCTCTGGCGGATGTCCGAGTACGCGATCCTGGTCTACCCGTCCGCCAACCGGGTCTACACCGACTCCGCTCCGGCCCTGCTGCGCGCCGAGCTGGCGGTGTTCGGTCTGTCCGCTCTCGAGACCGAAGTCTCCGAGATCGGCGAGACGGAACTCGGCGGCGTCGGCTACATCACCTTCACCACACCCGCCCCGTTGAGCGAACGCGATCTGGCGCTCCTCTCGAACCTTTCCGCGCTGTACGCGCTGTTCGAGCTCGGCGACGGTGTCCTGAAGCCGGTGACGATCAGCCCGCTGGCGAACTTCGACTCGGATCTGCTGACCATTCAGAAGTATCCGGGCAAGACGAACGAGCTGTTCACCAAACTGCTCGTCAACGTCACGCTGCTGTCGACGGCGAATCCGGCCGCGATGCTGGAGAAGCCGCTGCACCTGCTGGATCCGCTGTGCGGCCGCGGTACCACGCTGAACCAGGCGATGATGTACGGCTTCGACGCGACCGGTCTCGACGTCGACGGCAAGGATTTCGACTCCTACGAGCTGTTCATCAAGACCTGGTTGAAGCAGAAGCGGATCAAGCACAGCGCCGAATCCGGGCTGGTGCGCCGCAACAAGGTCCGGCTCGGCAGGCGGCTCGACATCGGTTTCGGGATCACCAAGGAGCAGTACAAGGCCGGCGAGGTCCGCAAACTGAGCTACCTCAACTGCGACACACTCACCACCGACGAACTGCTGCGGCCGAACTCGGTGGATCTCATCGTCACCGACGCCCCATACGGTGTGCAGCACGGCAGCCACCGCACTCAGGACGCGTCGCTCACGCGCAGCCCGCGTGACCTGCTCGCGGCCGCGGTCCCGGTGTGGACCAGGGTGCTGCGGCCCGGCGGCGCGCTCGGGATCTCGTGGAACACCAACGTCGCGCCGCGTGCGGAACTCGCCGCGATCCTGGACAAGGCGGGGCTGGAAGTCCGCGAGGACGGCCCGTTCGCGGACTTCTCGCACCGGGTGGACCAGGCGATCGTGCGGGACCTGGTCGTCGCCGCGAAACCCGCCTGACTCCCGCCCCACCCCCCGCGTTTCGTCCTCTGAATGCGGTAGTTCGTATCGCCGACCACCGCGTTTAGAGGACTAAGCGCGGCGGGGTCAGCCGGCGAGGTGGTGCTGGGCCACGTCGCGCAGCTGGATCTTGACGTTCTCCAGTGCCGCCGTCAGGTCGTCGATCAACCCGACGGCGTTCTGGATGGCGCCTTGGAGGGTGTCCGCGGTGGCGGTGTGCCCCAGCAGGGCCACCACCTGGTTCTGGATCGCCTCGAGTTCGGCCTTGGTCGCCAGGGCGACGCCGGTGGGGACCTGGTCGGCGAGCGCGTCCACCTGCTGGGCCTGTTCCTGGATGCTCATGTCTCCAGGATGGCCCCGATCAGGTGATGCGTTCCCCTACGAACTTCAACGCTTCGGGCATGATGCCCCGCCAGAAGTCGTCGTTGTGCTCCCCGGGGGTCATCTTCCCGACCGCGGGGTCGAGCGCCCTGATCAGTTTGCGGTCGGCTCCGGCGAAGGGATCCGAGTTACCGCACCACACCCCGGTCGCGCTGCCGTTGAGTTCGTCGGTGTGCAGCAGCGGTTCATGTGACTCCCACTGCGCACGGTCGGCGAAGACCTTGCGGGACTTGGCATCGGGCCAGCTGACGAACAGCGCCGCGCCCGCAACCGCGACGGCCTTGAGGTCCTTGTGCTCGCGGGCGTAGCGCAGCGCGCCGAAACCGCCCATCGAGATGCCGAACATCGCCGACGGCGGCCTCAATTGACGTTGGGCGAGCCAGCCGGGCAGTTCCTCGGACAGCATCCGCTGCGGGTCGTCGCCCTTGCCGACGTCCACCCAGTAGTTGTCGCCGTCGACGGCGGCGACGGCGAACCCGGGCAGACCGGCCGCGACGACCTTGTTCAGCGCGTCTTGCACGCCGAGGTCGAGGAAGGTCCGGGCGTCCGCGCCGCGACCGTGCAGGGCGACACAGACCGGCAGCCCGACCCGGGACGCGCCCTCCGGCGCGATGATGACGAGGTTGACTTCCCGGTTCCTGGCCGCGGAACGCATCCGCTGCACGGTGACCGCGGCGGTCAGCGGTGTCGGGCTGGTCGGCGGAGGCACCGGCGGTGGGCCCATCAGAGGCCGCTTTTCCGCGGCGCAGCCGGAAAGCAGCGCCGTGCCCCCGAGCGCCGCGGCTCCCAGCAGGAGGCCGCGCCGGCTTACGGCGTGGCCTCCTCCGTCAGCTCCGGCTCTCCTCATCGGCGAACTCATCGTCTTCGGCCTCTTCCCGTGGCGCCTTGTACGGGTCGGGTTCGCCGGCGTGCTGCGCCCCCGTCGCACGGCGGGCGACCTCAGCGTCGGCTTCCCTGGCCTTCGCGAGGAGATCCTCGATCCGCTTCGCGTCCTCAGGAATGCTATCGGCCACGAAGGTGAGCGTCGGAGTGTAGCGAACCCCGGTGCCCTGTCCGACCTTTGACCGCAAGACGCCGCGGGCGGATTCCAGCGCCGCCGCGGCACCCGTGTGGTCAGGGGCGGACTCGAGGTTTTCGCCCAGCACCGTGTAGTAGACCGTTGCGTCGTGCAGGTCGGCCGTGATCTTCGTGTCGGTGATCGTCACGTAGTTGAGCCGCGGATCCTTGATGTCGTGCTCGATCGCGTGGGCGACGATCTGTGAGATCCGCTTGGCGAGCTTACGAGCCCGAGCGGGGTCGGCCATGGGGATTCGTCTCCTCGAAAGATTTTCCGTCAGTGTTTGTCGGTGAACCCGCGCCGCGATCGACGTCGGCAGAACGCTGCCTGGTCGTGCCTGTCACGGTAAGCGATCAGGGCGCCCTGCCACCGCGATAGCGGGGCCTTCGGCCGGGCGGATTCACGCACATGCTCACCCTTCTGCTCGCATCTCAGCTCCGCCGACTGGGCTCAGTCGTCCGGGCCGAGTAGCCGGCGGTGGGCGGAGAGCAATTCGAACTCCGGCCTGCCCGCCACCAGCCGCTCACACGAGTCGAGCACGTCCCGGACGTGCTCGCCAGTCGCGGCGACCACGGCCACACCGATCAGTGCCCGCCGGTGCAGGTCTTGGTGGCCCGCTTCGGCGACAGAGACGTCGAAGCGCCTGCGCACCTCGGCCAGCACCGGCTTGATCACGGATCGCTTCTGCTTGAGCGAATGGACGTCGCCCAGCAGGATGTCGAGCTCCAAGGCTCCGATGAACATGGGGGGTGCCGGGTTGGGTGGAAGGTGAAGCGGCGCTCCCCCGCCCAGCTGCGGGGGAGCGCCGCCGTGTCACTTACACACGCGGCTTTTCGCGCTGCTCGTACGTCTCGATGACGTCGCCGAGCTTCAAATCGCTGTAGTTGCCCAAGGTGAGACCACACTCGAAGCCCTCGCGGACCTCGGTGACGTCGTCCTTTTCGCGCTTCAGCGAGTTGATCGGCAGGTTCTCGACGATGACGTTGCCGTCACGGAGGAGACGACCCTTGGCGTTACGCCGGATCTCGCCCGAGATGACCATGCAACCGGCGATCGTACCGACCTTCGACGACTTGAAGATCCCGCGGATCTCGGCCTTGCCCAGCTCGACCTCTTCGAAGATCGGCTTGAGCATGCCCTTGAGCGCGGCTTCGATCTCGTCGATCGCCTGGTAGATGACCGTGTAGTACCGGACGTCGACGCCCTCACGGGTGGCCCGCTCGGTCGCCTTGCCCTGTGCCCGCACGTTGAAGCCCAGGACGATCGCGTTGGACGCGGTCGCCAGGTCGATGTCGGACTCCGTGACGCCACCGACACCGCGGTGGACCACGTTGAGCTCGACCTCTTCTTCGCCGACATCCAGCTGCATCAGCGAGGCTTCGAGGGCCTCGACCGTACCGGAGTTGTCACCCTTGATGATCAGGTTAAGGGTGCTCGTCTCCTTCAAGGCCTCATCGAGGTCTTCCAGGCTGACCCGCTTACGACGCGACGCGTTGAGCGCGTTGCGGGTACGGGCCGAACGCCGCTCGGCGATCTGCCGGGCGACCCTGTCCTCGTCGACGACGAGGAACGTGTCACCGGCGCCGGGCACCGAAGTGAACCCGATGACCTGGACCGGACGCGACGGGGTCGCCTCCGTGACGTTGACGTTGTGCTCGTCGACCATCTTCCGCACACGGCCGTACGCGTCACCTGCGACGACGGAGTCACCGACGCGCAGCGTTCCGCGCTGGACCAGCACCGTGGCGACCGGACCGCGACCGCGGTCGAGGTGCGCCTCGATCGCGACACCCTGGGCCTCCATCTCCGGGTTGGCCCGGAGATCGAGTGCGGCATCCGCGGTCAGCAGGATCGCCTCGAGGAGACCATCGATGTTGATGTTCTCCCGCGCCGAGATCTCGACGAACATCGTGTCGCCGCCGTACTCCTCGGCCACGAGGTTGTACTCGGTGAGCTGCTGCCGGATCTTGTCCGGGTTCGCGCCCTCCTTGTCGATCTTGTTGATCGCGACCACGATCGGGGCCTTGGCGGCCTGCGCGTGGTTGATCGCCTCGACCGTCTGCGGCATGACGCCGTCGTCGGCCGCCACCACGATCACCGCGATGTCGGTCGAGTTCGCACCACGGGCACGCATGGCGGTGAACGCCTCGTGACCGGGGGTGTCGATGAAGGTGATCAGCCGCGGGTTGCCTTCGAGCTCGGTCTCGATCTGATAGGCGCCGATGTGCTGGGTGATGCCACCGGCTTCACCTTCGCGCACCTTCGTCTTGCGGATCGTGTCGAGCAGTCGGGTCTTACCGTGGTCGACGTGACCCATGATGGTCACGACCGGCGGCCTGACCTGCAGGTCCTCTTCCTCACCCGCGTCTTCGCCGTAGGTGATGTCGAAGGTCTCCAGCAGCTCGCGGTCTTCTTCCTCCGGGCTGACGACCTGGACGACGTAGTTCATCTCGCCGCCGAGCAGCTCGAGGATGTCGTCCGACACGGACTGCGTCGCCGTGACCATCTCACCGAGGTGGAAGAGCACCTGCACCAGCGAAGCCGGGTTGGCGTCGATCTTCTCGGCGAAGTCGGTCAGCGAAGCGCCACGCGGCAGGCGGATCGTTTCGCCGCTGCCCTTGGGCAGGCGAACGCCACCGACGCTGGGCGCCTGCATGTTGTCCATGTACTCCATGCGCTTCTGGCGCTTGGACTTCCGGCCCTTGCGAGCGGGACCACCGGGACGCCCGAAGGCACCCGCGGTACCGCCACGGCCACCGGGGCCACCACGGCCACCGCCGCCGCGGAAACCGCCGCCACCGGCCGGGGCACCGCCGCCGCCACCGGGGCCACCGCCACCGGGACGGAAACCGCCACCGCCACCGCCGCCGGGACGGAAACCGCCACCGCCGCCGCCACCACCACCGGGACCGCCGCGGAAACCTCCGCCGCCGCCACCGGGACCGCCACGAGCTCCGCCGCCGGGGCCACCACGGGCTCCGCCACCGGGACCACCACGAGCTCCGCCACCGGGACCACCGGCCGGACGGGCCGGACGGCCCGGCATCATGCCGGGGTTCGGGCGCGGAGGCATGTTGCCCGGGTTGGGCCGGTTACCACCGGGAGCGCCGCCACCGGGACGCGGGGCCGGACGGTCGCCGCCCTGCCCGCCACCGGGACGCGGCGGACGGTTGTCGCCGCCCTGCTGGTTTCCGCCGGGACGCGGACCCGACGGACGCGGGGCCGGGGAACCGGAACCCACACCGAACGGGTTGTTGCCGACGCGCGGGGTACGCGGGCCGGGCTTCGGGCCGCCGGGCTTCGGGCCCTGCGGCTTCGGCGGCACGACCGATCCCTGCGACGGCGTCGAGGACGCCGGCGGGGTGGCCGGTGCTGCCGGGGTTTCCTTGGTTTCGGGCTGCTTCGGCTCGACCGGAGCGGCCTTCGCGGCCGGAGCCACCTCTTCCTTGGGCGCCGGCGGCTTGGGGCCGGGGCGCGGACCCGGGCGGACACCCGGGGTGGAGGGGCGGGACGGCTGCTGAGCCGGGGCCGACGGAGCGGACGCCGCGGGGGCGGAGGCCGCCGGAGCCTCGGTCTGAGCCGCGGGCGCGGGCTGAGCCTGCTTCGCGGCCGGAGCCGGGGCGGCGGGCTTCGCGGGCGGCGCCGGCGAAGGACGCGGGCCGGGGGTCGGGACAGACTTCTTCTTGCCGTCCTTGGACGGGTACGCGTCACGGAGACGTCGGGCGACCGGCGCCTCGACGGTGGACGACGCGGACTTCACGAACTCGCCCTGTTCCTTCAACTTGGCGAGAACTTCCTTGCTGGTGATGCCGAGCTCTTTCGCGAGCTCATGTACTCGGGCCTTGCCTGGCACAGCTCTCCTCATCTGGGGAGGCCGGCGGCAGACCCGCAGACCTCGTCCTATTGTCGCGCGTTCATTGATTCAGCTTCACGGCTGACTCATGACGGGTCGACCTGCTTCCTGATTCCATCCGGCACCGGGGATGTCCCGGCGCCCTTAGTCTTCGGCGAGCGCTCCAGGCGTTCGTGGACACCCTGGGCGTCGAGCGACCCCGGAACACGAAGTGCTCGGGGAAATGCCCTGCGCCGCTCGGCCTTGGCCAGACAGTCCGGCACGGGGTGCAACCAAGCACCCCGGCCCGGCAACCGCCGACCTTCGTCGACGATCAGCCGCCCGTCCGCCGCGACCACTCGCAGCAACTCGCCGATCAAGGCCCGCCGACGGCATCCCACACAGGTGCGAACCGGAGTTTTCCGGTCATCCTGGGTGTCGGTCGCCGTCCGCAGGCTCTGAACCACTTGTAAGTCTACCGCTTCGACCTTCACTCAGCCGAACCGGTTGCCGCGGCGGGCCGCGCCTGCCCGGCGTGTGCTTCGTCACCCTGCTCAGGGGCGGCGTCGCTGCGGATGTCGATCCGCCATCCGGTCAGACGGGCGGCGAGGCGGGCGTTCTGCCCTTCCTTGCCGATCGCGAGCGAAAGCTGGTAGTCCGGGACGACGACGCGAGCGGTCTTGGCCCGCTCGTCGACGACCCGTACGGACACAACCTTCGCGGGCGACAGCGCATTCCCGACGAACTTGGCCGGCTCGTCGGAGAAGTCGATGATGTCGATCTTCTCACCCGCGAGTTCGCTCATCACGTTGCGCACGCGCGCGCCGACCGGGCCGATGCACGCGCCCTTGGCGTTGACGCCGGGCACCGTCGAACGGACCGCGATCTTGGTCCGGTGTCCCGGCTCGCGCGCGATGGCGGAGATTTCGACCGTGCCGTCGGCGATTTCGGGGACCTCGAGGGCGAACAGCTTGCGCACCAGGTTCGGATGCGACCGCGACAGCGTGATCTGCGGGCCGCGATTACCGCGCGCGACGGTGACGACGTAGGCCTTGATCCGGCTGCCGTGCTCGTAGGACTCACCGGGCACCTGCTCGACCGAAGGCAACACGCCTTCGATGTCGCCGACCTGGATGACGACCATGCCGCGGGCGTTGGCGCGCGCGTCGCGCTGCACCACACCGGCGACGATCTCGCCCTCCTTGGCGGAGAACTCGCCGAAGGTCTTCTCGTGCTCGGCGTCGCGCAGGCGCTGCACGATGACCTGCCGCGCGGTGGTCGCGGCGATCCGCCCGAAACCTTCGGGGGTGTCGTCCCATTCCTCGTCGGTCTGGCCGTCGGGGGTCAGGGTGTGGGCGAGGACGCGCACCAGCCCGGTCTTGTGGTCGATGTCGATACGGGCGTGCGGCTGGTGGCCCTCGGTGTGCTTGTACGCGGTGAGCAGCGCGGTCTCGATCGCATCGATCACCGTCTCGAAGGGGATGTCCTTGTCCCGTTCGATCGCGCGCAGCGCGGCGATGTCGACGTTCACTTCGGCTCCTCCTTCGGTTCGGTGGTGGCGGCGTTCAGAGCCGACGCATCGGTTTCCAACAGTTTCAGGTCCTCGGCAGGTGGTTGCTTGAACTCGATCTCGATGACCGCCTTGGCCACCGAGGTGTATCCGACGTCCCGGATCTCGCCGTCGACGAGCACGCGCGCGGACTTCTCCCCCGCGTGGCCGACGCGGCCGATGAACGGAGCCCCTTCGACGGGGGTGACCTTGACCAGGCGGAACTTCGCGCGCCGCCAGTGCCTTCGCTGGGTCAGCGGCCGGTCCAGTCCCGGTGAGGTCACTTCGAGGGTGTACGCGCTGGCGAGCACGTGCTCGTTCTCGTCGAGCACGGCGGAGACGGCGCGGCTGACGCTCGCCACCTCGTCCAGCCCGACGCCGTCGTCCCCGTCGACCACGACCTTCACCAGCTGACGGCGGCCTGCTTGCTGGACCTCGAAGGAATCGAGGTCGAAACCCGCGGCCTTGACGGCTTCGGCCACGATGGGCTCCAGCCTGCTGGCGAGGTCGTTGGGCACGGTGGAGCGCTCCTGTTCGGCTGTGGACGACCCGGCGGCGTGGATCCGGGTTCGGTAGTGGACCAGCTTATCTGGTGACCCCGGTGTGACGCGCGAGCGGCGGCCCCGCACGGGGTACTGGCAGGATGGGGCGGCGTGACCGGAACACCGACCGAGCCCACCTTGCCGAGCCGTCGTACTTTCCTGCGCGTGGGAGCGCTGGCCGCGTTGGCCGTGCCGTTGGCGGCCGCCTGTTCCCCAGGATACGACGAAAGCCCGGATCCACTGGCCCCCTTGCTGAGCGCCGCGGAGGCCGACGTGGCGGGCGCGAAAGCGCTGACCGGCGCCGAAGCCGAAGCGGTCGCGACGGCACGGGCGGCGCACGCGGCGGCGCTCAAGACCGAGGTGGACCGGCTCAACCGGCCGAAGCCGACGCAGTCCGGCCCGGCCGAGAACGCGCCGTCGTCCTTGGAGGGGCTCAAGGAACGGCTCGCGCAGGCCCGCAAGCAGGCCGAGGGCCTCGTGCCTTCGCTGCCCCGCTACCGCGCGGGGATGGTCGCCTCCATCGCGGCGGGCTGCGCGGCACTGCAGCAGAGTTCGGATCAGCTCGGCCGGGGCGACGACGCCGGCCCCGTCACGGTGCCGATCGGTCCTCCGCTGAACCAGGAGGCGACGGAGGCCGTGCAACAGGCGCTGGCCGCCGAGCATGCCGCGACCTGGGTGTACGGCCTGGTGAGCGCTTACCTTCCGGCGGCCTTCAGCGGCGCGGTGGCGCGGGGCTCGGCCGAGCACGTCAAACGGCGGGACGTCTGCGAACGGATGCTTTCCGCGTCGGGTCAGCCCCCCGCGGGCCCGGAGGCCGCGTACGTGCCGCCGAAACCGGTGACCGACGCGAACTCGGCGATGGAGCTGGTGGCGACGGCCGAAGCGGACGCGACGGCGGCTTGGCTCGGCGTGATCGACCGGACCGACGACACGGCCTTGCGGGCGACGGCGTTGAACGCGCTGATCGGTTCGGCGCGGCGCGGGACGGCCTGGCGGGCGGAGTTCGGCGCGAAGCCGGTGGCGATCGCGATGCCGGGCCAGACGACGTGAGCCCCTGCTCGTGAGTGGTAATGACGGTTCTAACCGTCATTACCACTCACGAGACCGGGCTCAGCGGCGCAGGTCACCCGAAAGCCGCAGGGCGTCGGTCGCGATCCGCTCCAGCACCGGCTTGTCCTTGTGCTTGTCGTAGAAGCCCGCCAGCACGATGGCCACCTCCGGTCCGGAGACCTTGGAGTCGTAAGCCGCGTCCTGCCCGGAGATCTTCGGGGCGCCCTGGCCCTTGAAGGTGCCGTCGCGCACGAGGTCGGACACGTTGCCCGTGCCGTCCTTGTCGGTGAGCGCCTTGAGCTGGGTCGCGGTGACCTCACCGGGCATGGTGACCAGGACGACCGACACCAGCGCCTTCTGCCCGCCGGTCTCGGTCGTGTACAGCGCCCGCGACAGCCGCGTGCACGGCGTCTGGGTGAAGAAATCCTTGGTGTCACCGTAGGACTTGCTCGCGCAGTCGGAGGTGACCTGCGGGCCCTCGACCAGCGTGTACTGGAACTGGCCACTCTTCGTGGGCGTGTCCGCGACCGGGGTCTTCTCCGGCTCGTGCCGGATCAGCCACCAGAGCAGGGACGACACGACCGCGATCGCGACCAGCGCGGCGCCTTTCAGCGCCAGGGCCTTGGTGTCCCTCGGCGGCTTGGGCGCGGGCGGAGACCCACCCTGCCCGCCCGGCCCTGCCGGTCGCACCGGCTGAAGCCGGGCCGTTTCCGTCGCTCCCGGGGTAAATTGCGCACCAACCACGGGGTCATACGGTAGTTCACCGCGCTCGTGAGGTTCACCCGAACGTGCTTATCACCCGTTCGACGTCGTCAGCCGTGTTGTAGAGGTGGAAGCCGAATCGCTGCCGTCCGGCCCGGGTACCGGCGGCGATGCCGGCTTCCTTCACCCGGTCGGCGGCCAGGTCGAGCGAGACGATCGCACTCCCCTGACCGGGTGAACCGTGCGCTTCGAGGAGCGAGTCGGCGAGACCCACGCAATGCGCGCGGACGGCTTCGAGATCCAAGGAGCCGAGGTAGTCCAGCGAGACGGCGGCGCCGACGAACGCGAGCCAGGCTGGGGACAGGTCGAGTGAGCGGGTGCCTTCGGCGAGCCTCAGCGGGAGACCGTAGACGGTCTGCCAGCGGTCTTCCCCGGCGTACCAGTTCGCGGCGACCGGCAGCGCCCGCTCCAGCACCCGCGGATGGGCGGCCAGCCACGCCGCCCCGCGCGGCGCGAGGAGCCACTTGTACCCGGCGGCGACCACCCAGTCGGCCCACTCCAGGTCGAGCGGCTGCCAGCCGGCGGCCTGGGTGGCGTCGAGCAGCACCGCCGCGTCCGCCGCCTCGGCCGCGGCGCGCAGCCTGTCGAGGTCGAGCTGGGCGCCGTCCGCCGACTGGACGACGCTGACCGCGACGAGGTCGTGCCCCTCGACGCGCTCGGTCAGCTCGGCCAACGGGACTTCGGTGACCTTCACCCCGCGATGTGCCTGGGCCGCGAACGGGAAGGTGACGCTGGTGAAGTCGTTCGCGGCGACGAGCACACTGGCGCCGTCGGGCAGCCCTGCCGCCACGTTCGCGATCAGCTGCGAGACGGTCGCCCCGATCGCGACCCGGTCGGCCGGGACCCCGATCAGCGCGCCGAACCCCTCCCGGGTGCGCGCGACGGGCTCGTCGAAGTCCGCCGGGCGGGCCTCGCCGCGCCGCCACCTCTCGACCGCTTCCGCCACCGCGTCGGCCGCGTGCGACGGCGGGATGCCGATGCTGGGTGTGTTCAGATATCCGGGCGGGCAGGCGAATTCGGCGCCGAAGCTCTGCATGCCTGGAGAGATTAGTGATTTTCCGGGAGCAGCCTCACGACCTCGTCGTAGGACGGCGGGGTCAGCGGGAGCTCGCCGCCGTCGCGGACGGCCTCCACCGTGCGCAGCGTGGCGGCCAGCGCCATCCGATACGGCAGGGAACCGAGGCTGATCCGCGCGACGCCGAGGCCGGCCAGGCCCGCGACGGTGACCCGGCCGGGCAGGAACAGCAGGTTCACCGGTACGCCGACGGCCTCGACCAGCCGCTCGACGTCGGCGCGTTCGGCGAGACCGGGTACGAACACCCCGTCGGCTCCAGCGTCCACATAGGACTGACAGCGGCCGATCGCGGCCTCGATGTCGGGCTGCCCCAGCCAATGCGTGTCGGTGCGCGCGTTGACGAAAAGGCCGGGAGCGCGTTCCTTCGCCACCGCGATCTTGGCCGCGTGCCGCACGGGGTCGCCCAGGGCGTCTTCGAGGTTGATTCCCGCGACGCCTGCTTCGGCGAGTTCCGCGGCGAGCGCCCCCACCTCGCCCGGGTCGTCACTGAAGCCTTCGGCGACGTCGACGCTGATGAGCGTGTCCAGCGCGGTCAACCGCCGCGCCAACCGGACGGTGGCGTCCTTGGAGGACGGGGCACCGTCCGGCTCGCCTTCGGCGGCCGAGACCCCGAGGCTCGTCGTGCCGAGTGCCGGGAAGTCTTGCGCGGCCAGGAAGGCGGCCGCGCCGAACTCCCAGACGTTCGGCAGGAGCAGGGGGGAACCGGGGACGTGCAGTGCGGCGAAAGCGGTCATGTCCCGACGGTAGCCAGCGGACGCTTCGGTGGCGGCCGAAGCGTCAGGCCCGCTCCAGGAACGGGGTCAGCAGCTCCGGCACCGATTCCTCGGCGAACAGCAGGCCCTGCTCCTCCCCCGCGTCGTACACCGAGTACGCCCCGGCACCGGCGGCCGTGGTCGCGACGACGGTCAGCAATCCCTTGCGCCGCTGGAAGATCGACTGCTTGACCGTCCAACCGATCACGCCGTCGCGTTCCAGGGCGAAGGTGCTCCGCCGCACGGTCCCGTGCCGCCCGACGAGGTAGCGCCCGGTGATCCCGTGCCCGAGGTTGCGGTAGGCGTCCAGCGCCAGCAGCACCGACACCGGCAGCAGCACGACGCCGAGCGCGGCACCGATCACCAGAAGGACGTCGGTCAGCAGGAAGCCGAGGACCGCGAAGACCGCCAGCAGCGCCACCACCGAACCGACCCACCAGCGCAGCAGCCGTCCCCGGGCCGCGCCCGGATGCGCGGTGAGCCGGATGGCTTCGGTCGGCGAGACCGGCTCGCGCAGCACGTCCGCGGCGATCCGGTTGGCCGTCGCGACCGGCGCGGCGGGCAGGAGCGTGTGGTAGTCGGTCTTGTCCTTGTCGTCGCTCCGACGCATGCCGGTGGCGATCGCGTCGACGCGTGCCGCGCCGGAGATCCGGTTCCCGAGCGGCTCGACGAGGTCGATGCCGCGCAGGCGGCGTTCCTCGATCGAGATCGAGCGGGTGGTGAACAGCCCGCGACGCACGCGCAGGGTGCCGCCGGATTCGCGGTCGAGCCGGTAGTTCCACCACATCTCGACCCACAGGCCCAGCGCGCCGACCAGGCCGACGACCATCGCGATCGCCAGCAGGACCAAGACCGCCACCACCAGCGGGATCCCGCGGAACAGCCCGATCACCCAGTCGATCAGCCCCTTCCGCAGCCCCACCCATTCGGAGATCTGCATGAGACCGCCGCCCGCGGCGAGCCCCAGCGTCGGAGTCAGGAACGACATCGGCGCGTAGCGGATCCATCGCGGGTCCAGCACGGCGAGTGGCGCGTTCTCGTCGGTTTCCACTGTTTCGGCGCGACGCAGAAGTTCCGCGCGCAGCCGTTCGGCTTCGGCACGCGAGACCGGGTTGAGTTTGACCCGGCCCTGGCCGCCCGATTCGGGCGAGCCGGTGCCGATGGTCACCACCGCGACACCGAACACCCGCTGCAGCGGGTTGGCCGTCAGGTCGACGTTGCGGATCCGTTCGCGCTGCAGGGACTTCCGCGAGCGGAAGACCAGGGTGAACGCGGTCTCCAGCCGATCCGGCGTGAGCCGGTACCGCACTCCCTTCCAGTAGAACAGTTCCGCCAATACGCCGCCGCCGACGAGGACCGCCCCGCCGGCGACGACCCAGGCGAGCGCGACCCAGAACCGCGCGCCACCGCCGACGATCGCGACCATGGTCGGGATCGCGGCTCCCACCGCCACTCCGGCCATCGTCAACGCGGTCACGGCGAGCGTCCGCTTGTCGAGGGTGCTCCAGCCCTCGAATTCGCCCGAGGTCATGTCGCGTCCCCCGGCGTCGCCTGCGTCGTTTCGGTGAGCTGCTCGGCCAGGCTCGCGGCCAGTTCGTGGTCGAGCCCCTGGATCTTGACCGCGCCCCGCGCCGACGCCGTCGTGACCGTGACGGTCGCGAGCTTGAACAGCTGCTGCAGTGGTCCGCGCAGGGTGTCCACGGTCTGGATCCGGGACATCGGCGCGACCCGCCACTCCTGCCAGAAGAACCCCGAACGCGTGTACACCGCGGTCTCCGTGACCTCCCAGCGGTGGACCTTGAACCACCACACCGGCATCGCGATCACCCACACCAGGCCCAGCACCGCGAGCACGGCCGCCGGTGTCAGCAGCCAGGTCCGCGCGGGCGTGATGAGCAAGCCGAGCAGCAGCAGAACCAGCACCGGCGCTCCGAAGAACACCGTTCCCTGCAACCGCCACCAGCCGAGTACACGCCGGTCCAGCGCGTTCCGCGGCGGCCTCAGCCGCACCTTCCCCCGATCGGCTTCCACCGAGTTCACCCCCGACGATCGTTTACAATGCGATCGCATCGTAATAGCGTGGGACAGTAGTGGCAATGCGATCGCATTGCAAACGGCCTCGGCGGAACGGATGGTGAAGGTGCCGAAGCAGGTGGATCACGCCGCGAGGCGGGCCGAGATCGCCGAGGCGCTGACGCGGCTGACGGCCACACGCGGCCTCGAAGGCGTGAGTCTCCGGCACGTCGCGGCGGAGGCAGGCATGTCGATGGGCCTGGTACAGCACTATTTCAAGACCAAGGACGAGATGCTGCTGTTCGCCGTCGAACGCCGCTCGCAGGTGTACGAAGAACGCCTCAAGGCCCGGCTGGCGGCCGGCGAACTGCCGTCGACACCCAAGGCCATCCTTCGCGCGATCATGACCGAGATCCTTCCCCTCGACGAGCGCAGCCGGGGCGACTGGCTGATGGGCGTCGCGTTCTTCATCCGCACGATCTCCGACCCGTCGTTCGCGGCCGCGTACACCGAAGGCGTACCCCAGTTGTTCGAACTGTTCGCCGTGCTGATCCGGCAGGGACAGGAGGCGGGCGATGTCGACAAGTCGGCCGACCCGGAGCACGAAGCGGCGATCCTCTGGGCGCTCGCCGATTCACAGGGCACCAACATCGTGATGAGGCACCGCACCCCGGACGAGGCCGTGTCCACTGTGGACTACTACCTCGACCGGCTTTTCGGTGCCGGTTCAGCTTCCGCCGGATGAGGACGCCACCGACGCCCGCACCGCGCGCAGCTCCCGGAACAGTTTCCGCAGCGCCGGAACCGCGCTCAGCACGAGATCGGTCAGCGCGGCAGGAAAGTTCGGTCATCTCAGTGCCTCTCCAGCTTCGGCCAGATCTCGTCCCACGAACCCCGCCTGCCGTCGTACCGCCACAGCAGCCCTTCCACCACCGGGGTCACCTCGGCGAAGTACGGCTTGAGCAGTCCCGGATCGAATCCGGCGAACAGCACACTGTCCGCGGACTCCGGCGGGCGGTCGAAATACCAGTAGCCGCGATGTCCACTGTAGACATTTTCGATGCCGTACTGCCGACCGTAGAACTCGGTCGCGGCGGCGAACGGGTAGATCTCGGCGTAGACGGCGGTGTGTGCCTTCTTTTCCGGTGGCAGGGCCGCATAGGTCTCACCGATCACCTTGACCAGCTCACGTTGCGGCAACTCGCCCCCGGCGAAGGAACTGCCCAGTGCGATCGGGCCGATACTGGTCCGCGTCATGGTCGCCGGGAAGATCGGCAGGCCCGCGAGGGTGACCACCGCCGAAAGCACCATCGCGGGCCACGCCACCAGCCGCCACCGGGGAACGTGGTGCGCGAAGCCGGTCGCCGCGGCGGCGAACGGCAGGGCGAACACGCTCATCAGGTAGTAGGAACGGCCGTGCAGCACCAGGAACGCCACGATGAGCGCGGCTATCGCTACCCCCAAGAAGCGATAGCCGCGAAGGTCCCGTGAAGAGATCAGGCGGACGAGGCCGTAGACGAACGCGAGCACACCCGCGCCGACTCCCGCGGTCAGGAAACCATCGCGGAGGAAGGGCAACGTGCCGGGGAATTCCGCGGCCACGACGTCGTTCATGAGCAGGTACGGCCAGCCGTTCTTCGCCTGCCAGATCAGGGTCGGCACAGTCGCGGCGACGGCGATTCCGGCGCCCAGCCACCATTTCGGGCGCCGCACGAGTTCCCGGGGCCCGAGCACGAGCGCGCCGACGAGGGCGAACGCCCAGAAAGCGGGAATGAGGAACTTCGTCTGCAGGGAGACAGCGGTGACCACGCTGGCCCACACCAGCAGCCCGTCGCGGCGGACGCGTACCCAGCGGACCACCAGCCAGACGATCACCGTCCACAGGAACGGATCGAGGACGTACGTGCCGATCCAATGGCTGACGATGATCACCCCGGACGTCGCGTAGAGCCCGGCCGCGAGCACCTGCGCGCCGCGTCCACCGCCCAGTTCCCTGGCGATCAGCGCGGTGACGACCACCCCCGCCGCCGCGGCCAGCGTCATCGGCAGGCGGAGCATCACCAGCGAACCGGGGAACAGCCAGTCCATCGCCCCGGCCAGCGCCGGGATCAACGGCGGCTGGTCGAAATAGCCCCACGCCAGGTGTTCCCGGCCCGCCATCAGGAAGTACAACTCGTCGAAACCGTGCGCGTACCGGCCGCTGGTGGCCAGCAGGGCGGCTCCGGCCAGCGCGGCGACGACGAACACCGGCAGGCGGGCGAAGGTCTGCTCCTGTCCTGTTCGGACGGTCTGGGTCGCGATGCTCATGTGCCCAGTCCAGCCGAGATACTCTCGCCCGGATACCGGGTAAGGAGGGTGATCGGATAGCCGAAAGTTGCGGATCTCCCCGCCAACGGACCCCGCGTGGTTACCGTGACCGGGTGGAGAAAAGCAGGCCGTTCCGGCCCGGTCCGGCCGACACCTTCTGGCTCACGGTGGCGGCGTTCGCGTTCGCGGGCCTGGACATCACGCTGTTCGTGTTCGGCGAGCCGACGACAGGCTGGATGGGTCCTGCGGCGGGAGTCATCCTGCAGGTGCTGCTCGATCTCTCGTTGCTCCTGTTGTTCCGGTTCCCGCGGCTGGTCGCGGGCCTGGTTCTGGCGGGCGTGCTGCTGATGCTCGCCTCCGATCTGCTCTCCCCCGGGTTGCTCGTGCCGGAGCGGCAGTTGACGTTGATGACCGTCCCGTCGATCACCCCGGTCGTGCTGAGCCAGCTGGCGCGCCTGATGGACCGGCGGACTCTCCTGTGGCTGACCGCGATCCTGGTGGTCTGCGCGTCCCGACCGTGGAACGCGCACTGGAACACCACGCCGTTCGGCCTGCTGAGCACGGCGTTGCCCACCACGATCTCGCTGTACTTCGAGGCGCGGCGCCAGTTGCTGCGCTCGCTGCGGGACCGGGCCGAACGCGCCGAACGCGAGCAGCATCTGCTCGCCGAACGCGCCCGCGCCGAGGAGCGACGGAAACTGGCCGAGGAGATGCACGACGTCGTCACCCACCGGCTGAGCCTGATGGTGCTTCACGCCGGCGCGCTCGGCGTCGTCTCGGCCGACGAGGCGGTGCGGACCTCCGCCGAGGACATCCGGCGTGAAGGCGCGCTGGCACTGGACGAACTGCGCGACCTCGTCGGGGTGCTGCGCAACGGCGCGAACGCCGGACCGCGCACCCTCACCGACGGTACGACGGGCGATCCGGCGACGCTGGTCGCGGAATCGAGTTCGGTGGGCATCCCCACCGAGCTGACCGTGCACGGCGATCCCGGGCGGATCTCCCCCACCGTCGCGCGTACGGCGTACCGCGTCGTGCAGGAGGCGCTGACCAACATCCGCAAGCACGCGCCGGGCTCGACGGCGACCGTCGAGCTTCGCTATAACGCGGACGGTCTGGACATCGCCGTGGAGAACACGCGGGCGGGGGCGCCGGCCGATCCCGCGCTGGCGGGCAGCGGATCCGGCGCCGGTCTGGCGGGGCTGCGGCACCGCGTCGAGCTGATCGGCGGCCGGTTCGACGCGGGCCCGATCGCGGGCGGCGGATACCGCGTCGATGCGATACTGCCCGCCTACGTCCCGACGACGGAAGGAGATGCGTGATCCGGGTGGTCGTCGTCGATGACGAACCGATGGTCTGCGCGCATCTGCGGACGATCCTCGGTTCGGCGGCCGACATCGAAGTGGTGGCGCAGGCCCAGGACGGCGCTGAGGCCGTCGAAGCCGTCGTCCGGCACCGGCCGCGGGTGGTACTGATGGACCTGCGGATGCCCGGCGTCGACGGGCTGACCGCCATCGAACGGATCACGAAACTCCCGGAGCCGCCCGCGGTCGTCGCGCTGACGACGTTCGACGCGGACACCTACGTCATCCGCGCGCTGCGGGCGGGCGCGGCCGGGTTCCTGGTGAAGTCGACGCCGCCGGAGGATCTCATCGGCCTGGTCCGCGTCGCCGCCGACGGGCACACCGTGCTGTCTCCCGAGGCCGCGCGGCGGCTGGTCGCGATGTCCGCCGACGGACGGCGTCGCGGCGACGACGCGCGACGCAGGACCCAGGGACTCACCGAGCGGGAAACGGACGTCCTCGCCTGCCTCGGCGAAGGACTGTCCAATGCGGACATCGCGGCGCGGCTGCATCTGGCGGAGGCGACGGTGAAGAGTTACGTGTCGCGGATGCTGGTCAAACTGGACTGCGCGAACCGGACCCAGGCGGGCCTGCTGGCGCACGAGGCCGGTCTGGTCAAGCGCTGAGCTGCCCGTCGTGGGCGCGACGGGCGTCGAGGACCTCGCCCATGTGCACGCGAGCCCACTTGTCGAGCATGTCGAGCGGTTCGGCCAGGTTGCGGCCGAGGTCGGTCAGCTCGTACTCGACGTGCGGCGGGACCTCCGGATACGCGGTGCGGGTCAGGATGCCGTCGCGGACGAGGCTGCGCAGCGTCTGGGTGAGGACCTTCTGCGAGATGCCGCGCACGCGTTTGCCGATTTCGGTGAACCGGAGCGGCCCGTCGCCGAGCACGCCGACGATCAGCACGGTCCACTGGTCGCCGATGCGGTCGAGCAGCGCACGGGTGGGGCAGTCGGGGTCGTACGGGTTTCCGAGCACGTGACCTCCTCACTCTCCCGGAGAGAGTAACATGCCTAATGAGAGGGACTGGGCTGCATCAACGCCTCGAACAGCAGGATGAGGTGACGGCGGCCGCGGTCCCAGCGTGCCTCCAGTTCGTCCTGGTCACGGGTCGCCCAGCTGGCGATGAGGATGCCGCGGACGACGTCCATCGCCGTGTACACCGCGTGCAGGAACTCCGGATGCGCCGAGTGGTCCGGCAGCAGCGCCTTGCCGAACTCGACGAGACTGCTCGTCGCGATCGGCTCGACCACCGCCATCTGCGCGCGCAGTTCCGGATCGGTGCGCGAGGCCACCCACAGTTCGACGGTCGCCGAGAAGACCGGCCCCTGGTGCATCTCCCACATCAACTGCAGCGCGTCCCCGACCGGGTCGGCCGACGCCTTGAGCCGGTCGATCTCCGCCATCGCGACCTCGGTGCGCTTGGCCGCGAGATGCCGGATCGCGGAGGTGACGAGGTCGGCTTTGGTCGGGAAGTGGTGCACCTGCGCGCCACGGGTCACCCCGGCGCGGTCCGCGACACGGGTGGTCGTAGTACCTGCGTAGCCGTACTCGACGAGACAGTCGATCGTGGCGTCGAGCAGCCTCACGCGCATCGCGGCGCTGCGTTCCTCCTGCGTGCGTCGTGGGGCTGCCATGCGCCTACTTTATGGGGCGCCTCGCGAGGCGCGCGTCACGAGGCTGTCGACCATCCGCCCGATGAAGCGACCGAGGACGCATGCGCAGGGTACGGCCGTGGACTCTCCATGCCGGACTCCTTCTCCCTCTTCTTCAGATTTAGTCCTCTAAATGCGTCAACTCGGCGTAGGCGCACGCATTCTCTCTACGGCACATTTACCCCGTCGGGTGAGATGGTCGACTTGTGGACGCTACGCTAATCGGACTAGCACACGTGTTCGATCTTCGGTATCGTTGAGTTCGTGGCCAGCGAAAACAGTCCTCAGCCGGCGCGCTCCGAGTGGTGGCGTGCCGATACTGCGACGCTGCATGCCCGTAAGCAGGAGATCGAAGTCTTGAAGCGTCAATTAGATGCGGAGCAGAATGCGATCCTGGCGGAAATCAATAATCGTGGGGTTCGTGGATGTTCTGGTCATTCGACGTTGTCGGCGCTGATCTTCGAGGACTTCCGTGTGACCGATAGGGAAGCCAATGCCCGCGCTGATCGGGTGCTGGCGTTGCATGCCGGGGTGGTGGTGGGTGGCGAGGTCGTGCCACCGCTGGCGCCCTTGACGGCCGAAGCCGCCGCGGAGGGCGCGATCGGCGGTAGTCAGATCGACGCGATCATCCGCACCCTCGCCCGGATTCCGTCCACCGTCCCGGAAGAAGACGTGCGCGGTGGGGAGAAGATCCTGGTCGAGCTGGCTCGCCGGGCCGGGCCCCGGCAGATCGCCCGGGCCGGGCGACGGCTCTTGGACAAGCTCGACCCTGACGGGAAAGAACCCCGCAACGAGGACCCAAAAGACGTCCGGCCGGAGCTGCGGTTCATCACACACCGCGACGGCACCCTCGGCCTCACAGCCACCCTCGACCTCGAAACCTATGCGCGATTGAAGTCCGACCTCGACCCCATGGCCAAACCCCACAAAGCCATCGACGGGGTCCGCGACTCTCGTACCCCCGACGAACGCTACGGGGATGCTTTCACCGACTACGTGCGGTTGAAGACCACAAGCCGGAACCTGCCCGGCCAGGCCGGGGAAGCCACCCACATCCTGATCACCATGTCGTATGAGGACCTGATCAACGATCTCGGCGAGGCGCATCTGGATCTCGTCGGGCCGATCAGCGCCACCGACGCCCGCATCCTGGCCTGCGACGCCCGCGTCCGGCCCGGAGTACTGGGCACCGCAGGCGAACCGCTGGACATCGGCCGATCCAAAAGGACAGTGTCACTGGCGCAGAAATACGCCTTGACCATCCGCGACGGAGGCTGCGCCTTCCCCGGCTGCGACATGCCGGTGCCACGCTGCACCGCCCACCACATCGTCTTCTGGCGACACCACGGCGATACGAAAATCGACAACCTCGTCCTCCTGTGCACCAAGCACCACCGGCTGATCCACCACAGCGAATGGAAGGTACAGATCGCGCAGGATGGGCTGCCGGAGTTCACTCCACCCGCTTACCTCGACCCCACCGGGACTCCGAGGCGCAACACCATGCACCTCAAGGCATAGATCGACCGGGATGGACCATGCCTTCACGCGCGACGCCTCCGCGGGTCGTGAGTAATTATTTGTGTTCCAGTGAGCGGTAAGGCAAACGTCGCGTGTTCGGGGCCCAGCCGCGCCCCGCGTGGCATCCCGGATTTCGCGGGCGAACCCGGCTCCGTTGGCTCCTCGCATTCAGAGGACTAAACGCGGATGCACTCCACGCATTCATCATGGGGTGCGCCAAAGTTGTCGTGACCGGCACCTCTGCGGTGAGCGTTTCCTCGAAGCCTGCGCCCGCTGGCCTTCAGGGCATGCCACGTTTGTCTTACCTCTCAATAGCCCGAATCGCCACTCACGACCAATCCAGCCCCACCCTCACCGAAAGCCTCGAGCCTCGAGCGACCAAGGGGACCCATCGCTTACAAAACTCGAACAGAGACCCCACATTCCTCGTATCAGCCGGCGCGAAGCTCTCCGTATGCCGAAACACACCATCGCCGCCTGCCTCACCGCGGCAGGCCTCATCGCCCTCGCCCCCGCCGCTTCGGCGCAGACGAATCCGATCACTCTCAGTCCGGAAGAGTCCCAGCAGCTGTGCGCCGACTGGCTGCCCAAGCTCACCCAGCGCACCGCGAAGCTGACCGACCGCATCAACGGCGGCCCCGAGCTCCGCGGTTCCGTCGCGAATCTCAAGGCCAGGGCCGAGGACCAGCGCAAGAAGGGGCACAACGACGCGGCCGACAGGCTTCAGAAGCGGGCCGACAAGCGCGGCGGGCGGCTTCCCGAGCTCACCGCGGCGAAGCAAAAGGTGGACGCCTTCACGGGCGCGCACTGCAAGGCGGGCAAGTGAGGCGCCTCCTGGCCGCGACCCTGACCGCGCTGGCGCTGACCGGCGCGGCCGCGTGCACCGATCGAGAGCCGGCTTCGAGCCCGTCGCCCGGTGAACTGAGCGACGTCCAGCGCACCCTCGATGCGATCGAACAGGACATGGCCGGCGATCCGGCCCCGTGACAGGATCGGGCGGTGACGACACAACCGGGACGCGGGCTGGTGCTGGTCGTCGAGGACGACCCAGCGATCGCCGAACTCGCCTCGCTGTACCTGCGGCGGGACGGGTTCGGCGTGCGGGTCGAAGCGGACGGCGGCCAGGCGCTCGCCACGATCCGGCGGCTTCGTCCGGTCGCGATCGTGCTCGACATCGGACTGTCCGGAATGGACGGTATCGAGATCTGCCGGACGCTGCGCGCGGACGGCGACTGGACGCCGGTGCTGTTCGTGACCGCCCGCGACGACGAACTGGATCGCCTGCTGGGGCTGGAGATCGGCGCGGACGACTACCTGACGAAACCGTTCAGCCCTCGTGAACTCTCCGCCAGGGTCCGGACGGTGCTGCGTCGCGCCGCCGGCTCTGCGCCGCCCGCCGAGACGTACGCGACGGGCGAGGTGCGGGTCGACGTCACCCAGCGCCGGGTCTGGGCGGCCGACACCGAAATAGCGCTGACGTCGACCGAGTTCGACCTGCTGACCCATCTGGTACGGCGGCCCGGTCAGGTGTTCAGCCGCGAGCAGCTGCTCAGTTCCGTCTGGGGCTACGCGGCATCGGCGGGAACGCGGACCGTCGACGTCCATATCGCCCAGCTGCGCGGGAAACTGGGCGGGCACAGTCCGATCAGGACGGTCCGGGGCATCGGTTACGCGGCGGACGCCGGATGAGGCGGACCTCGCTCGCGCTGCGGATCACCGTGGTGTGCCTGGCGATCGCCGCGGTCGCGGTGGTGGTGGCCGGGCTGGTCGCGGCCCGGTTGATCCGCACCGCCGGGATCGACGTGCTCCGGCAATCGCTCTCGGCGCAGGCCGATGTGGTCGCGAGCCAGCTCGACGAGACCGGCATCGGCAACCGGCTCAGCGTCGGCAAGGTCGCGGAAGTCGTTCGTGGACAAGGGATCGACGTCGTCGTCCGCCGTCCGAACGGGACACTCGACGGCGGCGGGACGGTCGCCGCGATCGCCGCGGCCAAGGCGGGTTTCACGCGCTCGAGTTCGGACACGGTGCTCGTCGACGGACAGCAGTACCTCGTGGAGGTCCGCACGGTCGGCGCGAGGGGTGCCGCGTTCGCGCTCGTCCAGTCCACCAAGACCGGGGAGGCCCAAGGACGGCCGCTGGCGCGGAACATCGTGCTCGCCCTCGGCGCCGGGCTGGCGGTCGCCGCGATCGCGGGTCTCGTGCTGAGCCGGATGCTGTCACGGCCACTGCGCCGGGCCGCCTCGATGGCGAACGGGATGCGCGCCGGACGTCGTGACCTGCGCGTTCCGGTCGAGGGGCCGTCCGAGGTCGCGGACGTCGCGAAGTCGGTCAACGAACTGGCCGACGCCCTCCAGTACAGCGAGGCGCGACAACGCGAGTTCCTGCTTTCGGTGTCGCACGAGCTGCGGACGCCGCTGACCGCCGTCACCGGATTCGCCGAGGCCATCGGGGACGGTGTGGCCGATGGTGAGGACGCGCGGCGTGCCGGGCAGACCATCCACCGTGAGGCCGTCCGACTGGAACGCCTGGTCAGCGACTTGCTGGAGCTGGCGAGACTCGGCGCCGACGAGTTCCGTCTCGATCCGGCGAGGCTCGATCTCGCCGCGCTGGTCGACGAATGCGCCGACGTCTGGCGGCTGCGGTGCGCTCAGCAGAACGTCACGCTGCTGGTCGAGCGGCCGTCCGGCGAGGTCCCCGTCATCGCCGATCCGCGGCGGCTTCGCCAGGTCATGGACGGGCTGGCCGAGAACGCGCTGCGGGTGACCCCGGCGGGTGCTCCGATCGTGTTCTCGCTGGTGGCCGCGGCGGGCCAGGCGCGGCTGGCGGTCCGCGACGGCGGGCCGGGGCTCGCGCCGGAGGACTATCCGGTCGCGTTCGACCGCGGCGTGCTGAACAAGCGGTACCGCGACCGCCGTCCGGTCGGTTCGGGGATCGGGCTCGCGCTGGCCCATGGCCTGGTCACGCGGATGAGCGGGACGCTGACCGCCGGTCCGGCGCCCGAGGGCGGAGCCGCGTTCACCGTCGCGTTCCGGCTAGGGTGAGCACGTGGAGATGTTGCACCTGCGGTATTTCGTGGCCGTCGCCGAGGAACTGAACTTCTCCCAGGCGGCCAGAAAGCTGCATATGGCCGCCTCGCCGCTGAGCCAGCGCATCAAGGACCTCGAACACGAACTCGGCCACAAACTGTTCGACCGCAGCACGCATCACGTCACACTCACCGCGGCGGGGTCCGCGCTGCTGCCGATCGCGCGGGACGTGCTCGAACAGGTCAACGCCATTCCCTGGCGGCTGCAGGAAGCGGTGAAACCGCGGCGGAGCACCGTGTTCGTCGGCATGCCCGGCGGCGTGCACCCCGCCCTGCGTGAACGGGTCAAACAACTCGAAGAGCGCTGTCACGACCGGTTCGAACTCAAACGCTGGCCGGGGACGACCCCCGATCTCGTCGCCGCGGTCCACGAGGGAAAGCTCGCGTTGTCGCTGGTCCGGATGCCGGTGACCGATCCCGCGCTGGAGATGATCCCGGTCCAGGTCGAGCGGCTCGGGGCGGTCGTGCCCGCCGACCGGTTCGTCGGCCGGGACACGGTGAACATCGCCGAACTGAGTGACCTGTCCTACATTCCGTCCGCGTCGGAAAGCATTCCCGCCTATTCCGACGATATGGATCGCACATTGTCGAACGCGGGAATCAAGAAAAGGCTAAAGGTCGACGGCGCCGAATATTCGGGTATCTCCGAATTGGTGGCGAACGGATCGTCGTTCTCGATCACGATGCTCGATCCGGCCAGTCCGATGCATCTGTTCCTCGTCGACGGCGCCACCATCCTGCCGTTCGCGGATTTCCATCCCCAGCTGGAGACCGCCCTGGTGTGGCGCCGGGACCGCGCCGAAGAAGGCGACCTCGCCGAACTCGTCGCCGGAGTCCACGAGGTCTTCGCCGAACCGCTTTCGACATAGCCCTCAAATCGGACAAAAGAATGGTATGACCGCTCCGGTCATACCATTCTTCTTTTCTTGATCATTCCCTTTTCCGGCATTCGCGCCTAACTTCGGTTGTAGAGCGAACAACGGCGAAGGGAAGCAAAATGACACACACCGCCACCGGCCCGCTGGACGGCGTTCGCGTGATCGACCTCTCGACGGTGGTCATGGGCCCGTACGCGGCGCAGATCCTCGGCGACCTCGGCGCCGACGTCATCAAGATCGAGTCCCCGGCCGACACCGTGCGGGTGGGCAAGTTCCGGACGACGCCGGGCATGACGGCGCTCAACCTGAACGTGAACCGCAACAAGCGCAGCGTCGCCCTCAACCTGAAGGACGAGGAGCAGCGCGAGCAGGCGCTCAAGCTGATCGACACCGCCGACGTGCTGATCACCAACATGCGCCCGGGTGCGCTGAGCAGGCTCGGCATGAACTACGCCGACGTCGCCGCGCGCAACCCCGGCATCGTCTACGCACACGCACAGGGCTTCCGCAGCGATTCCGACCGCGCGGGCAACGCCGCCTACGACGAGACCGTGCAGGCCGCCTCCGGCCTGGTCGACGTCGCGAACCGCGCGCTGGGCAAGCCGGTCTACCTGCCGACGATCATCGGCGACAAGGTCTCCTCCCTGACCATCGCCTACACCGTCCTCGCGGCGCTGGTGCACCGCGACAAGACCGGCGAGGGCCAGCGGGTCGAGATCCCGATGACCGACACGCTGATCGCGTTCAACCTCGTCGAGCACCTGGCCGGGCACTCGTTCGAGCCCGCGGAGGGCACGACCGGCTTCGGCCCGTCGATGAACCCCGGTCACAAGGCCGTGCACACCAAGGACGGCATGGCCTGCGTGATCCCCTACAACCCGCAGAACTTCCGCGACTTCTTCCACGCCGCCGGGCGGCCGGAACTGGCCGAGGACCCGCGAGTCAACGGCGACGCGATCGACGGCGCCGACCACGAGGCACTGGCCGAGATGATCGCCGAGTGCGCCCCGGCACTGACCACCGAAGAGTGGACCGAGGTCTGCGCGAAGTACAGCATCCCGATGGCCCCGGTGCTGGAACTGGACACCGCACAGGACGACGAATACGTCCGCGACGGCCACCTGCTCGACGTCGTCGAGCACCCGAGCGAGGGCTCGATCCGCACCATCGGCATCCCGGTGAAGTTCTCTCGGACTCCCGGCTCCGTCCGGCGCCTGGCTCCCCTGCCGGGTCAGGACACCGAAGACGTCCTGCGCGAACTCACCACGGTGAACTGAGGAAAGACCATGAGCACCAACGAAGTAAGGACAGAACGGATCGGCGGCACGCTGCTGATCACGATCGACCGGCCACAAGCGCGCAACGCGGTCAACGCCGCCGTCGCGGCCGGGCTCGCCGAAGCATTCGACCTCCTGGAAGCCGATCCCGGTCTGCGAGCCGGGGTCCTGACCGGCGCGGACGGCTCGTTCAGCGCCGGAATGGACCTCAAGGCGGCACTGCAGGGCGAGTCGCCCGAGATCCCCGGCCGCGGATTCGGCGGGCTGACCGAAGCCGAACTGTCGAAACCCCTGATCGCGGCAGTCGAAGGCTGGGCCATGGGCGGCGGATTCGAACTGGCGCTGGCCTGCGACCTGATCGTCGCCGCCGAAGACGCGAAGTTCGGGTTGCCCGAGGTGAAGCGCGGGCTGATCGCCGCCGGCGGCGGGGTGATCCGGCTGCCGAAGCGGATCCCGCACCACCTGGCGATGGAGTTCCTGCTCACCGGCGAGCCGATCAGCGCGCAGCGCGCCGGGCGGCTGGGCCTGGCGAACCGGGTCGTCCCCACTGGGGAGGCCGCCGCGGTCGCCTTGCAGCTCGCCGAACAGGTCGCCGCCAACGCTCCGCTGGCGCTGGCACTGGTCAAGAAGATCGTCCGCGCCGCCGACGGCGTCCCGGACACGCAAGCGTTCGCCACCCAGCGCACGGAGATGCCGGCGCTGATGAAGTCGGCCGACGTCCGCGAGGGCATGCAGGCCTTCGCCGAGCGCCGCGCTCCGAAGTGGACAGGTGAGTGAGATGAAGCAGCAAGAAGTTCTCCAGCACATGACCACCCCGCTCACGAACCCGGCGTACGCGCCGGTGGTGCCCCGGTTCACCAATCGCGAGTACCTGAACATCGTCTACCGCACCGACGCGGACGCCCTGCGTGCCGTCGTCCCGGAACCGCTGGAAATCGACGAGCCGCTGGTGCGGTTCGAGGTGATGAAGATGGGCGACGTCAGCGGATACGGTCCCTACACCGAGTCCGGGCAGGCGATCCCGGTGGAGTTCGAGGGCGAGCGTGGCGAGTACCTGCACGCGATGTACCTCGACAACTTCCCGGCCACCGCCTCCGGCCGCGAGATCAGCGCCTACCCGAAGACCATCGGCTCGCCGAAGTTGTTCGCCGAGAACGGCGCTCTCGTCGGGACGCTCGACTACGGCAGCCAGCGGGTCGCGACCGCAACCATGGGCTACAAGCACCACCGGCTGGACGCGGCAGAGGCCGAAACGCAGATCACCGTGCCGACGTTCATGCTCAAGACCATCCCGGACTACGACGGTTCGCCGCGGGTCTTCGAACTGGTCCGCACCGAGATCACCGACGTGGTGGTCAAGGAAGCGTGGACCGGCCCCGCCCGGCTGCAGCTGTTCCAGCACGTACTGGCCCCGTTGGCCGATCTCCCGGTGCTGGAGGTCGTTTCGGCCAGCCACATCCTCACCGACCTGACACTCGCCCCGGTCAAGCCGGTCTTCGACTACTTGAAGGGAGCACGGTCATGACTTTCCGGACAGCCGCGGTGATCGGCGCGGGCACGATCGGCCTTTCGTGGACGGCGTTGTTCGCCGCACACGACCTGGAGGTCTGGGTTTCGGACCCGCGGCCGGATCTCGCCGACGCCGTCGCCGACGCAGTGGAAACGTTCGCCCCGCACCTCGGCCGGACCGCCGCGGACCTCGCCGCTCGCGTCCACCTCGCCGAGGACGTCGCGGAGGCCGTACGGCAGGCGGATGTCGTACAGGAGAACGGGCCGGAGAACGTCGAGTTCAAACAAGAACTGTTCGCGACCCTGGTCCGCGAGGCGCCGTCGCACGCGCTGCTGCTCAGCTCGTCGTCGGCGATCCCCTCGACGGCGTTCGCGGTGGACCTCGACGACGCGTCCCGAGTCCTCATCGGACACCCGTTCAACCCGCCGCACCTGATCCCGCTGGTGGAGGTGGTCCCCGGTGAGCGCACCAGCGCCGAGTCGGTGGACCGCGCCGTCGAGTTCTACCGGTTCGTCGGCCGCACTCCGGTGGTGGAACGCAAGGAGATCCCCGGGTTCGTCGGCAACCGGTTGCAGAACGCACTGAGCCGTGAGGCGATCTATCTGGTGGAGCAGGGTGTCGTGTCACCGTCCGAATTGGACGCGGTGATGACGAATTCGCTGGGCATCCGCTGGTCGACCGTCGGGCCGTTCCTCGGCTCGCATCTGGGCGGCGGCCCCGGCGGCTACCGGCACATGGCCGAGCACATCGGCAAGTCGATGAAGCAGATGTGGGCGGGCCTCGGCCAGCCCTCGCAGAACCCGGAAGAACAGGAACGGCTCATCGAAGCCGTGGAATCCGCTTACGGCTCCTCCACGTACTCGGAACTCGCCGAGGCGCGCGACCGCAAGCAGCTCGCCGTGCTGTCCGCTTTGGACAGTGCAGGCCGTATTCGCAAGGAGGAGAACTGAGATGACCAGCACACTCGAAGACCGGCTGACCGCCGACTTCTACGACTACGAGGCCTTGCTGCCGGAGGAGGAGCGCAAGCTGCTGCTCAAGGCGCGCGACTTCATGCGCACCGAGGTCAAACCGCTCGTGAACGGGTACTGGGCCAAGGGCGAATTCCCGCACGAACTCGTCGGCAAGTTCCGTGAACTCGGCCTCGCCGGACTGCCCTACGAGGGCTACGGCGAGCACCTCCCGGCCACCAGCCACCTGCTCAGCGGCATGATGGCGATGGAGATGACCCGCACGGATCCCTCCGTGGCCACCTTCTTCGGTGTCCACAACGGACTCGCGATGTACAGCATCTACTCGGGCGGCGACCAGGAACAGCGTGACCGCTGGCTCCCGTCGATGGCGGCGATGGACAAGATCGGCGCGTTCGCGATGACCGAGCCGCTCGGCGGATCCGACGTCGCGGGCGGCATGCGCACCACGGCCAAGCGGGACGGCGACAGCTGGATCCTGAACGGCGCCAAGAAGTGGATCGGCAACGCGACCTTCGCCGACCTGGTGATCGTGTGGGCCCGCGACGTCGACGACAACCACGTCAAGGGTTTCGTGGTCGAGAAGGACTCCCCCGGATTCGTCCCGGTCAAGATCGAGAACAAGTTCGCGTTCCGGATCGTGGAGAACGCGGAGATCACGCTGACCGACGTCCGGGTCCCGGAGGCCAACCGGCTGCAGGGCATCAACTCCTTCCGCGACGTCGCGGAGATCCTGCGGGCGACCCGCGGTGGCGTCGCGTGGCAGGCGCTGGGCGTGATGATCGGCGCCTACGAACTCGCGCTGGACTACGCCAAGAAGCGCGAGCAGTTCGGCCGTCCGATCGCCCGGTTCCAGCTGGTGCAGGATCTGCTGGTGAAGAGCCTCGGCAACATCACCGCGTCGTGGGGCATGCTCGTGCAGCTCGCCCGGTTGCAGGACGCCGGGATCTTCAAGGACGAGCACTCGTCGCTCGCCAAGGCGTTCGTGACCTCGCGGATGCGGGAGGTCGTCGCCTGGGGCCGCGAGATCTTCGGCGGCAACGGGATCGTGCTGGACAACGACATCATGCGGTTCTTCACCGACGCCGAGGCGATCTACTCGTTCGAGGGCACCCGGGAGATGAACACGCTGATCGTCGGCAAGGCCATCACCGGCCAAAGCGCCTTCGTGTGACCTGACGCTTTGCGCGTGAAGGCCCCCTTCCCTCGGCTGAGGTTTGAGTGACCAGCCGGGGGAAGGGGGCCTTTACGCGCTAGGGATATTTCTTGCCGCAGACGCCTTGGGTGCCGGAGGAGAAGCCGTCGCGGAAGGCGGCGACCCTGGCGAAGCCCGCCGGGAGCGTCCGGCCCCGGACGTCCGCCGCGATCAGGCTGTTCCGCGTCAGCATCTCGGCGATGGCCTCGTCGAGGTCTCCCGGCGCCAGGGTGAGTGCCCCGCCGTCCACGATGGTCGACGCCCAGAAGCCGGTGAGGCAGGCCGTGCGCTGCGCGGCCACCGGGCCGTCGAGCCGGAACCCGCCCTCCTGCTGGACCGCGAGGGTGTAGCGCGACGCGACCTCGGCGAACGCGGCGAAGTCGCCGATGCCGCCCTGCCGTCCTCGACGCGGTGGGGTGCCGATGCGCACGAGGCCGGCGAGGTCGAGATTGATCTGGTTGGACTCCGAGCAGTACGACGCGAGCGCGTCCTCCTCCGTCACGCCGCACGCGGCGCCCGTGGTGAGCGTCGGCGGGGTCGCCGCGAGCCGGAACGCCTGCCGGAGACTGGTGGTGAGGTCGGCCAAGGCCTTGGGATCGTCAAGTCGGACGTTCTCCGCGGCCGCCCGCTCGTTCGCCGCGGCCGATCCGAAACCGCCTTGCGTGCTGCGGCCTTCGATCTCCCGCTCGTCGATCTGCGCACAGCGGGCGGGCCCGTCGGTGAAGCCGAACTGGAACGCGGAGACCCGGTCGAACGCGTTGCCGTGCGCGCCGTCGTCGTCGAAGGCCACCCCGGCGGAGTCGCGGATCTGGAACAGCGCGGTGAGCACTTCGTTGAGCCCGCGTCCGGTGGACACCTGGAACATCGGCGATCTGCCCTCGGCGACCCAGCGCAGGTACGCCCCGGTGTAGCAGTCGGCCTGCTGTTCCTTGACGATCGACGGGGTGGCGGCGGGAAGGCCCAGCCGGAACTGGACGGCGTGGCCGAGCTCGTGGGCGAGCACGGCCACGACCGCCGCTTGGCCGATTGCGTCGTTGAGCATCGGGAGAAGTTCGCCGCGGTCCCACGCGACGACGTCGCCCGCCGAGCAGTAGAAGGCGTTGACCAGCCCGGCGGTGGAGGCTCCGCAGATCCTGCGCCCGCGCCCGGCCGAGTCGTACGAAACGAGGGTGGCCAGCGGCCGGAACTCGCGGCCGAAGACCGACGGCAGGTGCTCGCGCCAATACCCCTGGACGTCGGCGACGGCGCCGGCCGCGAGCCTGTCGATCTCACCGCCGTCCCCGCCGTCGACCGGGAGAGCTGGTGCGACCACACCAGGCTTGAGGCCACTGGGCCCGTCGGTGATCTCAAGCCCCGCTATCCGCGTGGAGTCCACCGGCTGTGCCGTTCCCCGGACGGTCGGGGCACACCCGGTGAGGCAGAGGGACAGGCTCACCAGGATCGCCCAGCCGGACCGACGTCTCATCACACCATCGACACGGAGGGCGGCGGGACACGGTTCAGTGCGTTTAGTCCTCTGAATGCGGCTTCAGTTCACGCAGCCGGCCATCTCGGGCGGCGCCGAAGACGTGGACGACGGCGGAGCGGCCGCGGACGAGGTCGCCGCCACCGGCTTGATCCCGATCCCGCTCGTCGGCTCCCCCACCGCGGCGACGGACGTCGACGTCAGCGTGGTCTCCACGAACGCCTTCACTTCGGCCGGGTCGACCTTCACCGCGACGCCGTCGGAAGGCGTCGGCAACGCGAGGCTCTGTACCGGGATCGTCTGGAACTTCAGCGCCCCCGAACTCATCCCCCGCAACTGCTGCGCGAAACTCACCACATCCCAGCCGCGGTCGAGCACGACCGAACCCTGGATCGCGCCGACCAGCGCGCTCAGCCGGGTCGGATCGGTGAACGTCCCGGCGTCCAGCACGGTCTTGGCCATACTCGAAAGAAACGCCTGTTGCCGTGCGATGCGGTCGAGATCGCTGGGCAGTCCGTGCCGCTGCCGCACGAAGGCGAGCGCCTGCGGTCCGGAAAGCAGTTGTTTCCCAGCCGGGAACGAAGCCCCGGAGAACTTGTCCTGCACCGGTTCCTTGAGGCAGACCTCGACACCGCCGACGGCCTCGCTCAGCGCGGAGAACCCGGCGAGATTGACCGCGGCGTAGTGGTTGATGGACAGGCCGGTGAACTGTTCGATCGTCTGGATCGCGAGTTTGGCGCCCGCTTCGTTGGCCTTGACCTCGAGCTGCGGGCCGGTCAGTCCTTGCGCGCGCAGGGTGTTCATCGCGGCGTTCTTGCCTCGGCTGTACGCCGAATTGATCTTGTGCTTGCCGAACCCGCCCGCGATGTCCACATAGGAATCGCGCGGAACGGAGATGGCGGTGGCCGCGGCGCCGCCTGCCGGGATGTGGACCACGATCATGGTGTCGGTGGTGTCGCCGCCGTCGTCGTCGCTTCCGGCGTGCAACGCGTCGAGGACGTTCTGCGGCAACGGGTTGCCGTTGGCGTCGGTGCGTGAGTCGATGCCGACGAGCAGGATGTTCTGCGCCACCTTCAGCGGTTCACCCGCCGGGCCGCCGGGGACCTGGGCCGACGGCGCGATCACGTCGGCCGTGACGATCGCTCCGTCCAACCGGCTCAACTGGGCCCACGCGTACCCGGTGACCCCCAGTACGACCGTCGACACCAGGCCCAATGCGACGCGGCCGGCGATCCGCCGTCTTCGCGACGTGAGCAGCACGACCTTCTCCCCGCTTCCGTGAACGATCCCCCGAAATCGAGGATCACCGCGTTAGCTGGGAAATACCTGAGAAATGTGTCATGAACGGGTCTTAAAGCCCGTTCGGACCAGCGAAAGTGATCAAGCGGACAGCCGGTCGCGACACCGCGTGCCGGAACGATCGCGCTGCGCTCACTCAGCGGGGCATTCGGCGCCAGATGGCCCGTGGCACCACCCGCATCACCGCGAACACCAGCCTCAGCAGTCCCGGCACCCACACCGTACCCCGGCGTTTCCGGAGCGCGGCGACCGTCGCTTCGGCGACCTGATCGGGAGTGCTGGAGAACGGCGCGGGCGCCATGCCTTCGGTCATCCGGCCGATCACGAATCCGGGCCGGACGAGCAGGAGGTGGGCACCCGTGCCGTGCAGGGCGTCGGCCAAACCGCTCGCGAAACCATCGAGGCCCGCCTTGGCCGATCCGTAGACGTAGTTCGCCCGCCGGACGCGCACCCCGGCGACCGACGAGAACACCACGAGGCTTCCGTTTCCTTGCTCACGAAGCACTTTGGCCACCTGCGTCAAAACACTCACGTGAGCCACGTAGTCGGTGTGCACGATCGCGACGGCGTGCTCGGCGTCCGCTTCGGCCCGCGCCTGATCGCCGAGGATCCCGAAAGCGGTGACGACGACGTCCAGTGGCCCGTGCTCCGCGACGACCTTTTCCAGACACGGGCCGTGCCCGGCGAGGTCGTCCGCGTCGAACTCGACCGTGGCGACCCGCTCGGCTCCCGCGGCCAGCAGCCGCTCCGCCTCCGCGCCGAGGTCCGCGCTTCGCCGCGCGGCCAACACGATCTCCCGCGCCCCGCCCCTGGCGAGCCGCTCGGCGACCGCGAGGCCGATCTCACTGCGTCCGCCCAGTACCAGCACCGTTCCGCTCACCCGCCGCAGTCTGCCAGGCGGCTCGCGCCCGGTCGCCAGTGGTGCGCTTCACATACTGCAATTTTGCAGTATGTGCATTTTCGGGCGTATCGTGGCGCTCATGCCCGAACCCGTCAAAGGTCTCCGCGAGCGCAAGCGGCTGGAAACCCACCGCGCGCTGGCGACCACCGCCGTCCGGCTCGTCGCCGAACACGGTCTGGACCAGGTGACGGTCGAGGACATCAGCGCGGCGGCAGGGGTTTCGTCGCGCACGTTCTTCAACTACTTCGCGTCCAAAGAGGACGCGGTGGTGATCGCCTACGCCGATCACGTCGAACGGTCACAACGCACCATCGAGCGGTTTCTCGCCGCGCCGCAGGAAGTCCGCACCCCACGCGCCTTCATCGACGCGATCAAGGAGGACTTCGCCGTCGTGGAGGAGAACCGCGAAGAATGGCTCGGCCGGATGCGGGCGATCCAGGAGAATCCCTCGCTGCATTCGCGCGTGGTGGCGATGAACCACCAGACCATCGCACCGACGATCGAGGCGATCGCACGCCGCACCGGCACCGATCCCGAGGCCGACCTCTATCCGACGCTGCTCTTGACCACGATCGGCGCCGCGGTCAACGCCACGCTGATCCTTTGGTACCAGCACGAAGGCAAGCTGTCCGCGCTCGATCTGCTGGACGAAGCCCTCGAAATTCTTCTCGCCGGGCTCCCCGAGCCCGGCCGCCGCGCGCACTGAACGCGTCCGGCAGCACAAGCACACGAAGGGGGAGGACCATGTCCGTATCCACCACCGGGCCAGGAGAACCGGAGGCCGCGCCCGGTTCGATGAACCGAAAACAGGTTCTCGAGGCGATGTCGGGCCTGATGATGGGCATATTCGTCGCCCTCTTCGCCTCGACGGTGGTCGCGAACGCGTTGCCGCGGATCGTTTCCGAACTCGGCGGCTCGCAGTCCTCCTACACCTGGGTGGTCACCACCGAGCTGCTCGCGATGACCGCGACGGTGCCGCTCTGGGGCAAGCTTTCCGACCTGTACAACAAGAAACTGCTCATCCAGCTGTCACTCGGGCTGTTCGTGGTCGGGTCGCTGGTCGCCGGTTTCGCGGGCAACATCGAGCTCCTGATCGGCAGCCGGGTCGCGCAGGGCATCGGCGCGGGCGGGCTGACCGCGCTCGCGCAGGTGATCATGGCGGCCATCGTTTCGCCGCGTGAGCTCGGGAAGTATTCGGGGATCTTCGGCGCCGTGTTCGCCGTCGGGACCATCGGGGGCCCGCTGATCGGCGGTGTCATGGTGGACATCTCGTGGCTCGGCTGGCGCTGGTGCTTCTTCCTCGGCGTCCCGTTCGCGATCGCGGCGATCCTGCTGCTGCAGCGCACGCTGAACCTGCCGACGATCAGGCGCGAGGTGAAGGTCGACTACCTCGGCGCGTTCTTGATCATGGCCGGTGTCTCGACGCTGCTGGTCTGGTCGTCGCTGGCCGGACACCAGTTCGCCTGGGGCTCATGGTGGACCGTCGGCCTGGTGACCGCCGGTGTGGTCATCCTCGCCCTCGCCGTCTACGTCGAGTCGAAGGTGGCCGAGCCGATCCTGCCGCTGAGCCTGTTCCGCAACCACACGGTCACCCTGACCACCCTCGCGAGCTTCCTGGTCGGTGTCGCGTTGTTCGGCGGGACGGTGTTCCTGTCGCAGTACTTCCAGCTTTCACTCGGCAAGTCGCCGACGGTGGCCGGCCTGCTGAGCCTGCCGATGATCTTCGGCCTCCTTGTCTCCTCGACCGTCTCCGGACAGTTGATCAGCCGGACCGGCAAGTGGAAGAGCCACCTGCTGCTCGGCTCGGTACTGATGACCGTGGGCCTGGCCCTGCTGGGGACGATCGACGCCCACACGAACCTCGTCGTGCTCAGCGCGTTCATGGTGGTGCTCGGGGTCGGCGTCGGCATGCTGATGCAGAACCTGGTGCTGGTGGCGCAGAACGACGTCGACGCGCACGACCTCGGCACGGCGACGTCCACGCTGTCGTTCTTCCGCAGTCTCGGCGGTTCGATCGGCGTGAGCGCGCTGGGCGCGGTGCTCGCGAACCGGATCACGGCGCTGATCACCGAGGGCATCGGCCCGCTGCCCACCGGCGGGGAAGGTGGCGCGGTGCCGAACATCGCCACGCTGCCCGAACCGATCGCGACAGTGGTCCGTGAGGCGTACGGGGAAGCGACCAGCGAGTTGTTCCTGATCAGCGCGCCGATCGCACTGCTGGTGATCGTCTCGGTCGCCTTCCTCAAGCACAAGCCGTTGAAGACCCAGTCGGGCAACGAACGGCTGACCGAGGAGACCGTCGCCGACGCCGTCACCTGATCTCCCACGCACGAAGAGGTCCCCGGTTCACCGAACCGGGGACCTCTTTTTTTCGCGCACGAAAAACCACGAGAAAATCCGGTCGCGTTTCGGTGGATTCAGGCGGCGCTGCGCACGCGAATCGGGCGACGTCGTTCGCTGCCGGTCAGCCCGCCGAAAACGCCATGGTCCAGTCCGTTGTCCAAGGCGTACGCCAGGCAGGCCGAAGTCACCGGGCACCGCGCGCAGACCGCCTTGGCCCTGGCCACCTGCCGGGCGCCCGGACCGATTTCGGTGACCGGAAAGAACAGTTCGGGATCCTCACTTCGGCAAGCGGCCTCGCTCAGCTCGCTCGCCATCCTCGTCTCCATTTTCCTATCACCTCCTTTTCTTCGATTTTCTCTTCCTCGTCAAACGACTTCCGTCCGAACCCGGGTATCCGCTGGGGTGCACGACGTAAACTTCACCTTGATCGAATCGTTACACTCAGCGGCCCGCTCACTGCACCTGTCCTACGAGGGCATTCGCGTCCGGCGGCTGAGAGCGGTGAGTGCGGGTGATGGGCCACGACGAGTTCGACGAGTTCTTCCACGCCGAATTTCCGCTGCTCACCGGCTTCCTGTGCAAGGCGGGATTCGCGCTCGATCCGGCGCGGGACGCGGCGGCGGAAGCGATGCTCAACGCCTACGAAGACTGGCTGACCATCACCCATCCGCCCTCCTGGGTCCGGCGCGTCGGCTACCGGCGGGCGAAGGAGCAGACCGCGGCCCGGACGGACTGGGCCTGCACGGACGCGGGCAAGGAAGACAAGCTCACCGCCCTCGCCGACGAGGCATCGGCTGTCCTGACCATGCTGGGGCGGCTCCCGAAACGCCAGCAGCTCGGTATGGCGTGGGCACTGGACGGCTTCACGGCGCGGGAGGTCGCCGCGATACTCGGCATCGCGGAGGAGGCCGTCAGCACGACGCTGCGCCACGCGCGCGGCCGCCTGGAGGAGCACGACCCCGAGTTCGTCTCCCGGCTGGACCACGCCAACACGGCCTTCGTCGACGCGCTGAGGGTGGGACTCGACGTCGAAGACACGCTGTCCCGGATCAAAAACCGCGCGATGATCCGGGAACTCGCCTTGGTGGAGCCCGGTTCCCCGGTGGCGGCGGAACCGGAGCAGGTGGCCCCGGCCCGCTGGTATGCCCTCGACGCCCCCGTCGCGGCCGCGGGCCGCGGTGATCAGCGGGCGCTGGAGGAGCTGCTGAGCACCGTCCGGCCGCTCGTGATCCGCTACTGCCGGGCACGGATCGGCAGACAGGAACGGACCTACGCCTCGGCGGACGACGTCGCGCAGGAGGTCTGCGTGGCGATCCTCCGGGCGCTGCCCGCCTATCGCGAACGAGGGCGGCCGTTCCTCGCGTTCGTCTACGGCATCGCCCAGCACAAGGTCGCCGACGCCCGCCGCGCCGCCGCCCGCAACCGCTCCGATCCCGTCGCCGAAGTCCCCGACGGCGTCGCGGATACCGCCGGTCCGGAACAGCACGCGCTGCACAACGAATTGAGCGACCGGATGGGCGAGTTGCTGCGGATCCTGCCGGACAGGCAGCGGGAGATCGTCGTCTTGCGCATCGTTGTCGGCTTGTCCGCGGAGGAGACCGCCGGTGTGGTCGGTTCGACGGCGGGCGCGGTGCGGGTGGCTCAGCACCGCGCCTTGACGCGGCTCCGCAAGATCCTCACGGAAGACTCGTGAGTGGTAATGACGGTTAGAACCGTCATTACCACTCACGAGACCATTCACGACTCAGGGGCGGCAGCGTTCGGCCGTCGCCGCGGCCGTCTTCAGCTCCGGGGCCCCCAGGATGGCCGCGACCGGATCGAGTGCGCTGCGCGTGTCCTTCTGCGCGGCCACGAGCCCGTCGACCGCACGGCCTTGCGCCGCGGTGTCGTCCTTTCCCGACGCGTCCAGGTCCGCCTTCGCTTTCACGGTCTTGTCGCGGGCCGCGGTGTACTTCGCGAGGAAGTCCTGCTTCGCCGTCTCGCCAGCCGGAACCGGCGCGGCGGGAAGGGCAGTGAGGCCATCGACCGTCTTGGCCAGAATGGTCGCGTAATGCCCGAGCTGGGCGCTCGTGCTCTTCTTGATGGCCTCGATGGTTTCCCCACCCGCCGACGGCATCTTGTTGTTGCCGTCGACGAAATCCTTGACCGCACCGCAGAAGCCGTTCATCCAGGTCACCGCCGCGGCCGGATCCGCGCCGGCGGACGAAGACGTCACCGGCGGGGGCGCCGGCGCGGCCTGCGGTGCCGGGTCCGGCGCGCAAGCGGCCAGGAGCATCACGATTCCCGCCGCACCCAGGAGCCCGGCCGATGTCTTGTGGGCAGCGCACATGTCTGTTTCCCCTTTCCTCCGGTCGGGTGTTCCCTACCGGCGAGGAGGACCTTGACACGCCGGAACCGGCGCGGTCTGCGTCATCTGACGCAGAACGGACGGCCCGTACTCGAACTCGTAACGTTCGAAGCACCGGCGCCCGGTTGGCGTAACGAGGTGCGGGAGGGCGGCGAGTACAGCATTACCCCTGTTCACTGCGAGGGCACCCAGCCGAAGAGGTAGCGCCATGGCCATCAAGATCATCGCATCGCGGCTCGAAGGTGGGAAATTCCACGAGAACATCACGAAGCTGCGCTGGGTCAACCCAGGCAGCGGCGAAACCGGCGAGAGCCTGGTTTCGGCGATCGTGGCGTGGATCGAGGACGACGACGGGAAAGCCTACGTCGACGAGGGGATCCACCGGGTGGCCGTGGAAATCATCAAACCGAGCCTTCGCGACACGCTGTCGGTCGCCGAGCGGGATCCTGCGCGCCCCGCTCGGCGACCGACAGCGTCAAGGAGAGGTCGTGGCTTGTGAATCGTCCTCGATCACGCCGACCTGCTCAGGGTCGGGGGCCGCCATGTGGCGGATGCTTTCACCGCCCTTGTGGTCGTGGGCGCGGGAGTACAAGGAATCCAGCACGCTCTTCATTTTGTGCGCCGCACCGGCATACGCGTCGTCCACCGTCGTCGCATGATGCGTCACCGCTACGGGCTGTTTGCTCCCGGGACGTGCTTCGATCACGCACTTCTTGTCTTCCGGCTTGGTGCCCCCGTTGTCGCTGAGGTGCACCTCCACCCGGGTCAACCAACCGCCGAATCTGGCCAGACTGCTTTCCAAGTCCGTTTTCACGTAGGTGGCCAGTCTCTCGCCGCCATGGACGTTGTGGTCGGTGTTGACTTCGATCTGCACGAGCACCCTCCGCAGAAAACAGTAGAGGTGTCTTCAGTACCACGAGTATCGCTGACTCAAACCATTTCCCTCAATTCGGTACCGGCCCGCTCACGGCTGACATCTCGAGCGACCAGAATGGACATCGCCCGCTCGACAGCACGGGATGCGGAAGAAAGACCGTCGCGCCCAGGGTTTGACCTAACGTCGGCGCGGGCACTCCGGGGCCAGCCCCATCGTTGCGGCAAATTCGTTCCGGCCGCTCCAGAAAGTGAGTAACCATGATCGTGCTCGGAGTCATCATTCTCGTGATCGGCCTGATCGTCGACATTCCTGTGCTGACCACCATCGGCGCCGTTCTCGCCGTCGTGGGCGTGGTTCTCGCGATCCTCGGTGGCACGGGACGCAAGGTGGGCGGCCGCGCCCACTGGTTCTGAGCCCCTCAGCGTCCGCCCCGACAGCCCTTACCCCGCAACACTTCTACGCCACCGCACCAACGAGGACAACGATGCCCGAACCGACGACACCGGAACCTGTCCCAGCCGAATTACGGGCCCTGGCCGCCGAAGCCGACGCCCTCGCCGAACGGACCGCGGAAGTGGCCGCCCGCCTGGAGGCAGCGGACGACGGGCATTTGCAACGCCTCGCCCAGCCGATGAACAAAGCCACCGACGATCTGGCCGGCTACATCGGCGAGATCGCCCGGACCGCCGAGTACCTGACCCGCGTCCGCGTATCCCGCGATCCCCACCTCTGCGACGTCCCCTGGGGCATCTGTCCCGACCACGGCGTCACCCTGCACTCACTCGGAGACCGCGCCTGGTGCACCGCCACCGACTGCGGCAACACCTGGACCTACGACCGGCTGCACACCCCCTGCACCGAACCGGCCGCGGCGATCGCCACCGACCGCGACGGCGTCACCGGCTCACTCTGCACAGCCCACGCCGCCGACGCCGCGCGACGACTCGACGGATGCAGCATCGAGTACCTCGATCACCCGGCGACGAACAGCTGACCGGCGTGCCCACTCGTGCTCCTGGTCCTGCTCCACGAGCGCGACAGAACGGGCCTCGAAGTGCTTCCCCCTGGACCGACTCCTGTGCTCAACCGGTCAGTTCACACGGCACGGTGGAGTTGTCGAGCGGCAAGGGTTTCGATGCCGAACACGGGGCAGAGAAGGGTTCGTGGCAGCGCTTCCGCGGCGAACCTCGTCTGCGCGGGGCAGGCTCTGGTCCTGTGCAGTGAACTCTCGTGACAGTCAGCGACCTTGGCAGAATAGGCCGGTGACCGACACCGCCGCCTCCGACAGAGACGCACCGCAGTCAGCGCTGAACCGGATCATCGCCGGGCACCCACACGCCATCGGCAGTTTCCGGTTCCACTTCGCCGACCAGTCCTGGGAATGGTCCGACGACGTCGCCCGGCTCCACGGCTACCAGCCCGGCACCGTCCAGCCCACCACCGACCTGCTGCTGTCGCACAAACACCCCGACGACCGGGACACGGTGGCCGGAACACTGGCCGCGGCGGTCCACGACGGCACCGCGTTCTGCAGCCGCCACCGCATCATCGACACCACCGGCATCGAACACCACGTACTGGTCGTCGGCGACCGGCTCCACGACGACACCGGCGCCACCGTCGGCACCACCGGCTACTACATCGACCTCGACGTCAACAGCGACGGCCACCGCCGGCAGATCCTGAACGAAACACTCCCCGAACTCCTCGAAGCCCGCGCCGGCATCGAACAAGCCAAAGGCGCACTCATGCTCGCCTACGGCATCAACCCCGACCAAGCCTTCCGCATCCTGCAATGGCGCTCCCAGGAAACCAACACCAAACTACGGACACTCGCCGAAAAACTCACCGCCGCCATCACCACCCTCGGCGGCAGCCCCACCAGACAACGCACCCAGTTCGACCACATCCTCCTCACCATCCACGACCAGCCCGATCCCGCGACCGCCTAGCACGTGTTGTGACATGCGTGAGGTCTGCGACCGGCACCTTGTAGACTTCCGTCAAACGGCAAGGGCCGAGTTCGCGCCGGGAGGCAACGACGTGGAATACGCTGCCAGCACCGGCGGCCAGGGCCATGGTCAGCGGGTCGAGGCTGGGTTGCGGATCCTCGACCTGCCCACCACGAGCGGGATAATGGTGCTCGGGACGATCGACCCGGCGACCCGCGCATCATGGGAGACGAGCTTGAACCTGCTGGTCAACAATGGTGGCGGGACAGTGGATCTGTCCCGCCTGTCGTTCACCGACGTACGCGGGATGAGCGCCCTCGTCGACGCGGCCCGCCGCGTCCAGCCACCTCGGTCGCTGACGATCCGGCATCCGCCGGGCACCGTACGGAAAGTCCTGCGCCTCTTCTGGCCGCAAGAAGCAGCTCAGCTCATCACCGACGACGGACGGCCAACATGAATCCGGCTGTCATGGCCGCGGACCCGTTCGTCCACCCCGCTCTGTTCTACGAGGGTCCGGAGGACTACCTGGCGGGCACCGTGCCGTTCATCCGCCAAGGCCTGCTGGCAGGCGAACCGGTCGCGGTGTCGGTTCCCGGCCCCAACCTCGAACTACTGCGCGCCGCACTGGGCCAGGACGCCGAACAGGTCCGGCTGCTCGACATGACCGAGGAAGGCCGCAACCCCGGCCGGATCATCCCCGGCGTTCTCCGTGCCTTCGCCGACGCCCACCCCGATCAGCGGGTCCGCATTATCGGCGAACCGATCTGGGCCGGGCGCACCGAACTGGAGTACCCGGCCTGCGCCCAGCACGAGGCGTTGATCAACCTCGCGTTCACCGGCCGCGAAGTCACCATCCTCTGTCCGTACGACACCACCCGTCTCGACGCGCACGTCCTGGCCGACGCCGAAGCCACCCACCCCGTGCTGGTCGACACCGACGGCGAGCGACCAAGCACCGGCTACGACCCCCAGCGCATCATCGGCGGCTACAACACTCCCCTCCCCGAACCTGCCACCTCCATCACCATCGGCACCGTCACCCGCGACTCGGCCTCCCTGGCCCAGGCCCGCACCGTCACCCGCGACCAAGCCCACCGGGCCGGACTCTCCCCTGACCGCACCGAAGACGTCGAACTCGTGGTCGCCGAACTGCTCGGCAACAGCATCGACCACGGCGGCGGCCAGGGACGGTTACGGCTGTGGACCGAGCCGGGCTACCTGATCTGCGAAGTCCGCGACAACGGCCACCTCACCGACCCACTGGCCGGGCGACGCCCCATCCCCGCCGGGGAACTACGCGGCCGCGGCCTGCTGCTGGTCAACCAGCTGTCCGACCTCGTCCGCGTCCACACCGACCCGCACGGCACCACCATCCGGGTCTGCTTCACCACGTAGCACCCTGGAAACGCCAGGCCTGCTCCGGTATGTGTCAGCGAAGGGCTGCGGCGGCTTGAGTGACCAGCCAGCTTTCCGATCGCTCGTAGGTCCAGCCACTGTCCTCGTGCAAGGTGTGGTAACCGGAATATCCGAAGTAGAACCAGAGGATGTCGCTCGCCTCCGCGACCGTCGTTCCCTCGCGCAGGCCGCCGACGTCGCGGAGCCGGGTGGCGACGGCTTCGATGGCATCGCGGTAGCGCGTCGTGGCCACGCGCAGGTTTTCGGCGACCTCGCGGTTGTGCGGCGCGGTCGACAGCACCAGCCGGATGATGTCGCCGTATGTCTCGCGCATGGACCTGACCACGGCCGCGGTGTGCCGCAGTATCTCGTCCGGGTCGGTGAGGGTCTCGATCTGAGAGAGGGTCTGCGCCACGACCGGCGCTTGGCTCCACAGATCGACCAACGTCCGGATCAGGCCCTGTTTGCCGCCGGTCACCGCATACACCGTGGCCGGTGCTACACGGGCCTCCACCGCGATGTCATCGATCTTCGTCGCGAAGAATCCGTCCCGGGCGAAGAGCAGACGCGCCGCGTTGACGATGGCGGTGCGGGTGGCCGCGGCGTACTCGGCGCGGCGGCCTTTCAGAAGCTCGGTCATGGCGATCCCAGCATAGCCCGAGGTCACTCATCAGAGTTTAACTCTGATGAGTATGGGGTTACTCTGGTGACGTGAGTGACATACTGACCTCCGGAACGGAATACGAAGCGGTTCTGTCCCTTTGGAACGGTGCGGTGACCAGCCGTCCGCGTGCCGTCGTTCGCTGCGCCGACACGGCTGATGTCCAGGCCGGGGTTCGGACCGCCCTGGAGAAGGGGCTCCCGCTGTCGGTCCGCGGTGGCGGGCACGACTGGGCCGGTCGCGCGCTGGCCGACGGCGGACTGACTCTCGACCTGAGCCCGATGCGTCAGGTGAGTGTCGACCCGGCCACCGCGGTCGCCACCGTGGCGGGCGGCGCCACCGCGGCCGACGTGGCCGCGGCCGCGCAGCGGGCCGGCCTGGTCGCGGTGACCGGGACGGCCGGTTCGGTCGGTATGGCAGGCCTGACGCTCGGCGGTGGTTACGGGCCGCTGAGCGGCCGGTTCGGCCTCGCCGCCGACAACCTGCTGTCGGCCGACGTAGTGCTTGCCGACGGCACGCTGATCACCGCCGACGACGAGCACCACCCCGAATTGCTGTGGGCGCTGCGCGGTGGTGGAGGCAACTTCGGCGTGGTCACCACGATGCGGATCCAGTTGCACACGGTGCCGTCGACCCTGGCCGGGATGATCATGTACCGGTTCGACACCCTGCCGGAATTGGAGGAGTCGCTGCTGCGCGGGCCGGACGAGCTGACCGTGCAAGCCGGCTTCATCACCGCCCCGACCGGTGAGCCTGCACTCTTCGCCGCACCCACCTGGTGCGGCGATCCCGAGGCGGGAGCCCGGGTGCTGCAGCGGCTCACCGAGCTCGGCGAGCCGCTGGCAGCGCAGGTCGGTCCGACCACGATGGTCGATCAGCTCGCCCAGATCGACGCGATGTTCCCGGCCGGTCGCCACGTTGAGATCGCGACGCGGACAGTCCCCGGACTCGACCGTACCGTTCAGGAGATCTTGCTCGACGCCGCAAGCGCCAAGACCTCGCCCTTGTCCGCGATCTCACTGCACAGCCTCCATGGGGCGGCCGCTCGCGTGCCCGCCGACGCCACCGCGTTCCGCAACCGGACGCCGCACCTGATGGTCGAGACCATCGCGGTCTGGGAACCAGGGGACGCCGATGAACCTCGACACCGGGCCTGGGTACGGGGAACCGACCGTCTTCCGGGCGGCTATCCCAATCTGCTCGGGCCGGAGGACACAGAACGCACCGCCGCCGTCTTCGGGCCGAATGTCGAGCGACTACTCGCCGCCAAACAAAGGTACGACCCCGACCTCGTATTCCACGCCCCGGGCAGGCTCTGAGGGACATTGAGCCGACGAGAGGCCGTCGACGGAGGAATGAAGTGACCTGGAGCACCCGCGAGATCGCTCAACTCGCCGGGACCACACTGCGAGCGGTACGCCACTACCACGACATCGGGCTGGTGGCGGAACCACAGCGGCGTGCCAACGGCTACAAGCAGTACGGGGTGGCTCACCTTGTCCGGATACTGCGCATCAAACGCCTGACGGACCTCGGGTTCTCGCTGTCCCAGATCGCGACCATGGACGACACCGACGGCCCGCCTGCGGAGGCCCTGCGCACGCTCGACACCGAACTCGCGGCCACCATCGAACGTCTCCAACGCGCTCGCGCCGAACTCGACGTCATCCTGCGCCAGCCGACGCCGGCCGAACTGCCGCCCGGCTTCGCGGCCCCCGACGTCGTGGCGAGGATGTCGCACGCCGACCGCTCGTTGATCGTCGTGCTGACCCGGGTCCTCGGAGCGGGGACCATGCGGGCCTGGGCGGACATGCTGCGTGAGGCCGTCACCGACCCGGTCGCCGGACGGTTCGACACGCTTTCCGCCGACGCCGACGAGCAGACCCGCGCCGCGGTGGCCCGGGACATGGTCCCCTACGTACGCACGCTGAACGCGAAGCATCCTGAAATCAAGATCACGAACGCCGGCACCCGGCACAGTGCGCGCTACGTCGAGCAGGCCGTCGGCAAGGCCCTGAGGGAGCTCTACAACAGCGCGCAGCTGGACGTTCTCCGGCGTCTCGGCAAACTGCTGTCCGACCCGCACGACCATCCCGGTCAGTAGCCCGGGGTGTGGTCGCCCGGGGGTGCGGCTAGCGGCGGGCCGCCCACCAGTCGCAACGAAGGCGTGAGGGTGGTGGTGAACCGTCGGTCCAGGTGGTCGTGGGGGGGGGGTTGGGGTGAGAACCCGAATCGCCACTCACGACCACCCCAGCTCGCCCCACGTCGGAAGCCTCAAACCAGGAAGTCCGTGAAGGCCTCCTTCCCTACCCTGAAAGTAGGGAAGGAGGCCTTCACGGACACGCCACGTTTGACTTACGGCTGTTCTCTTGAGGGGTAAGGCAAACGTGGCGTGTTGCGTGCGGGGCTGTTCGCGCCGCGGCCTGATGTCGCCAATGTGGCATTGGGGACGCTGACCGTCTCCAATGCCACATGGGGGACATGCCGCCTCCCGATTCCCCGCTCACACCGCCAGGGGTGACCAACCTCCCCAAGCCCTCAAGGGGGTGTCGGCAAACCGCTTCCGCAACACCAAGCCTGGCCCCAGGGCATGCCAACTTGCCTTACCTCTCAAGATAAAAAGGGTTAGTGGGCAAAGGTGTCATGGTCGGCGCCTATGCGGTGCGTGTTCTCGCGAAGGCGGCGCCCGCTGCTCGTGTCGCGAAAGCCACTTTCAGGACATGTGGTGTCCCGAAAGTGGCTTTCGCGACACCTTCGGGACGCCACCGCCCAGTGCCGAAGCCCGATGTCCAACGTCTCACAGGCCCTCCCGACCACGACACCTTTGCCTTACCGCTCCAGAACCCTAATCCCACGGCGCGGGTCTGGTCGGCTCACGGCCGTAGGGGCCGATCGCCTCGCGGTCGGCATGTTCACCCGGCGGGTTTGTCGCGGTCGAGGATGACGTTGGCGCGCTGCAGGACGTCGATCTGCGCGGGGTTGTGAAGTTCGGCGACCGCGTGGAGGAAGGCCGACCAGTGGCGTGGCCCATGGCTCACCGCGCCCTGTTCCGCGAACTCCTGCAGGAGTGGATGTTCCCGCCGGTGGCGCTCAAGGTCGGGGGCGAGCCGCTCGGCCAGGTTCTGCCGGGTTTCCTCGCTCGCGTCCTCGGTCAGGGCATCGAGATCCTTCTCGGCCGCGGTCGGGGCTGTGGTGTGCGCCTGCCGCAGGGCGTCCAGCACCGGTGGCGCGAAGAATCGCGAGCAGACGAGCAGGAACGCCCGTTCGTCCTCGGACACGCCGCCGGCGAGGTCGCCGAAGCCTGGCGGCAAGTCGGCGCAGTCGGGATGCCGCAGGATCTCGGCCAGTTCCCCGCGGATCCGTTGCTGGCGCTCGATACCGGCCGCCAGCTCGGCGTCGAGGGCGCGGAATGTCTGTTCCGCGCCCTCGACCGATCTCCGGATCGCGGCGATGTCGGCCAGCGACACGCCCAGGTCCACCAGACGCCGGATCCGCAGCAGCCGGACGAGATGCCGGATCCGGTACTGCTTGTAGCCGTTGGCGGCCCGTTCCGGCTCCTCGAGCAGCCCGATCCGATGGTAGTGCCGCACCGTTTTCAGGGTGGTGCCGGCGAGCTCGGCCAGCTCACGGGTGCTCCAGTCGGCCTTTGTCCGCATGTCGGCAGTCCACACCGTGCCCCTGGGGCACAGTCAACATCAGCCTCGCTGGCAGGTCTGGTCGGCCGGCATGGTGCCGTCGACCAGGTAGGAAGTGGTGAGGTTCAGCGCGCAGGCGTTACCACCGATCACGTAGACACCATGCCCACTCCCGTCGACGGTGACCAGACGGGAGCGCTTCTCGAACTTCGCCCGCAGCAGTTCGCCACCGGCGAGCGGGGTGACCGGGTCCCGCCGGTTCTGCAGAATGAGCACGTTGCGAGGCCCCTTGTCCTTGATTGCGACGGGTGGCTCGGACGGCTCGTGCTTCCAGAAGGCGCACGGGGTGATGTTGGCGCTGGCCGCGCCGAACAGCGGGTACCGCTCGCGGTCCTCCGCGACGCTCCGCCGATAGGTGTCCACGTCCTTGGGCCACCGGACGTCGTTGCAGCTCACCGCCAGGAACACGGTGAGGAGGTTGTCCGCCGGGTTGGGTGCCGCCGCCGTCCCCGCGGCCGCGGCTGCCGGCGTCTTGCCGGGGTTCAGCAGCGACTGCCAGATCTGGGCGCGGGAGCCGTACTGGATCTCGTTGAAGAGGAGACCGAAGGTGAGCATCCGGAAGATGGGACCGGTGATCCCGTCGGGCGACGGTGTCCGGTCGAGCCGTTCGGCGATGCGGAAGTAGGTCTCGCGCACCTGCTGCGGCGTGCGGCCCAGCCCGTAGGAGTCGTGCCGCGCCGCCGCCCACTTCGCGAAGTCGGGGAACGTCTGCTCCATGCCGAGCCCGTACCGGCGCAGTCCGTCCCGGTCGAGGTGGGTGTCGCCGATGTTGCTGTCCAGCACGATCCGGTCGGTGCTGTCCGGGAACAACGAGACATACGCCGCGCCCAACGCCGTGCCGTAGGACGCCCCGTAGAAGCTGGCCTTCTTCTCACCGAGCGCGGCCCGGATCCGGTCCAGGTCACGCGCCGTGTTGGCGGTGCTCAGATGCCGCAGGCGCCCGTCGGTGTCGTTCGCGGCGCACCGTGCGGCGACCTCCTTGGCGATCTCCGCCTGCCGGGTCACGGCCGCGTCGTCGGCGGCGTACGGCGGGATGTTGCCCCAGTAGGCGTCGCCGGCGGTGAAACCGCAGGTGACCTTCGATGAGTGCCCCACCCCGCGGGTGTCCATGCCGATCAGGTCGTAGGCGTCCATGACGCCGGCCGGAAGCCCCTTTCCTATCAAGAAGCCCGGCTGGTCCAGCCCTGTGCCGCCCGGGCCGCCCGGGTTGAACATCAGTACGCCTCGCCGTTTCTCCGGTTTCGTGCTCGCGATCCGCGACACCATCAGGTCGATCTGGGTGCCGCCGGGGTCGCTGTAGTCCAGCGGAACCGGCACCTTCGCGCACTGGAGTTGCGCTTGCACCTGCGGCGGCACCACCACGTCGGCCGGACACGCCGCCCATGCCGGCTGCGGCTTTTCCGTCGCCGATTCCCCGGCTGCTGCCGGAATCACCGCGGCCAGGACGCCGATCAGCCCCAGCGTCCCCACCAGGGCCATACCCCGTGTACCAAACATTCCCCGTCTCCTGTCTGACCCACTCTCAGCGGGCCTGCCCGCATCCGACCCTGTGCCCTCAGGGCATGGTCAAGTGGCGGCCGGGGAGCGCCGCGAGCTGTCGACAAGAACACACCGGTACGGGGTTGAGTGTGCCGCTACGGCCGAGTGTCTCCTAGAAGACGCACCTTGCCCACGATTGATCCCGGAGGCTTCCATGGCCTTGTACGACTCCGGCCCGCCAGTGGACCGGTCCAGCTCACCGGTAACCCGGCGAACCACCGGTCGCGCCGGTGCCGCTGTCGGGGCGACGGCGGTACTCGCGTTGGCGGCTGCCTGCGCGGGCGCTCCGACCTCGGCGGTTTCCGAGTCGCAGCCGTCTCCTGCCGGATTGACGGCGTACTACGGGCAGAAGCTGAAGTTCGGCTCGTGTGAGGGCTTCGGCTCCACACCGGGAGAGAAGAAGCTCTACGCCGCGCCTTTCGAGTGCACCCGGCTGAAGGTTCCGCTGGACTACCAGGAACCGAACGGAAAGACCATTCAGGTCGCCGTGCTCCGCCTTCCTGCCCAGGGGGACCCCGGTCAACGCATCGGCTCACTGGTGCTCAACCCGGGCGGCCCGGGCGGTTCGGGCATGACCCAGGCGACGAAGTTCAGTACCGCGTTCGCGAAGAGCCCGCTGCCGCAACGGTTCGACGTGGTGGGGTTCGATCCGCGCGGGGTCGGGTCGTCGACGCCCGCGATCAGCTGTTTCACCGACCAGGAACGCGATCGCGGCGAGGACCAGACCACACTGCTGGCGTCGTCGGGAAAGTGGAGCGAGGACGACACCCGGCGCCTGGCGGAGCGATGCGCGGAGGGCTCGGGCGGGAAGGAGATCCTGGCCGCGGTCGGCACCCGTAACGCCGCCCGGGACATGGACATCCTGCGCTCGGCCCTGGGCGACGAGAAGTTGACCTATGCGGGGCAGAGCTACGGCACCCGGCTCGGCGCGGTCTACGCCGAGATGTTTCCCAAGAATGTGCGCGCACTGGTATTGGACGGCGTGGTGGACCCCACCCTGGAGAACCCGCCGCGGCGGCTCACCCAGCAGGCCGGTTTCCAGCAGAACTTCGAAAAGCTGGCGGCCGCCTGCGCCACCAGCGCGGACTGCCCGCTGGGTACCGACCCGGCCCAGGCCACGGAAGCCTTCCAGAAGCTGGTCCAGCCACTGATCGACAGGCCGGTCCCCGCCGGCAACGGGCGCACGCTGAACTTCAACCAGGCCACCGGAGGCGTCACCGCCGGCCTGTATTACCCCGAGGTCTGGCCGGTGCTCATCAAGGGTCTTGCCCAGCTCAAGCAGGGTGACGGGACGAAGATCATGGAGGTCGGCGACCTGTTCGGCGGTCGGGACGCCTCGGGCGCGTGGACCAACTTCTCCGAGGCGAACCTCGCGATCAACTGCAACGACGAGGCGCGCCGCACGCCCGAGGAAGAAACCCGGCTGCGCGCCGACATCGTCCGGACCAGCCCGTACCTGGCGACCGGCGAAAAGGCCGAAGGAGTGAGCCGGGACGCGTGCGAATCCTGGCCTGGTAAGCCCAGCCTCGGCATTCCCTACGCGCAGGACGTCAAGGGGCTGCCCAACTCCCTGATCATCTCCATCACCGGCGACCCGTCCACCCCCTACGCGGCCGGCAAGATCCTCGCCGACGAGATCGGCGGCACCGTGCTCACCGTCGAAGGTGCACGGCACACCGTCGCGCAAGAGGGGATCAACCCCTGCGTCAACGACGCCGTCACCGCCTACCTCATCGAACTGAAAGTCCCCAAGGAAGACCAACACTGCCGACTCTGACACGCGCCCTGCCCATCGAGCACAACGACACGAAGGACGGCATGCACCACTTCGAGGCAGACCCGATCCTGCGCCCGCTAGGGGCGTTCGAGCACATCATCGACCTCTACATCAGTCGCAACCCGGTACAGTTCTCGCTCGTCGTCGAACTCGAGGCGCCTGTCTCGGCACAGCAGCTGGAGCGCGCGCTCGCGCAGTTGCAGCGAACGCATCCGCTGCTCGCCGCCGGCATCGATCGCACCGGCGATCGCCCGGCATTCCGTCGGTCGACCGGGCCCATTCCGGTCCGAGAGGCCCGCACAAGCGACTGGCGGGAGGCGGCAGCGGAGGAGCAGACACGTCCCATCGACGCCAACGGCAGTCCTCTGGTGCGCGCGACGTTCTTGAGCGACGGTCCTGGTGACCGTGGAACCATCGTCCTTCTGACCTTCTCCCACCAGATCGCCGACGGACGCGGCGCACTCCGCGCAGTGCACGACCTCCTGGCGATCCTCGACAGACAGACGCTCCCGGCTCGGCCGGTGCCCATCGACCAGGAGAGTCTGCTCGAACGCCTACCCCGGGCAGAGCAGCCGGTCGAGCACACCCCGGACACCGCGACGGACCCGCCTGCCGCCACGATCCGTCCGTTCGACGCCACGGCACCGAGCATCGAGATCGCCGAACTCGACCCTGCGACGACCGAACACCTTCGCTCAACCGCTCGTGCCCACGCTTCAACCGTCCAAGGCGCACTCTGTGCCGCCGCCGCACAAGCACTCACCGCGCTCACCGGCGCCGACGACATCCGCATCAATGTGCCCATCGACCTCCGCTCGGTGCTGGGTCTCGACGATGACGTCGTGAACCGCTTCACGGCGACGACGGTCCTCATGCGGGCACCCGCGCACAGCACACTTTGGTCCCTCGCCAAGGACGCGACGACGCAACTGCGCGCGGCACGCGACGCCGCGCGCGACGCGGCACTCATGCTGGCCTCGCTCAATCCCGCCGACGCCGTGGAGGCAGAGGCGGCGATGCTCGCTGCCACCACCGCCGACCTGGAGATCACCAACCTGGGGACCTACGAGCCCGGCACGACGTCCGCGGTCGCGATCTGGGGTCCGACGATGACGACGCAGGTCCGGAACGAACGGATTCTCGGCGTCGTCACACACGACGGGTCGCTACGAATCGTTCTGACGACGCATGGCGATACAAGGGGCCTACCTGCGGACATCGCCAGCCGCCTCACTCGACTACGAGGTTGAGAAGGGTCTCGAACAGTCGAGCGCCCGACGCGCGGCTTGACGGCGAAGAGGTGTGAGTGTTCAATCACTAACATGAGCAAGACGTTGTCGAAGTCGGAGCAGCGGCGGTCGGGCGTCATCGCCGCGGCGGTCGAGGTGTTCGCGAAGTCCGGTTACCGGGGCACTCCGGTGGCCGAGGTGGCGGCGGCCGCCGAAATCTCCCCCGCCTACGTGTTCCGCCTGTTCCCGACGAAACAGGACCTGTTCGTCGCCGCGATGAGCGCTTGCTTCGACCGGATCCTCGACACGCTGCAGGCTGCCGTCGATCAGCTGCCCGCCGCCAGTCCGGGACGCGTGCTCGCCACGATGGCCGACGCTTACGCCGCGCTGATCAGGGACCGCAAGCTGATCATGCTCCAGGTTCACGCGCTGGCCGCCAGCGACGAGCCGGCGATCCGGGACGCTCTCCGCAGCAACCAGGCTCGCCTGGTCGACTACGTGGCCGGCCGCTCCCGGGCCGCACAACCCGACGTCCAGGCGTTCTTCGCCCGCGGACAGCTGTGCCACCTGGTGGCCGCCCTCGGGATCGAGGACTCGGCCGCCGATTGGGCGCTCCAGCTCACCGAAGGGCTCCTGCACTATTCGGACGCGACCGGATAGGCGTAGCCGACCTCGGTCCGGCCCGTACGCGGGCCCTTTTTTTCAGGAGACAAAAGTGACTGACCAATCACACACTACTTTCGGACCGCTCATCTCGAACCACCGGCGTGTGGGCCGCCGGGGGTTCGCGCTCGCCGCGCTGGCCGCGGCGCAGTTCATGGTCGTGCTGGATGCGTCGATCGTGAACGTCGCACTGCCGTCCATCCGAGCCGGTCTCGGCCTGGGTCCGGCCGAGCTGTCCTGGGTGGTGGACGGCTACCTCGTCGCGTTCGGCGGTTTGCTGTTGCTGGGCGGTCGGCTCGCCGACGTGTTCCGTCGCCGTGGGGTGTTCGTCGCGGGTCTCGCCGTGTTCGTGGCGGCATCGGCCGCATGCGCGCTCGCTCCGACAGGACCGGTCCTGATCGGCGCGCGGCTGGCGCAGGGAGCCGGCGGGGCGGTCATGGCACCGGCGGCGCTGTCCATCGTGATGGCCTTGTTTCCCGGCGGCGCCGGGCGCGCCAGGGCGATGGGCATCTGGGGCGGGGTGTCCGGTGCGGGCGGCATCGCGGGTGTTCTGCTCGGCGGCGTGCTGAGCCAGACCTTGGGCTGGCCGTGGATATTCCTGATCAACGCACCGATCGGACTGCTGGTCGCCGCGGTGGTGCTGTGGACGGTGCGGCCGTTCCCCGCCGCGGGCGGCACGTTCGACATCGGTGGCGCGGCCACCGTCACGCTCGCCATGGCGAGCATCGCCTACGGCTTGGTCAGCGGTGCGCATACCGGCTGGACGGGTGGCGTCACCCTCGGCGCGCTTGTCCTCGGCGTGGTCGCGTTGGCCGCTTTCCTCTCCATCGAGCGGCGCGTCGCCCGGCCGCTCGTGCCGCCGGCGGTGTTCACCCGCGCTCCGCTGGTCACGGCCAACGCGATCATGACACTGCTCGGCGCCGTCAGCGTCGGCATGTTCTATTTCCTGCCCCAGTACCAGCAGATCGCGCTGGGAATGAGCCCGGTGGAGACCAGCGTCACCCAGGTGCCGATCGCGGCGGCGATCACCGTCGGCGGGCTGCTGGCGCCGAGGATCGCCGCGGTCGTGGGCTCCCGCACCGCGCTCGCCGGCAGTCTCGTGTCCTTGACCGCCGGGCTCGCGTGGCTGGCGCTGGGGCCTGGCCCGGCCTATGCCGCGTTGGTGGGGCCGTTCCTGTTGATCGGCGCGGGAATCGGGGTCAGTCTCGTGTACGTCACCACCCTCGCGGTAGCCGATTCCGCTCCGGGCGAAGCCGGACTCGTCAGCGGCCTGGTCAACACCGCGCGCCAGATGGGCGGCGCGCTCGGCCTGGCGACCCTGGTCGCCGTCGCGACCGGCACCGGTCCCGTTCCGCACTTCGCCACCGCCTTCGCCGCCACGGCCGGACTCGCCGGCCTGGCGTTGCTGCTGTCGTGGGCACCAGCCCTTCGCAAGCACTGAAACCACTGCAGGAAAAGGAGAATCATCATGACGACCAAGCCCTACCTGACTGGGCACTACACCCCTGTTCCGGACGAGACCACCGCGGTCGATCTGCCGGTCACCGGCGCACTGCCGCCGGAACTGCACGGCGAATACCTTCGCAACGGCCACAACCCGAAGCCCGGCATCACCCCCAGCCACTGGTTCAAGGGTTCCGGCATGCTGCACGGCGTCCGCCTGGCGAACGGGCGCGCCCAGTGGTACCGCAACCGCTGGGTCAAAACCCCGGCTCTCGACGGTGCACCGCTCGTGCGCGGAGACGGCAGCGTCGATCTCACCGCCAGCGTCGCGGGCACCCACATCATCGAGCACGGCGGCCGGCTCCTCGCGCTCCAGGAGGCCAACCTGCCCTACGAGGTCACACCCGAACTCGACACCGTCGGCCCGTTCGACTTCCACGGCAAGCTCACCTCGGCGATGACCGCGCACCCGAAGCAGGACCCGACGACGGGCGAGTTGCACTTCTTCGGCTATTCGCCGTTTCCGCCGCACCTGACCTACTACGTCGCCTCGCCCGAGGGACACATCACTCGCAGCCAAGTGGTCGACGGCAGCGGCCCGAGCCTGATGCACGACTTCGCCATCACCGCGACCAAAGCCGTTTTCCTCGACCTGCCAGTCGTTTTCGACTCCGAGGAGACCTCGGGCATCCCCTACCGCTGGCATGACGACTACCCGGCCCGCATCGGTGTCCTCGACCGCGTCGGCACGCCGCACGTGACCTGGATCCCGGTCAGCCAGCGCGCCCTGCTGCACGTCACCAACGCCTACGACACGCCGGACGGGAAGATCGTCCTCGAAGGTCCCGCCTACGACCAGGCGTCCTGGGCGACCTCGTGGAAGTGGTGGATCGGCGCGCCCGGCCACCCGACCGCGCCGGTCAGCGGGGCGATCGCGACCCGGTGGCTGCTGGACCCGGCGACCGGGACCGCGACCGAGCAGGAACTCGACGACCTGGTGACGGACTTCCCCAGCATCAACGACGACCGCACCGGCCTGCCCTCCGCGATCAGCTACTCGGTCGCCTTCCCCGGAGCGGGGCTCGACGAGTTCGCCATCGTCAAACTGAACACGACCACCGGCGAGCGGCACCTGCACCGGCCGGGGCCCGGCCGGCATGCCGGTGAAGCGGTCTTCGTCCCCGCCGCAGGCGCCATCGGCGAGGACGACGGCTACCTGTTGACGATCGTCAGTGACTTGCCCGCCAACGCGTCCCGACTACTCATCCTCGACGCACACGACCTGAGCACCACCGCCACGGTCGAGCTGCCGCGGCGCGTGCCCAGCGGAATCCACGGCTCATGGTTCCCGGACAAGCACCTCACGTCGTGATCACCACACCGACGTACCCAGGACAGGCACCGGGGGCCGAGACGCGGATCTCCCACCGGGCCGGTGCCCGGACTCTCGGTCGCCAGCGCATCGGATCGAGCCGCGCTGGGTGCTGTGGAGCGGAATCGCCTGGCCAGGCGGCAAGGCGGTCACGGAACGAGCGTGAGCTTGCCGCCGGGGCGACGGGATTGGCTGAGCCTGGCGGCCTCGTGAAGGCCACCTTCATTACGGGAAAAGTAATGAAGGTGGCCTTCACTTGCTTCGACCGGTCAGGCGGGGTTGGGCAGCGGCATGCCGGGCACGCTCTGGTTTCCCGGAATCACGCCGTCGACCAGGTAGGCGTCGACGACCTTGTCCACGGCCGGGTTGCCGTACCCGTAGATGCCGTGGTCACCTTCGCCGGTGACAGTCAGCAGCCGGGAGTTCTCGAACCCGGCGTGTGCCTTCCGGGCGGCCTCGATGGGCGCGGCCGGGTCGTTCACCGACTGGACCATCAGCACCGGCGGAACGCCCTTGCCGTTCACCGTGGGCAGCGGACGGGGCTGCTTTTCCCAGAAGATGCAGTTCTGGATGAACATCCAGAACCCGCCGTCCAGCAGCTTGCCCTGGTCGAGGAACTTTTGCGACCTGCGGATCACCGACTTCCGGTCGCCGGGCGTGGGGCTGTCGTTGCACCGGACGGCGGTCAGCACGGCGAGCAGGGCGTCATTCGGGGCCGACTCGGCCGGTGCGTCGGCGATCGCCGCCCTGGCCTGCGCCTTGGCCTGTTCCGGCGCGTCGTTCCCGGTCAGTGTCCTGAGCTGGACCAGGAAGTCGGCCATGACCGGGAAGGCCTTCTTGCTCTTGAGCAGGCCGAGGAAACGGCTGTCCAGGTCGACCGGGCCGACCTTCACGCCGTCGACCTCCACCGGATTGCGCGTCAGCGCGGACCGGACCTTCTCGAAGGTCTGCCGAACCTGCTCGCCGGTCACGCCGAGCCCGTAGCGGTCGTCATGGGTCGCGGCCCACGGCAGGAAGTCCTGCCGCCAGCGGCGTTCGTACCCCATGGGCTGCAGGTCGAACGACGCCGCCCAGGTCGAAGTGAAGTCGACCGACGAGTCCAGCACGAACCGGCCGACCCGGTCGGGGAACCGCTGGGCGTAGTGCGCGCCGAGCCAGGTGCCCGCCGAGTAACCGATCCAGTTGATCTTTTCCCGGCCGAGCAGAACCCGCAGCAGGTCCAGGTCCTTGGTGTTGTGGAAGGTGTCGACGAACCTGCCGAGTTCACCGGAGGCCTGCTCGCAGGTCTTCGTGACCAGCTCCACCGTATCCAGGAGAAGGTCCAGATTGCGCGGGTCGCGGTCGCGCGGGTCGCGGGTCTCACCTTGGCCCGCTCCGTCGCACGAGATGTTCGTGCTCCTGCCGGTGCCGCGGGTGTCGATGCCGATGAGCTCCTGGTGCTCACGCAGTTTGACCTGCCGGCTCAGCGAGGCGGGAAACGAGCGGCCCGGCCCGCCGGGACCGCCCGGATTGGTCAGCACCGATGCCGTCGTCTCACCGGTGGACTTCAGCCTGCTGATCGCGATCGTCACGTCCTGCCGGTCGTCCGGGCGCTCCCAGTCGCGCGGAGACGCGAATGTCGCGCACTCAAGGATCTTCGCCGTCTCCGGTTTATCCGGCACATCCTCGGCGGTGCACTGGCGCCACACCAGGTCCTGTTCGGCGTAGCGCGCCGGAATGCCGGTGGTGTTCACCGTGCCGGGGTTCGCCAGCGCGGGGATCATTCCCGCGAGCAGGCCACCGGCGACCGCGGGGATCACCACGGCGAATCGCAATCTCCTGTCCATATACCGCCCCTTTGTTCGAACAGCCCGATTGAGCTACCTCAACAGGAGCAGTTGAACCCATGCCGCGGGGGCACACTCAAGGAGTTCGGTGAAGATTCCGCTCGCAGGCGGTGGCCTGTGGTCAACTCCAGTGCGAGCGCGTCGAGGTCGCCCTCTCTTCCGCCCGCCTGGCCTGGCACGCCTTCCGCCACCACCCGCATGGCCCGCGCCTCACGGAACCGGGAACGTGGAAGTATCCGGCACCAGCACCCCCAGGACAGCAACCTGTCGTTCCAAATACCGGGCCCGTGCCCGGATTTCACGGACGAACCTGGGTCCTACCGGGCATGACGGGTGCAGGCACGGTTAGCTTTTCTCGTCCTCATCCGACAACAGGCCCTCCTTCTCGGCTCGGGCCACGACCTTCTTGACGAAGTCGAGGGAACCGCAGTCCTGGTCGAGCAACGCGTTGCGGCGCGTGGCCCAGGCCGTCCCCAGCTCCTGCCGCACCTTCTCGCTCACGTCGGTACGTGCCGGGTTGAGAATCGTCTGTTCCTCCTCACCGATGTGGTGCATCAGCGCCTCGGCGAGCTTCTCGACCGCGTCGTCGAACTTCTGCGTATCGGTCCCTTTACACTCCAGCAAGTCCAGCAGCGCCCGATTGCCCTCGGCATGCTCTTCCTCACCGTGTTCCTGCTCATGCTTGTCGATCGCGTCCTTACGCCGCAGCGCCGGGTAAACCTCGTTCTCCTCAGCCTCGCCATGCGCGATCAACGCCGCCGACAGCGCAGCCCGGGCAGCACCACGGTCCGCAGTCGCGTCCCGCAAATCACGCAGGAGCTGCTCGAACAACCGGTGATCATCCAAAATCAGGTCTACGACATCACCAGCGACGGGGCGCGGGATCTTCACGGCAGTCATCCCATGATGATTCCCTCACACCGCCCGGCGGGCAACACGACTCACGCGCGGCCGACACTTCTCATCGTCACGGGAAGTCAAGCACCGTCGCAATGCCGACCATCAGGCCGAACCCACTTCCGCACTACTCGACAACGACGAAGCCGCCAAGGTCGGCTTCGACCCGGCTTTGCCCGAGCAGGCCGAAGGGCTCGCAAAACCTGGCCGTATAAGCGTGTTGAGCAAGGCGTTCGTCGCCTACGACAAGCTCTTCTGGCGAGCCAACGGACTCTCGGGCGAGGCACTGACCGACACCGGGACCGTGTTCATCACCTTCGACGTTTCGCCTGGTGCCGACGGGCCAGGCGTCCTGATGGCTTTCTGCGACCCTCGCGTGTTGGACGGCTTCGACCTCGAGCATCGACGCAGCAGTGATGGCGGCGACGACGGCCGCGGTCCTAGCCACCAGCAGTCGTCGGGGCCTTCGGTCCGATCCCGGCGAAGACTGCCTCGATCACGCGGTCGACGTACTCGTGCGTCAGCGGTTGCCGGGCGATCAACACCTGGAAATAGAAGGGACCGGACAGGAGGGCCATCGCCAGGCTCAGGTCGAAGTCGCTGGACAGTTGCCCCTGGTCGCGAGCCTTCCGCAAGCGAGCGATCGTCTTCTCCTCTTGCGGCCTGATGAAACGTTCGTTCAACGCCTCCGCGACTTGAGGATCTTGCTGGGCCTCGACCAGCAAAGCTTGATACAGCGGCCCGAGCGGCGGTTTGCTCAGCAGATCGACGGCCGCGTGGATCTGCTCGCGCAGGTCGGTTTCAATGTCGCCGGTGTCCGGATAGTTCAGTTCGGGCTCGTTCAGCGACAGCAGGGAGTCGAGGAACAATGCGCCCTTGGACGGCCATCGGCGATAGATCGTGTGTTTGCCGGCTCCGGCGCGCGCCGCGACCGCCTCGATGCTGAGTTTGGCGTATCCCACCTCCTGCCCGAGCTCCAGCGTGGTCCGCATGATGGCATCAGTCCGGTCGGCGACACGGCTGCCGCGTTTGTCGGCCATTTCGGCAGCATAGCGGAACGGCACGTGCCGTGTTGACTTTGCCCGAATACTTCAGCATGCTCGTTCCGGAAGCGGCACGACACGTGCCGTTCCGCATCTGGAGGAACCTCATGAAGTCATCGGGTACAGCTCCCGCGCTTCGGCTCGCCGGGCTGACCAAGACCTTCGGCGACAGACCGGCGGTCGACCACATCGATCTGGAAGTGCCCCGAGGGTCCTTCTTCGGCCTGATCGGCCCCAACGGCGCGGGCAAGACGACGTCGTTGTCGATGGCGGTGGGACTGCTGCGTCCCGACAGCGGGCGCTCCCAGATCCTCGGCGTCGACGTCTGGGCCGACCCCGCACGGGCCAAGGAACTCATGGGCGTGCTGCCCGACGGGCTGTCCATGCCCGAGCGGCTGACCGGCCGCGAGCTACTGCGTTTCACCGGTTTGCTGCGCGGTATGGAGGTGCCCGAGGTCGAGCGGCGATCGGGTGAGCTGCTGGAGATCCTGGAGCTGGCCGATACCGGGCGCACCCTGGTGATGGAGTACTCGACGGGCATGCGCAAGAAGATCGGCCTGGCCACCGCACTGCTGCACGCGCCGAAGCTGCTGGTGCTGGACGAACCGCTGGAGGCCGTCGATCCCGCCTCGGCCGCCACCATCAAGGTCATCTTGCGGCGGTTCGTCCGGGATGGCGGTTCCGTGGTGTTCTCCAGCCACGTGATGGCCGTCGTCGAGCAGTTGTGCGACCACGTGGCGGTGATCGCCTCCGGCCGGGTCGTGGCCTCGGGCCCACTGGAGACCGTGCGAGCCGGCCGAAGCCTGGAAGAGCGGTTCATGGACCTGGTCGGCGGCCAGGCCCCCGAGATGGGAGAGCTGGCATGGCTGTCCTCCTGATCCGGATGAAATTGGCCGTGCTGCGGAATTCCATGACCGGCCAGCGCGCCGGCCGGCTGGTCACGGGCGCCGTGGCCGGGCTGACGCTCGCGGCGGGCCTGATCTTGCTCGCCGGACGCGACTACCCGGTCGCGTCGCTGCGCTTCGATGTGCTGGGGGCAGGATTCGCCCTCTGGACGGCCGGATGGCTGCTGGGCCCGGCGCTTTTCGGCGGCGGTGACGAGACGTTGCGGCCCGAACAGTTCTCGCTGTTGCCGTTGACACCACGCCGTCTGGCGGCCGGGCTGGCGGCGGCGTCGTTCGTCGGCGTGGGCCCCCTGGTCACGCTCGTCGCCTTCTCCACGCTGGTGGTCGCGTCGGTCAAGACAGGGCTTGGTGCCGCGGCCACGGTGGTCGGCGTGCTCGCGGTCGTCCTTCAGCTGTCGGTGTGCGTGCTGGCCTCCCGATTGATCACCGCGGTGCTCGGCCAGGTCATGCGCTCCAAGGTGGGTGCGGCGCTCGCCGCTCTCGTCAGCGCCGCGATCTTGGCCGGGCTGCATTCGAGCTGGGTGCTCTCGCCGCTGGCACAGACCGCCCTGCGCACCGGCTTCCCGGATTCGTTCTCCGCGTGGTTGACGGCATTGCCTTCAGGCTGGGGACTGCTGGCCGTGCGCGCCGCCGCGCAGGGGAATTGGCCGACCGTGGCCGCCGTCCTGGCGGGGCTGGCGGCGCTCGGATTGCTTTGCTGGTACGGCTGGGCAGGTCTGTTGAAGCGACGGCTGGCCACCCGTCGCGCGAGCGGACGTCCGGTCCGGCTGTCCTCCGGCGACTGGGCCAGGGGCCCGGTGACCGCGGTCGTCGCCCGGGAGCTGCGAACCTGGTCCCGAGACCTGCTTCGCTTTCATTACCTGGTTTTCGCCCTGTGCTACGCCCTGGTGTTCTGCCTGCTGCCGCTGGCCGTCGGCGCGTCGATCTTCCTGCCGTGGACCGGCCTGGTGTTCGCGCTGTGGGTCGCGGCGATCTCCGCGAACCTCTATGGCGAGGACGGCACCGAGCTGTGGGGCAAACTGATGATCCCCGGTTCCGCCCGCCACGATGTACGCGGCCGCCAGCTTGCCTGGTTGCTGGTCACCGCGCCGACCACACTCGTCCTGACCACCGCGATGGTCGTCTTCACCGGCGAATACGGCCTTTGGCCCTGGCTGGCCACGGTGCTACCCGCGCTGCTGGGCGGCGGTGCGGGCGTGACCGTGCTGGTGTCGGTGCTGAGGCCGGTACCCATGACCGATCCGCGGCTCCGGGGCGGCAACCTGCTGGAGAACGGTACCGACTTCGCGCAGGTCCTGATGGTGCTGATCCTCAGCGCGGCGACCGCCGCCCCCGCGTATTTCGCGGCACGGCTGGGGCCGGTCTGGGCGGGGCCGGTCGTGGGTGTGGCCGGCGGCACTTTGCTGGCCTGGCTACTGGGACGGTGGGCCGTGGCCAAGCTCGAATCGAGCGCGCCGGAGTTGCTCCTGTATCTGCGTACCGGCGTCTCGCCCCGACGAAAGCGACCGGCCCCGGCCTGGAAACCGCGAAAGTCTTCCCTGCCCACGCCCGAACCGCACCTGGAGAAACTCGGCCTCCACTTGGCTCCGAACGGCCAGCGTGTCTACGTCGTCGCGAGCCTGATCCTGTGCTGGGTACCCCTGGCCGCCCAGGGCATCGTGCCCGCGCTCATGCTGACCACCGGCCAGCTCACGCCATCCTGGTTTCTGGCGCTGCACCTGCCCCCGCATCTCCAGTGGCCCGCGGTCACCGCCATGATCTGCCTCGGGCTCACCATGCTGACCACCGGCCTTGGCATCGGCCTTCACTACCGGGCCAAGTCGCGACGAGCAGGAGGCGAACTCGAGCCCACGACACGATGAGCGCGGCCATACCGAGCGCCCCGCACGGCCGGACCGGCCTCCATCGGCTCCTTGACCCCCGCGTCGAGTCCAACCCCGTGATCTCCCCAGCGGCCTAGGCCGACCTGCGACCACACCCAGCTTGTCGAACTGTGGAAGCAAAGAACTCCAGATCCGCTGAAGTCCCTCAACCGCAGCGGTTGTGACGAGGAAGCAGAAAGGTTGCTACGCCACCGACCGGCTCCGCAAAGCACTTCTCCACCTATCAGCACAACGGAGCAAACTGAGACGAAACGGAGCCCAGACGCGATCAACACCGAAGCGAAATTGTCACCGCAGGACCAACATTCCCGCAGGTCAGCGATGTTGACATGGTGGGCCGGGTCGGGCTCGAACCGACGGCCAAGGGATTATGAGTCCCCTCCGCCGCCGTGTCATCCAGTGTCGCGCAATGCCGGATCCTGACCGTTCGCGCAGGTCAACGCGTACCTTTCGACCCGTCCGAGTGTCAGGCTGTATCTGGGTGTGTCGGGCTCTACTTCGGCAACGGAGCCCAATCGGAGACGGCATTTTCCCGCTCAGTGGGCGACTCTCCATGTCCGAGCCAGACCGGCGGGTGTGACCGGCGGTGACAGAAAGCGACGACGATTGCTGGGAAAACCAGATGTCACCCAGGATCCGCGAACCGAGACATGCACAGGCGTTCCTTCACCTGTGTCGGAAGCACGCGGTCCTTCCACCGCAGCTGCGCGACGTCAGCACGCACGTCGGCGACGCCGCGGTTCTTGACGCGACCTATCGAGTTACGGTCGAGCCGTTCGTCATCCTCTTCGGCGTATCGACACCGCCCGCGCTGGAGGACACGTGCGCTACCTACTGCGGCCCAGGCGCTCGTTCCACCGCGTCGATCGGCGCCGACGTCGGAGCCGGTTTCGAGCTTTCTTGAGCCCGTCTTCGCGCGAACGAGCCTCGACGGCTGCCGGAACGAACATTCAAATTTGAAACTGGCGTCGTCAACGAACGTCGTCATGTCGAATAGGGTTATGCCGACCTGGTAGCCCTCCTGACGAGTCGACGAGGCGGCGCTGGCGAGAGTGAGCCGATGCTCGGTGTTGCGATGAGACAAACGCCGTGCACATGGCCACCGGCCTTCTCTAGACGCGGCGGCGACGTTTGCGGTTTTTACGCCCAGGTATGCGGCGGAGGTTGGGGTGTAACGCATCTTCCGGCGGAGTCGTGCCGCCGGTCGGAACTGGTTGGGGGATTGGCGTTCCCGAGTGGTGCAGGTAGGCGGCACCGATGATGACGGCGTCGCGGGCCAGATCGCCGTAGATAGTGTCGACCAGAGCGGTTGTGTAGGTTTCCTCGGTGAGGGCAAAGGCGAGGAAACCGACCGCTGCGACGATGGTGAACAGGGCCACTGTACCGATGTACGGCCACAGCGGCACAGGGCCAACGTAAGTGACCGTCGCCTTCGACCAATCGCCAACCAGGCTCGCGGGCATGGCGGCTACCACTATGCCGTAGATCAAGGTGAAGTTGAGGGCGCAGACGCCCACGAGGAGCATCAACATGCGGGCCATGCACTTGCGGTGGAAGCTCATGGGGATTGTCGAAGCCATGGCCTCAGCAGACCGAGGCAGGGTATGTGCGGCGAAAGACCGACGCAGGTAGCGCAGCAGGTCCTCACTGTCTGGCCAGCGTTCCCTGGTCAGAGACCGCGACCAGAGCATAAGAACGCCCCGCTGCGCTGAACGGTCGATGTCCGCGGCGACGACCTCCGCCGCGCGCGCAAACACTCCAGCTAGGTTGAGGCGGCGTAGCCGAATAAGCACAAGAACCAGCAATGGAAGGATCACCACAGCGGCGAGCATCGCCAACCGGCCCTCGGCTTCAGCAGCGAAGCGCCACGGGTCCTCCGTCAGCAGCGGCGCCAGCACAAGAACCAGTCCAGCTGGGAGAAAGATGGGTACGCGCGCCGCCAGTACAAACGCCCGACGGCCGCTCTCGAGTCCATACATGACACCAACAGGCAGCAGGTGAGTGAGCATCACCGCAGCTCCTTGCCCGCGCGCCATGAGTACTCCGGCGATAATCAGCCAGGCAAGCAGGAGGAGGATGAAGATCCGCGTGGGATTCAACAGAACATCAGCCATGCTGAGAAGCAACAGCACGGCAACCGCCCCAATGATCAGCCCTGTGGCCTCAAGCAGACCCACCCCGCCGAGCACCATCAGTGACGAAACAAGGCCTGTTAAGACTACCGTGAACAGCCGGCCGCTGAACCTGCGTCCCACGTTGGCGTAATCGTTCGCTTCTGACTCACACACCTCGCCAAATCCGCGGTCTCGTAACGCCCGGACCACCAGCACGCGGCCCTTCACCGGCTTGCGACTGGCGGCCCGCCGGTGGCGTCGGAGCTGCTCCAGCGCGGTGTAGCGACGCCAACGCCGCTCGTGCCACCCTGCCATTACCACTCCCCCGTTCGTCACAACGCAATCGCGCGGACGGACATCCCCGTTACGAGCAGGTGCAATAACACTGAGTCGCCGGCGACGTCCACGACCACGCGTCCGTAGCCGAGCCGGGCGAGGCTAACCTTGAAAGCGTCCCCGCGGGGCGTTGTCATGCAACGTAAAAGTCATCGTCGTCGACCCGTGCGGCCCGGCGGAGACCATGACCTAGTCCTGCTATCACGGTCACCTGCGGCCAGCCATCCGGCGAAGACAAGGCAAGTGCGAAGCAGGTCGGCAACACCTAACAAAGCACTACTAGCCGGTCATTTTCCACAACCGGATGGTTTCATCGTTTCCGGTGCTCGCCAGGACGCGGCCGTCTGGACTGAATCGAATATCCTTCACATTGCCCTGATGGCCGACAAGGTGCCTGCTTGTGGCCCATTCCCAGGTGGCGGTCGAGACCAGCCGGATAGTCGCCCCGTGCCCGACAGCCAAGTGTTTTCCATCTGGGCTGAAGGCGAGCGGGCCAACGAGCCAGGCGGGGATGATTGTCCGGATCTTCTCCCAGGTGTCGGTCCGCCACAGGTGCACATGGTCGGTCCGGCACCGGTGTACGTGGTCGGTCAGCCACCGTTCCACATGGTCGGTCAGCCAAAAATCCATATGGCCGGACAGCAAAAAGTCCACATTGTCGGTCAGCCGCTGGGACGCATGGTCGGTCTTTGCGCGCGTGGCGAGCACCGAACCGGTGTGATTAAAAGCGAATGTGTTATCGTGCTCGAAATCATAGGGCAAGGGGACTGGCTGCCACGTCGCAGTTGTCCAGACGAGCAGCTTGCGACCACTTGGGCTCCAAATACTCGCGGCCAGGAAACGACCGGTAGGGTCGAATTCGATGAGATCGACTATCGGTTGCCTGTGGAGCCAGGTGTTAATATTCCCAGAGCTGATGTCGACAACACAGATGCCGTTCTCAGTCGCCACGGCTACGGTCCGGCTGTCCGGGCTGAAGGCAACGGTTCCCTGAGGCAGTTCGCCGTGAGGCGCGCCAGTCTGTCTGTCGATTAGCTTTGTACATGCGCCGTCAGACCAGGCGGTGATGGTGTTGTCCGGGCTAAACGCCTGGAAACCGGGGTGCCGGGTTCTGGGAGTCCTGCACCGAACCCGCTGCCGAGCCCGCTGCGAAGACTGCAAGGTGTGCCAGTTCCTCGTGTCCCACTGGATGCTCCCGGCAGCCAGGTGCCTGCCATCCGGGCTGAACATCATCCGGCCCTCGACGGCCTCGGATCCGCGCCAGAGAACCTTGCTGGTGTCGTTAACCAGGCGACGCATGGTGAAGGAAAGATCCACCAGGCTCGGGCCGATCAGCAGGACGATCAACAGCCAGAGCAAGATCGTCCAGAACACCGAGCCGTTGTGTAGCCAGAACATGCAGACGAGAACGACAGTGGCAATACCGAACTCCGCCCAGCTGACGTACTTCCGTTTGCTGGAAAGTCGGCGCATGCTCTGGCCGGGAAGTTCTATGAGTGGTGCCGAATAAGGCTCATTCTGCCACGAGGTCGGCTCCAACGGCCTTCGCACGGTCGGCTTCCACGGCTGAGGCGCGGTTGGCCGTGGCCACTCGATCGCCGGCTGCTGCTCCTGCTTGTTCTTGATGATCACATCGAGGTTCGGCGTATGCGTCGGCAGCGGTTCGAGGGCGGTCCGGGCTGCTTTGGCCAGGTCCGGGTCTCGGCTTGACTGCAGGGCGGCCAGGGCTTGCTGGGCTGTTTGGTCGCCTGACTCGGCTTTCTCGCGGAGGTGGCTCACGCCCAGTAGCCGGTGTTCCGGGTTAGGGCTTTTCAACAGGCCGCGGATCTCCGGGCTGAGTGCCGATGGCAGGCGCAAACCGAACTTGTTGCGGGCGACCAGAAGGTCGCCACTCACCATGTCATTTCTTGTGGGGGTCTGATTGTCACTGTGTTCACGAACATGGCGGCGGACGTAGTCGTATAGCTCAGCAGTTCCGATTTCGCCGTCATTGTCGAGGTCTGCTTTGCCTGTGCGGAGACCTTCGATAATGGCGCCCGTGAAGACCGAGGCCTGGGGTTCCCCAATGGCTTTTGCTTCCCGGTTCGGTTCGTAGGCGTATTGGATGTGGGTCGAGGCTGTCATCACGCAACAGCCTCGGGCAGCGGCGAACTTCAGTTGTGCAATGACGTCGACCTCCATTGCGGATTTCGGGGTCGCGCCAGCCGGGAAGGCGCCAGAATAGCAACAGTCCAACCATACGATCGCCTGGCGTGCCGGGCTTTTGTCAATCAGCCGGCGGACCACTTGGGCCTCGACCGATGTGCTGGTCAGCAGCGTGCGACTGGTGTCGGTGGTGGCGAAATGCAGATCGCCTTTGTCGCTGTCCTTGATGCCGTGTCCCGACACGTACAGCAGGATCAAGTCGTTCCGTTCGGCTGTGGTGCATAGTTTGTCGATCTCTTTTGTGATCACATGCGACGGCTGATTAAGTAGGGACCGCACGGCGAAAGCGCCGATATCGGGGTCGCCGAGTACTCTCGCGAGCTGTGCCACATCATGCTCGGGCGCGTGCAGACGGGCGAAGGCCGGGTCGGTATAGGTGTCAGTGGCGATCAACAATGCGGTGCGCCGCTGCGTCATCGACCAGCCCTTCGGATGTTCACCCTGGACAGCCCATCGTACGATGGGCCGATATCGTGACAGGGATGACCCCCATTTTGGTGACAGTTCATGATCAGGATGCTGCGGTCGCGGACCGGATGGCCCGCCAGCTGCGGATCGAATTGCTCGGCCTGGCCATCGACGACGCGAAGTTCGACACCGATTCCCATGAGACTGTTGCCGGGGCGAAAGGAATCGACCCGGCAACAGTCACGACGATCATCGTGACACTGGCCGGTTCTCCCGTTTTGCGCCAGTTGGGGCGGGTGCTCCAGGACTTCGTCAACCGCGACCAGCACCGGGAGGTCACCGTCAAACGCGGCAAGGACAGCATCACGATCAAAGGCAGCCCGGACGAAGGCACCCAGAAGCTGATCGAGCAGTTCTTCGAGCAGGGCGACTAGTACTGCAACGGCAGTTAGACGAGAGGGTAGCCGCGTCGTTTGAAGTGGCTGAGGCGGGCTTGGTGTTGTCGTCGGCGTCGGAAGCGTGACCAGGCCCAGATGTGGTCGGCGGCGTCGGCGACACGCAGGACCAGCTTGTTAAGCAGGCGGCGGATCTCCGGGAGCGTGAATCCGATCATGTTTGGCTCGCCGACACCGATTCCCCTTTTCTGGCAAGGGATCTGGCGACGGCGAGCCAGGCGTGAGCGAGCATGGATAGGATGATGTGGGCATACCAGGCTCGCCAGGACCGGACTTGGTAGTGGTCGAGACCTGCCTCGTTCTTGCCTTGCTGGAAGCATTCCTCGATCCGCCAGCGGGACCCGGCGATCCAGGCTAGGTCCAGCAGGCTCGAGCGGCGTGGTCCGTAGCAGACGTAGTAGGCGGTCTCGGTCGGATCGGAGATCGATCGGCGGGCGAGCAGCCAATGTCCGCGCCCTGCCCGCCAGCCGGTGCGGATGGCGATTCTGGCCCAGTCGAACTCACGCGGTCCGTGCGCACCGGCACGGACCCACAACCGCCGCCACGCCTTGGCCGGCAGGTCCGTGATCAGCTCGCCCGCCCGGCCCTGGCCACCATCGGCGATGACCAGGGTGTCGCTGACCTTGAGGGCCAGCACATGCGCGGCGTCGCGGACTTCGAGCCAGTCCCGCAGGTACTGGACCTGCCCATAAGCCTTGTCGGCGGTGACCCACGCGAACGGCACGCCCGCGGTGAATGCCCGCTCGAGCATCGCCATCGCCTGCCGCGGCTTCGTCGAGAACTCGACCTCGTCGGCAATACCGGCCTGACGACACCGGTCACGGTCAGCCAGCCATGACTCCGGCAGATACAACTCCCGATCGATCAGCACACGCCCACGACCGGACGCATACGCCAGGAAGGTGTCGATCTGGCAGTTCTCGATCCGCCCCGCCGTCCCGGAATACTGACGCCGCACTCCAGCCGAACGGATCCCCTTCTTCAGAAACCCGGTCTCGTCCACGATCAGCACCCCGGCATCGTCACCGAGGTGCTCAACCACGTAGTCCCGCAGAGCATCACGCACGCCATCGATGTCCCAGTCCGCCCAGCGCAGCAACCGCTGCATCCCGTCCGGCAACACCTCGAGCGCCTGGCCTCGCTCACTGTCAGCGTCGAACGAACCCGCGGCGCCACCTGGGCACCACGCCTCCCTGCGGACTACTCATCGCTCCACAGCGAGTCGACGGTGGCCCGGTCGTGGGCGGCTTTCGCTGTCACGACCGCGTACTCGGCGATGGATAGGGATGTCAGCGCCTTAGCGACCGCGACGAAGTCCTTCTCGTCGTCGTAAAGGTTCTCCGGCAGGACCCGACGCCGTGAAAAGCCATGGTGATGCAGGATCGCGGTCACTCTATCGACCCGTGATCTGTTGTAGAACTTGAACAGCACCTGGTGGATATCCCCAGATGAGACATAAGGAAATGACCGTGATCGTGCGCGGGGCCATTCGATCTGCTCGAAGCCGTCTCGACCTCCGAGGCCAGGGCATCTGCCACCTCGGCGAGCTCGCGGCGAAGATCCTTGATCCGGGCAGCGCCAAGTTCCCTGGCCACGTCGGGCTCCCGGTGTGCTGCTTCCTTCGCCACGTCATCCACACGTGAGGGAAGCCCTCGGGTGATGGACGTCAGGCAGTCGCGCGCACGTGCCTCGGAATCGGCGCGCAGTCTTGCTTCTTCGGCTTCGGCCTCACGCAGTGCCTGAGCCGTTTCCTCACTCATGGCGAGAAGGTAGCCGAGCAGACCGACAAATTTGGTTCGGCGAGGCAGACGGCGCGAGCGGTTCAGATGCTCGCCAGTGGAGGTAACTCCTCCAGCCTGCGCAGAAGGATGCTTGTCTGCTGCTCCATCAGCCCGGCTCGCTCGTGGCTGAGCGGGCCGAAGTCGCCGTGGGCCGCCTGGTTCCGCAGGCCCGCGCAGGTTTCGAGTTCCTTCACGTCCTGCTTGGTGAGCATACCGGCGTGCCGCAACGCCGTGATCAGCGTGTTCATGGTCGGGCGCTCGGCGACGGTGATGTTGTTGGCCTGCGTGACAGCTCGCATGGCGATCTCCAGCGCGGCGCCACACAAGACGATGGGCGCGGCCGGGTGGACATTCTTGTCCTGCAACAGCAGCCGCACCTGCTCCATCAGGTCCATACGGGCGCCGGCGACCTCGCCGCGGATTCGTTCGCCGACGACCTCGATCACGCCGTGCTCGACCTGATCCACCCAGGCCTCCAGAAGGTCACCCAGCGCGCGAGCGCCGGTTTCCCTCGACCGCTGTTCACCGTGGCTCTGGTAGATCATTTCGGCCTGGAGGGTCCAGGCGCTGTCAGCCCCGGCGTAGATCCGGAAGAACTCCAGGGCCTGGGTCGCGGTGGCGACGATGATCATGAAGTCTTCGGGCCGCGCGGCTTTCCAGTAGCCGTCGCCTTCACCCAAGTCGTGCCAGCGCATGCGCTCACGAAGCCTCTCGGCGATCGTCAGCGCTCGCGAAGCCGATCACGGCAGCAGCCTTAACGCTTACCTCTTCGACGCCGATGATTTGCAGACGATGCTCAATCCGCCTCACCAGACACCAGGCTCCGCACTTCGCGGGAATGGTGACTGCCTAGGACGGGTCTTCGGTTAGGGCGAGCGCGGGGTCAATCGACTTGCCTTGAGTTCTCGCTGTCATTGGAGGCGAAAATGGGACGAAAAGGCTCGCCACTCACCGTCGCCTCCTCGAACATGGGCGTACGAACGAACGTCACCCCAGAGAACGAGGGATCTTCACCGAAGGTCGTCTTGTTAAAAGTTCTGAAGGTCGTCTGGTCGAACGTGGCGTCACCTCTGAAAGTCGCCAGTTCGAACGTGGCACCGCGCTTGAAGGTAGCCATGGTGAATGTGGCGTCGCCTCCGAAGGTCACCTTGGGAAATCCGACACGGCCTCCACTTACAGTCACTTTGTCAAACTGGGCTCCACCTGCAAAGTCAGCTTCTTGAAACCAGACACCATCGCAGAAAGTTGCCTCGGCAAACGAGGCACTTTCGGTAAAGGCCGTCAGTTCGAACCAAGCGGTGTCCTTAAAAATTGTTTTGCAGAATAAAGTCCTCCCTGTGAAGGCGGCGTTGTTAAACCTGCTGGCTCCAACAGAGGTGCCGGACATAACAAAGTCGATGAGGTGGGCGCCGGTGAGGTTGATATCTAGAGGCCCCCAGTAAAGAGCGTCGTATTCAGGCCTGAGGTGTTCGCTAAGCAGGCGTTGAGCGGTGAGGCGGACCTCGCGTTCTTGTGCTCTCGTACGATAGACCTCTTGTTGCTCGGCGCTGGCGCCGTCTTCGCGGTCCTGTTCGTTAGGCAGGTCGTAGGGCATGCGCAGGTAGGCGCAGAAGACGTTGACGATGGTCTGGCGTTGGGTCTCATTGTTCTGGGCGAGGCGCGCAAGGGCGTAGAGGCCGCCGAGCCGGACCGGGGCTTTCTCGGAGCCGAGCTGTTCGACGGCCTTTGTGTACAGCTCGGTGATTCGGCGTTCGGCCGCATCGGCGCGGGCGTCTTCAGCAACCTATTCCTGATGGGCTTGAGTGGCGGCCGCGACGTCCTGCTGGTGGGCAAGGACTTCGTATTGCTGGGCGAGGGCACGTTCGCGATTGTCGAGGTCTGCTTCGGTGGAGTGTTGGCGGCGCCAGGCGAGGTAGAGCGCGACCACGCCGCCGCTGCCGACACCGATGCTTAGCCCGATCTTTAGCGCGTTCAGCCGCGCGTTCACAAGGTCCACGTCGTTCAGCCCCTTGGTCGCCGCCCACCACAGTGCGACCACCGCCCCCGTGGTGAGCACCGTGATCACAGCGGCGGTCATCCACATCGCGGCTGGAGTCAGCTCCCGCAACCGTCTTCCCGTTGCAGGTGCCGTAATGATGCTGGTCGCGGCCCGCGCGTCACCGGTCATACCCAGAACGTCGCGGAAATCGATCGAGACGTTGCAGGATCGGAGGGAGCCTCTCGGCGAAGTGGCGTCCAGGTCGCCTGCCCTCCCCCCTTGTCGAGGGCGTGCCCGGTGGTTTGGGACACCGCGGTCTACGAGGTACTGGGCCTGGACCTCGCCGGAATTCTTGTCCGGGCGCCATCCCGGCCAGACGGTGTGGCGGAGCCGGTACTCGCGCGGGGTGAACTGGCGGCAGACGACTTCCCCGACAAGTCTTGAGGTGACCCGATGAGCGCCCTTGGCGCGGTCGCGCGGGACGTCGCCGTCGAGCGGACTGGTCTTGCGTTTCTTCCGCGTGCCAAGGAGGGCCTGGCGGCTGATGCCGGTGCCGACGTCGCCGAGGTAGACCAGGTACCCGGAGCCGGGGTCGTGGGCACCGCCACCATCCGTAGCGGCCACTGCAAAACCGAGGACGTTTGAACCGATACCAGCAGGCCTGGTGAAACGTTTCGCCGTCCCTGCTGGGTGTTCGTGTTCGGCCATCGATCGCTTCCCGAACACGTTTGCCAGGGCATCCTCGAGCTGTTCGTTGTGATCCCATGCTTACTTGGCCAAGCCTGCCGAAGCGAGTTACGGCACCAGCAGGCGTGGTGAGTAGTCGGTGGTCACCGAACGGTGCAGTCCAAGGTCTTTTTGACGCCCGACGCCGGCTTTCCCGGTATTGCCGCGACTGCTCGGGTTTGGTTGTTGGTTTCGTTCTGCTCCGCGAGGGCGTTAGCGGAGTCAACGGTGACGGTAATCGTTCTCCGCTGGTTGTAGTCGGCCGCTCGGATCGGTAGGACTGCCACGATCGGACTTGATTTCGGGATAGCAGGAGCGCGGACGGTTGTACTGGCGCCGCTGCCGCTCCGGACTGCGACTGAAACCGGGGTAGGGAGATTCTTTGGCTTCGTGCCGGTGGCCGACAGTCTCAAGGATACCTCGATAACGTCTTTTCCTTTTGGGGCTCCGCCTGTTTGGTACACGCAGTTCAGACCGGTAACGGACACGGTCAAGTCAAAACCGGGAGATGACGCTTCGCCGATCAGATCAACAGTAGTGGCGGAACCGCGGGTGTTGCTGATGACCAGTTGGGCTGTCTGTCGACCGCCTGAGCTTCGTGCGGTGAACAACACGCTGAAGGTGCAGGCTTGCCCTGGCTTGAGCATCTTGTGTGCGCAGGTGGCCGTGCGGTTGAACTGATCTTTGCCGTAGCCGTCGAGGTCGATGGCGGCGATCTGGAGAGTCGTTTTGCCGGTGTTGGTGATCGTGATGTTCCTGTCGCACTTTGGCTTGCACGACACTGAAGCAGGTGTGACGTCCATGTCGGGCGGCATGGAGGTGGACGATGGTGGCGTCGTCGCTGCTCCGACGAAGATCGATCTTGGAGACGGGACGAGCTCGATGTTGGCCGCGGCGCCGGCGACGAGTGATCCTCCGTACGTCAGGAACAGCGCGCCGACGGAGACCAGCGCTGCCATGGTGACGCGAATGTGGCGCCATGGGCCCAGCATGCTGACGAACGGCGGCAGCGCCGCAGCGAGTGCCATGCTCGTCAGTTTGAGCGGGTCCTTCGCTTCGGCGACGTTCGCGATGATCGTCGCGAACACCGCGGCGAGGATTGCCACGCTCAGCTCGAGTGCAGGTCTGGGTTCCCGCCGGGTGACAGTTCTCGTTGCCATGGCGCTCACCTGGCCTCAGGCCGCGGCGACGTCGGCGACGACGAGAACCTTGACCGTGCCACCAAAGGGATCGTCGATGTTCCCGGACGAGTCACGGAGATGAAGGTCGGCCGAAATGGTGACTTTGTTGCCGGCGAAGGCGGAGTCGACATCGACGTTCATTCGAAGGAGGTGATGGTCATTCCCGTCATACTTGATGTCAAAGCTTTTCAGGGCGGCTTGTGCACTGAGCAGGTGGTGCCCGAACTTCACGGACGCGTATCGGCGTGCCTGGCCACTGCCTGGCGTGAACTGGGCGACAGGAAAGGTGAGAGTGACGATCCGAAACTGCAAAGTCATGACTGCCCGCTTTCATCTGGGGTCGTCGCAACGCGCCGGCACGGACGTGATTGATGACGGCCTTCTGAAAACGATGACCGTCCGACGCGCTGCGTTATCTGCCGTGCTACCAGCATGAAGCCCCTGGACTGACAAGAGTATTCGCCTTTAGGCGTATTTCGTCACCAGGTCGCGCGCCTCGTGCACTCCTGACCACAGGAGCTGCCGAGCGTTGGTGGTCGACTCGGTCGCGTGCCGTGCGGGTTGTCGTCACCGGCCTCGCGGAGGAGCCGATCTCGCATTCCTAGCCGAGATCGAGAGGTTGTGCTTCCGTGCGGAGCATCGCCGCCGCGGCAGCAGTGCGCGTGCGGACCCCCATATGATCGAAAATGTGCTCCATATGCTTGCGCACTGTCGAGACGGAGATGGTGAGTTGCCGCGCGATGTCGGCGTTTGTGCGACCTTCACCAACCAGTCGCAGTACTTCGTGCTCGCGTCGCGTCAACCCGGATGTGCGCTGTAATTGCCGTCGGGAGGCGAGGTACAGCTCGTACAGATGCGGCCTGAGCAGCTGCAGCACCGCGCGGTCACGTTCGGTGAAATCCGGGCCACTGTCCCGGTATAAGGACAGCCCAAGCGACCTGCTCCGCCAGGAGGGCGTCGGGAAAGTCATGCTGATGCAGTGCAGTAAACCGTTAGGGGCGAAATACTCCACGAAGAGTGGCGCCCTGCGAAGCTCGGCCAGAGTGTAGAAGTCAGACCACCGAGTGACGCTCACGAAATCAGCTGTACGCTCCAGATATTGACATGCCCGGAATCCCCGATAAAATCGCCAATACGACTCGGTCTCTGGATAGAATTTATCAAACTCAAGCAGGTATTCATTGCCGTGTTCAACCTGCTGCTGAATGAGGCATCGGCGCCGCAGGCGATCTGCCTCAGTGAACACCACCGCGTCACAATTAACCAACCGAGGTAATTCTTCGAACGTCACCCAGGGCAGGGCTCCAGTCGACTCGCCCCGCCGACCTTCCTCGACCACGGCGACGAGCGCTCGAAGGTCATCTGTTGACATCGATTCGGACATCGGTGCCTCCTCCACGTCGCCTTTGTCCTCGACGCTACGCCGAGAGGTCCGCTGCGGGAACATCTTCGAAGGCAGATTTTACTGACCACATCGCGACAAGCGGCTTCACCGCGTCACACCACTAACCAGTGGGAAGTTTTCTTTCTATGTAGCGCCCGTCTTGGCGCGGATCACGATTGGCTCCGGGCTTTGTCACTGAAGGCCGACGTCGACATCACCGGCACCGCCGCGACGTCACGTCGCCGCGGCTGGCGTCGGAAGGGGCACGGAGAAGGCCATTACCGGCTCGGGTTGGGGTTACCGTCGGGGCGCTGGTTGATCCAGGAGAGGCCGCCAAGGTCGAGTTGGTGCTGGGCGCGAGTGACGGCGACGTAGGCGAGGCGGGCTTCTTCAGGTTCGATCTTGCCGGGCATGGGGTAGCCGCCAAGTTCGGTGTCTTCCGCGTCGTCCGGTAGCCGCCCAAGCCAGGATGGATTTCCCCGGCTACGACCACGTCCTCATCACTTATGCCGATCTGCAGGCCGTGGTCGAGGACTCGCAATATCGGGACTGGCGCACCACGCTCGGCGCCGTGCAAGGTATCTATCTCATCGCCGACACCAGCACTGGGCAGCTATTATGTGGGAAGGCAGACGGCGGCGAGCGGATCCTCGGCCGCTGGACTGCGTATGCGAAGAACGTCCACGGTGGCAACGCCGCACTGCGGGACCTGAGGGGCCTGGATCCCGCGCACCCGCGCCACTTCCAGTTCAGCATCCTGCGGGTCTTCGGGCCCCGGCACCCCCACAGCAGAAATCTACGCAGCGGAAGCCCACTTCAAAGCAGCGCTCCTCACCCGCCAGCACGGCCTGAACCGCAACTAGCCGCGTCCGAGGTGGCTCAGGGACTCGCGCGACGCCAGCTCACCCAGGATCGCGTCGATCGTATCGGGTCACCGTCACCTGGCACGATGACCACGATGAGGCGTGACAACAGCGACGAGGCTTACGTGCTGGACCTGTGCGACGAGGTCCTGGGCGGGCTCGGCCAGCGCCAAGCACGGTTCGACTGGCTGCGCGGGGATCCCGGCAAATACGGGCGCACGGTCCGGCTGCCCGTCGACAGCTACTGGCCCGAACACCGGCTCGTGGTCGAGTACCGGGAGATCCAGCACGACCAGCCCGTCCCGCATTTCGACAAACCCGACCGGCTCACCGTAAGCGGTGTCCACCGCAGCCGACAGCGCGCCTTGTACGACCAGCGTCGCGACGAGCTGATCCCCGCTCACGGCCTGCGCCTCGTGGTGATCAAGCCATCCGACCTGGCCGCCGACCGGCGAGGCCGGTTACGACGCGACCGCGACAACGACCAGCTGGCACTGCGCACCAAACTCATCTGAACGCCACTCCAGCTGGCCGCATTGCGAAACGCGACGCCGCCGAGTGAGGCTGACCTTCCTGGCGTACCTCGACTTCACTCGACACACCCAGCACCATCGCGCTTCCGCAACGAGCCGTGGCTGCTCGCCCACGCCATCGTCTCCTCCGGCACCTGTCGCTGGCCCTCACGTGCCCGCAACACCGGTGGCATAATCTGAGCGCGCGTAGGTCCTGCCGTCTTCCGACTGCAGGACCTCCGCCAGCGGGTAACAAGGTCACGCCACGACCGTCAGGAGCACCCGTCAGTGGGACTGTCCCAGTAACGGTGTTTCCGGCCCGACACGCCGGGCGTGGGCTCGGCGGGATGGGCACGGTGTGTGATGACACTGGACGTTGTGACTTCACGATCGACGGGTAAGAAGAAGGCGGCGAAGCCGCGGTCGGCGCAGGAGGAGCTGGCGGCCTCGATGGTCGCGCAAGCCCAAGCGCAGGGGCTGGCCCTGACCGGCCCGGACGGGCTGCTCAAACAGCTGACCAAGACGGTTCTCGAGGCGGCGTTGAGCGCGGAGATGACCGAGCACCTCGGCCACGAGAAGCACCAGGCCGAGCCGGGTCGTGCCAGCGCGAATGTGCGGAACGGCACGCGGTCGAAAACGGTGGTCTCGGACGCGGTGGGCGAGGTGGAGATCGCGGTACCGCGGGATCGGGATTCGAGTTTCGAGCCGGTGGTCGTGAAAAAGCGGCAACGTCGTTTGGGGAGCGTGGATGAGATCGTGTTGTCGTTGTATGCGAAGGGTTTGACGACGGGCGAGATTTCGGCGCATTTCTCCGAGATTTACGATGCGTCGGTGTCGAAGGAGACGGTGTCGCGGATTACCGATCAGGTTATCGGTGAGATGAGTGATTGGCAGTCGCGGCCACTGGATTCGGTGTATGCGGCGGTGTTCATTGACGCGGTGCATGTGAAGATCAGGGATGGGCAGGTCGCGAACCGGCCGATCTACGCTGCGATCGGTGTCACGCTGGAGGGTCGCCGGGATGTGCTCGGGCTGTGGGCCGGCCAGGGTGGTGAGGGCGCGAAGTTCTGGATGCAAGTGTTGGTGGACCTGAAGAATCGCGGTCTGGGTGACGTGTTCTTCGTGGTCTGTGACGGGCTGAAAGGGTTGCCCGAGGTGGTCGGGAACGTGTGGCCGGCGGCGATCGTGCAGACGTGTGTGGTGCATTTGCTGCGGAATACGTTCCGGCTCGCGTCGAAGCGGGACTGGGATGCGTTGAAGAGGGATATGAAACCGATCTACACGGCACCGAACGCGGCTGCGGCGGCGGTCGCGTTAGATGAGCTGGAGGAGGCGTGGGGTGGTAAGTATGGTGCGATGATTCGGTTGTGGCGTAACGCATGGGAGGAGTTCATTCCGTTTTTGGACTATGATGTGGAGATCAGGCGTGTGTTGTGTTCTACGAACGCGATTGAGTCGTTGAATTCGCGGTATCGTCGTGCGGTGCGGGCACGTGGTCATTTCCCGACGGAACAAGCTGCGTTAAAGTGTCTGTATCTGGTCACCCGGAGTCTGGACCCGACCGGCACCGGGCAAGCCCGGTGGGCGATGCGATGGAAACCCGCCTTGAACGCTTTCTCGATCACCTTCAGTGACCGCTGGCCGGGCGCTGAGACCTACTGACAACCACGGCCGGAAACACCGTTCGCGTTACAGTCCCCCGTCAGTCGCCCAATTTTGCCTATTCAGCGCTGCCAACGTGGTGTCGGCGAGAAGAGCGCGTAAGTCGGGGTCGGGTTTTCGGCAAGTACGCCCTCTCGGGCCACTGACTGAGCGCGGCGAACCACGTCACAACCCATTCGGTGATGGTGGTCCGGCTGCGGGTGAGGGCGAGCCAGGTGTTGCAGCGCTGGTCGCATTCGATGTCGGCTGCGTAGTTGTCGGCTGCACATTGGGTGGCGACCTTGTAATTAGTCCATGGCGTCGAATATATTGGCAACCGCGATGGCGAGTAGCTCTACCGGTACTTGAATGCCGTCTGAGTGGGTGGCGTTCTCTGGCGGATTTTTGCTTCCTGCCTCTTGTCATTGTAAGAAAATGACTCGTCACAATTCTAGATGATGTGGAATGTAAGGCATTTAGCCTCGATCTTGCATGGGGTTGCGGGGTTCCGTTGATGTAGTTGCTGTGGCTGGATTTTGCCTGGAATCCGTGGTGTGGGCAGGGTTGTGGGCCGACTGTCGTGTCGGTGGGCGGGTTCCGGGGTCCTTGGTCGCAGGGGCAGAAGGTTCGCGCTAGCCGGGCCAGGGTGCGGTGCGGAGCCGGGTGAAGACGCTGGCGAGGTGCTGGGCCCAGGGCCAGTCTTGGTCGAGGTGCAGGGTGGGGCTCGGGCGGTGCGGGTGAGTTGGCGGCGATGGCGCAGATTTGTAGCGGAAGGTGGTTGGTTCGCAGCGGGCGAGGTCGCCGGTGAAGCAGAGTGCTTGGATCCAGGTGAGCAGGTCGGCGATGGAGAACCCGAGGGAGAACCCGCATCCTGCGGCGCGCACGGCAGCGGCGAAGGCGTGGGTCACGCCGGCGGCATCGGTCCGCACCATCACCTGCGGCGCGTCAAGATTCTCGGGGTCTGGGCGGGCAACGCGGCCAGGGCCATGGCCAGGATATCGATGTGGTCGGAGGCGGTGTTCGACCCGGCTTTCCCGGGCCGCAGGATCCCTGCCAAGGCTTCCCCGCCGGCGACAGGTCTTCTTCCACGTTTTCGCCGCGTTCTCCTTCTCACTCTGCGCGATGCTTATCGTCGCGTCGATATCGATCACCAATCCGCCCTCGATATCGGTACCGGCTCCGGCGGCCCAGGCTCGTTCCCGCGCCTGCGCGCGGACCGATCGCAGGCGGGTGACGTGTTCGTCGTCGACCCGGTCGAGTACCCGCCAGGCGGTGGCGTCACTGGCCACCGACCCGAACAGTTTGTCCTGGTCCCGCAGCCTCGCCAGATGTGCCAGCGCGTCACCGCCGTCGGCGATCATCACCGCCAGATCAGCCAGGACCCGCCCTGGCAGGTGGGTTGGTATCCCGTCGTAGGTGTCGAGCAGCGTTTCCGGCCAGCCGGTGCCCAGGCCGGTGTTGATCGTCATCTCCCGCAGCAGCGCCACCCTCGCCCGCGACACCAGTCCCGTTCCGTCCGCGATGACCTGGACTCGTGACTGCTTGCTATCCTGCACCAAGGAAGTGCCTTCCTGTTGAGAGAACTTGATGTCTTTCGCAAACACCACCATTTTCCCTTACAGGAAAGGCACTTCCTCCATTTCCAAAACAGTTTTACATCACACTGCGCAAAAGACCCAGGTTATGCGCCATGGAGTCCTGCCGGTGACATGACGGATGAGGTTGACGATCTGCGCGCGCGTTTTGAGGCAGGCTGAGCGGACTCCGGATCCATCGGCTCCTGGCAGTGGACTACTGGGATGTCCACAACTTCGCCTCCGAACCCACACGATGGGACTACGGAAACTGGCATCACGCTGTCATGGGCGTCGGACTCAGCACCGACGCGGGGCCGGCGACGATCACCTGGACTGACACCTTCTACAGCAACGGCGTCGAAGTCCTCGACGGCCGGATCGAGGACCACCTCAGCTTGCGCGACGAGGGCACGGAGCGCAACGGGCCCGACGTCGGTTCCAGGAGCCCGTGGGATCGATACCTGCGACGCCGATTCGCGAGACCGCCGCTCATTAGGAGCGACTGGAACTGGGGCCACGCCGGCGAGCCGATAGCAGTGTCGTCGAGCCCGCGAGCACCGTGGACGTGCCGCTGGCTCTGCGTCTCAACTTTGATGTAGTGGCGGTGGACGCGACGACGCCCTTGCGATTTTCGCAAAGCCGGCGGCCGACAGCAGTTTGGCAACTCCTCAGTAGCGCGCCCGAGGGCAACCGAAAAGATCCTCTTGACGACGTGTTCGCGCCACAGGAGGATCGACTCGCACAACGTCATGCCGGAAAGGAAATGAGAATGCCGCCCGGAATTGCGAAGAAACAGCATGCGGTAGTGTCCCACAGAACGAATTTCTTCGGGCACCCGAGCGGGCCATCGACAGTTTCGTGGAAATACCAAGGTGTCAGCCGGGAGGTGGTGCGACCCGATGACGGACAATCTGCGGAACGATTGGCAGTCCGGTGTGGAGAATGCGCCAGGGAACTGACCTTCACCGTGCACAGCGTCGCGGACACACGCCGACGGCAGGGCTATTGGCGGGCAGCCACCTGGGCCTGTGTGGCGCTCTTCTTCGCCGGAGTCGCCAGCCTCGTCGCGGGCCAGGTCGTCTGGGGTTCCGTGGCGATCGCCTTCGGCTTCATCGCCGGCTGGATCATCGGATCGACCGCGGCGGAAGAGGTCGGCGTCACCGGCCACGGCAACGCCGTGCGACTGACGGTACCCAAGCACCACATCGCCCTTACCGAACCCCCGCCCGAGGGTATGCCCGAGCTGGTGTGCGCGCGGTGCGGCCACCAGGAGGAGTTCCCCCGGGGAAGCCATCTCCGCAAGCGCTACGTCCAACAGCGGTATCGGGACGCACAGGCTCGTTTCGCAAGGCACCGCTGCCGCTGATCTGAACGCTGCCTTTCGCCCTAGCGCGACACGCACGGGACTGACGACATCCACGAAGGAGTAGGACGGCAGCGTGCAGACGGTGCCCTTCGACTCCTCGATTTAGATTCTTACCTAATGGCAGCGGGCGAGGCCTCTTGTAGGTGGCGCCGTGACCGTTGATGTCGATCAGATTGAGGCGTAGTCTTTATGTCATGCGTTAGGGGAGTTTTGCAAAATGTTGATTCGTGTTCACGCTGGTACTCCCGGAGCAAAGCTGGAGCACGCGCGCGCCCTGAACGGCATTGAACTGCATCGAACGGTGCCATACGGCAGCGTTTGACGTGTCGTTTCCCTATCGTCGCAAGTCGGAGGCTTGCCCGAATCTCACTGACAGTGAGAGGGTCAGGGGTTCAAGTCCCCTTAGCTCCACTGCGACGAAACACCGCCCACCTGGCAGGTCTGCCGAGGTAGGGCGGTTTTTCGCTCTCCTCACTTTGAGAATTGGCGTTGCGAACTTCAGTTACCGTTCAGCAACTAAGGCGAACCTGGGGCACGCCCATGACCCCGTTTCAAACGGGGTCACCAAAATTGCCCCAGTCGGGTCACCCTTCTGGGTATTCCTGCGGAGATTCTCCAGTGCTGCTCGAGGTTCCACGCGGCGACCGTCAACCCGATCGGCTCGACCTTCGCCACCGTGCGGCATCGGAGGAAGGTCACCAGGGTCCCCGGCTCGCGCGCGGCCGGACCCTACAGCCGCCCAAAAGATCTTCATACACAGGTACTGACAATTACTCGGCGGTGCTCTCGATGTTCTCTAGCCGTTCGTGGTCAACACCAACGGCCGGACCGCCGGAAGACTAAGCCGTCTGCGTGGCACCGACGCTCCGGCACTGACTGGTGTCACACTGAGCACCGTGACGTCGTTTCGCTCGTTTTGCACAGGCCCAGGCCGGCCTCGTCTTCGGATCAACGACTGGGGGTGAGTTGTCCGCAGCGGCGAACAGCGGAGCTCTGTTAGAGACGCAATGGGTTGAGCGGAAGAAGGACGTACCTAAGGGCGATCAACCCAATCTGGAACTGGCGCGGGATCTCGCATCGTGCAGTGAGCCTTTTTCATCCTGGTGATGGGGTTGGTGTGTCGGTGCTGTGAACGTGGCGAAGCTCCTGGTAGGTCGGTTGTCGACTAAGAGCAACCGGTACCAGGAGCTTCGCTGTGCTTTCTTACCCGTCGGCCATCTCGCTGTCCACCTCCACGCTGCGGTATGTCGTGAAGGTGATCCGTGATCATCTGAAGCGGATCGGGTCCCCCTGGCGGGGGGGGTGTGGCCCTGTCACGGGGAAACGTCACGATCGTGCGGAGAACGTCGCCGAATTCATGGGACGGATTTGCCCGCAGGACTGAGGGGAGCGGAACCTGTCTCCTACGGCTTTCCTGTCAGGGCCAAGGGCAAACTCGTTCATACCTTCTTCAGCCGCGCGAATCCCTTGCCGAGCACCGCACCCCAGTCCCGCGCCCGCGCCAGCTCGCCGTCGCGCAGCACCGGCTCCTGCTTGTCCGTTCTGACAACGAAACTCTCCGACGGCACGAGCGGATCGAAACCGAGCCGCCTGAGTTTGCGTGCCACACTCACCGCGGCCGAGCCGGTCAGCCAGCGCGGCTTCCCCACCCGGGTGTCGAACGTCGCCACCGGATTACCGCCCGATACCCCGTCCAGGGCACCGACCCAGTCCCGCAGGCCCTTCGTCGACCGGACACCCTCCACCGCCTGCCGACCGGCCTCGGTCCGGCTGGAAGGCCACGACATCCCGTGCACGTGCGTTGGACCACCGACCACGAGCAAGTCGGCCTCCGCCACATTTCCGACGTCGTCGATGTTCACGACATCTACCTCGGCGTAGGGCGACAGCCCTTCCGCCACGGCCTTCGCCACCCGCTCGGTGTTCCCGAACATCGACTCGTACACCACCATCGCATGCATCACAGTTCTCCTTGTCTTGTCGGGGAAAGTTCACGAGAAGCGCGGCCGACCGGGACCGCGACCAGCACCGCCGCCAACACCAGGAAAGCGATACCGATGAACAGCAGCGATCACGCGACCCAGCTCAGGGCCGGGACGGTCGCGCCGGCTTCGGCGCGCGCATCGACGCCTGCCGATCCGTCGGCGTTCATCACCACCACGGTCCAATCGCCCGCTTGATCCGGCCAGGTCACCGTCTGGGTGCCGGTACCGCTCGCCTTCGAGGTCCAGATGCCCGCGTTCTCCGGCGGACCGAGGGCACCGGAGCCTTGGTGCACGACCACGGCGCCGGAGGACAGGTCGGTGATCGTCGCGTAGGCCGTGCCCGCGAACTGGCGCTGGACGGCGGCCGACGGCGCGATCCCGATGAAGACCGGCTTCCCGGATCCCGTCACCGTCAACCGGACATCGCCCAGGGCGCTCATCGCGGGCACGGAACCACTGGTGGCGCTCTCAAACCGGACCCGTTCGCTTACCAGGGCAGCGGTTTCGGTGCGGTAGGACGCCGACGTGCTCAGGTAGCCATCGTCGTCACGGCCGGTCTGATCCAGCCACAGCAGCGCACCACCACCGGTGAGCAGCCCCATGGACGTCAGACCGAGGACCACTCCCGCGACCACGGAGACGATCCTGCCCGGTGTCCAGCTCGAGGACACGGGCTTGCGCGCGAGCGGATGCGCCTCCTCGATCGGCGGCGTGCCGCCTGGCTCGTCGCCGCCCAGATCGATCCGGAACGGCGGGTACTCGTCGGTCATGAGCGCGGCGTAGGCGGTGACCCGGATGACCCAGCGGTCCATGCCGAGGACGAAGTCGTAGACCGGCTTCGGGTACTGGCCGGTGAACAGCAACACAACGCCGGCGATGAGGACGAGCAGGCCGACGAGTCCGCCCGCGCCCCAGCTGAAGCCGTCATCTTCGGGCCGCCATGCCAGCCACAGGCCTCCACCGGCGAACACGCCGAGGATGAGGCAGTGCGGGATCGCCAGCAGCCACTTCACCAGGACGAGTCTTCGCGACAGGCGTTCCGGATAGGAGATTTCGAGTCGTGCCGGGTAGCCGGGGACATCGGCGAGGGTGAACGGCGGGTACCGGTCGGTGCCCAGGGCGGCGTAGGCGTAGTACTGCACACGCCAGGTCCAGCGCAGCACCCCGACGGTGAACACCGGGACGTCCGGGTACTTGTCCCGCCATGGAGTCACCTGTTCCTCGGTCGCCTTACGTTCAGCGGCCTCGATCTCGGCGGGATCGACGTCAAGGAAGTTCGGGCGGAGTGCCCCGTGGTCGAACAGATCCGACCAGGTCCGGACCACGGTCAGCCCGGCCTCCCGCAACTGCACCTCGTCGAACGCGAAAGCGACCGCCGCGTCGCTGGCCGGCGAGCCGTCGGCGCCCACTACCACCGGTCCCGCACCATCGGGCCACGGTCCGCGGGCCACGACGATCGGGCAGTGCCCGTGGTGGGCCAGTGCCACGGCGATGGAACCCACGAGCATGCCGGTGAAACCGCCCAGCCCCCGCGAACCCAGCACGACCATCGACGCCCGCACCGACTCCTGGACCAATGCCGCCACCGGGCCCCATTGGCGGACCGCGGACTCGATCACAAGATCCGGATACCGGGCGAGCACCGCTTCCCGGGCGTCTGAAACCCACTCCAGGCCACGGCTCTCGAAACCCTCACGGATTCCTTCCCACGACGGGATGACACCCGGCATCGTCACGACCGGCATCGTGAACACGTGCACGAACCGCAGCGGCAGGCCACGTTTCGAGGCCTCACACGCCGCCCACATCGCGGCCGCGTTCGCGGACCGCGACCCGTCGATCCCCGCGACGATGGATCTTTCGGTGGTGACCGGCATTCCCGCTCCTCTGCTCCGTCTTCCGTTTCAACACGACGGCGGAATCTGCCCGGCGTGCTACCCCAGTCTTGTTTCAGTCTCGGCCTGCACGGATGGCAGAACGCAGAGGATGAAGTCCCGCGATCCCCGCCCCCGGGTCCCGCTCACCTGGCCAGTAGGCCCGCACCGTGAGGACCAAAGTCCCTAGCTGCATGGTCTCCGGGTCGTCGAGGCTGTGTCGAGCCCAGACGGCACTGACCGCGCGACCCCGGGCTTGTTCAGCTCGCTTCACACGTTCGGCAGCGGCGTCGAGATGGGCATCGCAGTAGTAGCGGCCGCCGCGAGCCGTGCGGAACGGTGTAGGGGAAATTGCCTTACAGGTCGAGCATGCCCGCAAACGTTGGATAGCCTTGTCCCGCCGCGGCGTCCCGGCCTGGCGAGACCGAGCCGTTCGGACTCCTCACGCCGCTTGCGACGAGTCTCCAGCGTGCGGATCGGCTGGCTGTTGCCGTCGCGAGCGTTGATCGAATCAGCTTCTTCGCGCCTTGAGAACTCGCGCGTGCTCGCTCCATCGGCCTCTTGCCCGAACCTGAGCCGCTCGCCGCGTGGACCTCTGCCCATGCGAGACAGCATGCGTCGCCAAGGCCCTGGGAGGCACGGCTGAGAAGACGGAGGCGAAACGGAGTCCGATGACGTCAAGGAAAAGTGGGTAGTACTCGCATAATCAGACATATTGGCAGGTCGGCAAGAATGTTGATCTTGAGCCGCCAAGAGGCTCGAACACCTGACCTTCTATTTACAAGTCCCTCTGCGACAAGCTCAGCCAGTGTCGCGAAATGCCGAGTTTCGACCATCTGCGCAGGTCAACGTCAACCTCTGGGCTTGACCCAGTTTGGCTAACATCCTGGCGTTACCCCCAGATGTCTGCCAAACGGGTCGAGCCCACTCATGCCCTAACTGGTAGCGGAACTTCGGAAACATCAACCGCAGATAGGTTTCTACCGGCACGCTGGGCCGCCCGAGACGCGCGTCTAAGTGCGCCCGGAACGGAGCAGAAACCGCTCATCCTCCAGCCAGGCATCCACTCGTTCCAGCTCGGCTGGCAACCGCCGGCACACCTCCGGAAGCACCGCATCCCACAACGTCAGCTGGCCGTTCTGTGTCCGTAACATTGCCTGAATCCCCTACAGAACCACGGTTTCCGTCATCATCCCGCACGAAACACTCCAGCCGACGAAGACACACCCCAGCGAGCTACTTTTTCAAGTCGAAGTAGCTAGACGATGGAGAGCGAGACGATTCCGGAAAGGGAAGAGACACCGGCGCCCACACAGTCGAGCGGGTTGGGCGCGACCAGCGTCAATACCGAGTTCACTGGGGCACCTTGATAGAGGCCAGCGGTGATGGTGCCCAAGCTGTCCTCGACAATTAGGCCGACCGGTCTGGTGATGACGTTGGTGGCAGATTTGGTGCTGGTCTGACCGGTGTTCCATTGGATGGTGGACTGGCTGCTGGTGATAGGACTTCCCAAGGCGCAACTGCCGCCTGGGATGACGGTGGTCGTGCTGGTCACGCCTGAATCCACGGTGCCGCCGAGACAGGGCCCGTAGTTGATGGTCGAAGTCGCGGTGGTCGGACGCGCAGTGATGGTCAGCGGTGGGTTGTATGTGAAGGTGACATTACCGACGCAGGTCAGCAGGGGAACGGCGGCAGAGGCCGGGGCCGTAACGATGAGGCTCGCCAATCCTGCAATCAGGACGGCCAGTGTCGTCAAGCGCCTGATAAGTCCCCTTAGGACACCACGTGTCGCGGATACGGCCTGTCGTGTGCGGGAAAACGTTGTTGGGATCATGACGCACTCCTTTGCTAAAATTTCGCGCGGTAAGCGTCCATGCCCTCACGACGGGTACAGCGCTCCTTGGGTGGGCTCGTCTCCCTTCTGAGTGATGCGTATCACTTCTCCTCTAGATCGCTGATTACATGGCGCATCGTTAACAGCCGAATGGGTGAATATAGAGACACCCGAAGGGTGTAGTCCTGTAAGGATAAGCGCTGGGTCATGGGCCGGTCCGACACCCATCACCGCTGGCCTCTAGTCGGCGTCTCGGTCGTTCAGGTCCGACCGTTCGCGCTGAGAACGACGAGGTCATCCCCCATGGCGCATTGCCTCAAGCGCCGCACCTCAACGCGCGCCCCTCCTATGAAACGGGGCGCGCCCTCCCACTGGCCCCGATCACGTGGTCACCACACCACATCGCTGTGCCCGAAGTGGACAAGGAGGCCGTCATGATCTGTGACCTGACCACAAGGACGACGAATGCCGCGCGGGACGTTTACATGACCCGGTCGCACGACGGCCGGGAATCGAAAGGAGCAACAATGTTTACTCGCGCACGAATCGTTGTAACGCTGGCCGCAGTTGCCACCTCTTGCTGACCACGATCGGCACCGCGTCCGCCGCAACGGGTGGCCCACTCGGCCTGAGGCCCAGCGGCCCGGTTCTGGGCCCGCTGATCATCCCACTCATCAGCGACATTGCCTTCGTGGCGGACGTAGTTTCGCTGATCCCCGGTGCCAATATGGGAACCGTGATCGCGATCGTGGCCGGCCTCCCACTCTGACAGGTGATCGAAGCTGTTCCACCAGGCTGGCCGGGCCTGGAACCGCAGCCGCGACGCCCCACCTCAATAACTGCTGCGCGACGGAGACGCGTACGCGAATGGCGGGGCGCTGGACGCGCAAGAAAATTACTGAACGAGATGACCAAGGCGGTGCGTGAACGAGTGTTGGACGCCGAAATGACCCAACATCTCGGTTATGAGAAAGGAGACCCTGCGGGGGACCTGCCGTTCCGGGAATTCACGGAACGGCAGGTCCCCGAAAACCGTGTTCATCTCGAACGGGCCGGTCGAGCTGGCTGTACCGCGTGATCGGAATGCTTTGTTCGAACCGGCGATCGTGCCGAAACGCGCACGTCGGCCGGGTAATTTTGACGAGGCGATCCTGTCATTGAATTTGCATGGCATGACCACCCGGGACATCGAAGCCCATCTGCGTGAAGTATATGGTGCGAAGGTGTCACGGGAATTGATCTCCAACGTGACCGAAGTGATGACTGACGAGATCGCGTGGTGGCAATCCCGGCTTTGGACGAGATGTATCCGATTCTCTGTCGATCTCGGGACGGCCAGAAGCTGGCTGCTCAACATCCCGGTCGTCGGATATCGGCTACCCGATTAGCCGCGTCGTATGCCTGCCGTCGCCGACCAGCCGGTTCAATCCCCGACCGGCCTATCCGCTGACAGAAATTCTGTTGGACGCTGTCGGTACTGGGCGACACTGCGTGGTCGAGGGGGCTCCGAGACGAAACCGGGCCCTCGGAACTCGGCCGCACTCGTCGTTCTCGGCACCCCTTGTTCGGCGAGGTCGAGTGACGGTTTCACGGCAGTGGCGCTACAGTGCGAGTGCAGGAGGTTCTTCGCGCGTTCCGATTCGACGGTACGCCGCCTTCGCGGCATACCGACCTCGCACGACGACGAAGGATTTCGCCGTGGGGAAGATGCGGCACGTTCCCTCCTCGTCCAACAGCGGGCCTGGAAGCACCCCGAGACCGGACTAGCCGGCGATCGTGATGGTGCCGGTCCGGTCTCGCCTGCTTCCCCGCACGGATCCGGGTTCCCGTCGTTTGCGTAGCCGACGAGGAGCTGGCCATGGATAAGATGCGGGATGAGTCGTTGCCTGGGGTCCTCGACGAGGTCACCGGGGCGCTGGAAACGTTGATCGCTGCGCTGGACAACGCTGAGGACTCCGCGATCCTGCTGCATCAGGTGTGTCAGCAGGTGACCCGGGCGGTACCCGGTGTCGACGAGGCCTCCATCACCCTGATTATCGAGGGTGTGGCCACCACCGCCGCGACGACCAGTGATATCGCCGCCGCTCTGGACCGCGACCAGTACGCCTTCGGGGACGGACCCTGCCTGCGAGCCGCGCGCACCGGCGCCATCGTGCGAGTGTCCATCACCGACGCCACCGAGCTGTGGCCGGTGTTCGCGAAGGACTCGGCCGAAGCAGGTTTCGGCAGCTTCCTGTCCGCGCCGCTGGCGATCGGCGACGGGCATACCGGGGCGGTCAACTGCTACAGCACCCGCGGCCACGGCTTCGCCGAACTCGACGAGAAACTGCTCGACCTCTACACCACCGCCGTCACCGCCGCCCTGCACGTCTACAACCGCTACCAGCTCGCACACGACACCGCCAAGCATCTCAGAACAGCATTGACCAGTCGCGCGGTCATCGACCAGGCCAAAGGTATCCTCATGGTCCTGCATCGGACTTCCGCCGAGGACGCGTTCGCGCGGCTCGTCGAACAGTCCCAGCGCGAAAACGTCAAACTGCGTGACCTGGCCGCCCGGTTCATCACCCACGCCACCGGCTTACCACCCACGACGTGACCACGCCGCGAACAGTGCGGCCGGTGTCCTTTTGCACAATGGCGCATTCCTACGCACCTCAACACATCCGACGTCGTGAAAGCCCCAGACTGCCGGATCCGCGCACCCCGCGATGATCAGGACGCGCAGCTGACGGAAGTACGGTGTCACCGAAGGCCGTCCGGCCAGCGCCCCTCCTCAGCGCAGCGGCCAAAGGCTCTGCCAACCCCGACCCCGGCGGCGGGGCTAGGCGCTGGTCACCACAGCAGGATCAAGCGAGCCGTCGGTGATCGCTCTCGTGACGTCACGCAGAGCCTGGGGGTGATCGGCGGCGTAGGCGAGTATCGCGGCTTGGGCGGCGGCGGGTTCGATCCCGAGTGTTCCCGCGACAAAACCGACGGCCTGTCCGAACCGGACCCGGTCGTTGAGTGCGGTGACCGTGGCTTCCAGGAACCGGTCCGCGCGACGGTCACCGCGTTCCTGGACCAGCGCGAGCACCGCCATATCCGATACCACCTGAGCCAGTTCCAACTGCCACTGCTGCTGCGCCCCCCTCCCGCCGTAAAGCAGGTTGAATCCGCCCACCGCACGTCCGTCCAGCTTCATCGGCACCGCGACCACCGACCGATAACCCGCCTCGAGCGCGGCGGAGACGAAGTCCGGCCACCGCGCCCAGTCCGATGTCAGATCAGGTGAGGTGACCAGAGCGGCGGCCGCGATGCAGTCGACACAGGGCCCCTGATCGATATCGGTCTGCAATGACTCCAAAAATTGGACCTTCTCATCCGAAGCGGCCACCACGTCCAGCCCGCCACCGAAGCGGGACAGCAGCACACCGGTCGAGGCCGCGCCGAGCAGCCCGGTACCGACCTCGACGATCAGGCGCAGCACCGTGGCGTTGTCCGGCGTACTGACCAGGCGCGCGGTGATGGCGGCCAGCGCACCGGTCAGGCGCGGGGTCAGCGTGCCGGGATCGCCGCCATCCCGTCGGTGACGACTCATGTTTCCTCCAGATCGGCGGTTCATTCGGCGAAGTCCTCCAGGACGATGCGCCGCTCCAGCACATCACGGGCGACGTCCAGGATCGACCGATTCGTCCCGAAAGCATGCGCGCGCAGGCGAGCGAAAGCGTCATCGAGACCGATGTGCAACTGGGCGGCGAGCATGCCGGTCGCCACGTTGACATCCTGGAACGACCGCACCTGCTCCGGGGCGAATCCGCGACCAGCCATTTTGGCTGTCCGGGCCTGCCGCAGCAGCGCGGCGGCTCCCAGCTCCGCCGCCAGCGCGGCGTCCCCGAGCTCGTCAGGGGGTAGGCCGCCGGAACTGCGGCACACCAGTTCCAGAGTGCCGAACCGGATCGCTCCAACCTGAAGCGGAAACGCGAACATCGCCGCCGCGCCCACCGTGAGCGCGGCCTGCGCAAACCCCGGCCAGCGCATCTGCTCGGCACGCAGATCAGACACCAGCACCGGACTCCCACTGGTGAATGCCTCGACACCGGGCCCTTCACCGACCGTGTACTGCAGTTCCGCCAAATCGGCCGCCCACGGGCCGCTGGCGCCCAGCACCTCCTCGGCATGCGAGCCACCCCGCAACGCCAGGGTCGCCGCGTCCACTTGACTCAGCGTCTCCACACAAGCAAGACATACCCTCTGCGCCCAACCGTCCCGGCGGCCCGCCCACTCGCCGGCCGGAGCGATAGCCCGCCACAACCGCCCCCGACGCTGCCCATCCAACGCTGCGCCCCTCTCCGCCGCAGGCCACCCGAACGGGAAACCCCGGAACCGTCACTCTACGAGACACCACCCCGATAAGCAGCTCAGCCGCCGCAAACGAACTCGGTGCGCGGCACATTCCGTCCCGCCCTCATTTGCCTTCCACCCTGCGCGACATGTCGACCTGGACCGAAGTGGCGAGTTAGAAAACATCACCGGTCCGCCGTGGATCGCTCGGCGGATATCTGGGACATGGATACAAAGATTGCGCCGAACTCGGGGTAATGCAGCAGGCGTGTGACCTCCCGAGCTGTCGCCGCGAAAGCCGGACGCCGGCACGATGTGGTTTGGCCGACCGCGAACCTTGACGTCGCGCCGGCCCAGTACGACTAGTTGACGGCGTGGGGGCGGGTTGCCCGCCGAGGTTGACGATTAGGAGCCGTGGTGGTCCGCAAACGAGTGTGGTGCAGTCGAGAGCACGACTGCACACGCGGATGTGGAAACCCCTCGGCCGAGCGGGACCAGCTGCGCCGGGCGCTGGAAACACTGCCGGTGAACGAGCAGGCCAAGGGGATGTTCATGATGTTGCGTGGCTGGTCGGCCGAGGAGGCATCTTATGGCGTTGAAGGCGATCTCCCAGCACACCAACCTCAAGCCACACGACGTCGCGACGGTGATCGTCGCCGCGGGCAGCCACGCCGAGCCGCCCGTGCCTGATCGCGAGGTGGTGCGGGCGGTGCTGGCCGAGAACCGAAGATCCGTGTTGGACTCGCCTTCGGAGACTAACCGCGTCCCGCCGGACACAGGGTGGGGCCGGAGGGACCAGAGCGCTGTTCCTCTCTGAACAGGTGTTGCGCTCGCCGACCTGACCGTCCTGGTTCCGGATGAAGTGCTCGACCTCGCGTTCCCGCGCCATGGCATGACCCTTGTCGACGGCCTCGGCCTTACTGTCATGGACACCGGCCGCGCGCGTGCTGCCCTCGACCTTGTTCTTCCACTGGCCGTCCTCGAATAAGGTCTCGATGTCACCCCGCACCGGTGAACCCCCTCCCCGCATCGTCACCGACGACCAGTGGATACCCGGTCCAGTGGCTGTCCGGACGTCTCCGAGCGGCGCTTGCCGAGAGGAACTGGGCAGGTGTGTACTGAGGCGCTGCCCCGGTCTGGTCCTCGCCTCGGGTAGCCGACCGTCGGGCATGGCCTCCCCACTCTCCTCGCGGGTTGCGTGCCCGACAGTTCGTGACCTCGCTCGCCACACCACCTGACCGTGTGGTTCCCGCCCCCGGAAATGCGGGTAAATCTCCAGGAATCCCAGGACGGGATTACCTGGCCGCGGCGCGACTCTCCCCCTAGTTCGCGCCGCCTGGCCGCTGTGGCCGGTTCTCGGTGGGCACGTACTCCGAGAACCGGCCACCTCCACCCCGTCCGTCACCACGCCGACACCGTCTTCGTCGCCGGCACCCCATCGATGGTCGTGAGTGGACAGCAGCGCCCAGCGAGGCGGCCGCTGGGAGCGTCAACACGGCGCGCTCCGGCCAGCGTTGCAGTGACGGTGTTCGATTTGGACAGTCGTGCACTGAAGTGGTTCAACTGTCCGGAAAGAGCGAGGCGCCT
>NZ_JBVISU010000022.1:112511-148570 GCF_055575355.1 Amycolatopsis sp. NPDC034160 | reverse complement strand
CCGGGCCGTTGGGTCCCGAACCCGAGGAGCCCTCCAGCAGGTCCCCGGGGGTCGTGGGTGGCGGTTCGGGTTAGAACCCGAATCGCCACTCACGACCAACCCAGCCCACCCCTCGCCGGCACCGGGCTCGGTGGAGAGAGTGCACTTTCCATAAGGATGGCGCCGCATCCATGGTCACGGGAATTTCGCGGCCACCCAAGTGGTCAGCTCCGCTCGCGCGGCCTGCAGGTCGGCGGGTGTCACCGCGGATCCGTTGCCGACGAACGCGAAGTGCGCGCGGCCGCTGTCGGCGGAGGAGAGCAGCAACCGATTCACGCCGGGTACTCCCGGTTCGGGGGCGACCGAGACCGGTTCGACGCCGGTGTAGGCCGGCAGGCCGGTGCTGGAGCCGAGGTCGCTGATCACGGTGGTTCCCGTGCGGGAAAACGACGACGGCAGATGCAGTTCGGTCGGGGCCTTTCCGCCGTTGGAGCGCCAGACGAGTATCCCGTACTGCCCAGAGCCGGCGACCCTGCTGAGCGCGGGCATCGAATCGGGGATCCGGTTCCAGGCCGCGACTGCCCGGTCTTCGTAGGTGAAGGCCTTGGTGTCACCCGCGACGGCGCGGGGGAAGACCCGGTCGACCAGTTTGCCGTCCATCGTCAGCTTCGCGTCGCCGCCGTCGGTCCGCACCGCGGAGAAGTGCTCGTCGTTCATGGCGTCGCCTTCGGTGCGGACCTTGTCCGGGTTGTCGTTCATCAGCTCGTGGTGGCGGTCGTAGTAGATGTCCCAATGCCATTGGCTGCCGGACAACGGCCGTCCGGAGCCCGCCGTGCCGGACCACCAGTTCGCGCCGGTCACCCGGGAATCCAGCGCCTGGTACATCGCCTTCAGCACGGTGGGTGCCTTGTCTGAGGTGAAGCCGGCGACCGGGTGGCCGAATTCGGAGACGATCCCGGTCGTGCTCAGCGCCTGGGATCGGTCGCGGATCAGGCCGAAGTCCTTGACGTACTCGCCGTCTTTGGCCAGCCCGGGTTTGAGCACCCCTGACTGCGCTTTTCCGTCGTAGAAGTGCGAATTGAACACGTAACGGTTGCCGAGCGCGGGTACACCGGTCAGCCCGCCCGGTTCGGCGACGAGGTCCACGTTCTGGTTCCAGAACATGTGCGGTTCCACGAAGGCCGCCTTGTCGCCCCAGCCCGCTTCGTCCATCCGGCCGCGGAACTGTTGGTAGAAGGGCCAAAGCAGGTCCCGCTCCCAGGTCGGGCCGGTCTGGCCGGAGTCGTAGCGGCCGGCGTACGGCTCGTTGAGCGGGTCGGCGCCGAGCACGAGCCGGAACGCGGCGGGGGAGAGGTTCTCCTTCAGGAAACGCATGGTTTCGCCGGCCTGGTAGACGAACTCGTCCCTGATCCGGATCGGCCCCGCCGCGGTCGCGAGTTCCCGGTTGTGCCAGAAGTCGTAGGTCGCGCTGGTGACGGCCTGGTTGTTCTTGACGTTCTGTCCCCAGTGGAAACAGATACCGCAGGATTCCGGCGGATAGCCACCGGCGCGGATCAGCCAGGCGGGCGCGCCGTCCCCGGTGTACCAGCTCCCTGGGTTGAACAGGTACCGCGAGTACAGATCCTGGTGGAAATCCAGGTAGACGCGGATGCCTTGGGCGGCGAAGGCGGAGATCTGCTCGGTGACCTTGGCCAGGTACGCCCGGTCGATCTCGCGCGGTTCCGGTTCGGTCCACGCCCAGGTCACCAGGAACCGGACGGCGTTGGCGCCGGTCAGCCGCCGCATGGCCGCGGCCGAAGTCCGGGCGTCGTCCACCGTCGCGAAGGGCAGCCCCCGGAATTCGGCGAGTTTGGCCTCCCCGGACACGTTGAAGCCGCGTAGGACCACCTCGCGGCCGTGTTCGTCGCGGAACGCCTCACCGGAGACGCCGACGGATCCGTTGTCGAACCAGAGTGGCGACTCGGCCGCGGCCGCTCCGGCGGGAATCGGCGCGAGCAGCAGAACCGCCGATAAGAGAAAGAAAAATCGTTTCATGGCTTCACCTCGGTAGGTAGGACCGCAAACCTGGTCGCTCTGCCGGATCCAGAAACATGAGAAAAAATCGCGTTACTGCACTCTAGTGGCCGCGGCCACCACGCGCCAGAGTGTTCCGAGAGGATCGGCCCGGCTTTGGGTATGATGGGAAACCGGTTTCCGGAGCGGGGGCGGCGTGGGTTCGCAGATCACTTTGGCGGATGTCGCCGAGAGGGCCGGCGTTTCGCTGGCCACGGCGTCGAGGGTCGTCAACGGCAGTGAACGTGTTGTGGGTACGCGTTTCCGCGAGCGTGTCCTCGCGGCCGCCGCCGAACTCGGCTATACGGCCAACGCCTTCGCGCAGGCGGTCGCGCGGGGCCGCAGTGACGTCGTGGGGCTCGTGGTCGCCGACATCCAGGACCCGTATTTCTCGGTGATCGCGGCGGCCGCGCTCGCCGTGGTCGAACCGCATGGCGAGCTGATGCTCGGTACGACTCTGCACCGGCCGGAGCAGGAGCTGCGCTATGTGACGACGATGCGGGCGCGCCAGGTGCGGGGCATCGTGATGGTCGGCAGCCGGACCACCGACAGCGGGCACACCAAGCGGCTGGCCGAGGCGATCGCGGAGTTCGTCTCCGACGGCGGCCGGGTGGCGGTGATCGGCCAGGACAAGCTGGGGGCGGACACCGTACTGCCCCAGAATCGTTCCGGTGCCAGGGAACTGGCGTCGGCGTTGACCGAACTGGGGCATCGCTCTTTCGCTGTTCTCGGCGGCCCCAAGAATCTTCTGACGGCGCGGGACCGGGTCGACGGCTTCGTCGACGGCCTCGCCAAGCGGGGCAGGCGGGCCGAGGTCGTCGTGCACAGCGAGTTCACCAGGGACGGTGGATACGAGGCGATGAACGAGCTCCTCGATCGGACGAGGCGGCCCGGCTGCGTTTTCGCGGTCAACGACGTGATGGCGATCGGGGCGATCGCCGCCGCCCGTGACCGTGGCCTCCGCATCCCCGAGGACATCGCGATCGCGGGTTTCGACGACATCCCGTCTCTACGGGATCTCGCGCCCACGCTGACCACGGTCCGCCTCCCGCTGGAGGACATGGGCCGGATGGCCGCTTCCCTCGTGCTCGACGAGGAACGGCAGGGCGGCCGCAAGCGGGTGATCCGAGTCAAGGGCGAGGTCGTGCTCCGCGACAGCACCCTGCGCTGAGGCCGCGGGCACGTGTCGTGATTGGACCGTTACTCGGTTTCTTCTTGATCGCCGGAGCGTTGTCGATAACGTGAATGGCCCGCGTGGTGTTAACGCTAACGTCGAGGAGAGCGATCCGTGGCCGACAGCTCGACTCAGTGCTGGCCCGCGGGCGGCGGAGCGGTGGTGGCCCGGACGATGAGGTACGTGTCCAGCGATTGGTTGGCCGCCACGCGATGGTCGTCTTCGAGCAGGGCGAGCAGGACGTTGACCGCGGCCCGGCCCGCCGCCTCGGCCGGAATGGACACCGTGGTCAGCGGAGGTGCCGAGATCGCGGCGAACACGAGGTCGTCGAAGCCGACCAGGCTGACCTCGTCCGGCACCGGGACCCCGCGGGCGTTGAGCCTTGCCAGTACACCGAAAGCGACCATGTCGTTGTACGCCACGATCGCGGTCACGCCGGCAGCGAGCGCGAGATCCGCCCCCTGCAGCCCGCCTTCGAACCGCGCCGGGAACGGGCCGAACTCCGCGATCTCGATCCCGTGTTCTTCGGCGGCGGGCAGCAGTCCGCGTCTGCGGGCGGCCGAGGACCAGGAATCCTTGGGCCCGCCGATGAACGCGCATTTCCGGTGGCCGAGCGCGGCGAGGTGCTGGACGGCCTGGCGCATCCCGCCCGGGCTGTCCACCACCACCGACGGGATGCCTTCGACCTCCCGGTTCAGCAGGACCATCCAGGTGTGCGCGGCCAGTTCGTGGAGCTGCTCGTTCGACATGCTGGGGCTGCAGAGCACCAGGCCGTCGACCTGTTTGGCCATGCTGCGGGCGAGGTTCTCCTCGACGATGGGGTCCTGGCCGCTGTTGGCGAACAGGACGGCGGTGTCGTCCTGTCTGGCCCGCGCCTGCGCTCCGTCGAGGACACCGGTGAAGAACGGGTTGTCGAGATCGGAGACGATGATCCCGAGCTGGCCCGTGCTCTTCGCCGGTTTGCGAGGTCCGCCGACGGGGGAGTAACCGAGTTCGCCCGCCGCGGCGAGAATGCGGTTCCGGGTCTCGGCCCTGACCAGATCAGGAGTCGTGAAGGTACGGGAGACCGTGGAGATGGACACCTTCGCCCGTTGAGCGACGTCGTAGATGGTGACGGTCACGAAACTCCCTTTGCGCAGACTTGCACAACATCATGTAAATGGTCTGCCGCCTTGTCAATTCGCTACGCCGCGCCGCCCTTCCGCCTGCCCATGAAACCGGCTTCTACCTGCGATTTCGTCCTTGACACCGAGAAGACGTCACCCGTACGGTTTGCTCGCAGAAAACGCGCAAACTCGCAGGATCGGAGACCCAATGGCGGGTACCGCACGCCTTGCTGTCGTCGGCACGTCGGGATACGCGGCCACCTATGTACGCAGAGCCCGCGACCTGCACGACGAAGGCTTGATCGAGTTCGCCGGGCTCTGTGACGTCCGCGAGCCGTCTTCCGCCGCGCTCGACCTGCTCCCCGACGGCGCCTCCGTGCACCGCGACGTCGACGCGCTGATGCGGGCGGTGAGCCCGGACGTCGTCGTGGTCGCCTCGCCTCCCCATACGCATCGGGCGGTGGCCGAGTCGGTGCTGCTGTCCGGCGGAGACCTGCTGATTGAGACGCCGCCGGTGCTCGACCTCGACGGGTACTTCGCGCTGACCGGACTCGCCGCCCGCTCCGGCCGGATCTGTCAGACGGGGTTCCAGAGTTTCGGGTCGGCCGCACTGCCGCCGCTCGCGGCCGCGATCTCCAGGGGGGAGCTGGGCAAGGTCACCGGGGTCGGCGCGGCGGGCGCGTGGGTCCGCACCGATGGCTACTACGCGCGTAATCCGTGGGCCGGCCGCCGGTGGCTGGACGGCGAAGCGGTGGTGGACGGGGCGCTGACGAACCCGTTCTCGCACGCTGTCGCCACCGCGTTGCTGGTGGCCGGGGTCGAAGAGCAGGATCCGTCGGACATCGCCTTGGAACTGTTCGGCACCCGCGACCTCGAAGCGGACGACACCGCTTGCCTGCGGCTGAAGTTCGACCAGGGTCCGGAGATCGTGGTGGCCGCTTCCCTTTGCGCGGAACAGGATCACGAACCCTACGTCCTGGTGCACGGCACCGGCGGGCGGGCGAAGTTCTGGTACAAGACCCATCGGCTCGAGATCAACGACGAGCGGATCCCGGTCGCGCCCCCGGCGGATCTGCTGCGCAATCTGATCGAACACCGGCGAGATCCGGAGCGAATCCCGTTGCTCGCCCCGCTGACCCGGACCCGCGCGTTCGCTTCGGTGGTGCAGGCGGTGCGGGACGCGCCCGAGCCGGCCCCGATCCCCGACGGCTGGATCCGCAGTGTCGGCGCCGGTCCGGGACGGCATCCGGTGGTGCGGGGGATCGCCGAAGAGGTCGCCGTCGCCGCGGAACGGCTTGCCCTGTTCTCGGAACTCGGGGTGCCGTGGGCGGGGCCGAACCGGTGGTGGCGTGGTGTTCACCGGGTGCCCGTCATCTCGTGACGCCGGTGGTCCGCCGCACGACCAGGTCGCTGCCGAGCCGGAGCACTCCCGTCCGCGGCCGGGCGCCGATACCGCAGGCGAGCCGTCCCGCTGCGACACCGGCCTCCTGAAGCGGAAGCCGGACGGTGGTCAAGGGTGGCCGGGTGTCCCGGCAGAAGCCGTCGTCCCCGAAGCCGGCGACGGAAAGCTGCCTTGGGACGGCGTGCCCCAGGGCGCGGGCGGCGGCCAGCACACCTCGCGCCATCAGGTCGTTCGCCGCGACGATCGCGGTGACCTCGTTGTGCCGCAACAGTTCCTGGCTGGCCTGCCAGCCCGAATCCCAAGTGAACGCCCCCTCGACGACCAGACTCGGGTCGTGCTCGCGGGTTGCGGTGCGAAACCCGCGCAAGCGTTCCCTGGTGGCGGTGTCGTGAGGTGGTCCGGTGAGATAGCCGATCCGCCGATGACCGAGGCCGGTCAGGAATCCGATCAGCCGGATCGTCCCGCCGATGTTGTCGAAGGTGATGGCCGTCGCCTGCGGAAGGCCGGGGAGTGGCGGTCTGCCGCAGAGGACGACATCGGCGCCTCGGCGGAGAAAGTCCCTCAGCAGTTTGGAAAGTTCGAGCCGGTGCCGCAGACCGCGGACGCCGCCGCCGACGAGGATGACGCCACGGGCGCGCAACCGTCGCAGCCGCTCCAGTTGCGCGATCTCGCGAAGCGGGTCGTTGCCGGTGCTGCACACCAAGGCCAGGTGGTCGGCGAGGAACATCTGGTGCTGAACGCCGTCGATGATCCGCGCGGAGCACGGGTCGGTCAGGTCGGCGACGAGGACGCCGACCACGCCGGACGCCGTGGCCCGCGGGACACCGACGCCCGGAATGGTGTGGTCGGCGGACACCGGCCCGCCGAGATCTTGGCGCATGCCGTACTCCTCTCCGCTCCCTTGCAGAAAGAAATGACATGATCGCGCGCTGCGACATCTGTTGTCAATCTGCTGTGTAGCCACCTGTTCGGCCGTTGACAGCGGCTTTGCGCCGCCTTTACGGTTCACGCTCACAGTCACACTTTCTGAAAGTTGTGCAAGTTGCGCGACTGGGGATGGAGCTGGGCATGAGCTCACGGAGACTCCGGCTGCGGTCGGCGATCCTCGCCCTCGCGGTATCGCCTCTGCTGGCCGCGTGCGGATCCGGTGCGGACGGCGCGAATGGCGAGGTGACCATTTCCTTCGCCTGGTGGGGCAGCGACGGGCGGGCGACGATCACGAAGAAGGCCGTCGAGCTGTTCGAACAACGGAACCCGGGCATCAAGGTGAACACCACCTTTTCGGCGTACAACGCCTACTGGGACAAGGTCGCGACGCAGACCGCCGGCGGGAACCCACCGGACGTGATGACGATGGACACCCGCTACCTGTCCGAATACGGAGAGCGGAAGGTCTTGCTGGACCTCAACGAAGGCGCCGGCAAGCAGGTGTCGCTCGCCGACATCAACCCGGAGCTGGCCGCGACCGGGACGCTCGGCGGCAAGCGTTTCGCCGTCCCGTGGGCGCAGAACGCTTCGTCACTGGTGTACGACCCGGCCGCGTACCAGGCGGCCGGAGCGGACCTGGGCAAACCGATGACGTGGGAGGACTTCCGCGCGGCCGCCGAGAAGGTCAGTGCCGCCAGCGGGTTCACGAAACGAGGCGTGACCGACTTCGGGCTGCTGGACAGCGCGCTGGAGATCTGGCTGCGGCAGCATGGGAAGTCCTTCTACACCGCGAACGGCGAACTGGGGTTCGGCGCCGAGGACCTGCGCGCCTTCTGGGAACTCGCCGGGAAGTTCCGGACCACGAGGGCCGGGTCGGCGGCCGACGTGACCGCGTCCAACAACACCTCGCCCGAGCAGTCGCCGCTGGGCAAGAAGCTCACGAGCGCGGAATTCGCTTATGACAGCGTGTATCCCGGCTACCAGAAGGCACACGGCAAGGATCTCGCCGTCGCGCCCTACCCGACGGACGATCCCGCCAACACCGGACAGTACCGGCGTCCGGCGATGTTCCTGTCCGTCTCGGCTCGGGGCAAGGCGCAGGAGGCCTCCGCGAAACTGGTGAACTTCCTGATCAACGACCCCGAGGCCGGCAAGATCCTCGGCGCGGAACGGGGCCTGCCGCCGAACCTGAAGATCCGTGCTCAGCTGGCCGCGGAAGCGACCGGGACGAACAAGGTGATCTTCGCCTACGAGGCGGGGATCGAGCCGAAGCTCGGTCCCGCGCCCGCCGTGCCGCCCAAGGGAGCGGGCGCCATTCAGAAACTGTTGCAGCGCACCTACGAAGAGGTCGCCTTCGAACGGCTCACCGTGGACGCCGCCGTCAGCAGGTTCATGTCCGAAGCACAGAAGGACCTGAAATAGGTATGACCGTCCTTCGTGGAACACCGACGGCCAAGTCGGTGGCGGCGCCGGCCCCACGGGATCGCCGCCCCCGTGGGGCCGGACGGCGCCGGGTCGATCACCAGCCGCAGGCGTACGTCTTCCTCACGCCGTGGATCATCGGCGCCGTCGCGCTGACCGTCGGGCCGATGATCGTCTCGCTGTACCTGTCCTTCACCGAATACGACCTGTTCACCGCGCCGAGCTGGGTCGGGCTCGACAACTACGTCCACATGTTCACCGAGGACGATCGGTACCTGCAGTCGGTCAAGGTGACGCTGCTGTACGTCCTCATCGCGGTCCCGCTGAAACTGCTCGTTTCGCTGCTGATCGCGATGATGCTGAACACGCGTGCCGCGTCGAACGGCTTCTACCGCGCGGCCTTCTACGCTCCGTCCCTGCTGGGGGCGAGTGTGGCCGCCGCGCTCGTGTGGCGGGCGATGTTCACCGAGGGCGGCTCGGTGAACGCGCTGCTGGCGGGGCTCGGCTGGGACACCCCCAGCTGGGTCGACGACCCTGGGTACACGCTCTGGTCGATCATCCTCTTGACGATCTGGCAGTTCGGCGCCCCGATGGTGATCTTCCTGGCCGGGCTCAAGCAGATCCCGCGCGAGCTGTACGAAGCGGCCGAAGTGGACGGTGCCGGCGCCGTCCGGAGGTTCTGGCACATCACGTTGCCGATGCTCTCACCGGTCATCTTCTTCAACCTGGTGCTGGAAGCCATCCACGCGTTCCAGGTGTTCACCCCGGCCTTCGTGATCGGCGGCGGCCGTGGCGGCCCGGCCGATTCGGCGCTGGTCTACACGTTGTACCTGTATCAGGCGGGATTCGAGGACTTCGAAATGGGCTACGCCTCGGCGATGGCGTGGGTGCTGCTCGCCGTGATCGCGCTCGTCACCGCCGTGATCTTCCGGACCGCCCGACTCTGGGTCTTTTACGGCGACGAGCGTTCGGGGACCAAGTCATGACCGTCCGGCTGAAAACGATCATCTGGCACCTGCTGTGCGTCGCCGCCGTCATAGTGGTGCTGTATCCACTGGTGTGGCTGGCTTTCGCGTCGGTCAAGCCGCCGTCCGAAGTCCTGTCCAGCCTCAGCCTGCTGCCCAGCGAGATCGTGCTGGACGGCTACCGGCAGGGCTGGGAGGGCGCGGCGGGAATCGGGTTCGGGACCTTCTTCCTGAACTCCTTCATCGTCGCGTTCGGCTCGGTGCTCGCCAATCTGATTTCGTGCACCTTGGCGGCGTACGCGTTCGCGCGCCTGCGATTCCGGTTCTCCGGGCCGCTCTTCGTCTTCATGATCGCGACCCTGATGCTGCCGCACCACGCCACGTTGATCCCGCAGTACGTGATCTTCAAGCAGGCCGGTTTCGCCAACACCTTCCTGCCGTTGATCCTGCCGAAGCTGCTCGCCACGGAGGCGTTCTTCGTCTTCCTCATCGTGCAGTTCATGCGCGGCATCCCCCGTGAACTCGACGAAGCCGCCACCATCGACGGCTGCGGCGTGTACCGGACCTTTTGGAACGTGGTGCTGCCGCTGGCGAAACCGGCGCTCGTCACGACGTCGATCTTCACGTTCATCTGGACGTGGAACGACTTCTTCACACAGATGGTGTATCTCAACGACGCGGAGAAGTTCACCGTCCCGCTGGGACTGCGGCTGTTCGTGGACACCAGCAGCCAGTCCAACTTCGGCGCGATGTTCGCGATGTCGGCACTGGCGCTCGTGCCGATCGTCTTGTTCTTCCTGGTGTTCCAGCGGCTGCTCGTCGAAGGCGTGAACACCAGCGGGATGAAGGGGTGAGGTCGATGAAGGCGACGCGGTACGACCGGCTGACGGAGTTCTCCGACTGCCTGCTGCTGGGGATGCTGGTGTGCCTGGGTTCGGTGCCCGTGGTCACCGCCGGGCCCGCCTTCGCGGCCGGTTGTGCCGTGGCCCGCCGGTGGCGGGACGGCGACTCGCCACCGATGGTCCCGGCCTTTCGGGACGCGTTCGTCCGCCACTTGGCCGGGGGAGTCCCGTTCAGCGTCGGCGCCGGTGTGGTGATCGCCGTCCTGTGCGCCGACCTGGCCCTGTTCGGTGCGGGTCTGCCGGGTGGGCGGGCGCTCGCGGCGGTGCTCGTGCTCCTGCTGGCCGCGTCGGTGGTCGTGGCCTTGCGAACCTGCTCCGTGGTGACTCCCGGTGAGGGATGGCGTGCGGCGTTGCGAACGGCTTTGCGGCTCAGCCTGGATCCGCGTCGTTCGGCGTTGCTCGCGGCGGCGGCGGGGGTGGCCGGGGTAGTCGTCTGGATGCAGCCGCTGATGCTGCTGGTCGTGGCCGGGCCGCTGATCCTGGCCGCGGCGGGGACGGCTCCGTGACGGCGCCGAAGGTCGTCGTCTTCGGTACGGCGGGGTACGCGCTGGTGCATCTGCGCCGGGCGCGGGCCCTGCACGACGACGGGGAGATCGTGCTGGCCGGTGCCTGCGACGTGCGGGAGCCTTCACCGGAGTCGACGGGCCTCCTGCCGCCCGAAGCCGTGCTCACCCGGGACATCGGGGAGCTGCTGAGGCAGGTCGCACCGGACATAGCGGTGATCGCCACCCCTCCGCATACGCATCTGGTCGCCGCGCTCCTCGCGGTGGACGCGGGATGCCATGTCCTGCTGGAAAAGCCGCCCGTGCTGAACCTGGCCGCCTTCGACCTCTTGTCGGAGCGGGCCGCTGCCGCGGGAGTGTCCTGCCAGGTCGGCTTCCAAAGTTTCGGGTCGGCGGCCTTGACCGTGTTACGTGACGCGGTCGCGGCCGGTGCCGTCGGCGAACCGCGCGGTGTGGGCACCGCCGGGGCCTGGATCCGCCGGGACTCGTACTACGGACGCAACGGCTGGGCCGGACGACGTGTCCTCGACGGAGTGTCCGTTGTGGACGGATCGCTGACCAATCCCTTCGCCCACGCGGTGGCGACGGCGACCCTCGTGGCGGGCACGGCCGACCTGCTGCCGCGGCGGATCGACGTCGAACTCCACCGCGCCAGGCCGATCGAAGCCGACGACACCGCCTGCGCACGGCTGAGCTTCGAGAACGGCGTGGACGTGGTCGCCGCGGCCACGCTCTGCGCCGGCCAGGTCTTCGAGCCGTATGTGGTGCTGCACGGCACCGAGGGGACCGCGCGATGGTGGTACCGGTCCGACCGGCTGGAGCTCAACGGCGAGGCCGTGCGTGCCCGACTTCCCGCCGAACTGCTGCGGGATCTCGTCCGACACGTCGAGGAGAGGACCTCACTGATGGCGCCGCTGGCACGAACGCGAGCGTTCACCGCCTTCGTCGAGGCGGTGCGTGACCACCCCGGGCCGAAACCCATCCCACCGGAATGGGTCGATCTCGCCGACGAGGGGCCGGAACGCCGCTATCTCGTGCGTGGAGTGGAGAAATCCGTCGAATCCGTGGCCGAGGAGATGGCCCTGTTCTCCGAACTGGGCGTCCCATGGGCGACGTGACGAACGCCGCCGGTCTGCTGAGCCTGACCGAGGGTGCCGGTCGCGTACGTGTCGCGGCCGGTGACGTCGACCTGGTGGAGTACGTCTTCGAACCGGACGTCCCGCGCCCGGACTCCCCGAAGCCGTACTTGCATCCGCTCAGGACGACGGCGGGCGACGTGGTGAGCGCGGTCCGGCCGCACGACCACCCCTGGCACAACGGCGTGCAGTTCACCGCGGCCAACCTGTCCGGGCAGAACTTCTGGGGCGGCCGAACGTTCGTCCGCGACCGGGGTTACGTCCCGCTGGACAACAACGGCTCCACGCGTCACGTGCGGTGGCACCACACGGAATGCGTGGACGGCCGGGTGCGGTTGCGGCATCACCTGGACTGGGAGACCAGCGCGGGGGAGCGGTGGCTGGCCGAGGACCGGACCATCGAGATCAGCGACGTCGACCTCCTCGACGGTTCCTGGCTGCTCACCTGGAAGACCTGCGTGCGGAACACGAGCGGCGTGCGCCTGCGCTGGGGTAGCCCGGTGACCGAAGGAAGGTCGACAGCGGGCTACGGCGGACTGTTCTGGCGCGGGCCGAGGTCTTTCACCGGCGGCGACGTCCTCACGTCGACCGGCGTCCGGGACGACGAGGCGATGGGGAAGCGTGCGGCGTGGCTCGCTTACACCGGACTGCACGACGTCAGCCTTCGCGCGTCCACAATGGTCTTCGTGGACTGCCCGGCGAACCCGGTGTACCCCACGCCGTGGTACGTCCGCACGACGCCGTTCCCCGTGGTCAGCTTCGCGGTGACGTTCCACGAACCGCTGCTGCTCGAACCCGGTGAAGAACTCGGGCTGACTCATCACGCCGTCATCGCCGCCGGCCGTTGGGAGGAGGACCGCATCGAAGACTATCTCGCTCGGCGCATTCGTCCCCGCTGGTTCGAGGAGAACAGATGATGCTCGCCAAGCTCCTTCCCGTCGTACTTGCCCTTGGCCTCGTTTCGGCGGCGCCCGCGAACGCCGACTTCGAGCACCTCGGCCGTCAGACACTCGGTCCACGCGACGGCTGGGCCGCCGCCACGAGCGGAACCACCGGTGGGTCGGCGGCCACCCGCGATCAGGTGTACACAGTGGACACCCGATCGGAACTCGTGGCCGCCCTGCGCCGAACCGGTCCGAAGATCGTCCAAGTCCGCGGCACCATCGAAGGCAATGCCGACGACCTCGACCGACCGCTGACGTGTGCGCAGTACGCCGACCCTGGGTACAGCCTGCCTGCCTATCTCGCTCAGTACGACCCGGCCACCTGGGGCAAGGTCGCGCCCTCGGGGCCGATCGAGGAGGCACGCACGAGGTCGCAGGCCAACCAGGCGAGCCGGGTCGTGATCGACGTGGGCTCCGACACCACGATCGTCGGTCTCGGAGACGACGCGACGTTCCGCGGGCTGACCCTCCGGGCGTCAGGCGTGGACAACGTCATCGTCCGCAATCTCCGGTTCGAGGACGCCTACGACTGCTTTCCGCAGTGGGATCCGCTGGACGGGGAGACCGGCAATTGGAACTCCGAGTACGACAACCTCGTCCTTTCGGGCGCCACCCACGTGTGGATCGACCGGTGTGACTTCAGCGACGGCGGCAACACCGAACGTACGGTCCACTTCGGACGGCCGTACGAGGTACACGACGGCCTGCTCGACGTCGTGCGGGGTGCGGATCTGGTGACGTTGTCCTACAACAACTTCCACGATCACGACAAGTCGCTGCTGATCGGCAACACCGACCGGCCGGGCGCCGACGTCGGCAAGCTCCGGGTCACGCTGCATCACAACCTGTTCGAGAACCTCGGTTCACGCGCACCGCGAGTCCGGTTCGGACAGGTTCACGTGTATAACAACCTGTACGTCGTGCCGAAGGCCGCCGAGTACGAGTACTCCTGGGGTATCGGCTTCGAATCGAAGCTCTACGCGGAGAACAACTTCTTCGTGACCGGTCGTGATGTGGATCCGAGTACTTTCGCGAAATGGTGGAAGGGAACGGCGCTCCACGCCACCGGGACACTGGTGAACGGACGGCCGGTGGACGTGGTCGCGGCACACAACGCGGCGTTCGATCCGGATCTCGGCACGGATGTCGGCTGGGCACCTACGCTCGTTCCGCGGCTGGATGCCACCGCGAAGGTGCCGAGGGAGGTTCGGGACAAGGCGGGGGTCGGGCGGAACTGGGCGCGGTGAAGGAGTCTTGGCGGGCCGGCGCCACTGCCAGCCTGGGGTGGAGCTGCCGGGAGGGAGTAGCGGCCGGGCCGTGAAGGACCCAGGCTCAGCCGAGGAAACTCGACCTTCACACCTTCCCCAGTACATGATGGCCCCCTTCCTTGCGCCAGGCGCAAGGAAGGGGGCCATCATGTACTTCACGCGAGCAAGGCCGTCGGTCCAGGTGGTCGTGAGTGGCGATTCGGGTTAGAACCCGAATCGCCACTCACGACCAACCCAGCCCACCCCTCACCGGAAGCCTCAAGGCCAGGAAGTCCGTGAAGGCCTCCTTCCCTACCCTCAAAGTAGGGAAGGAGGCCTTCACGGACACGCCACTTCTGCCAGCCGAGGCTCACCCCGGATACGGCGGCGTCAGGTCTATCGGGTCAGAGCTTGCCGGTGCCCGCCCCGTTCCGGACCACCGAACCGACGTTCGCCGCCGAGTCGAGGGAGTAGGAGTAGGGAATGCTCTTCACGCTGCCGCCGGCGTCACCGGCGCCGGAGTTGACGAAATGGTTGCCGCGGGCGACCAGGCTGCCGGCGGGCGAGCTGCCTTCACCGCGGTGGAACGGGTCCTTCGTGTTCTCGAAGTAGTTTCCTTCGACCAGGACACCGGCCTCCATTGTGGACGCGGCACCGTAGGAACCCACACTGGCGTAGTAGTTGTTGTACACGTGGACGGGGTTCCCGAACCGGACCCGCGGGTGACGCTGGTTCGTGCCCGCGAACCAGTTGTGATGGTAGGTCACCCGGAGCTTGCCGCGATCCTCGCCGCCGTTGTCGTCGCTGTGCCCCAGCAACATCGTCTTGTCGTGCGAGCTGAACTTGTTCCAGGACACGGTGACGTAGTCCGACGCGCGTTTGACGTCGACGGCGCCGTCGTAGCCGTTCGAGAAGCTGTTGTGATCGATCCAGACCCTGGTCGAGTACTGGACGTTGATCGCGTCGTCCGACCAGTTCCGGAAGTTCAGGTTCCGGATGATCACATTGGAGGCGTTGGCGACGTTGAGTCCACCGCCGGTGATCTCGGAGCCCGAGCCGACACCCACGATCGTCTTGTCGGCGGTGACCTTCTGCATTCCCGAGATGGCGATCGACCCGGAAACCCGGATCACGGCCGGACTCGTGGACTTCATCGCCGCGATCAACGCCGACGACGTCGTGACGGTCACCGGTGTCGCGCTGCCGCCGCCGGTCGTGCCGCCTCCTTGGGTGGCCCAGCCGGCGAGGTCGAACGGTGCCGCTGTCGCCGGCGGTGAACCGGCTACGGTAGCCGCCGCCAGCACGGCGACCGCGATGGCCGTACGTAAGGTTTTCTTCGTCATGATGGATCCTCCCGCCGGGCGGGCCGCGTTGCCCGCCCGGGATAGCAGGGGTGAGGAGACGCACCTGTCAGCACGTGGGACTGCCAGCACTTGGGAAAGCGCTTTCCCAGCTTGACGGTAAACAGGCTCGGCGGCGGCTGTCAACAGGCCGGTCAGGTGGCGCCCGCGAACCGGTCACCAAGAAGCGGGCGAACGGGCGAACCATTGTCTCAGTGTGTCACCTCGGTTAGCATCATCGGGAAACGGTGAAAACCGGATCGACGCCGCACTCTCCCGAACAATTCGTGACAGTGGAGTTTTCACTGTCGCCGTAGTGAATCCCCGGTCATCGTCGAAACGTCGCATGTAACTCTGCAGGCTCGATGGGGTGCCTTGTGAGAATCAGAACTGTGTCGCGACCCGCCATAGGAAAGCGCTTTCTGAAGCCGCGCGCAGGCCGTCCGCGATGGCGGCCGAAAGTCCGTGCCGTCCTCGCCGCGGTGCTGGCGGCGGTCGCGATGGCGTCGGCGGCCCCACCGGTCGCCGCCGCGACGGGGGACGGTTCGCCCACCGACTCGAACATCAAGTACTTCGGCCGATGGGACACGCGGTCGGCGGGTGCCTATGTCTCCGAGTGGGCGGGTGCCTACGTCGTGGTCGGTTTCACCGGGACCACGGTGAAACTGCGTCAACGAGGGGCGATCGATCTGTTCGCCAGTATCGACGGCGGCCCGTTCGTCTCCTATGTGAACGTCAGCGGGACGGTGAACCTGACGCCGAGGCCGCTCGCGGCCGGAACACACTCCCTGCGGGTGTCCTACCGTCCGGTCGCGGGTTCGTACCACGGCGATGCGGTCTTCCAAGGTGTCACCCTCGATCCGGGCGCGAAGACCGTGGTGCCGACGGTGCCGTCGAGGGTCATCGAGTTCATCGGTGATTCGATCACCGTCGGCCAGCGTTCCTCCAGACAGGCTTTGACCGCCTACGGCTGGCTGGTCGGGGAGCGGCTGCGCGCCGGACACACCCAGATCGCGGTGGGTGGTGCGTGCCTCTACCCGGCTTCCGACGGGTGCGTCGGGATGAGCCAGCGGTTCCTCCGGACCGGACTCGCGTCGAACTCGCTGAACTGGGACTTCTCGCGCTACCGAGCCGACACTGTGGTGATCAATCTCGGCACCAACGACGTCGGGCACGGGGTCACCTCGGAGCAGTTCCGTGGCGCGTACGTGACCTTGCTGCGCAACGTTCGTGCGAAGTACCCCAACGCGACCATCCACGCGATGCAGACCTTCCGGAAGCGCTACATCGCCGAGACGAAGGCAGCGGTCAAGACGGTGACCGACGCCGGTGACACCAAGGTCCGCTACATCGACACCACCGGCTGGATCGACGAAGCCACCGACACCGCCGACAACGTCCACCCGAACGACACCGGTCATCGCAAGATCGCCGACCGCCTCGCCCCACTGCTGGGCTGAACCAGACTAGAACGGAGTGATCGATGCGTACGCTTGTAGTCGCCATGGTCGGCGCGCTGACCGTCGCGCTGGCACCGGCCGCTGTTGTGGCGGCCGAAGCACCGGGACCGGACAAGCTCGGCAGGGGTGTCCTCAACATCCATGGCGCGGAAGGAAACCGGGTCAGCTGGCGCCTCCTCGCCGATGATCCGCCAGACGTGCGGTTCAACGTCTACCGGGACGGCGTGAAGGTCGCCGAGGTCGGCGGGCCGACCGGCTACGAGGACAAGGGGGCCAGGGCGGACGCGCGCTACTCGGTACGCGCGGTCGTCGGTGGTGTCGAGCGGCCCGCCGTGGCGAGCGCCGAGGAGTCGCTGACCTTCGACGCGGGTATCGCGGCCGCCAGCAGGGACGTGCCGTTGCAGATCCCGCCGGGCGGCACGACACCGTCCGGCGAGGCGTACACCTACTCCGCGAACGACGCGAGCGTCGGCGACCTCGACGGGGACGGCCAGTACGAGATCATCCTGAAATGGGATCCCAGTAACGCCAAGGACAACTCCCAGTCCGGCTACACCGGGAACGTCTATCTCGACGCGTACAAGCTCAACGGAACGCGGATGTGGCGGATCGACCTCGGGCGCAACATCCGCGCGGGCGCCCACTACACGCAGTTCCAGGTGTTCGACTACGACGGTGACAACCGGGCCGAAGTCGCCGTGAAGACCTCGGACGGCACCCGGTCGGGCACCGGGCAGGTGATCGGCAACGCCGGCGCCGATCACCGCAATTCGAGCGGCTACATCCTGTCGGGGCCCGAGTTCCTGACGGTCTTCCGCGGTACGGACGGCGCGATTCTCGATACGGAGAACTACGTTCCGGCGCGCGGGAACGTCGCGGACTGGGGCGACAACTACGGCAACCGGGTCGACCGCTTCCTCGCCGGGACGGCCTATGTGGACGGTGCCCGGCCGAGCATCATCATGGCGCGCGGCTACTACACCCGTGCCACGGTCTCCGCGTGGGACTTCCGTAACGGGCAGCTCACCCGTCGCTGGACCTATGACTCCGGGAACGGCAACACCGGTGCCTACGGCCAGGGCAACCACAACCTGTCCGTCGCCGACGTGGACGCCGACGGCAAGGACGAGATCGTCTACGGCTCGGCGACCATCAACGACAACGGCACGCTGATGTACCGGACCGGGTTCGGTCACGGTGACGCCATGCACGTCGGTGACCTGGTGCCCAGCCGCTCCGGGCTCGAGGTGTTCACCGTCCACGAATCCAAGACCGCGCCGTCGATGGACGTGCACGACGCCCGGACCGGCCAGGTCGTCTACCGGGCACCGACCTGTAACTGTGACACCGGACGCGGCGTGGCGGCGGACGTCTGGGCAGGCAATCCCGGCGCGGAGATCTGGTCGTCGACGGACGGCGGGCTGCGCAGTGCGGCGACCGGCGCGCAGGTGGCGAGCCGGAAACCCGGTTCGATGAACTTCGTGGTCTGGTGGGACGGCGACGCTCAGCGCGAGCTGCTCGACGGCACCCACATCGACAAGTACGGCACCGGCGGTGACACGCGGCTGCTGACCGCTTCCGGGGTGCGGTCCAACAACGGCACGAAGGCGACGCCGACGCTGTCGGCGGACATCCTCGGTGACTGGCGCGAAGAGGTCATCTGGCCGACGACCGACAACCGGGCACTCCGCATCTATTCCACGACCGATTCGACGGGTATCTCGCGGCCGTCGCTGATGCAGGACCGCCAGTACCGGGTCGCGGTCGCCTGGCAGAACACCGCCTACAACCAGCCGCCTCACCCCAGTTTCGCGATGTGACCGAGTCAGGAGTGTCCGATGAGGATTCTTTCGAGGAGACGACTTGCCCTGGTCGTGGGTGCGCTGCTGTCGGTGGCGGTGTGCGGTGGGGCGCCCGTCGCCTCGGCCGCCGCGCCGGCGCCGTCCGCTCCGGTCTGCACCCCAGCGGGTGCGGGCCAGGAAAGCGCCGCCGACCCGGCCGCGGCCAAGGTCAAGGTGTGGCTGGCGGGTGACTCCACCATGGCGGACCCCAGGACCAGTTGCCCGGTCGGGTGGGGAAACCAGTTCGGCGCGCTGTTCACCGGCGACGTCACCGTGGTCAACAACGCGGTGGGCGGCCGGAGCGTGCAGACGTGGCTGTACGAGTCGAACGTGAAGAGCACCATGGATTCCAGTGGGGAGTGCGTGGTCAGCCCGAAGACCTACGCCCAGCGCTGGACGTCGATGCTCGACCCGGCGAACGGGATGCGGGCGGGGGATTACCTTTTCATCCAGTTCGGGATCAACGACGGGAGCCGCACCTGCCCGCGGCACGTGGGCCCGGCGCGTTACCAGGAACTGCTCGGTGTCATGGTCAAGGCGGCCAAGGACCGCGGAGTCCGGCCGGTCCTGCTGACCCCGGTCGCGGCGATCACCTGCAGTGGCGGGACCGCTGTCGGCAACCGGGGCTTCCTCACCGAGACCATGGCGGCGGGGCGGGCCGCCCAGGTGCCGGTGATCGACCTGCACAAGCTCAGCTACACGCTGTACAACTCCCTGAAGTTCTGTCCGCACGACGGGGACTACACCCGAGGTCCGGTCGGTGCCTTCTTCTGCGCCGATCACACGCATTTCGAAGCGGTGGGAGCGAGGCAGATCGCGGGCGTGGTCGCGAAGGCGTTGCGGGATCAGCAGATTCCACTCGCCTCTTATCTCAGGTGAGGCGTTCAGCTCGGAGGGGATCGAGGATGGCTTCACCGCCACGCCGGTACGCGATCGTCGGGCTCGGGTCGCGCGCGGAGCTGTTCGTCCGCGCGCTGGCCGGGCACGCCGACCTGGCGGCGTTCTGCGACCGCAACCGGACGCGGATGGCCGTGCACAACCGATGGCTGACGGACGGGACCGGCCGGGCGCCGGTCCCGTCCTATCCGGCCGAAAAGTTCCTGACCATGCTGGCCAAAGAACGCATCGACGTCGTCGTGGTGTGCACGCCGGACCACACGCACGCGCAGCTGATCGCCGACGCGCTCGACGTGGGTTGCGACGTGATCACCGAGAAGCCGATGGCTGTGGACGCGCCGGGGTGCCGCCGGATTCTCGAGGCACGGCGGCGGACCGGTGGCAGGGTGACCGTCGGGTTCAACTACCGCTACAACCCGGTACACCGGCGGGTCCGCGACTTGCTCGCGGAGGGGGCCGTCGGTGACATCGGCTCGGTCCACTTCGAGTGGTTGCTGGACACCCAGCACGGCGCCGACTATTTCCGCCGGTGGCACCGGGACAAGGCGACCTCCGGCGGACTGCTCGTGCACAAGGCGAGCCATCACTTCGATCTGGTGAACTGGTGGCTCGACGGCAGGCCGGAGTCGGTCTTCGCGATGGGACGGTTGTTCTTCTACGGCGAGGACAACGGTGGTCGTCGCGGTCTGCGCCGGGAGTACGAGCGAGCGACCGGCGAGCGCGGGGCGGACGACGATCCCTTCGCGCTGGACTTGAGTCTGTCTCCCCGGCTCGCCGCGCTGTACCGCGACGCCGAGCAGGAGGATCACTACCTGCGGGATCTGAACGTCTTCGGACCGGGCATCACCATCGAAGACGACATGACCGTGCTCGCGCGGTATGCGGGCGGGCCCCAGCTGAGCTATCACTTGGTCGCCTACTCGCCGCGGGAGGGTTACCGCGTGGCGTTCACCGGCAGCGAGGGCAGGCTCGAACTCGAAGTGCGGGAGAACGACCACGCCCGTCCGGCCGCCCGCGGCGACGTCCCGGTGAGCCGCCCGCCAGGCTCCGATCAGGAGGTCGAAAGCCGGGCGCGGCTGACGATTCAGCGGCACTGGGAGCCGCCCGAGACGCTCTTCGACGGGCCGGTCGGCGCGGGCCACGGCGGAGGTGACGAGCGGATGCTCGCCGATCTGCTGGCCGGAGGGCGGGAGAACGCGGATCACCTGGCGGGAATGTGGTCGCTGGTGGTCGGGCTGGCCGCGAACCGGTCGATTTCGACCGGTGCGGCCGTCGACGTCGGCGATCTCCTGACGGAGCTGGGAATGCGGTCGTGAGCGGGGGGTCGTGAGCGGGGGGCGTGAGTGGCGAGCGGGCGCCGCCGAGAGGCTCCACCCGGCTCCAGACTGTCCATAAGGGACACTGCTCGAATTGCTGGAGGCCGATTTGAGTTATTCGCGCGGTTTCGCGAGGGGGTCGTGAGTGAGAATGAGCGTTCTATTGAGGGGTAAGGCAAAGGTGTCGTGTTGCGTGCGACGTCGGCTCGTGCCGCGGCCGGATGTCCCCGATGTGGCATTGGGGACGTTGACTGTCCCCAATGCCGCATGGGGGACATGTCCGCCTTCCGATTGTCTGCTCACACCGTCAGGGTTACCAACATCCCCCAGCCCTCAAGGAGGTGTCGCGAAAGCCACTTTCAGGACATGCGATGTCCCGAAAGTGGCTTTCGCGACACCTTCGGGACGCCACCGCCCAGTGCCGAAGCCTGATGCCCAACGTCTCACACACTCTCCCTGGCAAGACACCTTTGCCCTAGCCCTCATTATCACGCACGACCCTACGGGGAACCGTACATAAGGGCACCAATCGGTCACTCGGCCGCGATAATGTGTCCCTTGTGGACATTAGGCGTCTGTCGACTCTCGTCGACCAGTCCAGATTCACGTCGTGAAGGCTCCTTCCCTGCCTTGAGAGTAGGGAAGGAGGCCTTCACGGGCCTCTCGCAGTCCGATCGGCTCTCGTAGGTCGACTTAGGCGGCCAGGTCCGATCGTCTCGTGGTCCGGTGAGCGAGCCCACGTCGTGCCCCCTGTGTCGGGCGACAGGCAAAAGTGCCTCGACAGTAGAGGTGGGGGAGCCGCAGGTCAAGACATTGTGTTGAGCGGCCGCGTGGTCCTATCGTGTCGTCGAAGCGCTTCGACAGTTCGGATCACCGCAGATGCCGAGGGAGGCCACCATGGCCAACGGACACCGCCGCAAGACGGCGGTTTCGCTCCTCGTCATGGTCCTCCTCCTGTCGAGTGGCGCCGTCGTGGCCGCGTCGGCCGCTCCAGCGAGCCCAGGCCGTCAGACCGTGGATCTCGATCGGGACTGGCGGTTCTTCCGCGGGGACGTGCCCGGTGTGGCGGGCGCCGGATTCGACGACTCGGCGTGGGCGCGGGTGACGGTGCCGCACACCTGGAACGCCGAAGACGGCCAGGACGGCGGCGGTGACTACTACCGCGGGGTCGGCTGGTACCGCCGGTCGCTCGTGGTGCCACCGCAGCCGGCGGGCCGGAAACTCTGGCTGCAGTTCGACGGCGCGAACACCACCGCGGTGGTCTGGGTCAACGGCGTACGCCTCGGCGAGCACAAGGGCGGCTATTCCCGCTTCCGGTTCGACGCGACCTCCGTGCTGCGGCCGGGAAGGGTCAACCTGATCGCGGTCAGCGTCAGCAACGCGCCGGACTCCGCGGTCGCGCCGTTGTCGGGTGACTTCACCATGGGCGGCGGGCTGTACCGGGACGTCAGCCTGGTCGTGACCGACCGGGTGCACGTCGACATGCTCGACTTCGGTGGTCCGGGTGTCTACATGCGACAGCGTGACGTCTCGGCGCGCAGCGCGGTGGTCGACGTGACCACCAAGCTCGACGGCGGGAACGCGAAGATCCGGACCCGGATCACCGGGGAGCACGGCATTCCTGTCGCACAGGGAACGACAGGAGTGCGTCCGGCGGGGACCCCGGTCGCGCAGACCCTCGTGATCGACCGGCCCCGGCTCTGGGCGGGACGCGCGGACCCGTTCACCTATCAGGTCGTCGTCGACGTGCTCGACCCGCGCACGGGTCGGGTCATGGACACGGTGACCGAGCCGCTCGGAATCCGGACCGTGTCGGTGGATCCGGACAAAGGCTTGCACCTCAACGGAAGCCACCTGCGCGTCCAGGGCGTGAACGTGCACCAGGACCGGATCGGCAAGGGATTCGCGATCTCACCGTCGGAGTTGGCTGAGGACTTCCGGCTGATGTCCGAAATGGGCGTGAACGCGGTGCGGACCGCGCACTACCAGCACGGGCCGCGGTTCTACGCTCTCGCCGACCGGTACGGCTTCCTCGTGTGGACCGAAATACCCTTGGTCAACCTCACGACCGCGTCCCCCGAGTTCCGGGCCACCACCGAGCAGCAGACGAGCGAGCTCGTCCGGCAGAACTTCAACCACCCGTCGGTGGTGTTCTGGGGACTGGGCAACGAGCTGTGGAACGACACCCCCGAGGTCAACGACCTCGTCGCCGCGCTGACCCGGCAGGTCACGGCCGAGCGGCCGGGCGGCATGACCGCCTATGCGAGCTGCTGCGTGTGGGACCGCGGCGTCCTGAACTCGCACACCGAGATCAGCGGTTACAACAAGTACTTCGGCTGGTACACCGACTCGACCGCGGACTTCGGGAAGTGGGCCGACGAACTGCACGCCGCCGACCCGTGGCGCAAGATCGGCATGAGCGAGTACGGCGCGGGGGCGAGTGCCCACCAGCACGAGGAGCGCCCGGCCCGGCCGGTGCCGGATTCCGACTGGCATCCCGAGGAGTACCAGGCCTCGTTCCACGAGGACTACTGGCGCGCCATCGAGAGCCGCTCGTATCTGTGGGGCGGATTCGTCTGGGTGATGTTCGACTTCGCCTCCGACGGTCGCAGCGAAGGCGACACCCACGGCCGCAACGACAAGGGCCTGGTGACCGGCGACCGCCAGATCCGCAAGGACGCCTACTACTGGTACCAGGCCAACTGGACCGAGACCCCGGTCGTCCACCTCGCGAGCGGCCGCTGGACCACTCGGACCGCTTCGGTGACCGACGTCAAGGTGTACACCAACGCCGACACTGTCACACTGCGCGTCAACGGCAGGCAGATCGGCGCCCCGCGCGGTGGCGCCGACCGGGCCGTCGTCTGGCCGGAAGTCTCCCTGAACCCCGGGCCCAACGTGGTCACGGTGTCCGGAGTCAAGGACGGCCGGATGCACACCGACCAGGCCACGTGGACCCTCACGGGCTGACGATCACCGATTTCTGTGGAGGAAGAACCTTGATGTCCAAGCGAGTACTGGCCGCCGCGATGGTCGCCATGCTGGCCATCGCCGGCTGCGGGTCCGGATCCGGCAGCGGCGACCCCAAAACGCTGAAGCTCTGGCACTACGAGCCGCCGGACAGCGCGATGGGCGTGGCCTGGGCCGAAGCGATCAAGCAGTTCGAAGCGAGCCACCCGGGTGTCAAGGTCTCCTTCGAGGAGAAGGGGTTCGAGCAGATCCAGAAGACGGCGCCGATGGTGCTCAATTCGAATGACGCGCCGGACATCCTGGAATACAACAAGGGCAACGCCACCGCGGGACTGCTGTCCAAGCAGGGACTCCTGACCGACATCAGCGACGAGGTGACCAAACGCGGCTGGGACAAGCAGCTCACCCCGGCGCTGCAGACCACCGCCCGGTACGACGAGAACGGCGTGATGGGGTCCGGGAACTGGTACGGGGTCCCGAACTACGCCGAGTACGTGAAGATCTTCTACAACAAGGACATGTTCGCGCAGCAGGGTCTCGAGGCGCCCAAGACCATCGAGCAGCTGACCGCGGCCATGGACAAGTTCGCCGCCGCCGGGGTCACCCCGCTGGCCGTCGGCGGGTCGGAGTACCCGGCGCACCAGGTCCTGTACCAGCTCGCGCTGACCAAGGCCGACCGCGCCTGGGTGGACCGCTACCAGCGCTACACCGGCAAGGTGGACTTCCACGACGCCGCGTGGACCTACGGTGCGACGACCTTCGCCGATTGGGTGAAGAAGGGCTACATCAGCAAGGATTCGGCCGGGGTGGACGCCGAGGGCATGGGTACCTCGTTCATGCAGGGCAAGTACCCGATCATGATCAGCGGCAGCTGGTGGTACGGCAGGCTGGTGCAGAGCATCAAGAACTTCCAGTGGGGTTCGGTCCCGTGGCCGGGAATGACCTCGGGGTCCGCGGGCAACATGTGGGTCATCCCCAAGGGGGCGAAGAACCGGGACCTCGCGCTCGACTTCATCGCGATCACCATGTCGCAGCCCATTCAGGACAAGCTGCGTGAGGCCGGTGGTGTCCCGGTGGTGAACAGCCCCACGCCGCCCGCCGACCCCCGGCTGAAGGAACTGGTGGAGGACTTCACCACTCTGTCCACTCAGGACAAGCTGGCGTTCTATCCCGATTGGCCCGCTCCCGGATATTACGACGTCCATGTTTCGGCGACGCAGAAGCTCATCACGTCGAGCGCCTCGCCGTCACAGGCGCTCGACGAGCTCGCCAAGCCCTACGAGGAGAATCTGGCGAACATCGGGAAATGACCAGAGGACGAGGAAGTTATCTGCTCTTCCTGATCCCCGGCGCGCTGCTGCTGATCGCGGTGATCCTGGTGCCGTTCGCGATGAACATCGGCATCAGCTTCACCCAGTGGTCCGGCGCCGGCGATCCGAAGTGGACAGGACTGGAGAATTACCGGCGGTTGTTCGCGGACGACGTCTTCTGGGCGTCGTTCCGCCACAACCTCGGGCTCGTGGTGGCGATGGCCATCGTGCCGACAGTGCTGGGGCTGGTCGTGGCGGCCGCGTTGTTCGATTTCGTGGCCAAGCGGTTCGGGACGCGGGCGGCCAGTGTGCTGCGGGCCTGTGTCTATCTGCCGCAGGTGCTGCCGATCGCGGTCGCCGGCGTCGTGTGGAGCTGGATTCTGGCACCCGAGGGCGCGGTCAACGAACTCCTCTCCGCCGTCGGTCTCGGGTCGCTCGGCCGGAACTGGCTGGGTGACCCGGATGTCGCGCTGTGGAGCGTGATGGGCGTGATGGTGTGGATCCAGGTCGGCTACCCGGTGGTGATCTTCATGGCCGGGATGCAGCGGGCGGATCCGTCACTGAACGAGGCGGCCGAGCTGGACGGCGCGTCGTGGTGGGGCCGGTTCTGGCATGTGACCGTGCCGCAGCTGCGGCCCGAGGTCTTCGTGGTCCTGCTGACCTGCACCATCGCCGCGTTGAAGGTGTTCGGACCGATCTACGTGCTGACGCGGGGAGGTCCAGGGGGTTCGACGAACGTACCGTCGTACTACTCGTTCCAGAACTTCTTCGAGAAGACCCAGGTCGGCTACGGCGCGGCGATCGCGACCGTGCTCACGGTCCTGATCCTCGTCCTCACCACGGTGTTCCTTCGTATTCAGAGGCGGGGTGAGCGTGCGTGAAACGGCATTTGACGCTCTGGTCGTTGATCGTTCTCGCGGTCGTGATGCTCGCGCCGTTCCTGATCGTGGCGGTGAACGCGCTGAAGTCCCCGGCGGAGTACGCCGCGGACGGTCCGCTGTCCTTTCCCGACGGGGTGTACCTGCAGGGGCTGATCGACTTCTGGGTACGGGTCGATTTCGGGCAGAAGCTGCTCAACAGCGTCGTGATCAGCGGAACGGTCGCGGTGCTCGCGGTGGTGATCTCGGTACTGAACGCCTACGCGCTGGGTATCGGCCGGGTCCGCGGCCGGACGTGGATCCTGGTCGCGTTCCTCATCGCGAACACGCTGCCGCAGGAAGCGCTGGCCTACCCGCTGTACTTCCTCGCGAACGAGACCGGTCTGTACGACACGCAGCTCAGCGTGATCATCATCTTCACGATCATCCAGGCCGCGTTCGGTACCTATCTGCTGTCCTCGACCTATGTCGGGTTCCCGCACGAGCTGCTCGAGGCCGCCTACCTCGACGGCGCGAACAAATGGCAGACCCTGGTGCGAATCGTGGTTCCGATCAGCAAGCCGACCCTCGGCGTGCTGTTCGTGTTCTTCTTCATCTGGACGTGGAACGAGTTCTTCCTGCCGCTGATCCTGCTGATCTCCAACGACACCCAGACCGTCCCGGTCGCGCTGGGTGTGTTGCAGGGGCAGCGGATGATGGACGCGACCATGACCAGTGCCTCGGCGTTGCTCGGGGTCATCCCGGCCATCGCCTTCTTCCTGATCTTCCAGCGGACGTTGACACGTGGCATCACGGCAGGGGCGGTCAAATGAAATTCAGCAACGGCTACTGGCTGCTGCGCGACGGGGTACAGGCGGCGCATCCGGTCGAGGTGTACGACCTCACCGCCGGGGACGGCCGGATCGTGGTGCACGCGCCGACCCATCGCATCCGCCACCGCGGCGACCTGTTGAAGGGGCCGGTGGCGACGGTCGGGTTCTTCTCGCCGATGCCGGACGTGATCGGGGTGAGCGTCACCCATTTCGAGGGCGGATTGCCGCAAGAGCCCCACTTCGAACTGTCGACCGTCGACGAGGAGGCGAAAGTCTCCGAGGACGGCCACACGCTCACCGCCGGCGCGTTGTCGGTCCGGCTGAACCGCGGCGAGGGGTGGAACGTCGACTTCGTCGCGGGCGACAAGGTGCTCACGACCAGCGGCGCCAAGGGCATGGGTTTCATGAGCCTCGACGGCGCGCACCACGTCCGTGACCAACTCGATCTCGGGGTGGGGGCCCAGGTCTACGGGCTCGGCGAGCGGTTCGGGCCACTGGTGCGCAACGGCCAGGTCGTCGACATCTGGAACGCCGACGCGGGCACGAGCAGCGAACAGGCCTACAAGAACGTGCCGTTCTACCTGACCAACGCCGGTTACGGCGTGTTCGTCAACCATCCGGGACACGTATCCTTCGAGGTCGCCTCGGAAGCGGTGTCGCGCGTGCAGTTCAGCGTCGAGGGCCAGTCGCTGGAGTACTTCGTCATCTACGGCCCGAGCCCGAAAGAGATACTGCGCAAGTACACGGCGCTGACCGGAAGGCCGGCGCTCCCGCCCGCGTGGTCCTTCGGACTGTGGCTGTCGACGTCGTTCACCACGTCCTACGACGAGGAGACGGTCTCGGGCTTCGTCGACGGCATGATCGAACGCGACCTGCCGCTGAGCGTGTTCCACTTCGACTGTTTCTGGATGCGCGAATTCAACTGGTGCGACTTCGAATGGGATCCGCGGACGTTCCCGGACCCCGTCGGCATGCTGGAGCGCCTGAAAGCACGGGACCTGCGTATCTCGGTGTGGATCAATCCGTATGTGGCGCAACGGTCGCCGTTGTTCGCCGAGGGGGTCGCCGGCGGTTACCTGCTGCGCAAACCGAACGGTGACGTGTGGCAGTGGGACCTTTGGCAGCCGGGGATGGCGCTGGTCGACTTCACCAACCCCGCCGCGCGCGAGTGGTACGCGGGCAAGCTGGCCGCGCTGCTCGACCAGGGCGTGGACTGCTTCAAGACCGACTTCGGCGAGCGGGTTCCGACGGACGTCGTCTACTTCGACGGATCCGATCCGGAGCGGATGCACAACTATTACACCTACCTGTACAACAAGACCGTCTTCGACGTGCTCCGCGAACACCGCGGCGAAGACGAGGCAGTGGTGTTCGCCCGCTCGGCCACCGCGGGGTCGCAGCAGTTCCCGGTGCACTGGGGCGGTGACTGCGAATCGACCTACGAGTCGATGGCCGAGAGCCTGCGCGGCGGGCTGTCCCTCGGCCTGTCCGGTTTCGGGTACTGGAGCCACGACATCGGCGGCTTCGAAGGCACGCCGGATCCGGCCTTGTTCAAACGCTGGATCGCGTTCGGGATGCTGTCCTCGCACAGCAGATTGCACGGCAGTTCGTCCTATCGGGTGCCCTGGCTGTTCGACGAGGAAGCCGTCGACGTCCTGCGGGTGTTCTCGAAGCTCAAGGCGCGGCTGATGCCGTACCTTTGGCGCGCGGCGACCCAGGCGTCGGCCGAGGGCATCCCGATGATGCGGGCGATGGCGCTGGAATTTCCCACGGACCCGGCCTGTGCCCACCTGGAGCGGCAGTACATGCTCGGTGACTCCCTCCTGGTGGCCCCGGTGTTCTCCGACGAAGGCGAAGTGACCTACTACGTTCCGGACGGCGTCTGGACCGACTACTTCACCGGTGAGGAGATCCAAGGGCCTCGATGGGTGACCGCGGTGTGCGACATGCTCACCGTTCCGTTGCTCGTGCGGCCCAACACCGTGCTGCCGGTGGGTGCCGTCGACGACCGGCCTGACTACGACTACGCCGACGGTGTCACGCTGCGGCTGTACCAGCTGGAGGACGGCGCCCGGATCACCACCACCGTCGGCGAGTCGACTTTCCACATCCGCCGGGAGGGCGACAGCGTCCACGTCGACGCCGAGTCCGCGCCCCAAGCCTGGCAGGTGGCCTTCCCGGAGGGTGACGATCCGATCGTGGCGACGGGAACCGCCTTGACGATCGAAGGTGTCCAATGAGGATCCTCACCGCCCTCTTGATGCTGCTGGGCCTGGTCGTCGCACCCGCTCCGTCGGTGACCGCGGCGCCGGTCGCGCAGGCACGGGAACACCAGGTCGGCTACGACAAGTACTCGCTCACCGTCGACGGCCGCCGGATCATGCTGTGGTCCGGCGAGTTCCACTACTTCCGGCTGCCCAGCCCGGAGCTGTGGCGGGACGTGCTGGAGAAGATCCGGGCCGCCGGGTTCACCGGTGTCTCGCTGTACTTCCACTGGGGCTACCACTCTCCGGCGCCCGGTGTGTACGACTTCAGCGGCGTGCGGGACGTGGAGCGGCTGCTGAGGATGACCGAGGAACTCGGGCTCTACGTGGTCGCCCGGCCCGGCCCCTACATCAACGCCGAGACCACCGGCGGCGGCTTCCCCGCTTGGCTCAAGACGGTCGACGGGCGCGCGAGGTCGAGCGACCCGGGCTACACCGCCGCCTACCGGGAATGGCTCAGCCGGATCAACCCGATCCTGGCCCGCCATCAGGTCACCCGTGGCGGCTCGGTGATCGCGTACAACGTGGAGAACGAATACGGTGCCAACGTCGACCCGCTCTACATGGAACAGCTCCAGCAAAAAGCCAGAGCCGACGGGATCGACGTGCCGATCGTGCACAACAACTGCTGCAACGGCGACCTGCCGAACTGGTCGTCCGGCCAAGGCGCCGTCCAGATCCCCGGTGTCGACGACTATCCGCAGGCGTTCAACTGTCCCGATCCGGACACGTGGGGTACCTGGGGCGAAGGCGTCACACGACGGCTGCGCGACGACGCGCCGGTCTACGCCGCCGAATACCAGGCGGGCGCCATCGACCTGAACAACGCGGGCTACGAGAAGTGCCGGGAACTGACCGGCCCGGACTACATGAAGGTGTACTACAAGTCGAACGCCGTCGGCAGCGGCGCGACGATGTTCGGCTACTACATGCTGTACGGCGGCACGTCCTGGGGGTGGCTGCCGCAACCGAACGACGTCTACACCTCCTACGACTACGGCGCGGCGATCACCGAGTCACGCGGACTGACCCCGAAGTACGACGAATTCAAGCGTCAGGGCTACTTCATGACCACGGTCGCGCCGCTGACGAAGACGGACCCGGCCACCGCGCCGAAGTCCGCGGACCCGGCGGTCTTCACCCAGGCGAGGTCCAATCCGGACACTCGTACGCAGTTCGTCCTCGTCCGCCACGCGGATCGGCGCGCGTCCACGGATCTTTCGACCACTTTGGACTGGTCGACGCCGGACGGCGACTACTCGGTGCCGGTCCGCGTCTCCGGGCGGGACGCCAAGATCCTCGTCGCCGGATACGACCTCGGCGGGCAGCGGCTGGTGTGGTCGAACTCGGAGATCCTGACCCACGTCACCGCGGACGGCCGCGACGTCGCGATGCTGTACGGGCGGCAAGGCGAGCAGGGATCGACGGTGCTGCGGTATTCGTCGGCGCCGACCGTGCGCGTGCTCGAAGGTGACGTGCGAAGCTCGTTCGACGGCAAGGATCTGCGTCTCGACTACACTCACTCGGGGCTGGCCAGGGTGCTCGTCTCGGGTGGGGGACGGCCGCCGATGCTGCTCCTGCTCGGCACCGACGAGACCGCCGCCCAGTTCTGGCGGATGGACACCGAGGCCGGCCCGGTACTGGTCCGGGGCACCTCTGTCGTGCGTGAGGCCAAGATTACGGACGACAAGCTCGTGCTCCGGGCCGACACGGACGCACCGGGCGACGTGGAGGTCTTCGCGCCGGCCCGGCGGCTCGTCGTCGGCGGCAGGCAGGTGGAGACCAGGCGCACGCCGAGTGGTTCGCTGCTGGGCGCGCTTCCGGGTCCACGTGCGGTGACACTGCCCGCGTTGTCGGACTGGCGCTACCGGGCCGAACCGCCCGCCACCGGTGACACGGGCTGGACGGCCGCGGACAAGACCACGACCGCGAGCCCCATCAAGCCGAAGACCCTGCCGGTCCTCTATTCCGACGAGTACGGCTACCACCACGGCAACGTCTGGTATCGCGGGGATTTCACCCCCGACGGCAGCGAGAAGACGGTGTCACTGAACGCCATCACCGGTAAGGGCGGCAGCTATCTGGTGTGGCTCAACGGACGCTATCTCGGGTCCGCCCTCGGTGGTACGCAAGCCGATTCGGAACAACCGGTGAACCCCGACCCCGGCCGCGGTGACTTCGCGGTGCCGGAAGGGTTACTGGTCAAGGGAAGGCCGGCCCGGCTCTCGGTGCTCGTGACCAATATGGGGCACAACGACGACTGGACGGCCGACGACACCAGGTTCAAACAGCCGCGCGGTCTCTTCGGGGCGGCGATCGGCGACGCGAAGATCTCCTGGCAGATCCGAGGCGGCCGCACCACCGACGCCGAACGCGGCCCGCTGAACACCGGCGGCCTGTACGGCGAACGCGAGGGCTGGCATCTCCCGGGCGGTGGTCACGGGCGCTGGGAGCGGCCTCCTGCCACTGCGGAACCTGGGGTCTCCTGGTACCGCACCGGTTTCCGGGTCGACACGCCCAAGAACCAGGACGTCTCGGTCGCGCTGCGGTTCGGGGAGCGGGCAGGGAAGTACCGGGTGTTCGTGTTCGTCAACGGCTGGAACATGGGCCAGTACGTCAACGGCGGTCCGCAACGCGACTTCGTGCTGCCGGCCGGAGTGCTCAAGAACGCGAACAGTCTGTCGCTGGCGGTGGTCTCGACCGAAGCCGGGCCGGGTGCGCCGGTGCCGGTGAGCCTTGTCCAGTTGGGGAATCACTGGACCGGGGGGTCACGGTAGGGGCGGGTTGGTCGTGAGTGGCGATTCGGGTTAGAACCCGAATCGCCACTCACGACCCCCTGTACCGACGCCACACCGCCACCCCCTCGGTTCAGGCCGTTCAGGTAGCCGCCGGACCGGTGCTGCCCCGCTCGGTCAGCCGGGGTGACAGCAACCGGACTTCGGCCTGGCCGCCGTCGTCGAGCCGCCGCATGGCCATCTCGACGGCGAGGCTGCCGAGTTCGGCGGCCGGTATCGCGATCGACGTGAGCTGGACCGACTGTGCCTCGGCCATGTCCTCCGGGCAGACCGCCAGTACCGAGATGTCCTGCGGTACCTGCTTGCCGCGGCGGCTCAGTTCGGACAGCAACGGGCCGAGGATGGCCTCGTTGTGCACGACCAGCCCGGTGACGCCGGGGTGTTTGGCGAACACGTCGTCAAGGCAGGTGCGGAGCGCGTCATAAGAAGGAGCGCACGGGAACGAGCCCGCGCGGATCTTGCGTTTCGAGGCGGTCTGGCGGAAGCCACGCAGGAAACGGCCCGCATAGCTTGTGCCGCGCTTGTAGACTGCGGGGGAGGGGCCGATCAGCGCGACCTCCCGATGGCCGAGGTCCGCCAGATGCGTGACACTCATCGCGCCGGCGGCGGTGAAGTCGAGATCGACGCAGGTCAGGTCGCCGGGGTCGGCGGGAACGCCGATCAGCACCACCGGCCGGTGCAGGGATCTCAGCACCGGGAGGCGGGGTTCGGAGGTCTCGACGTCCATCACGATCAGCGCGTCCGCGATGGCGGACGCCGCGATCCGGCGCAATCCGTCCGGGCCTTCGTTCTTGGTCAGCAACAGCACGTCGTGGTCGTAGGTGCGGGCCTTGGTGACCGTGCCCGCGACGAACTGCATGACCACCGGGACGTTCAGGTCCGTCCGCAGCGGGACGACGAGCGCGAGCACGTTGGTGCGGCTGCTGGCCAGCGCGCGGGCGCCGGCGTTCGGGTGGTAACCCAATTCGCTGATGCTGTGCTGGACGCGGCGACGGGTGTCCTCGGAGATCGAACGCCTGCCCGAAAGCACGTAGGACACGGTGCTCGGGGAGACCCCGGCCGCTCGGGCGACATCTGCGATGGTGACCATGCTTCGATGATAGTGCGGAGTCGAATCGATTCGACGACCTCGGGCCGTGTCACGCGCCGGCCTTGCTCAGCTCGACAAGCCGCGGCAGGCTTTCGGCGGGCAGTTCGACGCCCCGGTAGGCCATGAGCTTGGTGAACTGGCGCATGGGCATGGACGCGACCATGCGCATCCAGTCGGCGCTCTTTTGCGCCTGCTCGCTCTGCTCGTCGGGCAGGTTCGCGGCGAGCAGAGCGCCGAGTTCCGGGCCGACGACGGGGTGACCGAACCACTGCTCGACCGTCGAATCGAGCGACAGAACCGGGATGATGACGTCGCCTGCCAGTGTGATCGGCGTTTTGGCGACGATATGCGCCGCGTCCTGCCCGATTTGGACGCTGTAGTCGCCGGGGGAGACCACCCACCGGCTCAGTTCGATGTCGTACCAGGCGAAGGCGCGGCGACCGAGGGTGAGCTCGACCCGGCGGGTCTCGCCCGGTTCGAGGGAGATCTTGGTGAACGCGCGGAGTTCCCGCGCCGGGCTGCGCACCGGAGCCGCGTTGGTGGCGACGTAGACCTGGACGACGTGTTTCCCGGCGCTGGTCCCGGTGTTGGTGACGCTCACCGCGACGGTGGCGGTGTCGTCGCCCGTCGCCGTTACCGTCAGGTCGGTGGTCTCGAAGGTCGTGTAGGACAGGCCATGGCCGAAGGGGTAGCGGACGGCGACCTCGGCGGTTTCGTAGTACCGGTAGCCGACCATGACGCCTTCGCCGTACCGGACGTGGCCCGACTCGCCGGGGAAGTTGAGGTAGCTGGGGTTGTCCCGCAGCCGCAGCGGGATGCTTTCGGCTAGGTGGCCCGACGGGTTGGTGACTCCGTAGAGCAGGTCGGCGATCGCGCTTCCGCCCGCTTGGCCGAGCAGCCAGCCGTCGAGAATGGCGTCGACGTCATCGTGCCACCCCTCCAGCGACACGACACCGCCGTGGGAGAGGACGACCACGGTCCGCCTGCTCGCGGCCGCGACCGCCTTGATGAGCTCGATCTGCGCCGCCGGGAGATCGATGGTCTCGCGGTCGAAGCCTTCGGATTCGTCCCTCTCGCCCAAACCCGCGAACACCACCGCGACGTCGGCCTGGCGGGCGATTTCTACGGCGTCGTCGGCCAGTCCGCTCGCGTAGGTCACGGACTCGCCGAGTTCCCGGATCGCGTCGAGCGCGGCGTCGACCCGGGTGGGGTTGACGTGGGAGCTTCCGCCGCCCTGGAACCGCGGGCTCGCGGCGAACTCGCCGACGACCGCCACCGCCGACCGCGGGCTCAGCGGCAGCGCGTCCCGGTCGTTCTTCAGCAGGACCGCGCAGTCGGCGGCGACCTGTTTCGCCACCTCGTGCTGCTCGTCCGGATCGATGGCGCCTGCCGGGGGAACCGACCGGCCGACGAGGTCGAGAACGCGGCGGACGCTCCGGTCGACGACGGCTTCGTCCAGCTCCCCGTTCCGGACCGCCGCCACGATCTCGGCGTCGCCACTGCCGCCCGTGCCCGGCATTTCGAGGTCCAGCCCCGCGGCGAGCGCCGCGACCCGGTCGTTCACCGCGCCCCAGTCCGACACGACGGTGCCGTCGAAACCCCACTCGTCCCGCAGGACGTCGGTGAGCAGACGGCGGTTCTGCGAGGCGTAGACACCGTTCACCCGGTTGTACGAGCACATCACCGTCGCCGGACGCGCTTCGGTCACGACACGTTCGAACGCCGGGAAGTAGATCTCGCGCAGGGTCCTCTCGTCCACGTCCACACTGACCCGCATCCGGTCGGTTTCCTGGTTGTTGGCGGCGAAATGCTTCACCGAGGCGCCGGCGCCCTCAGCCTGCATGGCCCGCACGTAGGCGGTGGCGAGCACCCCGCTCAGCAGCGGATCCTCGGAGTAGTACTCGAAATTGCGGCCGCACAACGGGGAACGCTTGATGTTCACGCCCGGTCCGAGCACCACCGACACCCCGGCTGCCCGTGCTTCCCGGCCGATGGCCGCGCCGACGCGCGCCGCGACCTCGGGATCCCAGCTGGACCCCACCGCGACCGACGGCGGGAAACAGGTGGCCGACACGCTGTCGTGGACCCCGAGATTGTCGGCGTCGCTGTCCTGCCGTCGCAGGCCGTGCGGCCCGTCGGAGAGCAGGATCGACGGGACACCCGCGTCCTCGATCGCTTCGGTGTGCCAGAAATCGCGGCCGGACAGCAGCGACGCCTTCTGTTCGAGCGTGAGTTCGGTGGATTCGATCGGCGGGGTCAACGGGATTCCTTTCCGGCGGCGGTCTGTCCAATGTGTACTGGGCTGGGGTTCATGGTGGGGAGCCGCAGGAATGGCGCATCGCGAGGTTCGGCCACAGCACGACGCGGTGTACCGGCCGGTCGATCGGATCGTCCACCCTCGCGAGCGAGAGTTCGGCGGCCAGCGCCCCGAGACGATGCTTCGGCGGCCGGACCGCGGTCAACGGCGGATCGACCGCGGCGGCCACTTCGTCGTCGTAGGACACGATCGTGAGCTCGCCCGGTATCCCGATGCCCCGCTCCTGCGCGCGCTCGGCCATGCCGATGGCCTCCCGGTCGGCATGAACCAGCAGGGCCGTCGTGCCCGCGCCCCGATACCGATCGAGGAGTTCGTCGGCCTCACCCGGCCAGCCGGGGAGACCGTAGGGCGGAATGTCCATCGAGGGCACTTCTTCGGTGCCGAGTCCGAGCGACTTCAGCGTGGTGCACCAGCCAATCCGGATCTGTTCGCTGTGCGGGCTTTGCCGGGACAGCACCAAACCTATCCGGCGGTGCCCCAATGCCGCCAGATGACGGACGGCCATTCCCGCGCCGATCACGTGATCGGTGACGACGGCGTCCAGGCCGATCGACGGCAGTTCGGGTGGCGGGAGGCGCTCGACCAGCACGACGGGTACGGAGAGGCCGCCGAGCGACCGCGACAGCTCGCTGCCCGCGCGGCCGGTGGTGCTCGGCGCGACCAGCAGGGCCTGCAGCCCGCGGTCGCGCAGCTCGCCCGCCCGGCGCCGGTCCTCCGCCGGGTCGTAGCTCGACGCCCGCGTGAGCAGCCGCCCGCCCGCCGCGGCGAAGCCCGGCGCGACGATGCCCGGCTTCTGGTAGGCGCCGCCGGGGACCACGCGCGAGAACACGGACTGGTGGGATCCCCCGAACCCCGGCCACTGGAACTGGGACCTCGGCCGCGAATCAGCGGTGGGCCGTGACCGGCGAGGGCGGATGAGGCGTCGGTACCGCTGGTCGTGAGTGGCGATTCGGGTTCGAACCCGAACCGCCACTCCCGACCCGTCCGGACCGTCGGCGACGCCGAATTCT